>NZ_CBFHMI010000024.1:0-34402 GCF_965656915.1 Winogradskyella sp. | reverse complement strand
TTTAGTTTATCTCAAAACTAAAAGACACGCAACGATTTAGAAATATGAAATGAGTAAGAAAGGATTAAAACCAAGAGAAAGTATATTTTGGGTGAGTCTATAGCTATTATTACTATGCATCTCATGGAGATTATTTGCAGATTCAACATTTTAAACAATTATAAATGGGCTTATATCGAATATTTTATACCTGCTACTAATAATCTTATAATTTTAAGCTAACAAAATAATGTGCTATTAATCAATTTTTATTTTCCCTCATAAAAAAATTGAAATTAAAATTTTGTTTAGATTAAATTAGTTTTAAGTAAGTTGTTAATTTAAAAAAGCCTTTTAGAGTGAATGCTAGAAGGCTTTTTTTATGCTAAAAACTTAGATTGTAATTCTGGAGTTGGTATCATGCAAGATTCTTTTTTACCATACCATTTGTATCTATTTCTGGCTACAAAATCGTAGACCCAATTCCTTATAAACGTTGGAATAACAAAGAATACAGCCATTAGGTTGGTAGGAAATCCTATTTTTTTTGAAATATGAAGAGCTGCAGAAGACTTATATTTTAATGTATCAGAACCTGGTCGGTAGAGTAAAATAGAATCTGTTTTGGTTGAGTCTATATTGAATTTCTTAATGATTGCATTCCCAATATCACTTTGTAATGGAGCAAACAAAAACTTGTCTGTTTTATCACGTTTTATCACAAATAAAACACTGCTGTTACAAAGGTTGCAAACACCATCAAATAGTATTAGTTGCTTGTCTTTTGGTATTTTATCAATCACATTACAAAGATAAACTTAAAGCTTATAAAGAATTTAAAAATTGCGTTAAATCATTTTCCTTGTTTAATTTTAATTTTTTCTTTAATCGATACTTAGATTTAAGGACGCTATCCGAAAGAACGTTAAGCATAGATGCAATTTCTTTAGTGGAAAGATTCATGCGTAAAAATGAAGCCAAACGTATTTCTTTTTCTGTAATATCTTCTGAAATGGCTTTAATTTTATGATCAAAGTTATTATGAACTTCTGAAAAATAAGATTTAAAAACTTCCCAATCCTTATATTCGGCATTTTCTTTTTTGAGGAGCATTACTAGTATTCTAAATTCAACTTTAAATGATTCTGGTGATTTTTTTATCTTTTCTTAATTCTCTTTTAGTTCTTGAATAAAGGTATTCTTCTGAACCAAATGCAAGGTCTGATATGCTAATTCTTTCTTTTTAAATTCAATTTCTTGCTTAAAGATTTCTTCTTGCTTTTCCCGCTCCATTTTGTTTTTCTTCAGGCGCTGTTTAAACCCAAAATAGATTAGGCCTGCAATGGTTAAGAATGAAAACATACCAATTCCATATAATGTTTTGGTGAGTTTATCGTTTTTTGTTTGTGTACTTAAGGATTTGATTTTTTCTTCTTGCAGAGCTAATGCCGCTTCTTTTTTTTCTGTTTCAAATTTGGTTTGCAGTTCATCAAAATGTGTTGCTTTTTGCTTATTATATAGACTGTCAGAAAGTTTTTTAAATGTAATATGTTCATTTAATGCAGATTGAAAATCACGTTTAGTTTTATAAATATTAGAAAGTTGTTGATGTGCACTCACTTGTCCTGACAAAAGACCAATGGACTGCTTTAGCTTTAATGCTTCTTTTGTGAGTGTTAAAGCTTCATTTAATTGATTGTTTTCTAATTTAATTTTACCCAAGCCAAGTTTAATTCTCGATAAACTAAATTCATCATTTAATTTAGCTGTAATTGTTTTGCTTTCATTAAGTACATCTTCCGCTTTTTTATAAGCTTTTATATCGATAAGATACTCACCAAATTGATTGAGTGACTGCATTTGCAATAATGGAATTTCGATGGCTTTTGAAATTTTAATGGCTTTTGTTAAATAGTATTCGGCACTATCTTATTCAATAGGCTTTAAACCAGCATATAATTCACTAATAGATTTTGCGGTAAGGCATTCGTAATAAGAATCTTGCGACGTCTTATATATAGACAAACTCTCCTTAAGATAATCAATTGCCATAGTGTAATTTCCAAGCACTTGATTATTGTCTCCAACCAATGCTAAATTGTCAGCATATTGTATACTATCATTAATCATCTTAGATAACCTTGTTGCTTCTATTGCCCTATCTAATGATAAAAGATACTTACCTTGTTCAATATATATTTGAGATTTTATACTATTTAAATTTATTTCTAACAAGGTATCATCCTTACAGCAATAATTTTCTCTATTCATATAGGTTTCTGACTTATCCATATAATGTAGAGCGCTATCAAATTGCGAATTATCTTTAAAATTTATAGCCTGATTCATAAGTAAACTACTCATAAATCGTGGTTTGTTCTGTTCTTTATGTAATTCAATCGCTTTTAAATAAACATTATTTGATTTGCCGTATTCAGAAATATTTGCGAATGCAATTCCAAGTCGTTCATAGGCTCTTGCTAATTTAGAATCTTGTTTATGCTGTTTAGCAATAGATATAGAGGCATTAGCATATTCTATGGCTTTGTTTGCATCATCGTAGGCTGTAATTTTCCATAAACTTTCTAAAATATTTAATTGTTCATCAACATCTTTAGAGCTATTAAGCTGAATTTCTAAATCTTTAAGTTTTTGTGCTTCTTGAGAATATGTAGAATTCCAAGTAATAAAAGCAATTAAAAAAATTAAGCGAAAAAACATATGAAATTAGTTTTGAAATTTAAAATATCACTCCGAACTATTAAGGGGCTAAACTAGGTAGAATCATTATGCTACGTATGGAGACAACCAATATGAATACAGACATTAACTTAGAATCCGTATTGCAGTATACTACAGGAGTAAATGAAGGTGAGTTAACAATTAACTCAAATTTTGAAGAAGTTCTTGAAGAATCATCTATTAATATTATTACAATAGGTGGTAATGCTGAAGTTAGTTCTAGCGCTGTCGATGCCGCAAATATGTCTGAAGGACCAGGTGCTCTAAATTATATAATTACTGGGGGAAATGCAGTGTATAGTGCTAATAATCCTGGTGTTCCAATTGCTTATACCATTAGGTATTTAGATGATAATTCTATTGCTAAGATGGGTTACACAACTGATTATACGGTTGAGGAGTGTGGCAGTAATCCTTACCAACATGACAAAATAAAAGTTTATAATGATTTTGAGGTACGTAATATGCGCTTTAGATATTATTATGACTACACTGAAGCTGATGAAGAATTGTACTTCGATTCAGGATGGACAACAGTTACAGATGAAAGTCAACAATTTTTTAGTATACCAGATGGTGCATGGAATGTAGAGTACGAATTAGAGTATTTTGGCACCATAGGTATTGGAGGATGGGAGCCTTTTACAAGTGGGTCTGGTGCTCCTGGCTATGTTAGTTCTGATATATGTCTAAGAGGTTATAATCCAACAGGATGGGGAAACGGTGACATTGCATTATGTACGAGTTGTTCGTCGGATTCGGTTGATGACTGTGATAATTACCTACCCTGATTGAAAATAACCTATTCAATGACCAGACTTTAGCTGGATTATTTTTTAGGTTCTACTAATTCCAACAAATCAACACTTACATTTGTTGTAAAAAGGCCATAGTTTACTATGGCTTTATTTTTTTCTATAGTATCAATACTACCAACAGCCTTACCATCATGCATTCTAACTCTATCACCAACTTTTAAAATTGGTTTAGGTTTTTCAATTTTAACTTCTTTCTTTTTAGCAGCTTTTTTCTTTTTTCTAATGACGTCTACTTTCTTTGCTGCTTCTTGTTTAATCTGCTTCTCTTTTGCCTTTTCAGAGCGTTGCTGCTTCGCAGATATTTTTTTACGCTTAGAGTTTTCTATTTGTACCAAACGAAAGAGTTCTGCCATTAACTCGCGTTTCTTTTTATTATTCTGAAACTTCTCTGCTAAGTCGTTTACTTTTTGACCTAAGTAAATTAAACGTTGATTACTATCATATAACTCTTGAAAGCTCTCTAACTTTTTCTGAATTTTAGCATTAGTTTCCTCTAATTTTTCAGCTTCAGTTAATTTCTTTTTCTCATTGACTTTAAGAGATCTTTCTGTTCGTTCAAGTTTACTTCGTTCTTTCTGAAGCTTTGCTATTGTGGCATCAAAACGTACTTTACCACGCTCAATTTTCTTTTTAGATTTATTGATTAAACTATAAGGTATACCATTTTTTGTGGCAACTTCAAACGTAAATGAACTACCAGCTTGACCAGTAACTAGTCTAAACATAGGTTCTAAGCTTTTTTCATCGAATAGCATATTTGCATTTTGCATGTATGGTAATTCGTTCGCTAAAAGCTTTAAATTGGAGTAGTGGGTTGTAATAATTCCGAATGCCTTTCTGTCGTAAAAGACTTCTAAAAATGTTTCGGCCAATGCACCGCCAAGTTCTGGATCACTACCTGTACCAAATTCATCTATTAAGAATAATGTTTTAGAATTACATTTTCTTAAGAAATAATTCATTTGCTTTAAGCGATAACTGTAAGTACTTAAGTGATTTTCGATAGATTGGTTATCACCAATATCACTTAATATTCTATCGAACAGACAAACCTTACTACGTTCATGAACAGGAATTAACATGCCACTCTGTAACATCACTTGTAATAAGCCTATGGTTTTTAAGGTAATACTTTTACCTCCTGCATTTGGACCAGAGATTACAATAATTCTATTTTCATCACCTAAACCAATGGTCTGTGGAAATGTTTTTTCACCTTTTTCTTTATTGGTTAAGTAGAGTAGTGGATGATAAGCATCACGTAAGTTCAATTCCCGCTTTTCGCCTATTTCTGGTAAGATAGCATTCATACTTCTAGCATATTTTGCTTTAGCAGAAATGATATCAATTTTAGTTAAAAATTCTTGAAAGTTCTTAAGTAGTGGAAGAAATAAACGAATAAAATCAGTTAATTCTTTGAGTATTTTAATGACTTCTTCCTTTTCCTCATATTCTAAATTATTAAGCTCTCTGGTGTATTGCAAAGTGGTTTCTGGCTCTATGTAGACTATGCTACCTGTTTTGCTACCACCCATTATAGCACCCTTTACTTTTCTTCGATACATTGCTTTTACAGCCAGAACACGCTTATTTTCTACAACCGACTCTCTAATATCATCAAGATAATCTAAATTGTGATACGTGTTTAATGCCGACGAAAAACTACTATTAATTTTTCCCTTTAGTTTATTTATAGACCTTCTTAATTCAGATAGCAAAGGAGACGCATCATCTTTAATATCGCCAAAACGATCCACAATATTATCTACCTGATCTATAATAGATGTTGTCACTTCAATTCTTTGACTGTAAGAAAAAAGGTTAGGATAGTAATCCTTATATTTTTCAAGAAACTGAACTAAGGTGTTGGCTGTGATAGAGATACTTACAATTTTCTGTAAACTAGGTACTTCTAAATACGTATTCTCTATATTAAGTAGTTTTAATTCTTTTGAAATAGTCTCAAACCCATGATTTGGTACGCGGTTATCATTATCAAAAGAGGATAAGTACTCATTAACATAACTAAGCTCTGGGATCACTACTTTATCTTCTTCAAAGGGTAAGATTGCATCGACAGCATCTTTACCCAAAGATGTAATGGTATGCTCACTAACTTGTTTTAAAACTGTAAAGAATTCTAAATCTTTTAAGGTTTTCTCATGAATCCTTATCATGGTATTTGGATGAATTAAAGAATTGCAAATTTAATGCAATTAGAGCGAATAAGTCTTATGCTTATGTTAACATGCTATTGTTTATTTTTGATAAAAATTATTAAAGATGAATGTCGCTATTCACAATAGTTGGAAAACATATCTACAGCATGAATTTGAACAACCCTATTTTTTTAATTTGGTTGAATTTGTTAAATCTGAATATTCCAAACACACCTGTTATCCAAGAGGAAATGACATCTTTAATGCATTTAATCATTGTCATTTTAATGATACTAAGGTGGTGATTTTAGGTCAAGATCCTTATCATGGTATTAATCAAGCCAATGGATTATGTTTTTCAGTTAATGATAAAATTACACATCCACCATCTCTTAAGAATATTTTTAAAGAACTTGAAGACGATCTTGGTATTCCTTATCCACAAAGTGGTAATCTAATACCATGGGCTGATCAAGGAGTATTGTTATTAAATGCCACATTAACTGTTAGAGCACATGTAGCTGGTAGTCACCAAGGTAAAGGTTGGGAAACATTTACTGATGCAGTTATTAAACTTATTAGTGATAAGTTGGATGCTGTTATGTTTTTACTTTGGGGTGGATTTGCAAAGAAAAAAAATAAACTCATAGATGCATCTAAACATCATATTTTAGAAACAGGACATCCCTCACCTTTAAGCGCTAATAGAGGCTATTGGTTTGGTAATAAACATTTTAGTAAAACTAACTCCCTGTTGCAGCAAGCTGGCGAGCCGGTAATTGATTGGAAACTAATGTAGGTCTATGGTTTCTAATTATACGGGGCTTTTTAGTTTGAACTTTCTTAGTTGTTTTATTACAACTAAAGATCAAAAGCATAAAATTTACCGCAACTAAAAAAGATAAAATCAGAGTAATTGTTAAAATCATATTAGTCTGTTTTGATGTTAATAGCATTGACTTGGTTCTAACAAATGTAATTAAAAAATTGAAATAGTGAAACTTATGAACAAAAACTGTAAGTGTTTACCTCATAAAATTAAGTGAATATTTAACATTTCCTTAGTAAAAATAACTATTAGCCGAAATATGTTAAAATCAAAAAAAAATGACGTTATTAACATAAATACAGTCTCTTTATACTAAAATCAGGGATAAATTATAAATAAACAAGATTTATTTTTTAAAAACTAAATCCTTATAGTTAATCTTTTTTTGGATAATATTTAAGTCATACAGCTGATCTTGAACTCCGTTTACCGTTTCTTCATCAATTACGCCTTGAGACCATTCTGTAAGTGATAACCATTCTTGAACATCTTCTATTTCTTGCTCGTATCTATTCGCTATAGTTTTGTCTATGCTCGGAATTGATTTAAATTCAGAAGTTGTTTGATTTATTATCTCCAATATGGTTTCAAGATCTTCACGACTGTTCTTAATAAATTCTTCTCTAACAGCAATAACAAAACATGGCCATGGAGAAGGACAATTACCAATACGTCTAAAAATACCGTTATCTACAATAGGCTTTGTGGTGAATTTTTCCCACATAAAATAGTCTGCTTCTCCATCAGTTAAACCCTTAATTGCACCATTTAGATTTTTTATTACTTCAAATTTTAAATCCTGTTCTAAATCCCAATCGTGATTCTGAGCATTTATATAGGCCATTAAGTGCGAACCAGATCCATAGCGGCTAATGGCCGCTCTTGAGCCTTTAATATCTTCTACAGTTTCGAATTTTGAATCTGTTGCAACGTGAATCCCCCAAATTAAAGGTGATTTTACAAACGTTTGTACAATTTTAGATGGATTCCCAGCGATGATATCCTTTATAATCCCTTCTGTAAGTATTACTGCCATATCTATTTCTCCAGAACGCAATGCTTTACACATTGCTCCTGTACCACCATAATAATCGTGCCATCGCAGGTTTATATCCTGGGCTTTATATTTACCATTTTTAAGTGTGAGATACCAAGCTAGATTAAAGTGCTCTGGCACACCACCTATGTTTACTTTCCTCATTTATATATTCACTATGCGTTCTAGAGCATATAGTATTAATTTCTCTACTGTTTTTTTTGGGTTCTTACTAAAATCACCGTTAGCTCTATTAGCAATAATAGCATTTAGTGATAAGGACTCATGTCCTAATAATTTTGATAATCCGTAAATTACTGATGTTTCCATTTCAAAATTGGTAATTCTAAAATCTCTATAATTAAAATTATCTAATTTTGAATTCAAGGTAGGGTCGTGAAGAGGTAATCTCAAAACTCTTCCTTGTGGACCATAAAAGCCGCCAGCTGTACCTGTCATACCCTTAAATATTATATCACTTTCAAAATATTTCTCTAAGTACTTACTATTATTTATTATAATAGGCCTGGCTTTATTTTTATCCCAATTTGTATGTTTAATGAATGCATCTTCTATTTCTGGATTACTTATGCCATCTATTTGATAAAAATGCAACATACCATTAATATCTAAACCATGTGTACTCATTACAAAACCATCTACTGGGATGTCTGCTTGCAGTGACCCTGATGTACCTATCCTAATAATATTTAAACTAGTAAGCTCAGTTTTAGGTTTGCGCGTATTTAAATCAATATTAACTAAAGCATCAAGTTCATTTAATACGATATCTATATTATCAGGACCAATTCCTGTAGATAAAACTGTAATTCGCCTGTCTTTGTAATAACCTGTTTGAGTTTTAAATTCTCGTTTTTGAGTGCTAAACTCAATACTATCAAAGTGCTTTGTGATTTTTTCAACCCTATCCTGATCACCAACAAATATGATAGTATCAGAGATATTATCTGGTTTTAAGTTTAAGTGATAGACACTGCCATCTGGATTTAATATAAGTTCAGAATCTTTAATTGGCATGGTGTATGGTTTTAATTAGTTTATTCTCTTCAATGCTAAATTGATATTCTAATCGCTGTACACCACCATAAACCAAATCATTATTTACTTCTACAGCATAATTCTTTTTTCTAAACAAAGCTTCGTGACCATCTCTATTTAGGGTTAGACTGGCATCAGTTTCTTCAAAAAAGATACTTAATTTATCTATTAGTCTGCGATGTTGTAAATCTCCAAAACCATAATAGCCCTGGTAATTGAGACTGTATCCTAAAAGATGATGTCTTGATTTTATTTCATTATCCCTCACTAATCTAAGTATATTGTCTTCTAAAACACTGAGCCCACTTTTTTGATGTGGAAAGCGTTTGAGATGTGCTTTAAGACAATTAGACATGTACTTAAAATTGGATTCTCTAACAATATAAGGTTTTAGTATATTATGATCTTTACCGCAATACGTACGCCACAAGGTTATGGCTAAATCTTTATCAGAATCATTTAGAAGTACTCTATTATCATAATGATTGCGTAATTGTTCTGGTGATAATTCTGCTAAACCTTTTAAGTTCTTTTCGCCTTCAACTCTTCCGCTACAAATAAGATATAGCGGTTTATTTATTTCCTTTTGATGCAATAAACTAATGACACCTATTAGGTTAATATGACAGAACAAGTCGTATTCAAACCATAGATGAATTTCTATGTAAGCATCAGCTTTATCTAATTTAGACAATTCCATTTGCAGTTCTTCAGTATCAACTTCTATATCATAACAGGTCTTAAGAAATTTACTTCGTAAATCAAAGAATTCCTCAGATGCAATAGCTGGAATTGTAGGGCCTTCACATAGCATTTCCTGCCAAGTGAGTATGTCGTCTGTAAAATCTAGTTCTCTTAAATAATCTGTTAGATTATTACCATTTGTAATATGAAGAATTTTCTTTTTCATTAATTAGCCACCAACGCGTTTTACAGTGAATCCCATATTTTTTAATATATCCATAATTTTATCTCTATAATCACCTTGAATAATTATTTTATCATCCTTAAAACTACCACCAACACTTAGTTTTGTTTTTAGTGTCTTTGCTAACTTCTTGAAATCTTCAGTAGCACCATTATAGCCTTCTAAAATAGTTATAGGCTTACCTTTTCGTTTTTCGTATTTGCAAATTATTGGCTCGTCTTGTAACCAAATGTCAGACGTAGAGTTTGTGGTTTCTTTTTTAACCTCTGGCACATGATCTGGAAATAAGTTTTTTAGCTGATCTTGTAAATCCATTATTTTTTGTTTTCAGTCGCAGGTAGCAGTCGCAGTTGGTCATTAAAAGATTGAAAACTGAGACTGAGACTGCCTACTTTTTAATAAGTCCTAATTCTACAAGTCTCTGATTCAAAAATTCACCAGCAGTAATATCTTCAAACTGTTTTGGATTATCTTCATCGATACAGCTTTCTAACACATCCAATTTCATTTCACTAATTGGATGCATAAAAAACGGAATTGAATACCGAGAAGTTCCCCAAAGTTCTCTTGGAGGATTCACCACGCGATGTATGGTAGACTTTAATTTGTTATTTGTATGTCTAGACAACATATCTCCAACATTTATCAT
The DNA here is from genome assembly GCF_965656915.1 of Winogradskyella sp. GTDB lineage: Bacteria > Bacteroidota > Bacteroidia > Flavobacteriales > Flavobacteriaceae > Winogradskyella. The sequence goes on along the minus strand of NZ_CBFHMI010000024.1, from coordinate 24,203 downwards.
CAATTCATCTGGCTCAGCGATAGCATCTAACCATTCACCATCATGTCTTTGCACTTGCAAGCCTCGTCCCTGTGCACCCATTAATAACGTAATGAGATTGATATCACCATGAGCCGCAGCTCTCACTGCATTTTTAGGTTCTTCAGTGATAGGTGGGTAATGAATTGGTCGTAATATAGAGTTACCATTATGTATGTAATTATCAAAATATGTCTCTTCGAGATCTAAATGTAATGCCAGTGCACGTAAGACATACTTAGCTGTTTTTTCCAACATCTGATAGGTCTGTTTTCCTACTTTATTAAACTCAGGTAATTCTTTAACTACAACATTTTCGGGATATTCTTTTTTACGTACCTCATCATCTTCAACATATTGTCCAAAGTGCCAAAACTCTTTTAAGTCTCCTTCTTTTTTTCCTTTTGCACTTTCTTTACCAAAAGACACATAACCTCTTTGACCACCTATACCTGTTATTTCATAACTTTCTTTTACCTTTAAAGGAAGATCAAAAAAATTCTTTACTTCACCATATAATTTATCTACTAGCTCGTCATCTAAAAAATGCCCCTTTAAGGCAACAAAACCAATATCTTGATAGGCTTTTCCTATTTCGTCAATAAACTTTTGCTTTCGTTTAGGGTCATCAGATAAGAAATCTTTTAAATCTACACTTGGTATTCTATCCATCGGATTCTATTTTAAATTTTTATCAATATACAAATCTAACTAAAATAGTTCTAAAATATTAGGTCGTAATAATTTACAATTTGTGGTCTATAGTGCAATATTGAGGCAATTTTATTTACATTTGAATTATTACTCAACCACTATTATGCCAACAATATCTAAAAGTAACATTAACTACGACAAACGCAATTTAAGCGATAAAGCATTACTTAAGCTGTACTACAATATGTTAAAGCCTCGATTAATTGAGGAAAAAATGCTTATTTTATTACGACAAGGGAAGATTTCTAAATGGTTTTCTGGTATTGGTCAAGAAGCTATCTCTGTAGGCGTAGCCATGGCTTTAAAATCTAGCGAATATATTTTACCTATGCATAGAAACCTCGGTGTTTTTACAACTCGAGAAATTCCTTTACACCGTTTGTTTTGTCAATGGCAAGGAAAGGCTAGTGGTTTTACAAAAGGTAGAGATCGTTCTTTTCATTTCGGAACACAAGAATATAATATTGTAGGTATGATTTCTCACCTTGGCCCACAACTCGGAGTCGCTGATGGAATCGCTTTAGCTAATCTTTTAAAGAAAAATAATCAAGTAACAGCTGTTTTTACAGGAGAGGGAGGAACAAGTGAAGGTGATTTCCATGAAGCCTTAAATGTGGCTTCTGTTTGGCAATTACCTGTGATTTTTTGTATTGAAAATAATGGTTATGGACTTTCAACACCTACAAATGAACAATATCGGTGTAAGCATTTAGCGGATAGAGGTAAAGGTTATGGGATGGAATCGTTTATTCTCGATGGTAATAACATCATTGAAACGTATACTAAGATTAAAAAACTAGCTGAAAGTATTAGAAAACGCCCAAGACCACTTTTAATAGAATTTAAAACCTTTAGAAGACGCGGTCATGAAGAGGCTAGTGGCACAAAATATGTGCCCAAAGAATTAATGAAAGAATGGGAAGAGAAAGATCCCATTGAGAATTTCCGTAATTATCTTTATACAAGTAAAGTTTTAGATGCTAAATTAGATGAGGAATATAATTCAAAAATAAAAGAAGAAATTGATACTGCTTTAGAGTCTGCTTATGCCGAAGAAGATATTATTCCAAATAAAACTATTGAATTAAGTAATGTATTTAAAGAATTTAATTATGAAGATGTTACGCCTGGTAATAAAACTAAAGAATTACGATTAATTGATGCTATTTCAGAAGGCTTAAAACAGTCTATGGAAAAACATAATGATCTTGTAATTATGGGTCAAGATATAGCAGAATATGGTGGAGTTTTTAAAATAACTGAAGGCTTTGTAGAACAATTTGGAAAGGATAGGGTTAGAAATACCCCTATATGTGAATCTGCTATTGTAGAAGCTGCTATGGGCTTGTCTATAGCCGGAATGAAAGCCGTTGTAGAAATGCAATTTTCGGATTTTGTGACTTCAGGTTTTAATCCTATTGTCAATTATTTGGCAAAATCTCATTATCGCTGGCAACAGCATGCAGATGTTGTTGTAAGGATGCCTTGTGGAGCTGGAGTGGCAGCAGGACCATTCCATTCTCAAACCAACGAAGCCTGGTTTACAAAAACCCCAGGCTTAAAAGTCGTTTACCCTGCATTTCCATACGATGCTAAAGGCTTATTAGCAACTGCAATAAATGATCCTAATCCTATATTATTTTTTGAGCATAAAGCACTTTATAGAAGCATAAGACAGGAGGTGCCAACAGATTATTATACATTGCCTTTAGGTAAAGCCGCAAAGTTAAAAGAAGGTGATGAAATCTCTATCATTACTTATGGTGCTGGAGTGCATTGGGCTTTAGAAACTTTAGATAAGAATCCAGATGTTTCAGCAGATTTAATAGATTTAAGGACACTATACCCGCTCGACAAAGACGCAATTTTTAATTCTGTGAAGAAAACTGGTAAAGCTATTATATTACAGGAAGATTCTACCTTCGGTGGGATTGCTAGTGATATTTCAGCAATGCTTATGGAAGAATGTTTTGAATACTTAGATGCACCTGTTAAGCGTGTTGCAAGTATGGAAACGCCAATACCATTTGCTGCTCAGTTAGAAGAACAGTATTTATCGAAAAGAAGTTTTGAAGATGATTTGATCACACTATTAAAATATTAATTGATCATAATCAAAAAACGTAGTAAAAATGAAAAAAACTATTTATTTACTCTTGTTAGTTGCATTAATTATAACTAGCTGCAAAACTGAGAAGGAAGATTTAACTTACAAAGGGATTGAAGCACCAGTTGCTAAGAAAATAGCTAAAGAGTTAACCATTCATGATGATACCAGAATAGACAATTATTTTTGGATGCGTTTAAGTGATGAGCAAAAAAATGCAGAAACACCAGATGAACAAACACAAGATGTTTTAGACTATTTAGCTGCAGAGAATGAGTATTTAGATAAGGCTATGAGTCACACAAAAGATTTGCAGACAAAACTATATGATGAAATTGTTGGACGTATAAAAAAAGACGATGCATCTGTACCTGTAAATAATAGAGGTTATTCATATTACACACGTTATGTTAAAGGTGATGATTACCCATTATATTGTAGAAAAAAGCTAGAGGACAATAGCAAAGAAGAAATAATGCTTGATGTGCCCGAATTAGCAAAAGGTTACTCATATTACGGTGTTGGAAGACGCTCTGTTAGCCCAAATAATAATATCATAGGCTATGGCATAGATACTTTATCTAGAAGAAAGTATAATATTTATTTTAAGAATTTAAGCACGGGTGAGTTGTTAAATGATATACTTAAAAATACTACAGGGAGTGCTGTTTGGGCCAATGACAATAAAACTGTATTCTATTCGACTAAAGACCCAACTACCTTAAGGTCAAACAAAATTTTCAAGCATGTTTTAGGCACAGAACAAGCTGATGATGAGCTAGTCTATGAAGAAAAAGATGAAACGTTTGCTACAGGTGTGTTTAAGTCACAATCACAAGAGTATTTAATGATTTATAGCTCTCAAACCCTTTCAACGGAATATAGATATTTAAATGCAAATACACCTGATGGGCAATGGAAAATAATTCAACCAAGAGAAAAGAATTTAGAATATGGAGTAGGACATTACAAAGACCATTTTTATATAAGAACAAATTTAAATGCTAAGAACTTTAAAATTGTCAAAACACCAATTAATGCAACTACAAAAGAACATTGGGTAGACGTTATTCCGCATAGAGAAGACGTACTTGTTGGTGGGATAGATTTTTTTAATGATTATTTAGTAGTAAGTGAACGAATCAATGGCTTAAGTACTATTAGAGTTAAACCTTGGGACGGCAGTAAGGAGCATTATATACAATTCAACGATCCAGCCTATTTAGTTTACCCAACAGACAACTTAGACTTCAACACAAAAATACTTAGGTACAATTATACATCTCTTACAACACCAAATAGTACCTATGATTACAATATGGAAACAAAAGAACAGGTACTTTTAAAGGAGCAAGAAGTACTAGATCCTAATTTCTCTTCTGAAAATTATACTTCTGAAAGAATAAATGTAACAGCCAGAGATGGTGCTAAAGTACCAATGTCGTTAGTATATAGAAAAGGCACTAAAAAAAGTGCAGATACGCCGTTATTACTTTATTCTTATGGTTCTTATGGAAGTAATTCAGAACCAACATTTAGTTCTGTAAGATTAAGCTTATTGGACAGAGGTTTTATTTATGCCGTAGCTCATATTCGAGGTGGTCAGGATTTAGGCAGAGATTGGTACGAAAATGGAAAACTACTTAAAAAGAAAAATACATTTACGGACTTTATTGATTGCGGAGAGTATTTAGTCAAAGAAGGTTATACCAGTAGTGATCACTTATATGCTTTAGGTGGCAGTGCAGGAGGATTATTGATGGGAGCTGTATTAAACATGAAACCAGAATTATGGAACGGAGTAGTAGCAGCAGTGCCATTTGTAGATGTTGTTTCTACTATGTTAGACGAAACAATACCTTTAACAACGTTTGAATTCGACGAATGGGGAAATCCAAAAATTAAGACATATTATGAGTATATGAAATCGTATTCTCCATATGATAATGTTGAAGCTAAAGATTATCCTAATATTTTAGTTACAACAGGCTATTGGGATAGTCAAGTACAATATTGGGAACCTGCAAAATGGACAGCAAAATTAAGAGAATTAAAAACTGATGACAATTTGCTAATACTGGATTGTAATATGGAAACTGGTCATGGTGGTGCATCAGGACGTTTTGAAAAATATAAGCGTACTGCACTTAATTATGCGTTTATGTTAGATTTAGAAAATATTTCTGAGTAAAAAATTCGTGATTCAATTTTCAAGCAAAATATTTTAGTCAGTAACTATTGCATAATTATTATTAAAACTAAAAAAAACAACACAAAAAATGTGTTGGTTTTTTAGTTTTCTCTGAATGGTTGATGAATCCAATTCATAGTTTAATAGTTTCTAGGTCATCATCTAAACTGTTAGATGTATTGACGATTTTTGACAAAGTTCTCATAATTGTTTGATTTAGTGATTGATGAATAATGCGTTATTATCTATAACGTCTTTTACTGTTCCAAGTAAAACTCTTTGTTTCTTTAGAAGTACTTGTTAATTGATTGTCGTTTAAAGTTCTCATGATTTTTCGTTTTTAATTGATTTATACTACATAGACGACAACAGATAAAAAATGTTACAGTACTTTGCATTACATAGTAATGATTTAACAAATTTTAACTATAAAACGTATCTTTAGTCCAATGACAAGATGTCTTTTTATAATCACTATAACTATTTCAATGCTTTATAGTTGTAAAAAAGGAATACCGGCAAACTGCAACAATAAACAATTGAATGTAACAGCTACTGCCTATAATTCTTTGGCTTATCAAACCAGTTCTAATCCTCATATTACAGCTTTTGGTGATAGTTTAAAACCAGGATTAAGATATATAGCTGTTTCTCGCGATCTTATAGATTCTGGTTTAGTACACAATACCAAAGTTAAGATAGAAGGTTTTGATAGTCTATTCATTGTAAAAGATAAAATGAATAGACGTTGGAAAAATCGTATTGATATTTACATGAGTGTCGATGTCAAAAAAGCTAGAAAATGGGGCAAAAAGAAGGTGAATATAGAGTATTGTATAAGAACTAAAGACTCTACTATTAATTAGAACGCTTTACCATTACGTCAGAAACAATAAAAGGATAAGCCTTCTTAACTTGTTTTAATTCTTTTTTCGATAACTCTTCTGGTGATTTATTAAATACGTCTTTAGCATAATTTTGTCTTAAATCAAAATAAGCTTTTGTTATTTCATCCTGTACCTCTATGAATACCTCGTACTTTGTCATTGCATCATGACTAAGGGAGATTACTGCATCTTTCGGATGATCAGACGCGTTTGGTAATTTTTCACCATCACAATACGTACAATAGGACTTGCCATTATTATCCACAAAAGCTTTTACTAGTTCTTGAATTTCACCAATTTTAACTGCATCATCTTCAATCATTATCTCTTGGTCGCTATTAATTGAAATACGCAATAAATTGCGTTCTGCTAAATTATCAGAACATATTTGATTCGGTGGACATTCACCAGGAAGTTTTCTCAAAATGCCCTTATCAGCAGAAATAGTGGTAGTCATTAAAAAGAAAATGAGTAATAAAAAGGCAATATCTGCCATAGAACCAGCATTGACCGATGCCGATTGTCTTCTAAATGATTTCATAATATTATGTATTTAAATGTTAATGAATTTAGAGACACAATAACAATACCAATCTTGTTAAAGGTTATTAACAAAACACCATAAAAACACTTACAATATACTATTTTTGCAAAATTAACAATGCACTAAATAGCATATATGTCATCAGAAATAGCAACAGCACAAAAAAATGCATTCGAGAAAAGTCTTTATGATTATCAGATAAAAGACCTGAATCGCATTTTCGATGTTATGCGAGACGAGTCTGAAGATTTTAATTTATTATATCAGCTTCCTACTGGCGGAGGAAAAACCGTTATATTCTCTGAAATTGTTAGACGATATATAGAAAAACACAATAAAAAGGTTGTAATCCTTACACATAGAATAGAATTGTGTAAGCAAACATCAAACGTACTATCTGGTTTTAATGTAAAGAATAAAGTTATAAATAGTAAGGTGAAAACGTTACCAGACCAAGACGATTTTCAATGTTTTGTGGCTATGGTAGAAACGCTCAACAACCGTTTATCAGATAAGGATTTTGAACTTAAAAATATTGGTTTAGTCATTATCGATGAGGCACATTATAATTCATTCAGAAAACTGTTTAAATTTTTTGAAAACTGTTTTATTCTTGGAGTTACAGCTACGCCGTTAAGCAGTAATATTAAGCTTCCGATGAAGGATAATTACGACAAACTCATTGTTGGTGACGATATTTCTACACTTATAAAAAATGGGTTTTTAGCTGATGCAGAACTATATCATTATGATGTAGGTCTAACTACTTTAAAAATTGGTATTAATGGTGATTATACCGTTAAATCTTCAGAAGCACTTTACACGAATAGCTTGATGCAATCAAAGCTTTTGTTAGCCTATGAAGAATTAGCTAAAGGTAAAAAGACATTGATTTTTAACAACGGTATTTACACCTCAAAGGAAGTGTATTACACTTTTAAAAAAGCCGGTTATAATGTTCAGCATTTAGATAACACAGCGAATAAGCAAGAGAGAAAGGATATACTAAAATGGTTTAAAAACACTCCTGATGCCGTATTATCCTCTGTTAGTATTCTAACTACCGGGTTTGATGAACCATCAGTTGAATCTATAATACTTAATAGAGCAACGCGTTCTTTAACCTTATATTTTCAAATGATTGGGCGTGGAAGTCGTATCTATAAAGACAGAACTTCATTTCAAGTCATCGATTTAGGAAATAATGTAGCACGTTTTGGCCCATGGAATCAACCAGTAGATTGGCAACATATCTTTAAGTATCCTGATTTCTATTTAGAAAACATCGTAGATGATGAGGCTTTAGAACGCGATTTTGTTTACGAAATGCCTGAATCTATTAAAGAAAAATTTAAAAAATCTGAATCATTAGATTTTGATGTTAGAGCAGAATATAAGGGTGTGGTAAATTCTGGTAAAAAATCATTTACTGTTATTGAACGTTCAATAGAGCAGCATTCTAAAATTTGTATTGAAAATAGCGAAGACGTATTTGATGCCAGAGATCTTACAAAATTACTTCAAGACGAAATTGCATACCGTATAAAGCAGTATTGCTACTGTATTATGAATAGTACTCAAAACTATAAAGATTGGTTATTTGAAGAATATAACAGAAGATTACGAATTAGCTTCAATGGTAAGTTTTAACGTTTTTTTGTAAGGAATTCCATTTTTATACGTTTATTTTGAAGTAGGTATGGTTTTTGTACCACATGTTTACAAACAAAAACTAATCTAAATATAAGTGAAATCTTTAAAGCCCATATTCTTCTTATTCTGCATATTATGCGGTACAACGGCTTTTTCTCAGGTAAAAGAAGTAAAAGACAAAGAAAACAAGTCTATACGTATTCCAGCTGAACCTTCTAAGAAAAAGAAAGATTCTACACCTGTTAAAATTAAAGTTGCACCAAAATTAGATAAGAAAGACGATAGCTTAAGCGGCAATTCTAAACCTATTGAAAAGAAATTTATAATTAGAGAGTCTGAGAAGCCATTCTCTATGATAGATGATGATGGATTAAAAAATCCTGGTGAAATCTTCGAAAAACGCTGGAAGAAAGAGGCAGCAAAAGGAGGCATTATCAGAACTATGTCAGACCAGTTTTTAGGTGAACATAACGTTGATACAAAGTTTGTAAATATTATATGTAGAGACCATGAATATGCAGATGGTGATCGTGTACAAATAATGCTAAATGGCTACATAATCAAATCTAATTTATTACTTACAAACAGTTATAGAAGAGTAGAAGTCAATCTCGCTGAAGGTAAGAATATTGTAGAAATTACAGCACTTAACCAAGGTGACTCAGGTCCAAATACTGCAGAATTTGTGGTTTATGATGATAAGGGAAAAGTTATTTCTTCTAAAGAATGGAATCTTTTAACAGGTGTAAAAGCAACCATCATTTTTAATAATGAAAAAACTATAATAAAAGAGAAAGCTTCAGAAGAAACAGAAGAAGCTTCTAATAATTAATAGAAATTTTATCGCCTGGTTCCATATCATTTAAGTGATAATTACCAATTCTTACACGTACTAAACGTAACGTAGGTAAACCAATCTTGGCGGTCATTTTTCTAACTTGTCTAAACTTACCTTCTTTTATTGTAATTGATAACCAACTTGTTGGACCATGCCGTTCATCTCTAACGAACCTGTCGTAGATGTGAGATGTATCATTCAATAACATCGAATCATATGCTTTGGTAATATATGGCTTCCCATCTACAGAGATTTCAACTCCTTCTCGCAACTTATCGATATGAGAAGCTGTAACTACACCATCGACCATAACATGATATTCTTTTTCTACTTTAGAGCTGGTAATATAATTACTAAATTTTCCATCTGTTGTAATTAATAGTAAGCCTTCAGATTTCTCATCTAAACGACCTACAGCCATCATATTTTCTTCAAACTGGAACAAATCACCTAATAGCTTTTTAGATTTTCGTTTTGTCTGTCTATTTACGAACTGACTTAAATAACCATAGGGCTTATATATTTTATAATATATGTGTTCTATCACCACCATGTAATAAAACATTTTAATAATTCATTTTTACTATTTTTTAGCCAACATAAAGGCGATTGCCCATTCTCTATGAAGTTGCTTATTTCTTCTTTAGCTATTAAAAAACTTTGCCATTTTACTCCAAGAATTGGTTCAGATAACCATTCTAATTTTTTAGGTATATAAAACTCGTAATTCTCTAATTGATGAATTCTGTCAAAGCTTATAAACCAGCCTATAACACTCAAGGTATTCAATGGACTTATATCTTTTTTATCACTATGAAATGGTATAAATAATTGTGCTTTAAAACAGACATGCTGCTTTAAAGCACTCATTTCAATATCATGTTTTGTCAATAGATATTGTGTTTCATTTTGATAGAGTAGTGGTAATTGTTTTTCTTTTAGTTTCTTAAGCTTGTAAACTAATGTATCATTTCTGTTTGGGCCAATCCATTTATCAAGAGGATTTTCAGATTCTATGGGTTCATCATATAGGTAAAATTTATAGACGATTTCAAGATGTATTGGCTTATCATCTTCAAGAAACAAAACATCGAGTTCACCTATAGTAATTTTCTCGTTTTTAATTTGAACATTTTCGGCAATTACTTCTATCCTGTAATCATTATTTAGTTGATGAATAACAAATTTTTCAACCCATTTTCCTAGTCTAAGTTTTTTAACTTCAGGTTTTAAAGAATAGTCTGCTGGTGTATGTTTCGGAGAATACTGGTCGATATCAAGAATTTTATTACTATTCCATAGTAAGGGTGTTTTCTGATAACCCAGAAATAAGTTTTTAAAATTATAAGAATGGTTCAAATTATTGAATCGGATTAAATTGACATGATAAAAATATTGAAAACCTAACTAATATCATGTTTTTTCTTTTAAAGTAAAAGTACCTTTAAAGGTATAATTTTTAAGAAATTCTAATCGATAAAAATCACAAAGTATATGAAAGTATTTGATAACAAACACATTAAAAATGTGGCGTTTGTTGGGACACATCGTACCGGCAAAACCACCTTATCTGAAACTATGCTCTTTGAAGCCGGACTAATAAACAGAAGAGGTAGTGTAGAGCAACAAAATACCATATCGGATTACCATGAATTTGAGCACCAACGCGGTGCTTCTGTTTTTGCTACACCTTTGCATACAGAATGGCGCAACTATAAAATCAATATAATAGATACTCCTGGATTAGATGATTTTATTGGAGAAATAATGTCCTCTATTCGTGTTGCAGATACTATTGTAACTGTAATTAATGCCAAACATGGAGCAGATATTGGGACAGAAATAATCTGGAATTATGTAGATAAATATCATAAGCCAACACTATTTGTTATTAACAAAATAGATAGTGAGAGAGCTGATTTTGAAAAAAGCTTTGAAAGCCTAAAAGAATTAGTTGGCAATAATGCTGTACTAGTTCAGTATCCGGTAAAAATTGAGGGTGCGCAATGCATTATTGATGTATTAAAAATGAAGTGTTACAAATTTGGACCCAATGGTGGTAAACCTGAAAAATTACCAATTCCTGAAAATGAAATGGAATATGCCAAACAACTTCACAACGAGCTTATAGAAAAAGCTGCTGAGAATGATGAGGTGTTAATGGAACTTTATTTTGAAAAAGGCACGCTTAATGAAGATGAACTTAGACAGGGTATAAAGTTAGGCATGCTAAATCACGATTTCTTTCCTGTATTCTGTGTTTCTGCATTAAATGATATGGGTACAGGTCGTTTAATGGGCTTTATAGACAATGTTGCACCAGCAGCTGCAGATTTAAAACCAGAACAAACTATTGAGGGAGAGTTGATAAAACCTGAAGTAAATGCGGATACCTCTTTATTTGTATTTAAAACCATCTATCAGCCTAATTTAGGACAGATAATGTTTTTTAAAGTAAAATCTGGTGAAGTTAATGTCAATGACAAATTGTTTAATACCAGAACTGGTGAGTCTGAGACCTTGAATCAGTTATTTATTATGGATGGTAAAGAAAAACATACTGTCCAGAAACTAACAACAGGCGATATAGGTGCAATCACAAAATTAAAGTATACAGAAACTAACGATACCTTGGCAACTTCACCTGAAGGCGGCACAATAAAACCTATTAAATTTCCTCAACCAAGACTTGTAAAAGCAGTTTTTGCAGAGAACACTGCCGAAGAAGAAAAGTTAAGTGAAGCTTTAAAACGTATTCATAGTCAAGACCTTACGTTTGACTTAAGCTATAACAATGAAACATATCAAACCTTAGTTGGTACACAAGGAGAACTGCATTTAGCCACTTTAACGTGGTTATTAGAGAATATTTACGATGTTAAACCGCGATTTGAATCTCCAAAAATATCATATAGAGAAACTATTCAAAGAAGTGCAACGGCTAACTACAGACATAAGAAGCAGAGTGGAGGATCTGGACAATTTGGCCAGGTACATCTTAAAATAGAACCTTATTATGAAGGTATGCCAGAACCATAAGGATTCTCTCTTAGAGGTAAGGAAGTAGTTGACTTACCTTGGGACGGAAAACTGGTATTTTATAACTGTATTGTAGGTGGTGTTATAGACCAACGTTATTTACCGTCTGTAATGAAGGGTATAATAGAAGTAATGGAATCTGGACCATTGACTAAATCTTATATCCGAGATATAAGAGTAATGGTATATGATGGAAAAATGCACGCTGTAGACTCTAACGATATTTCATTTAAAATTGCGGGAGCCCATGCGTTTAAAGAAGCATTTTTAAATGCTAATCCTAAATTATTAGAGCCTGTAGAGCAGATGATTCTCCGCGTACCAGAACAGATGGTAGGTAATGTTATGACAGAGCTACAAAGTAGAAGAGCAGTAATACAAGGCATAGAAACTGAAGCACATTATCAAATATTAAAATGCACCATTCCTTCTGCAGAACTAACCGATTTTTCTAGTCAGCTTAGATCTATTACACAAGGAAGAGCAACTTATTCTTCAAAATTTGAAGGTTATGCTGCCGTACCAAACCACGTACAAAAACAATTAGTAAAAGAACAAGAATTAATAACCACATAAAACATCATAGACATGGAAAGTAAAGTAATGTATTTTAGCGATTTAAAGTTTAATATAGAAACCTGGAAAAGAGAATTACGCTTTCATTTTAATGAAATGGACACCTTTCAAGAAAAATTAGAAGAAATTGCTTCTCGTATAGAGGATCCAATAGAATTAAAAAAATTAGAAGTGTTTCAGAATCGCATCATGATAGAAAAAGATGCCATTTCTAAGCTTTTACATAGATGCCGCAATAAAATTGCAAACATTAATAATATTGATTTTAACGAAAATATAGATGGAAGACTTCAAAATGAGCAACATACGCTAAAAGAAGATATGAGAACTTATATAAAATTACATTATGATCTTAAGGAAGAAATGATGGATTACTTTCTTGAAGTTTTATTGGATTTGTCTTAACTAATATCTCAGTACATCAAAAAAAAACCACAAGATAATTCTTGTGGTTTTTTATGATATAATACGAAACCTAGTGAATAACGACTTTCTTAAGTATTCGCTGATTTAAAGTATCTTTCAATTCTACAATATAAATACCTGTACTTAATAAAGACACATCTACATACTGCTTAGTTAAGTTTGTATTTAAAATTTGGGTTCTTACAATTCTACCATGAATATCGTATAGATTCAGAATTGTCTTATGCGCTAATTGGCCACCTATAATTACATTTTTAGTTTCATTATCACTGTATATTTTAATAGTATCTAGAGCTTGTTCAGGATTATTAAGAACAACAGTTTGAAATCTTAGATAAAATCTACCTGTACCACTTAAGTTATTATCAGTCGTGAAAATATAATCACTCGTATTCAATAAGGTAAAAGTACCGGCATATACATCCTCTAGATATATATTAATATTCTCAGGTATATCGATATCAGCAATGCTCACTGTTATTTGTTGCCCTTGTAACGCGTTAAGACCTAACGGTATAGTTACGTTACTTATGACATCCGTATTTAATACCTGTATCGCTAATGGTTCACCCAAATTAGCTTGAACCAAATTAGAAAATATTGAAAAGTCTGGAGTATCACTATTAAATAAACCAGCATCATAACCTGGATCTAAACCTATCGTAGCATCCTCTGTAAAATAAAACTCTGTGACATACTCTGAAGTTGTATTTGATACTTTAAGTTTTAAATAATCATAGTTTTCTTGGTTTAACCTCCCTAAAATAAAGTCATCAGTTGTTACGCCTATACGCATGTCTGGTGTAAAGCTTATCGTTGCACCATTAGGCTTTGTTTTGACAAAAAAGCCTTGCCCAGGTGCAATTAGCGAATCTGAACTGATATTATTGAGAATAACCCAACCATCTGTTGCATTATCATCATAACCATAAATAGCCTGATGCACATTTGGATCGAGTTCATTTTTATTTAGTTCAAAAAACGTATTAAAACTTATATATGATGAATATGGGTTTCCTACCAAGTTCCAACCACTAAATTCAGTTGGGCTTTCAGTAATAGGCACAGTTACAGTAGATGTTTCTAATTCACCAGAAAAGGTTATTGTAGTACCATAAATATTGTCTTTGTTTATGTCTCTTGCTGCTCTATATCCATTTCCATTAATAATTATTTTAGAAGCATCAGAATTTGTTGAATACATTTCATAAGTACCATTACTCTCATTAAACGGACCAAATAATTTCTGATGCGTAGCGTCTGGATTCTCATATATATTTGGGTTGCTTGCAGCAAAATTCCCAAAGGATTGACCGCTTACAGGACTTGAGATTAAATCATTCCCAAACACATCATGATAGTCATTTACATGTCTTTTGTAATTTATTTCTCCAGTGCTGGTACCAATTACAATTAAACTAGAATATTTTGAAGAAGTTGATTCTAAATTTAGAATACCTTCATTTATCAAATTACCGTTTACAGTTACACTAGCTCCTTCTTTTATGATTAACGTAGCTGCAGATGAAATTTCTAAATTATTAACATTAACATTAGTATTTTCAGAAATGGTATAGACACCATCTCCAAGTATCACATCTTTACCGCCTGTTGTTTCTGAAGGATCTTCACCATTAATCCATTGTCCATCACAAAATAGCATACAATTATTAGGAATACTTATCCCACAATTATTACCTGGAGATAAATATTGAATTAATGCTGCTTTTGGAGTTGTAGCACTATCATCTGCTTCAATTAAAGACGTTCCCCCACGTCCTCTTAAATGTATACTTACTAAATCATAATTACCGTCACTAAAGATTTGAACTCTTACACCTAATGTTTCAACTGGAGTTTGTGTTCCGCCTCCCCATTCAAAAATCCCACCATTAATCCAACCACCTTGACCAGAGTCTAGCGTTACCCAATTTCCATCACTAAAGTAACTAATTTCCCACATAGAATTGGGCTGTGGCTGATTAAGATATGCACCACCAAATGTTATATAATTGACATATTTTTCAGTAGGCCAAGTTACTTCCCAATTGAAAGCATCATTGATATCTGGAGTACCTAAATTTTGCATATAATGTACACCATACTCATTATAATCAGTAGAGGTGTAGTAATTTTCGATACGAGGATCGTACAATATTTCTTCTAAACTGCCACGACCATTAGTTACTGAACCGGCAAGTCGGGCAGAAGGTAATAACGCAAGATTAATCATATCATCAGGTGCATTTAATGAATTATCAGGTGGATCTAATTGATCTATCCAATCTTCAATTAAGTCTACCGCATCCTGATCTATTATGGTCTTAGCTATTGGTGGCATCATTATAATCTGATCAACACTATTCATTCTATGAAATAATATAGATTTTGAAGCATCTCCAGGATATATAATTTCTTCATCAGGAATACCAAGAGGAGTCAAGACACCAGCTTCTAACAGACCTGTAGCTGCTAAATTATTTATCATTCTCAAATCAAAAGCCGCTCTATTATCCGTATCTGGTCTATGACAATAGGCGCAGTTCAAATCCATGTAGGATCTAGCTTTTTCATCTAGAGTTGCATTAGTATCATAAATAGATTTATAGGTTAATAACTCTGAGGTTTCATCATCTGTTATAGTCTCATCAATTATACCAAGGTGACTTAAAGTTACTAATTGGTTCGCTGTTATATTTGTTTCATCATAAGTAAAGTCTTTGTTTAGATACCTAGTTTTAAGCCCTATAGCACCTTTGTTTGCACTGTTATGGCAAGCAATACATTCGGTATTAGATGGGAAGTGCCATGTTTGAGTTCTTGTGCCTCCATCTGTAGTTGCAATATCTACGATTTCATCTAACTCAACACTTTGTAATACTGCATCGGTTTGATTGTCGTTCCAGTTATAAGTAAGAAAGTAAAAATGCCCGTCTTCACCCATAATTGAAAAACGAGTTTCTACTTTTTTTGAAATATTAGGGTCAGAATCGTCTACGCTTAAATCAAAATGCTTAATCAGAACTGAACCAATAGGAAATTCCCAATCACCATTTTCTGAATATTTAATTTGTTCTCCTGGTGTATCATGTGTGCCGTCATTTGGTATCGCTATCCATCGTCTTTTTAATGCACCATCTGACCAAAAAGAATCTACCAAATCATATTGCACCACGCCATCTATAACATCTAAGGTACTTAAATCGGTAAACAAACCCGTCTCAGATAATGTTTGAGGGAATAAATCAAAATTTGTTGTGGTGGATGTCATTTTATAAATAGGTGTATTAAATCCACCTTTTAATAAAAACAGTTCTCCTGTATTATCCTGACCAAATGAAATAACATCTTGGGGTAAAAAATTACCTAAAAGTTCATACTCACCAGATTGTGTATCTACTGACCATATCTCATCACCAACACCAAAATCTGCACAAATATATCTACCATATAATTCTGGCATTTCTGTTCCTCTGTAAACAAATCCGCCTGTAATAGAATTAGCTTCTTGCGGACTAAAGGCTACTAAAGGAGTTTCATGAGGCATATTATTTAATAAATTCGGGTAACATCCAGGACCTGCTATAAAGCCTTCATACAAAGGCCATCCATAATTTTTTCCTTTTTTCAATATGTTTATTTCCTCGTGAGTGTCTAGTCCAACATCTCCAATATAAAATGTACCATCAAGTTTATCTCTTGTCATTCTATGCGGGTTTCGTAATCCAACACTCCAGTATTCTTCAAAATTTAAACCTGAAGGACTTAAAAATGGGTTATCATTAGGAATCCAATACTCTACACCTGTTATTTCGTCAAACTCTCCAGCATTTTGTGGCATTCTTCTAATTGCAGGATGACTCTTGTTTGGGTCTTTATCTACATCAATTCTTAACACTCCACCATCTAAATTATTTGTGTAATCCTGAGCCGTTTGCCATGATGCCTGATCTCCAGTAGTTAAATATAAAAATCCGTCTGTTCCAAAATCTAATCCACCACCTCTATGAGTAGTTCCATACATACGACGTTTTAGTAGGGTTGTTCTAGAATTTGAGACAAATGCCATGCTACCTGGATTTACTTCAAATCGTTCAAGGATTAAGAAGTTACCTTCATACTCATCTATAGAACAATTTTGTGTGGTATATTCACCAAAACCAGGAGAATCTTCTCCGTTCCAATTTTTTGTGGCGTAATACACGTAGAAGTAATTATCACCATTGCCAAAATTAGGATGAATTGTAAGACCTAAAAACCCACCATCTGAAACCATACCAACTTCGCCAGAAAGATCTAACAATAGATTCTTGGTTGCAGTTTGCTCATCATTTTCAAACCAATAGATAACACCATTTAATTGCCCTAAAACAATTTTGTTTTGATTTGGTACTTGATTAAATGTAATTGGATAGAAAAAACTAAGGTTTTCAAAAGCCACTCTATAAGGTTCTGGACTTGCAGTTGATAATGGCGGAAATACGCCATTTAAATATGGACCAATTGGTTGAGGAGTATATAAGCCTGGACCAATCCAAGCGAGAACACTTAGAAATAAAAAAGTTGATAAAATAAAGATAGAAGTTCTGATTTTTGAAAACGTATTGTATTCAAAAAGACGTAACCGAAACGCAGTCGTACGGCGGTGTACAAAATTTTTCATTAATGAAGAGAATAATAATTAATAGCACTTTAAAGTTACTCTAAAATCATAGAGTATTTGAGGTGGACCCAAACAGTTACTAAAGTAATTATCAACAATTTTTACTGATATGATTTGTATCAGTAAAAGAGTTTTTTTATCAACGAATTATTAACTTTTTTGAATATTTTCCATCTGAGTTTGATGTTAATTCAAGAATATAAATACCACTTTGGTACGGAATTACATCTATAGTTTGATAAGTGAGATTATCATCTAATGAGTTTGAAGTTACGAGACGTCCATTTATATCATACAATTTAAATGTAGTGCCTAATGGTATTCGACCATTAAGAATGACCAACCTATTATCATTGTCTGAGTAGATATTTATGTTACTAAATATGTTTGAAATTGTACCTAATGTATCTTGAGTATTTGTAATAGTAACTACATCGCCTGTTGGTGGATTAAATACATCTAATTGTGACGGCAGTATAAATGGATTTGTATTACTGGCAGAACCAACACTTGACGCGTTATTAACTCTAATGGTTCTTAGTTCTATTTTGCTAGGATCTACAAAAATTAACTTAAACTGATTGAATGAACCAGAGTTTCGGGTCCAGCTCTTGTCATCATCATTTGGTCGTAGAGGTGCTCCCCAACACCCTTCGCCTGTATAGACTGTTCCGTAAGTTTGATCTACCTCAAAGCCTTCATCATTATTTGGCTCCGAAGATGGTTTTACTGGCCAAGTGGTCTTTGTCATATGCGAGTCACAATCTACCACCAAGCGTACTCCTTGGGTATAAAACAACTCTGCCCAAGCACTATATTGATTATTGTTTTCTGCTTTCCAAGCCGTATGAGGACGCATCGGTTTATGGTATTGTGCCATTTTCCATTTTAAGGCAGTAGGTGCTGTGCTTAAATCGTTTTGCAACCAAGTTAATTGATTACCTAATACAGAAATTTCAGTATTTAAGGTATATGCTCTAATTAAGTCGTCTCCAAAGGTAATCGCATAATATGAATCTGTATTTGGAGTATCAAAAAGTTTATAAACACCATCGGCATCATCTTCATGATTTCCTCTAGCTGGTATTATAGGAAACATCCTCCCATCATTAGCAATAGTTAATTGCCAGTCATCAAACCAGTTTTGCCATTCGGTATCTGTATCATCATCTGTCATATCACCACCAAAAAAAACCGCGTGCGGTTTTAGCTTACTTACTAATAAATTCGCATTTTGTCGTGGAAGTCTGTTATTTCTAGAATCACCACCTGCAATAAAAGATAAACGGCTATTATCATCTGGCGCGGTTCTGAACCAAAATCGCTGACTCGTGCTTTGGCTATCTTTTATTATGAAATAATAATTGGTGTTAGGCTGTAGACCTGTTAGTCTAACAAAACGATTTTCCATACTCTTATACAATACGGACCTATCAACTGCCTGTGAATTGTTATATAACGTATGATTAGTACCATAATCAGTTGTATCGAAATATATTAATGGATTAGTACCTGAGATTTGGTTCCATGCTATAGTTATTGATGTAGCCGGATTATCAGAAATTATTATACGATACTTGTCAGTATTGGCATAGCTAAAGAGAAACCCAAGAAAAAACCAATATGTAAAAACTAACCTAACTTTCATCTACCGTAAAATTTAATTCTTGTTTAAAATTGTTTCTTTCTAATACATATACAACTAACGGAATAATACCATGTGATAAACGATATATCATTAAGTACGCTGAACCATGAATTGATGCTGTTACAAAATTACTATTAAAACCAGCAAATAACCTTGCTAAAGCAGTTAAAAAGCCCCAAAAAATCATATATAATAAGGCGTATTTAGAAAACCTTGGAGCAAACAATAAAATAGTCAATGCCACATCTAAAAATCCAACGAAGAATAGAAAGTATGTCGCTTGTTGTTCACCGATCCCTAATATTTTAATAGTCATATCTAAAAAATGACCTGGTAAATAAATCAATCCCATTGCAAACAAACCGTGAGGTATAAATGTTAATACTATAGCAAGTTTTAAACTAAAAATTAATTTTTTATTATCACCAATAAAATTACCATTTAGTAATAAAACCAAGGGTGCAGCAAATTGAATTGATAATTCAAAAAACTGTAAAAAATTATAGTTCTTGTCTTTTACTAAACAAACACCTAAAATAATTAGAATAAGCAAGCCAAGTCCAACAATTATTCTTTTTAACTTTTTAATTTTTAATTTTTCCCATAATAAACATACAAATGCTGATAGTAATAAAATAAAGCTACAAATCTTTGTAAAACTATCTATATATCGATTTACTCTTATACTCGTGGCATAATCATACCAAGAATGGTTAAAAAGACCTTCTACTATAGGAGTTAATAAACTTTCATCCCATAATATTGCTCTAAATGGAGCTCCAAAAAAATAAAATTGATAAGCTCTTCCTGCAAAAACAAAGAAGGCACAAAGTTTAACTAATGTTATTATTTTAAATTTATTCATTTAGAGCAGTCAAAAATAACTAATAAGACGCTAATAAACTCCTATTATCGATTAATTGAATACAAATCCTTTGAATCGAAATTGCTAATTACATTATTCGATGTCCAACTTCTAATATATTGAAAAATGAACGATTCCTGTCGTAATTTAGTTTAAAAGTAATAAAGATAAATATTGTTTTTATTAACATATCATTGTTAAAATAACTTAGTGCTATTTTGTATATTTAAAATATGAAATCGAAAATTTTATTAAGTCTTTTTGTTACAATTTTTTGTGGTTGTGGAAGCACCAAATCTGAAAGTGAATTGGCAACTGAATTAGCGTATTATAACGACATTAAAAATCTAGTTAGCAGTAAGTCATTTCGAATAGATGCGGAGTCTGCATTTCCGATACAATCTAGCGATGTGATGGATGTAAATAACGCCTTATTACGACAAACAGAAAATGTTGGTGGACGCATTTCTTTAAGTGGAAATGAAGATTTTCTTTCTGTGAAGGGAAATACTGCAAAAGCCAATATGTCGTATTTTGGAGAACTAAGAACTGCTGGATACTCAGATTCAAGAGATACAAGTATTATATTTGATTCAGAAATGACATCTATTAAAATAACTGAAAATGACAAAAAACAGCAAGTAAATGTTAATTTTAAAGTCTCTAATGACGTAGAGCAATTTATTATTAAAATGGTAGTTTTCTCTAATCGATATGCAAATATTAGCATCTATGGTTCTAGCAGAACTGCTATAAGATATAGAGGTCCTTTAAAAGCAATTGAATAATATTAAGACTTAACTTCACATACATTATCAATTAGTTTTATATTATTCAATTCAATCCAAATATCATTTTCGAACTCTAATGTAGACACTCTGAATAGCATTAGATATTTATTTTCATTTTCACAATACGATGTCTCCACACTAACATTTAATGTTATAACTTTTCTAGAAAAAAATGAATCATAGACTTTTATAGACCCTATGAAAGATGGAAGAATAGCATTGTCCTTTGTTGTTTCATTAAATGCAATAATCGTTTTAGGTACAGTAAAGTCCTTATCTTTATTTACAGCTTTCATTAAACCATCATAATAAAGTCTCATGTTAGTCTCAATTAATTTTACTGATGGTTGTTCGGTTAAATTAATATACCAAACATAGGCGTAAGTAAAGAATTCATTTCCTTCTGGATCACTCCAGTTTTTTGCAAATCTTAAGTCTTCCTATCCTTCAAAATTAATCTCTTGAGCAAAACCTAAGGGTAACGTAATAATTTCTTTTAGCCATGAACTATCTGCCTCGAGTATATGCAGTTCTTCTTGTGCTATTGACGTATTTATCACACTAAGAGCTACTATTAATACTGTTATAATTTTCTTCATTATCTAATGTTTTGTTTGAATTTAGATAAAACTACGTGGTGAAAGGTCAAAGAATGTCAAAAAAATGTAAAAGAAGTGTGAACAGTTGTAAATTGTCATAGATTTATTTGTTCTTTACAGTATATATGAAAAAGATATTATCATTTACATTACATGCGATTTTGCTTTACTTTTTATGTGTATTGACAATCTCTTGTGGTATAACAGATGAAAATGATTTCACTGAACGCACAAAAATAGCCTTAAGAGATGTTGGCAACAGATTACTTTTAAGCAATCAAGATTCTACCTCTTTAATATTACCTGTTAAAGCCATTGAAACCAATAAGTTTCAGTTGAATTTTGATAAACATTTAAAGTTTGAACCTAGTAAATTAGTTAGCATTGTCCAAGAAAGTTTTAAGTCTGTAGACTTACCACAGCATTACCGCGTTGAAGTTTTAAACTGTGACGATAGGGAAGTAGCTTACAGTTATCAAATGAGTGATGAGGATGAAAATACAATTACACCATGCGGTGGTAGGTTTTTACCTGATGGCTGCTATAGTATTGAAGTTAAGTTTACCGAACGAAAAGTTGAGCAATCATCGAATCACATTATTGCATATATAATTGGGCTTCTCGCTTTATTGGTTTTAGGCTTTTTAATATTCAAAAAAAGAAAACACAAACAAAACTTTTTAGATGACGAGCCTAATGAGAAGTTAGGACTATTTCGATTTTATCCTGAGCAAAATAAACTGGTTAAAGAAGCTGAAGAAATTGCGCTTTCTAAAAAGGAATGTGAATTACTGGCGTTGTTTGTTGCTCATCCAAATCAAATCATTAAGCGAGATGAACTTACAAAACGTGTCTGGGAGGATAATGGTGTTTATGTAAGTAGAAGTTTAGATACTTATATCTCAAAGCTCCGCAAGAAACTTAAAGCTGACACATCTATTAAATTAACTAATGTACATGGCGTAGGTTATAAGCTAGAAATATCTCAATAGATTATCTATAATAACTTTGACTAGTACCACGTGTACATGCACAATTACTGACTCCTTTTAAGAGATCTAATCCTATGGTTATCATATGTGTACCAGAGTTGAATCCAGACAAGTCATTTATTGTTAATTGATATGAATACGCAAAATAAAGATTACTCCACTGTGTTCCTGCCATTGGCCCAATGTTAAGCGGTTGAAAAAACTGGTCATTAAGAAATCTATAAGATGCTCCTATCCAATAGTAATCGCCTTTTCTGTTAAACTTTCGGTATTTAAAGTTAATGTCTGTACTAGATCGTTTATCACTATCAAATAATTGAAAAAATACAGATGGTTCAAATTCCACATCTTTATTTCTTTTATTCTGAATCACATAACCAGTGTATAATTGATAATTTAAAAGCTTTCCAGGTTCAAGGCCTACAAAATCCTCAGTATCTTTTGAAATTAAATTATTAGCATTAAGACTAGCATAAAATGGACCGTATCTATAGAGTATACCAGCATCAAAATTATCATTACTTATAGACCTGTCATCAGTTATTGAAGGATCAATAATTGGTATATCATAGGTTGTATTAAAGTTCTCAATATCAATTCTAAAACTATTGATGTTATAAGAAATACCTAATGATAAATATTGTTTTGTTTTATAGTCTAAAGTTAAGTGATGTGCAAAAGAAAACTTAACACCTTTTTGACGTGTATTACCATTTTTATCATTGTAGGCAGACACTCCTATACCAGAGCGATTTCCTATTCTAATATCTGCATAAATAGATTGATTATCTGGTGCGTTCTTAATACCAACCCATTGTGTTAAACCATTAGCTCTAATCTTTAAATTATCACCTATACCTGCATAGGTTGGCGAAATTACAAAATCGTTATCAGCTAAATATTGCGTAAATACAGGTAAATTCAACTCCTGACTGTAACTGTAAGATACAATCATAAAGAAAATATATAGTGTAATTTTTTTCATCTTAGTTTCTTTTAATTCTTATGGATTATTACCTGTAAAGTGTAAAGTGTCCAACAAATTCTTTATCTACATTTGGATCGTTTGTTTGTACTACAAACCAATAATCGCCTGTTGGCAATTCAGTGCCATTATATCTTCCATCCCAAACTTCACCAACACGATAGGTTGCTACTTTTCTACCATAGCGATCAAAAATATCAAAGGTTAGATTTGGGTAATTTTCTGTACAACCTGGTGCCCATGTATCAAATTCACCATCACCGTTTGGTGTAAACCAATTAGGAATACATATATCAACAAATTCTAATTCTATTTGAGCTGTTGCAACACATCCACTAGAATCCGTAACTGTAATGGTGTATAAACCAGATTCTGTAATAGTGTAGTTGGTTTGATCGCCATAGTCTTCACCATTCATAGTGAACTGGTATTCACCAGCACCACCTGATGCATTAGCTATAAATTCATTAAGCTCGCCTTCTGTTAAGGTTAGTGTGACTGGGTCAAAGCCTTCAATTGAAAACTCATCAGTTCTTTGAATACATCCATCTGTATTTCTTACATCAATATAATGCCCTATACCTATTGGCACATTAGTAAATACATTACTGGCTTGAAATGCCCCTCCATCTAAGGAATAATCTAATGATTCTAAGTCTGTAATAGA
>NZ_CBFHMI010000023.1:0-34870 GCF_965656915.1 Winogradskyella sp. | reverse complement strand
ATGCTCTAATGGTCCACCTTGATTTCCTGGGAAGACTCCAGAATCTAACAAGCCAGACATTTTACGCAATTTCCCACTCTTTAAGGTTATTCCAAAAGGATTATCAATATTTTCACCCATCATTATCATTCCACCTCTTGGTCCTCTTAGTGTCTTATGTGTCGTCGTCGTTACAACGTGGCAATGCGGCATAGGATCGTTCAGTATACCTTTTGCAATCAATCCTGAAGGATGTGATATGTCGGCTAATAAAACAGCTCCTACGCTATCTGCTACTTCTCTAAATTTTTCAAAATCAATATCTCTTGAATAAGCCGATGCTCCTGCAATGATTAACTTTGGCTGTTCTTTCTGAGCCTGATCAGCCAGCATATCGTAATCTATAAGACCTGTATCTTTCTTTACACCGTAAAATGTCGGTTTGTATAGTCGACCTGAAAAATTCACTGGAGAACCATGTGTTAAATGGCCGCCATGAGCTAAATCAAAACCAAGGATAGTATCGCCTGGTTTTAAACATGCATGAAATACTGCCGTATTTGCCTGACTTCCTGAATGTGGTTGTACGTTAGCATAAGCAGCACCAAATAATGTCTTTGCACGCTCAATGGCAATAAGCTCAACCTCATCTACGATCTCACAACCACCATAATAACGCTTACCGGGATAACCTTCAGCATATTTATTAGTTAAAACAGAACCTGCAGCTTCCATAACCTGGTCGCTCACAAAATTCTCTGAAGCTATCAATTCTATGCCATCAGTTTGGCGTTCTCTTTCAGCTTCAATAAGTTCAAAAATTTGTTCGTCGCGTTGCATAAATATTATGGATTGTTAAATGAGTTGCAAAAATACGAATTACATTAGTTTTAATATTAAAATTTATGTAGGTTTGAATAGAAATTAATGAACATTTAATCAACAACAGCATTATGCCATTATCAGCCAATAACCCAAATAGAACCTCTTGGTTATACGTTAATAAGTATTCTGATTTTCCTATACAGAATATTCCTTTTGGCGTATTTCTAACCAGAGAAGATATTATTACCATCGGAACTCGTATCGGAGATACAGCTATAGATTTAGGTGCACTGCACCAATTAGGCTATTTTGATGGTATTCCCTTAACGGATGATATCTTTCTTCAGGATTCGTTGAATGATTTTATTGCTGATGGTAGAAAAACATGGCGTGCGGTTAGAAATCGCGTTGCTGAAATTTTTGATGCTGATAATGAAACTTTAAAAAATAATACCAAACACAAAGAAATCATTTGCTTTAGATTAGATGAAATAGAAATGCAAATGCCTATTCATGTCGGTGACTATACCGATTTTTATGCCAGCAAAGAACATGCAACAAATGTAGGGTCAATGTTTAGAGACCCAGACAATGCGTTATTACCAAATTGGGTACATATGCCAGTTGGGTACCATGGGCGTAGTTCTTCAATTATTACAACCCACATTCCAATTCATAGACCACAAGGTCAAACCATGCCAGAAGGAGCAAAAACACCTGTTTTTGGCCCAAGTAAATTAGTTGATTTTGAAGTAGAAATGGCATTCATTACTACAGATGCTAATGATTTAGGTGAATCGATTCCAGTTCAGGAAGCAGAAGAATACATCTTTGGCTTAGTATTGTTTAATGATTGGTCTGCAAGAGATATTCAAAAATGGGAATATGTGCCATTAGGCCCTTTCTTAGGTAAAAGTTTTGCGTCGTCAATGTCACCATGGATTGTAACACTTGATGCTTTAGAGCCTTTTAGAGTAGACAGCCCTAAACAAGATCCAAAACCGCTCCCTTATTTACAAACAAAAGGGAAACATAGTTTCGATATTCAATTAGAAGCTGGTATTCAACCTAAAGGCGGAAAAGAGACCACAGTTTGTAAAACAAATTTTAAACATATGTACTGGAATATGGCGCAGCAGTTAGCACATCATACGGTTAATGGCTGTCCGATAAATGCTGGAGATATGATGGGTAGCGGTACTATATCTGGCCCAACTGAAAATTCTTACGGCTCAATGTTAGAATTGACCTGGAAAGGTACGAAGCCAATTAAAATGAAGGACGGAACAGAACGTAAATTTATAAATGATTACGATACTGTAATAATGAGAGCACATTCTGAAAATGATGATGTTCGTATAGGATTCGGGCAAGTTAAAACGCAACTTTTACCTATATTTAATCCTAAAAAAAAGAAATAAAAAAACACAACTTATAGTATATAAACCGAAGTTAGAAAACTCTATTTCTACTTCGGTTTTTTTGTTTGGCATCATATTTGGATTTCTATTAGTAATAATCAATAAAATCCAGAATTATGAAGCAATTACTACTTACAACAGTACTTCTTCTGGTACTAACATCATGTAGCGGAAGAAAACAAATTGAAAAGGCAATTAGCCATGGTAACTATGACCAAGCAATTTCTGATGCGTTACGCAAACTAGAAAATAATAAGGATAAACCTCGAAAGCAAGACTACATTGTAATGCTAGAAGATGCCTATTATAAGGTGTTAGATAAAGATTTAAACACTATTAAACATCTTAAAAAGGATGGCAATCCTGAGCAATACAAAACCATTTATACTATCTATTTAGATTTAGAAGCAAGGCAAAATGCTATAAAGCGCGTATTACCTTTAAAAATAAATGGTAGAACTTTAAACTTAAAGTTTAATGATTACAGTAGTGCTATTGTAGACTACAGGTACAGAACGTCAGATTATTTAATAGGTGAAGGTATCACCTTGTTAGATTCAGAAGATAAGTACAATGCCAGAAAGGCCTATGATATCTTTAGTTATATAGAAAGCATTAATCCAAATTTTGAAGAGACCAGAAGTTTAATGACTGAAGCTCATCAAAAAGGTATGGATTATGTACATGTCTCTATAGAAAATCATACTAATCAATTTATACCATTACGTTTAGAAGAAGAGTTATTAGATTTTAACACCTATGGTTTAAACCAATTTTGGACAACTTATCATGCCATTGCAGATGAAACTATAGACTATGATTTTGGTATGCAATTACAATTAAGACGAATTAATATTTCTCCAGAGCGAATTAATGAAAGACAACTACTAAGAGAAAAACAAATTGTAGATGGTTGGGAATATCTTTTAGACAGCAATGGAAATGTAGCAAAGGATAGTCTTGGCAATGACATTAAAGTAGATAAAATAATAAACGTTAGAGCTAGATTTTTTGAGGTAATTCAAACGAAATCTACACAAGTCATGGCCAATGTAGTCTATACAGGTTTAAAACAGAATCAGGTGATTGATAATTTTACTATAGACAGTGGTTTTGTATTTGAAAATGTATTTGGAAGATATAGAGGAGATCGAAGAGCACTAAATAGAAATGATAGACAATTGTTGAGACAGCGTCAAATACTATTCCCGTCAGATGCCCAAATGGTTTTAGATAGCGGTGAAGATTTGAAATTGAAACTAAAAGATATCATTAGTTCATATCAATTTGCAAGCTTATAATAGAAATCCTCCCAAAAATGGGAGGTTTTTTGGAACTGCAAATTATTTTGTCAGTTTTTTCACGCAACCCTTTTTGATTTAATCCATCTAAATAGAAAAGAACAAATAATTAAATCAATCAGCTATGAAAAAATTACTACTCTTCTCAACTTTTGTATTTTTTAATTTATCTGTTTATTGTCAATTACCAAGGATTGATTTAAATGATCTTATTATAACAGAAGGTGAATCTCAATATTTTGTTATTGGTTTAAATTTTCCTAGTGATTCAGATATTATTATTAATATTGATGTAGTTGGCGGTACGGCAGATGGTAATGATTACAATTTATCTACGAATACTGTAACCATATTATCAGGACAAGTTTATGCTGAACCGATAGATGTCAATACTTTTGATGATAATTTAATTGAACAAAATATTGAAACTATAGAAATACAAGCAACCGTAATTGAAGGTGATGTTGACAATCCAGTCATTTCCAATACAATTAAGATAATTGACAATGACATTTTACCGCAAGTATCCATGCGGCAATATTTTGACGGTTATTTTCGCGAAGGTGGTCAGAATGACACACAATTCATTATGCTAAATCGAGTTTTTAGCGAAGCTATAGAAATCAATATTATTGCAACACCTATTACAGCAAATACCGCAGATTTTGAACCTTTAAATGTTTCTATTATTATACCTGCAGGTGAGAGATTTGTTAATGTGCCCTTTACAATTAATGATGATGATATCCCTGAAAGTGATGAGTCATTTCTTTTGACTGCCAATGTTATTTCTGGAAATACTGAAAACGTATCTACAAATAGTGAAATATTAATTAGAGATAATGATATTCTGCCTACTTTCAGTGTCATTAAATCTGCAAGTGAAGAAACTGGTGAAGCTAAAGTGAAATTAAAGTTAGATCGAACATATAATTCTAATATAACTTTTGAATTAAGTACTAGTCAAGGAACAGCTGATAGTATGGACTACATTGATCTTTTTACTAATGGTACAATATCTGCTAATGAATTTGAGTCTGATTATATTGACATATCTATAATTGATGACAATATTGAAGAGGGAGACGAATACTTTAATTTAAGCATAATTATAACCTCAAATAATACGCTTAATAGTAATTTAGATACAACATTGTACATATGGGATAATGAAATTGAATACCCAAAATATTTCATAGATAGTGCCCATGGAACAAGTGCGTACGAAGGAAGTAATGCTTACATTAGTATTAATCTGTATAATTTTGATGGTAGTTATACCTATGAAGAAGATATAACATTTGAAGTATGGGCTACAAATGGAACTGCTGATGAGTCCGATTACTCAACTTCTGAACCTGTGGAAATCACTATTTTGGCAGGTCAAAATTACATTCGTTATAACGATATTCCTTTAACTCTGGACCAAGAAATAGAAGGTGACGAAACAATTTTTTTGCATGCTTCACCAACTTCAGGCAACACATACAACCAAAATTTTGATCCTTTAGAATTTACAATAAAAGACATAGACTTTAATGCAATTTTTGATAGTATAGAAATAGTTCAAGGTACTGAAGCTACGTTCAATCTATTAGAAAATGATTATTATCAATCACAGCTCATAACTGATCCTTCGGTAGTTACAATAGAATTATTGAGCTATGGATTAAGCGCTAATATGTTGCCAGGAGTTTCAGTTAATGCTAATGGGTTACTATCAGTATCAAATGACTTAGCAATTGGCAATTACTCTCTAAAGTATAGAATTTGCAAAACTTCAGATCCTGACAATTGTAGCGTAGGCATTATTAGTTTAAGTGTAAAAAATCCACTAAAAACTTCATACACAATCAATTATCTAGACTATAACAATGATGGTTACACCAGTGTTGGTGATTTAATCCAGTATGATTTTAAAATAAATAATATAGGTGATGATATTTTGACTGATGTTGAATCTTATGAATATAATAGCCCTATTGAGGTACAAGGAACAACTATACCTTCACTAAATCCCAGCGAAGAAAATACTGAGTTTTTTGCTGAACGAGTTATAACGCAAAGTGATATAAATTCTGGAATTGGCCCTTATTCATTTTATACGAATGGTTTGGTATTTACAGGTCATCAGTCTAACTTAGAGTTTGTTGATTATCCTTCAAGAGAAAATACACTAGATATAATAAACTCCGACGGTTTAAAGCTAAATGCCTTCGTAGATGAGAATTCAAATGGTATAAAGGACTTTAATGAGATAGATTTTCCTTTAGGGAAGTTTAAATATGATATTAGCAACAATAATGATGTGCATTATTTATACTCGAATCCGCACTATCTTTATGAATCTAATCCAACTACAGTCTATAATTTTAGCTTTGAAATAGATGATTTGTATCTTCCCTATTTTTCTAACAATACCATATATAACGATATTTCGATTGAACAAAATGCAGGTTTCACTACGATACTTTTCCCTATCGAATCTATCGAGAATTATACAGATGCTTCGGTATATATAATACCAAACATACCCAAACCTGGATTTGCTTATTATGATAGAATTAAATTTAAAAATAATTCTTTAACCAGCTTGGTAAGTGGAAGTATTTCTTATACTCACGATGACATATTAGAAATTATAAATATATCTTCTGCCAATACCACACTTACAGAAAACGGGTTTACTTATAATTTTTATGATTTGGAACCACTAGAAACAAGAGAAATACTTGTCAAACTGCAAGTACCTGCAATACCAGAAGTGCAATTAGGAGAATTTTCATCAAATACTGTAGAAATTGTTACGACAACTGAAGATATTGTTTCACAAAACAATATACATACAGTTACTAATGAAATAGTTGGCTCTTATGATCCCAACGATATCACTGAAAATCATGGTACAGAAATAATATATTCAACATTTTCAGATGAAGATTATCTAACTTACACGATTAGATTTGAAAATACCGGAACAGCTAATGCCATTAACATTAGAATTGAGGATATTTTAGACGATCAATTAGATGAGACAACTCTGAGAATGGTAGATGCTAGTCACGATTATGCTCTAGAGCGTGTTGGCAAAAATTTAGAATGGAATTTCTACGCCATTCAACTACCACCTTCAGAAGGTGATGATTCTGAAATCGGACATGGTTATATCAAATTTAAAGTAAAACCTCAACCTGGTTATCAAGTTGGTGATGTTATACCTAATACAGCAGAAATATATTTCGATTTTAATCCTGCAATAATTACCAATACCTGGACGACTACCTTTGTTGAAAATTTAAGTCTCAATTCTAATTCAGATTCGGAATTTTTAAATTTATACCCTAATCCAACCAAAGATAGATTAAACATATCTTGCGAGAATATCATTGATTCGATAACGATTACGACAATTATAGGTCAGCAAGTTTCGAGTCTTTCAATTAATAATAATTATACTGAGCTTAATATTAAAGAATTACCTTCTGGCGTCTACCTAATTAAGATAATAAGCGAAAAAAATTCTGAAACTATAAAAATTATTAAAGAATAGTTCTCTCTAACAAGGAATGTTGACAAGTAAAAAACCTCTCAATATTTGAGAGGTTTTTTATGACGCTTAACACTAAGATATGGCCAATTACTATTGACTATATCGCCTGTTACTGAAACAAGTTGAGCATATGTAAACGAAGTTAGGATTTTAATTAACAAGGCAATACTCAGGTCTACGTATTTTTAAAGAAATCGGTTTAAATCCATATCATTGACGGCACCGTGAGAAGCATGTGCTACAGCTACTCCATTTTTAATAATTAATATCTGTGGAGATTGGTGCATTACCTGAAACTTATAACCCACTTCATTAGAAACGTCTCTATAATTCAATAAATCTAAATAGTATAAATCTGCATTAGTATCTAGTGCATAAGCAGACACAAATTGGTTCATTACCATTCGGCTTATACCGCAACGCGTAGAATGCTTAAATATAAACTGTGTTTTGGTTTTAGATTTTTCTGAGATAGCATTTAACTGGTCTACCTGAGTCAATGGCAGCCAAGGCAGTACTTTTTCTTCTTTAGGTTCTGAGGAACCAAATAATTTTTTAAACATATGTTGTTTTTAATGACTAAGTCGTTTATAATTTTAAGGCTTACACATCTATAGTATAATTTTATTTCAGTTTATCTAAATTATTAATGATGTATTTGGCAACAGAATCTGCAATGATCTTGTGCGCGTAAGCACTCGGATGCCCATCGTATTTAGAGATCATGAATTGTTGTATATCTCCTTCCGCAAAATCATTGTCTCCGTTAAGATATAATATAGTTTTAGTTTTAGTAAAATTTTCCAGTCGTTTATTAACGTTAGTAAATAACTGAGGTCGCTCTAAAAGATTAAATTCTGGCATCTTATACAGCATCAATTTTGCAGACTGCATTTTGCAGGTTACATTTACTTCTTCAATAATTGTTTTACTATGCTTCCAGTTTAGATGCTCATCATTATACCCTTCATTCACAAGAAAATGAAAATCTCCAACTGGTAAAACAAAGCCACGTAATTTTAATTCTTTCTGCAGATTAGTAGATACATAACGTGCTAATTGAGATTTGGAATAGACCTGTTTTGCTATTGCCTTAGGTGTACGTTGTGATTCTATTTTTCGAGATTTCAAAGATTTCTCAATACTAGCTTTAGGCTTCTGTCGATGTTTAAAATCACCGAGAACATCATTAAAGTTATAAGCCCAAAATACGAGTTGCGGTTTAAATTGCTCTTGATAGCTTAAAAAAGCCTGATAATTATCAAAGGTATTATTACTTGGTCTCGAAATATCAAGCACGTACACTGAAACGTCTAACTGTTCGGATTGAAGCAATGCTTCCTTTAATTTTTTTGAAAATTTATCTTTTGAAGCTATGCCACCACCATGTATGTAAGAATCACCTAAAACCATTATACGCAATTGATTTTCGCTTATTGTAAAGGTATTAGCATCTAATGCTGCCTTTAATTGAGAAGCTTCAACCTTAACTTCAATGCCTTTAGGACCATCGTTCAATAGATCATATGACCTGTTAAATCTTATTAGAAGCTCCCCAACTAAAAGAAATATTGCAACTGTGACAACTATATGTAGAGCTTTCTTCATTTAAAATTGAAAATATATAAATTCCACTTCAGTATTGGCTTGCCATACAACTATAGACCAAAATACCATAGCAATAATAAAGGTATTGATTAGTTTTTGCTTCCAACTAGCAGCAAATGGCAACATTAAACAATAATCTTTGTCTCTATTAAGCCACTCTGTTAAAACAAATAATAGGATTAACATCAATAAGCCTTTCGGAAAAACCTCAAAGGATTTAAACAAAGATGGCGAGAATACACCGGAAAGTATTTCTAGTGCATGAGTGACTGAATCAGCTCTAAAGAAAATCCAGGCCAATACTGTTAGTGTAAATGTCGAAAGAATTCGTAACATCTCTTTTAATTTTGGAAACAATCGTCCTTCAGCCACAGTATCTAGATGAGCCCTGTTCTTGTTCCGTAATAAAAGTGATAAAAAATAAAATCCATTGAGCGCTCCCCAAACTATAAAAGTCCAATTAGCTCCATGCCAAAATCCACTAACTATGAAAATAATAAATACATTTCTAATTACGAGGGTTGTACCACCTCTACTCCCACCAAGTGGTATATAAAGATAATCCCTAAACCATGTTGATAACGAAATATGCCAACGTCTCCAAAACTCAGCTATGTCTCTTGAGAAATAGGGAAAATCGAAATTCTTCATTAAATTAAAACCAAACAATCGGGCCGTACCAATAGCTATATCTGAGTACCCTGAGAAATCTCCATATATCTGAAATGCAAATAATACAGCACCTAACAATAATGTACTACCAGAATAGTCTGAGGAATTGGCAAAGATCTCATTAACATAAACCGCGCAATTATCCGCAATTACCATTTTTTTAAAAAAACCCCAAAGCATTTGTTGTAAACCATCGATTGCTTTTGCCTTATTAAACACGCGTTTAACTGAAAATTGTGGTAAAAGATTTGAAGCACGTTCAATAGGACCAGCAACTAACTGTGGAAAAAAACTTACAAAAGCTGAGAATGCCAAAAAATCGTTGGTAGCATTAAGTTTCTTTCTATAAATATCTATAGTGTAACTCAAAGTCTGAAATGTATAAAAACTTATACCAACAGGTAAAATGATCTTTAAACCACTGAAGGTGAAATTTTGGCCAAAAAAGGTGAATGCCTCTAAAAAATTATCTAGAAAAAAATTAAAATATTTGAAGAACCCAAGGATACCTAAATTTACACTAATACTTACATAGAGCAGTACTTTACGCCTCTTGTGATTATCTGTTTTTTGCAATTCACGACCAATGGAATAATCTACTATAGTGCTCAGAAAAATTAAACCTAGAAATCGCCAGTCCCACCAACCATAAAAAATATAACTAGCTATAAAAACTAAAGCATTTTGAAGCTTTAAATTTTGATTTAAGGACCAATAACCAACAAGGAGTATTGGTAAGAAAACAACAAAATCTATGGAATTAAATAACATCTAGAAACCAAGAAATTCTTAAATATACTAAAGCTATAAACTACTTTAACTCTTCAATTTACAGACAAAACGTCATCAAATTACATAATAAACAAGTCATTTTGTCGTATTTATCTCACATAAATGTAATGGTAAGATTATTGAGTAAATATAGACAAACACAACAACAAAATTGATTAATACATAAAAAGATGAATTTTAATAATTATACAATTAAATCACAAGAAGCCATACAACAAGCGCAACAGCTTGCTCAAGGTTTTGGTCATCAACAAATAGAAAACGAGCATATTTTTAAAGCCTTGTTTAATGTTGATGCAAACGTTTTGCCTTTTTTACTCAAAAAGCTAAACGTTAATGTGGCTATGCTTCAGCAAGTACTAGATAAAGAACTTGAAAGTTTTGCTAAAGTATCTGGTGGTGAAATTATGCTGTCTAGAGAAGCTGGCAAGGCATTAAACGAAGCCTCAATCATTGCCAAAAAAATGAATGATGACTTTGTGTCTATTGAGCATTTGGTGTTAGCCATTTTTAAATCTAAAAGCAAGGTTGCTCAGATTTTAAAAGACCAAGGTGTTACTGAAAAGGGCTTAAATGCAGCTATAGAAGAGTTACGTAAAGGAGACAGAGTGACGTCTCAAAGTCAGGAAGAAACTTATAATGCGTTAAACAAATACGCCAAGAACCTAAATCAACTGGCCAGTGATGGTAAGCTAGATCCTGTTATTGGTCGCGATGAAGAGATTCGTAGAATACTACAAATCCTATCACGTAGAACCAAAAACAATCCCATTTTAGTTGGTGAACCAGGTACTGGTAAAACAGCCATTGCAGAAGGACTTGCTCACCGTATTATAGATGGTGATATTCCTGAGAATCTTAAGAACAAGCAAATCTTCGCACTGGATATGGGAGCACTTATCGCTGGTGCCAAGTTTAAAGGAGAATTTGAGGAGCGTCTAAAAGCTGTCATCAAAGAAGTTACGACTAGCGATGGAGACATCGTACTTTTCATTGACGAGATTCACACCCTTGTAGGTGCTGGTGGTGGTCAAGGTGCTATGGACGCGGCCAATATCTTAAAACCTGCCCTTGCACGAGGCGAATTACGCGCTATTGGTGCCACTACTCTAGATGAATACCAAAAGTATTTTGAGCAGGATAAAGCATTAGAGCGTCGTTTCCAAAAAGTGAATGTTGATGAACCAGATACCGAAAGTGCTATTTCTATTTTACGTGGTATTAAAGAGAAATATGAAACGCATCACAAGGTGCGTATTAAAGATGAAGCGATTATTGGTGCCGTAGAATTATCAAACAGATACATTACCAATCGTTTCTTACCGGATAAGGCGATTGACCTGATGGATGAAGCAGCTTCTAAGTTACGTATGGAAATCAACTCTAAGCCAGAGGAATTAGATGTACTAGATAGAAAAATAATGCAGTTAGAAATTGAGCACGAAGCTATTAAGCGTGAAAAGGACGAGACTAAATTAAAGTCCTTGAAAGCGGAATTAGCGAATCTTAAAGAAGAACGCAATGAGCTTAATGCGAAATGGAAGAGCGAGAAAGAAATCGTGGAAAACGTTCAGAATATAAAACAAGATATTGAAAACTTTAAGCTTGAAGCAGAACGTGCAGAACGTGACGGTGATTATGGTAAAGTAGCCGAAATTCGCTACGGAAAGATAAAAGAAGCCACTGAGAAGTTAGAAGCGTTTCAAAAGCAATTAGCAGAACAGCAAGAAACCGCTTTGATCAAAGAAGAGGTCACTTATGAAGATATTGCTGACGTGGTAGCTAAGTGGACAGGTATTCCTGTGACTAAAATGATACAGAGTGAGCGCGAAAAATTATTGAAGCTAGAGGACGAATTACATAAGCGTGTTGTCGGACAAGAAGAAGCTATTGAAGCTGTAAGTGATGCTGTGAGACGCTCTAGAGCTGGTCTTCAAAACCCACAGAAACCAATTGGCACCTTCCTATTCTTAGGTACAACTGGTGTAGGTAAAACAGAATTGGCAAAAGCATTAGCAGAATATCTGTTTGATGATGAAAATGCCATGACACGTATTGATATGAGTGAATACCAAGAGCGTCATGCAGTGAGTAGACTTGTTGGTGCACCTCCAGGTTATGTTGGTTATGATGAAGGTGGACAATTAACAGAAGCTGTTAGACGTAAACCGTATTCGGTAGTATTATTAGATGAAATTGAAAAAGCACATCCAGATACCTTTAATATCCTATTACAAGTATTAGACGAAGGGCGTTTAACAGATAATAAAGGTCGAATTGCGGACTTTAAGAATACCATCATAATTATGACCTCAAATATGGGAAGTCAAATTATACAAGAACGCTTCGAAGCCACTAAGGATATTCAAAGTGCTATTGAAAGTGCTAAGGTTGACGTACTAGGTTTATTAAAACAAAATGTAAGACCAGAGTTTTTAAATAGAATTGATGACACAATAATGTTTACGCCATTGTCAAAAGAAAACATTCTAGATATTGTTGGACTTCAATTAAAAAATGTCACAAAAATGATTGCCACACAAGGCATCACTTTTGATGCAACACCAGAAGCTAAAGCTTACTTGGCAGATAAAGGTTATAATCCAGAATATGGGGCAAGACCAGTAAAACGTGTCATTCAGAAAGAAGTGCTTAATCAGCTAAGTAAAGAAATTTTAGCTGGTAAAGTGACAACAGATAGTATTATACTTCTCGATGAATTTGATGGTCAGTTGGTTTTTAGAAATCAAGGTGATTTGGTCGTAGAAGAATTTTAAATAGACTGTAACATAAAAGGGTAAAAACAGTCTTTATATTGATTGGTTGGTTAAAGCAACACTAAGATCGTTCCGAAAAGATATCGGACTTTTGAGGTGTTGCTTTCCTTTATATAATATTACATTTCAAAATGGATCTAAAGAAACACCCTTTCTTTAAAGTGATAATAATAACTAAAAATTTAAAGATGTATTTTTATTCTGACTTTCAAGTATTTATTCATTTCCGAATTATCTTTTCGATGAAATGCACAATAAAAAGCAAATTTTAACATACATTTTAACGGATAAATGTTTAATTTTATCGAGCTATTTAATTCCAACAAAACTAAGACAATTATTAATCTTGTCTGGTAATCCCTCTACTTTTAGAGAATTACTATAGCTAATTTTTTGTCAAAACCCTACATAAAAATAAATGGAATTAAATAAATATATAGACCACACTTTATTAAGTGCATCCGCAACAGAATCAGATATTCTTAAGCTTTGTGACGAAGCACTGAAATATAATTTTTATTCAGTTTGTGTAAACAGTTGTTATGTTCCTATTGCGAAACAGGCCTTAGGAAGATCTGATGTAAAAATATGTACCGTTGTTGGATTTCCTTTAGGTGCTATGTCCACGGACGCAAAAGTATATGAGGCTAAAAAGGCTATCGAAGAAGGAGCAACGGAAATAGATATGGTTATGAATATAGGTCGCTTAAAGAGTAAAAACCATGTGGCTGTCCTTAAAGATATCAGTGCTGTAAAACGTGCTATTGGATTAACTCCTCTAAAAGTTATTTTAGAGATTAGTGAACTCTCTAAAAACGAAATTGTAAAAGCTTGTGAAATCTGCATTGATGCAAAGGCAGATTTTGTAAAAACCTCTACCGGATTCTCAAAGAGTGGTGCCACACTAACGGCTATTAAAATAATGAAGAAAACCGTTAAAGGTTTACTACAGATTAAAGCTTCAGGTGGCATTAGGGACGCAGAAACTGCTCAAAAATATATCGATGTTGGAGTAACACGAATAGGAGCTTCATCTGGTGTAGCCATGATGCAAAATCAAACTTCACATTCGGCATACTAAATACTAAAACAATGTGTAACTTTGTAATATGAGTGTACACATAGGTGCCAAGAAAGGCGATATAGCAGAAACTATTTTATTACCAGGAGATCCTTTACGAGCTAAATGGATTGCAGAAACTTTTTTTGATAACCCAGTTTGCTTTAATGAAGTTAGAGGCATGTATGGCTATACAGGCACTTACAAAGGTAAGCACGTATCTTCGATGGGATCTGGAATGGGAATTCCAAGTATTTCAATCTACGCTAATGAGCTTATTAAAGATTTTGGAGTTAAAAATTTAATACGAGTAGGAAGTGCTGGATCTTATCAAAAACATGTAAAAATCAGGGACGTAGTTTTAGCCATGGCAGCCTCTTCAACTTCTGGAGTTAATGAACTTCGTTTTGGCGGAGCAGACTACGCTCCTACTGCTGATTTTGGATTATTTATGAAGGCCATAAGAGCAGCCGAACAAAAAAACATTCCTATACAAGCAGGAAATGTCTTATCCTCGGATGAGTTTTATGAGGACGATATTGAGTCCTATAAGAAATGGTCAAAATTTGGTGTATTATGCGTTGAAATGGAAGCGGCAGGATTATATACAGTTGCTGCAAAACATAATGTAAATGCCCTAGCAATTCTAACCATTTCAGACTCATTAGTTACGGGAGAACGCACTACAAGTAAAGAGCGTGAAACAACATTTAAAAGTATGATAGAAATAGCACTAGAACTCGCCTAGAATAATGATTTCTATTTCAGATTCTATCCAACTTCAGGCTATTAAAATTGATAATCAACCGCAACTAATGAGGTTGATACAACGTATTTATCCGCCTGCCTACGAGCATCTTTGGAAAAATAAAGATTGTAGCTTTTATTTCAATAAATTTTACAGTCATGCGAATTTAGAAGCAGATTTATCAGATAAGAATGCCGAATACTATTTTGTTTACTACCACTCTAAATTAGCTGGAATAATTAGATTCATTTTTAACGATACTTACAACGATTTTAAGAATGAACCAGCCACATACTTAAATAGAATTTATTTAGGAATTGAGGCTCAGGGCAAAGGTGTTGCAGCACAACTACTAAATTGGATAGAGCAGAAAGCAGTCCAAAAAGGAAATTATATAATTTGGCTGAAGGCCATGGATTCTCAAAAACAAGCTTTGAGCTTCTATGAGAAACAGCGCTATAACTATGGTTCTAGTACAAACTTGGGTTTTAAACTATTACAATCCGAATTCAGAGGCATGCACACCATGTATAAATTTCTAAACTAGTTGATTGACAATCACAATTATATCCGGTTGATAGTTAGGATTGTTTAGATATTTGATTTTAACATACTTTTTGAAAAAACACTTCTATTCTAGTATATATTTGAGTATTAACTAAACACACTTAAAATGAAATCTCTTGTTTTAGCCTTCACACTTTTCTTTTCGTTGATATGTTTTGCTCAAGAATCTTCTGATAAAACGCAAATTGAAACAACGCTTAATAATTATATTGACGCTTTTTACCAAGGAGATACAACCAAACTTAAAGCTGCCATAAAACCAAGATTATACAAATTTGGCTACTGGAAAAACAAAGAAACTGGCGATTACGAGTATTATGATGATATGACCTACACTAAAGCCATGAAGTTTGTTCAGGACATGAAGGATGAGGGGCGTACACGAGATGAAAATAAAATTAGAAACGTTGAAGTTTTAGATATAGGTAATCATATTGCTTCTGCAAAAGTCACTGCTGCATGGGGAATTGACTATGTTCTACTATCTAAAGACGATAGCAAATGGATGATAGAGCAAGTTATTTGGGAAGGGCCTTATCAAAAAGAAGTAAAAACCACTACAACAACGTATTATTTAATTCGTCATGCTGAAAAAGACCGTTCTGACAAAACAAATAGAGATCCACATCTTACAGAAGCAGGACTTAAGCGTGCAAAAAACTGGGCAAATGTTCTAAAAGATGTGAAGTTTGATATGGTGTACTCAACCAGATATAATAGAACTATAGAAACAGCCTCACCTACTGCAAAAGCAAATAATGTTATACTTAGTTTTTATGATCCTAGAGATATGAAAGTCGAGAAATTTATGAAAGAGACGAAAGGTAAAACAGTACTAATTGTTGGCCATAGCAATACAACACCAATGTTTACCAATGCGCTTTTAAATGAGAAAAAGTATGATATGATTGCCGATGATAATAATGCAAATCTTTATATTGTCACAGTAACTGATGATACCAAAACATCAACAGTGTTAAAGGTCGATTAAGTTAACCTCAACATTTTTAAGTTCTATTTGTGATAACAACCTTAGTTGATTTTGTTCAAAAGCTTCACCTAAATCCAAAAGTTGAACAGAAGCGTCTTCCGTCTTAAAATTATTGTAATCTACGAAGCGTAATCCGTTAACGTAACGTTCGTTGTAGGCTTCTCTGAAACGCATTCCTACACCGTCTTCTTCATTATAAGAATAAGCTAAATAGTCTGCTTTATAAGTCTGTTTGTTAATCCAATACACAAAAACATCTTCATAATCCTCTCCGCCACCTTCCTTTTTAAAAGTGACTCTAATTTTATAATAGCTTTTATTATTTATTTGCTCATCTGTTAGTAATTCTTTATTGACAGCTTTGTCATTTAAACCATAAGGTATAACAGAAAAATAGTGAACAGAATTTACCGAAGCAGAATATTTAATTTGCATTGAATCTTCTACTTCTACTATTTCTCTGCCTATCATTCGTCTAAAACCCTTATTAGATAAAAAATCAGTAATAACTAAAGAATCTTCTTTAAACATTCTGGCATAAGAAAACTTACCACCTAAACGTTTAGCTGCATAAGATTTATCTCTAAAATCGAACGTGATATTCGACCGACTAAACCTATCATCTCCTGAAACCTCAATAGATCTATTAATTATTTCATTTGCTGAAAGTGAGTTTTTATTGTTATCGCCTTTACAAGTATAAAGCAAGAGTGCAATGATAAAAATGGTGAGATACTTCATTTGTATACTTTAATCTTAGAAGTCGTAAATCTAGCGATTAGATAACAAGTCGGCCTTAAAATACTTATAATTTATTTACCTTTGCTAACCATGCAAAAAACGGTCAACATACTAAACAAAAAAGCAAAATTCCAGTACGAGCTATTGGATAAATATACCGCTGGAATTGTTTTAACCGGAACGGAAATAAAATCCATTAGGTCTGGTAAAGCTTCCATTGCCGAAAGTTTTTGCGAATTTAATAATCGTGGAGAGTTGTTTGTTATTAATATGACCATACAAGAATACGTTTATGGTAATTATTACAACCATAGACCAAAAGCAGAACGCAAATTACTTCTCAATAAACGAGAACTAAAAAAACTCGAAAAAGAAGTCAACATTAAAGGTAATGCTATCATCCCAACGCGTTTATTTATTAATGAACGAGGTTTGGCTAAACTAGATATAGCCTTGGCTAAAGGAAAAAAACTCTTTGACAAACGCGAAACTATTAAGGACAGAGACAATAAACGTCATCTAGACCGTATTAAGAAAACTTATCGATAACTTTAAGATAGCTATAACTTCTAATAGTACTATTTTTATCTATGTTTGAAATTATATAGGCAACTATTGGTTTTAAAATTGCGTCTATATACTATAGAACCATCAATCAAACACCATGATAAAAAAGTTTCTAAGCGTTTTACTTATTGCATTTAGTTCAATAGTTTCGGCCCAGGTTATTGGTAATATAACCGATCAAAACAACGAGCCTATTCCATTTGTTAACATTCTTATAGAAAACACTTATAAGGGTACAACTAGTAATGACGATGGCTATTATGAGCTCAACATTACAGAGCCAAAAACCTATACCATCATCTATACCTTCATTGGCTACAAAACTGTAAAGAAAAAAGTAGCAATTGATAAATTACCTTATAAAATAGATGTCGTCCTGGAGGAAGAATCTGTCTCTCTAGACGAAGTATTGGTTAATTCTGAAGAGAATCCTGCTGATATCATAATGCGAAAGGTTATTGCGAAACGTAAAGAAAATATTGAAAAAATAAATTCATTTAAGGCCGACTTTTATTCAAGAGGATTAATTAGAATAAAAGATGCACCAGAAAAGATTTTGGGTCAGGAAGTTGGTGACTTAGGTGGTGGATTAGATTCTACACGCAGTGGAATAATTTATTTATCTGAAACCATCTCTAAAATTCAATATTTAAGACCAAACAAGCTCAAGGAAAAAATAACAGCATCGAAAGTTAGTGGCAACGACAATGGATTTAGTTTCAATAATGCCATAGATGTCGATTTTAATTTCTACAATAATACAATTGAGTTTGGCAATGAAATAGTATCTCCTATTGCAAATAATGCCTTTGGTTACTATCGTTACAAGCTAGAAGGTGTGTTCTTTGATGAACGCGGAAATCTCATCAATAAAATTAGTGCAATTCCTAAACGAGAAAATGATCCTGTTTTTGCAGGTACAATTTATATAGTCGAAGATCAGTGGACGCTTTATGGTTTAGAATTAGATATCACAGGTGTACAAGCGCGCATTCCTGCAGTAGATATTATCTCATTAAAACAAAGTTTCTCCTACTCTGAAACTGATAAAATCTGGGCGTTAATATCCCAGAGTATTGATTTTAAATATAAATTTTTAGGTATTAAAGGCGATGGTCGTTTTACAGCGGTTTATAGTAATTATGAATTTAACGAAGGCTTGAGTAAAAAAGATTTTGGTAGAGAGATGGTAGCTTTTGAAGATAACGCTAACAAAAAAGATTCTTTGTTCTGGAAAACTATAAGACCTGTTCCATTAACTACAGAAGAGCGCACGGATTATGTAAAAAAGGACAGTATTCAATTTATCAGGGACTCTAAACCGTATTTAGATTCTATAGATCGCGTGAATAATAAGTTTAAGCTTGGAGATATCTTAGGTTACATGTATCAAAACTCTCATAAGGATATTCGTTATGGTGATGATATTCCAATAGGTGGTATTCAATTTAATACAGTTCAAGGTTATACCGCAAAGGCGAATTTATTTTTCACGAAAGACTACGATGATTTTAAGCACTTCTTTAGAGCTAATGCTAGTTTACAGTATGGATTTTCGGATGAGCGTTTAAGAGCATCAGGCTCAATAACCTATAAATTTAATAACACAAGTAGACGATTTTTAACCCTTTCTGGTGGAGTTATAACAGCACAGTTTAATCCGTCTAATCCAATCACACCCTTTATAAACTCCATAAGCACTTTGTTTTTTGAAGATAACTATATGAAATTGTACGATAAGGCTTATCTACAACTTAATTATTCAGAAGAACTATTTAATGGTTTTCGATTGTTTTCACAATTCAGCTATGAAAGACGCAATGCATTATTCAATACCACAGACCAAGTGTTTACGAATGAAGAAAATGATATATACACCAGCAATAATCCACTAGATGAAACGGCTTATGGTATTGCTCCTTTCGAAACACATAACATTGTAAAAACCAACATTACAGCTCAAATTAATTTTGGGCAAGAGTATTTAAGTTATCCAGATAGTAAATTTAATATTGGTAATGATGCTTACCCAACCTTAGTTTTGAGCTACGAAAAAGGTTTTGGCGCCACAAATAGCGATTATAACTTTGATCAAATAAAAGCCAGAATATATCAAACCTTTAATATTGCAGACAAAGGACGATTTAGATATAACCTAAGAGCAGGTAAATTTTTTAATGCAGACGATATCACTTTTATAGATTACCAGCACTTTAACGGTAATCTAACGCATGTAAGTACAGAAGGCAATTACACAAATGTATTCAATAATTTACCTTATTATGCAGGTAGCACAAACGATGCCTATTTAGAAGCTCATGCTGAACACGATTTTAACGGTTTCTTGCTAGGAAAAGTTCCATTGATTAATAAGCTAAACTTTAATCTGGTTGTAGGTGCACATTTACTAGCAACACCAGATTTTAAACCTTACCAGGAATATACTATTGGAGTAGACAACATTGGTTGGGGAAAATGGCGTTTCTTAAGAGTAGATTATATAAGGTCGTACCAAAGCGGATTTCAAAGTGATGCCATTTTGTT
This sequence comes from Winogradskyella sp., assembly GCF_965656915.1. Lineage (GTDB taxonomy): Bacteria > Bacteroidota > Bacteroidia > Flavobacteriales > Flavobacteriaceae > Winogradskyella. Next base: position 14,727 of record NZ_CBFHMI010000023.1, on the reverse strand, counting down.
TGGGCTGAAATTCTTTTAACTTTATTAGGATGAAAAAACTATTATTTATTCTGTTTGTTTCTTCTTTAGGACTTAATACCCAAGGAGAAACCAAAGACTACTCAAAACATGTAGCAACTTTAGATAACACAATCGAAACTCTATATGCAGTGATTTCTGGTGATGCAGGTGTACAACGCGATTGGGATTTATTCAAATACCTGTTCCATAAAGACGCAAAGTTGATTCCTACTGGTAAGACAAATGATGGCAACCATACAGTACGATATATGACTACAGACGATTATATTCAATCCTCTGGTAAATGGCTTTTCGAAAATGGATTTCATGAAGTTGAAATCAATAGAGAAACGCATTCTTTTGGAAATATTACACAGATTTTTAGCACTTACGAATCTTTTAATAGCAAAAGTGACATAGAACCTTTTATGAGAGGTATTAACAGTATTCAGCTCTTGAATGATGGCAAACGATGGTGGATTATTAATATCTATTGGATGCAAGAATCTGAAGAGAATCCTATACCTGAAGACTACTTGCCAAAACAATAATATCAAACAAATCTTAAAACCATTTGAGGTCTAACTTTTAGTCCTTATTTTTATCAGAATTATTTATAAAACTATTCTGGTATGATGTATTCATTAAAATCAAAATTCTTTTTTGTTGTTGCGCTTACATTTTCAATTTTAAGCTGTGCTCAACAATCTGCTGAAAAAGCAGAACCTGTTTTTAAAGATGGTGAAGCACAAGTTGTAGAAGCCTTTAAAAATCCAGATAAATGGATACGTCACGATCTGTGGGTTGAAACAGAATTTGATACAGATGGAGACGGACAACCAGATAGAATGCATGTGGATGTTACCAGACCTCAACAAACAGAATCTGAAGGTTTAAAGCTACCTGTTATATATGAGACCAGTCCATATTATGCTGGTGTGGCACCAGATGTAGAAGGTGTTTTTTGGGATGTGAATCATGAATTAGGGGAAATTGGTCCTGAACGCACGCATCCAGAAGTCACAAGACGTGGAAAGCGACCAATCATCTCAAATTCTCAGGTTAGAAAATGGGTACCAAGAGGTTATATTGTGGTACATTCATCTTCACCTGGCACAGGCTTATCACAAGGCGCACCAACTGTAGGTGGGCCAAATGAATCCTTAGCACCAAAAGCGATAATTGATTGGTTAAACGGAAGAGCCAAAGGGTATACAAGTCCTGATGGAGACGAAGAAGTTGTAGCCTATTGGACGACAGGAAAGGTTGGAATGACAGGAACATCTTACAATGGAACGCTTCCCTTAGCAGCTGCAACTACAGGTGTAGATGGATTGGAAGTTATAATCCCTGTTGCACCAAACACCTCTTATTATCACTACTATCGTTCTAATGGTTTAGTACGTTCACCAGGTGGCTATTTGGGTGAAGATATTGATGTTTTGTATGATTATATTCATAGTGGAGACGAAGCAAAACGACCGTACAATAATGAAACGGTGAGAGATACAGAAATGCGAAATGGTATGGACAGAGAAACTGGTGACTATAACGAATTTTGGGCAGGTCGTGATTATCTCAATCAAATGGATAATATGAATGCTGCACTTTTAATGTCTCATGGTTTTAACGATTGGAATGTTATGCCAGAGCATAGTTACAGAATATACAAAGCAGCAAAAGAGAAAGGTTTACCTGCTCAGATATACTATCACCAAAATGGCCATGGTGGTCCACCTCCACTAACTATGATGAATAAATGGTTTACTAAATACTTACATGGTGTAGATAATGGTATAGACAAAGAAGAAAACAAAGCCTATATTGTTAGAGAATACGATGACAGACAACAACCCATAGCGTATAAAGATTATCCAAATCCAGATGCTTCTGAAGTGACTCTAAATTTGACTTCTGGTGGGATGTCAAAAGGCGGATTAACTTTAGAACAAGGAACTGAAGGTATAGAAACATTCTCTGATGATGCCTCAATTTCTGGCAAAGCGCACGCAACTACATCAAATTCTAAAAACAGACTATTGTACGTTACACCAACTTTAAAATCTGATTTGCATATATCTGGATTACCAAAAGTGAGTATTACACTGAGCAGTAGCAAATCAGCTGCAAATTTATCTGTATGGTTAGTATCATTACCATGGCAAGAAGGTGATGATTTTAAAATTACTGATAATATTATTACTCGTGGTTGGGCAGATCCAAAAAATTATAAATCATTGACCCAAGAAGAAGACTTAGTTCCTGGTAAATATTATACGGTAACTTTCGATTTACAACCAGATGATCAAATCATTAATGCTGGTCAGCAAATTGGATTGTTGATATTTTCAAGTGATAAAGATTTTACGTTGCACCCAAAGTCTGGTACGGAATTAACAATTCAGTTAGACAAAACAAGTTTAACCTTACCTGTTGTTGGTGGTATAGAAGCGTACAAGAAATTTGTAGATTAATTTTTATCTTCTAATAAAGGAACAAATCGAAACTTATCATATTCATGCTTTTCAAAATCTTTTGGCCCTTTTCTGATAAATAGTGTCATGACTTGAACGTCTTGCCCTACTGGTATTACCAATCGACCACCAATAGCCAACTGACTTAATAGTGGTTTTGGAACAAAAGGTGCACCCGCAGTAACAATAATACCATCAAATGGTGCTTCTTCTGGCAGGCCTTTATAACCATCACCAAAAATAAGTTTTTTTGCTCTATAGCCTATTTTAGGTAAGAATTTAGAGGTTTTTTTGAACAGTTCTTGCTGACGTTCTATACTATAAACCTTTGCTCCAAGTTCAATTAAAACTGCACATTGATAACCACTGCCTGTTCCGATTTCTAAAACCTTATCACCAGATTTAATATTTAATAATTCGGTTTGGTAAGCAACGGTAAAAGGTTGTGAAATTGTCTGATCTGCCCCAATTGGAAATGCTTTATCAACATAGGCATGATCTATAAACCCAGAATCCATAAAAAGATGTCTAGGTATTTTGCCGATTGCCTTTAAAACCGCTTCATCTTTAATACCTTTTTTTGCAACTGTATCAACCAATTGCTGGCGCATGCCTTTATGCTTAAATGTATCTTTCAAATCTTAGATTAGTTTCACGCTAAATTAACTCAAAGAAAAGCAAAATCCAATCACTAAATTCAATTATTGAATACGCAGTTTTTTATATTTTCTTTTTTAAATTTCTAAATGAAAACGCCTATTTTTGTTAAAAACTGAAAAACATGCTAAAAGCTGGTGTTCTTGGTGCTGGTCACCTAGGCAAAATTCATCTAAGACTACTTAATCAATCCGACAAATACGAGCTTGTAGGATTTTATGATGCAGATCCTGAAAATGCTAAACGTGTCGTAGAAGAATTTGGATATACGTATTTTGATACCATAGATGCATTAATTGATGCTGTAGATATTGTGGATATTGTAACTCCAACACTGTCTCATTATGATTGTGCAAAACTTGCTATAAATAAAGGCAAACATATTTTTATTGAAAAACCAATTACAAACACGGTTGAAGAAGCTGAGACTATTCGTACGCTAGTTGCTGAACATGGTGTAAAAGGTCAGGTAGGTCATGTGGAGCGTTTTAATCCTGCCTTTATTGGTGTTAAGGATAAAATTGAAAATCCTATGTTTATAGAAACACATCGCTTGGCAGAATTTAATCCGAGAGGAACGGACGTTCCCGTAGTTTTGGATTTAATGATTCATGATATAGATATCATTCTTAGTGTTGTTAAGTCGCCTGTAAAACATATCTCTGCGAGTGGAGTCTCTGTAGTTAGTGATACACCAGACATAGCAAATGCGCGTATTGAATTTAAAAATGGTTGTGTGGCAAATCTTACTGCGAGTAGAATCTCTTTAAAAAATATGCGTAAAACACGCTTTTTTCAAAAAGATGCTTATATCTCCGTAGATTTTCTTGAAAAGAAATGCGAAGTTGTAAAAATGAAGGATGCACCAGAAAATCCTGGTGATTTCGATATGATTCTACAAAACGCAGAAGGAGTAAAAAAGCAAATTTATTTTGATAATCCTGAAGTAGAAAATAATAACGCTATACTCGATGAGCTTGAAACATTTGCTGATGCTATTAATACGAATTCTACGCCTATAGTGACATTACATGATGGAACTGAAGCTCTTCGTGTAGCAACAATGATTATTAATCAATTTTAATTCTTTGATGTCTAAGGCTCTCGTAGACATCATGAACGAAAAAAACAAATAACTTAAGAAGGTCTCTTCGAGAGCCTTTGAGACTAATAAAATAATATTTTAATGAAAAACGTAGCAGTAATTGGTGGAGGAACAATGGGTAACGGAATAGCTCATACTTTTGCGCAATCTGGATTTAAAGTTCAACTTATAGATATTAGTGAAGCTTCGCTTGAAAGAGGCATGGCAACCATTTCTAAGAATTTAGACAGGATGGTAGCGAAAGAAATAATTACAGATGCTAATAAACAAGACACATTAAAAAATATAACAACTCATACCGATATTACTACTGGTGTAAAATCTGTAAACCTTGTTGTTGAAGCAGCAACAGAAAATGTAGACTTAAAACTTAAAATTTTTAAGCAACTTGACGAAGTTTGCGATGAAGATACAGTTTTAGCTACAAACACATCTTCAATCTCAATTACTCAGATTGCAGCTGTTACTTCGAGACCAGATAAAGTGATTGGTATGCATTTTATGAATCCAGTACCAATCATGAAATTAGTTGAGATTATTCGTGGTTACAGCACTAGTGATACTATTACTAATACTATTATGGATTTAGCTAGAAAGTTAGGTAAAATTCCAACAGAAGTTAATGACTATCCAGGCTTTGTGGCAAATCGTATTTTAATGCCTATGATTAATGAATCTATAGAAACATTATACAATGGTGTTGCAGGTGTAGAAGAAATAGATACCGTAATGAAATTAGGTATGGCACATCCAATGGGTCCTTTACAATTAGCTGATTTTATAGGATTAGACGTGTGTTTATCTATACTGAATGTAATGCACGACGGATTCAAAAACCCAAAATATGCTCCTTGTCCTCTATTGGTCAATATGGTAAGAGCAGGTAAACTAGGTGTAAAATCTGGTGAAGGATTTTACGATTATTCTGAAAGCAGAAAGGCAGAAAAAGTTTCAAGCCAATTCGTGTAAAATAATATATGGCTAAAATAATTCCATTTAAAGCAGTAAAACCAACAAGGGCCATTGTAGGTCTTGTTGCAGCACGTCCATACCAAAGCTATACAATTGACGAGCGCGAATCTAGAATGGATTATAATCCCTATAGCTTTCTCCATATTGTAAATCCTGGATATAAATACGACCAGGTCATCACAGGTGAAGAGCGTTATAGATTAGTAAAAAATCGTTATGATGAATTTAAGGAAGATGGAATATTTGTTACAGATAAAAAGCCATCCTTATATGTCTACAAAATTGTAAATAGGCACGGTCAGGAGTTTAATGGTATAATTGCAGCGACGAGCGCTGAAGAGTACGAAAAAGATATCATAAAAAGACACGAAGAAACAATTACTAAACGCGAAGAAACATTTAAAAATTATTTGCAGAATGTTGGTTTTAATGCGGAGCCAGTACTACTCACTTATCCAGATAACAATGTGATATCTGCCATTATAAAAGAAACTCAAAAAGGTTATGCTGAGTTTGAATTTACTATGACTTACAGAGACACACATTATCTATGGGAAATTGATAATAAAGATGTTATAACTACAATTCAGGAAGAATTTAATCAAATGAAAACCATCTACATAGCAGACGGACATCATAGATCAGCTTCTTCTTTTTTATTATACAAAGACGAAAAATCTAAGAATCCTGATCATTCTGGAGAGGAGTCGTATAATTTTTTTATGTCTTATCTTATTCCGGAATCGGATTTGGTCATCTATGAGTTTAGTCGATTAATTAAAGATCTTAATGGTTTAACTAAAGAGGAGTTTTTAATAAAGCTCGATGAAATGTTTAGAATAGAAAATAGAGGTATAATGCCATATCATCCTTCTAAACCTCATCATTTTAGTATGTATTTAGATGGTGAGTTTTATTCCTTGTACTTAAGAAAAACAAACTATAAATTCAAAACCGCTTTAGATCAATTAGACGCACACTTATTATATAAAACTATACTGCAACCAATACTAGACATTAACGATTTACGCAATGACAATCGTATCGAGTATGTTAATGGTAGACACGAAATAGTAACTATAAAGTCTAGTGTAGACAGTGGGGATTTTGAAGTTGGTTTTGGTATGTGCCCACCAACAGTTAACCAAATGAAACAAATTGCAGATGAAGGCTTAAAAATGCCACCAAAAAGCACCTACATTCTGCCAAAACTAAGAAGTGGAATTACGATTTATGAATATTAAAGAAAATTTACAACATATAAAATCTACCTTACCAAAAGAAGTTACTTTAGTCGCTGTATCAAAAACAAAACCTGTAAGCGACCTTATGGAAGCCTACAATGCAGGTCAGCGAATTTTCGGCGAAAATAAAATAAAAGAGATGGCTGAAAAGCATGAACAAATGCCAAAGGATATTAAATGGCATATGATTGGTCATGTACAACGGAATAAAGTAAAGTATATGGCAGAATTTGTTAGCTTAATACATGGTGTGGACAGCTTAAAATTACTTAGAGAAATTAACAAGCAGGCAGAAAAATATGATAGAATCATTGATTGTTTACTTCAAATAAAAATTGCAGAGGAAGACAGTAAATTCGGTATGTCCGCTCAAGATGCTAATGCTCTATTACAATCAGAAGAATTTGCGGAACTTGAAAACATCAATATAGTTGGTGTAATGGGAATGGCAACATTTACTGAAGACCAACAACAGATAAAAAACGAATTTAAGTTCTTAAAATCTACTTTCGACAAACTCAAAACTCTAAACCCAGAACTCGAAACTGTTAGTATGGGTATGAGCGGAGATTATAAACTTGCCATAGAATGTGGGAGTACTATGATACGTGTTGGTAGTAGTATTTTTGGTGCCAGAAATTATGCTTAGAATGTCTCTGAAAAAAGCAATACTTTTTTAACTTAGTACTTTATAATAAACCTAGAATCCAAGGCCTATATACGCAATTGTTGACATAGAAACCACAGGTGGTAAGTATAATGAAGAAGGAATCACTGAAATTGCCATATATCAGTTTGATGGACATAAGGTTACCGACCAATTTATTTCTTTAGTAAATCCAGAGCGTGAGATTCAACCTTTCGTTGTAAACCTTACTGGAATTAACTCTAACATGCTAAAAAATGCGCCCAAATTCTACGAGGTTGCAAAACGTATTGTTGAAATTACTGAAGATTGCATTTTAGTAGCGCATAATGCCGACTTTGATTACAGAATATTAAAAACTGAGTTTAGACGACTTGGCTTTTCTTTTAAAAGAAAGACGTTATGTACGGTACAGTTGTCTCAGCAGCTTATTCCAGAAATGGAATCTTATAGTTTAGGAAAATTGGCCAGAGCTCTTGGTATTGCTGTTAGTGATAGACATAGAGCAAATGGAGATGCACTGGCAACAGTAAAACTTTTTAAAATGTTGCTTCATAAAGATTTAGACAAAGCGATTATTAAAAAAGCTGTAAAAGTTGAACAGAAATCTAGATTAGCACCAAACCACAAAGAAATTATTGAAGAATTACCCACTGAAACAGGTGTATATTACATCCATGATGCTAATGGAAATATCATTTATATTGGAAAAAGTAATAATATTAAAAAACGAATAACTCAGCATTTTACGAATACAAATTCTAAATCAAAGAAAATTCAAATTCAGGTTGCAGCTGTCACATACGAAAAAACAGGCAGTGAATTAGTTGCGCTTCTTAAAGAAAGTGAAGAAATAAAAGCTAACAAACCCATACATAATAGAGCCCTTAAACGAAGTAAATTTACACAAGGTCTTTACAGTTTTACAGATGAATATGGTTATGTAAATTTAAGAATAAACCACATAAAGAATGATAAAAAACCTATTACAACATTTACTAATAGACAAAGTGCTATTTCCTTCATCAATAAAATGGTAGAAACACACCAACTATGTACCAAATTGTGTGGCATAGATAAAACACAAACAAGTTGTTTTAATTACGATATTAAAGAGTGTTTGGGAGCGTGCATAGCAGAGGAATCGACTGACTCATATAATAAGCGTGCTAATGCAGTAATAGAGATGAATAGCTATGACAATAAGGATATGATCCTAATTGACAGAGGAAGAGATATCAACGAAAAAAGTGTTATCCTAGTAGAAGATGGTGTTTTTAAGGGTATAGGGTTTTTTGACTTAAATCATCAAATTAATAATAGAGACATATTAGCTTCTTTAATAACTCCGATGGAGAATAACAGAGATACACAGCATATTATTCAAAGTTATATGAGACGAAATAAGAGGTTGAAAATCATAGAGCTTTAAAGTCGTTTTACTTTTCGTATTTTTAGAACATGGAATCCACCAATAAACATAACTGGAGAACTAAACTTCATGAAATAATTTATGAGGCAGATACACCTACTGGAAAACTATTTGACGTTATCCTTCTAGTTGCCATTTTAGCTAGTATAGTCTTAGTAATGTTAGAAAGTGTCAATAGTTTTGATGAAAAATATCATGCTGTTTTAGACATTTCAGAATGGGTAATCACTATTCTGTTTACCATAGAATATGTTTTAAGAATTATTTCTGTAAAACGTTCATTAAAATATATCTTGAGTTTTTATGGCGTTATAGATTTGCTCTCAACTATTCCTAAATATATTTCTTTAATTCTAGGTGGAACACAAGCTTTAATTGCTTTGCGAGCACTTAGACTCTTGCGAGTATTTAGAATATTAAAATTAGCTCGATATCTCGGTGCTTCAAATCAATTGGCTAGTGCCATAAAAGCAAGTAGAGCTAAAATTGCCGTTTTCTTGTTTGCAGTTTTAATCGCTGCAATAATCTTTGGTACTATTATGTATTTGGTAGAAGGTGAAGAGAATGGATTCGCTAATATCCCTAAAAGCGTGTATTGGTGTATCGTAACACTTACAACTGTTGGGTTTGGTGACATTGCACCACAAACACCATTAGGGCAATTTATTGCTACCTTAATAATGATTTTGGGTTATGGGATAATTGCTGTACCTACAGGAATTGTATCCGCAGAATATACAAAAGCATCTAATTCTGACGGAAAGAGAAAATTATCTGACGAAGAGCATGAACAGTTAAAAACTGTTGTCCTCAATACCCAATGCTGTGTTAACTGTTTAGCAGAAACGCATCAGGATAATGCAGAATATTGTCACAAATGCGGCTGTAAATTACACCATGACTAATATATTGATCTCAATAGTTGGCCCTACTGCTATTGGTAAAACTGCTTTAAGTATAAAGCTAGCGTCACATTTTAATACTGAAATTATTTCAGCAGATTCTCGTCAATTTTATAAGGAGATGTATATAGGCACTGCTGTACCTTCCGCAGAGGAATTAAGTGCCGCTAGACATCATTTTATTCAACATAAGTCAATTACAGAAAATTATAATGTTGGAGATTTTGAACGCGATGCAATTTTAAAAATAGCAGAAATTCATAAATCAAACCCAATGGTTGTAATGGTTGGTGGATCTGGTCTTTATACAAAAGCAGTTACGAAAGGATTAGATTATTTCCCTAAAGTAGATTCAAAAATTAGAGAAGAGCTTAATCATCAACTAAAAACATTTGGCTTAGAGTCATTACAAGAAAACTTGAAACAGTTGGACATTACATCCTACAATACCATTGCATTAGATAATCCACAACGCATCATCAGAGCCTTAGAAATATGTATTGGAACTGGTAAACCCTATTCATCATTTTTAACACAACCAGAAAAATCGAGAGATTTTAGAACTATTAATATAGGATTAGATGCAGAGCGTTCCATTATTTATGATAGGATTAATCAGCGTGTTGATATAATGATTGAGAATGGTCTTATCGATGAAGTTGAAAGCCTAATGGAATTTAAAGAATTCAATGCTTTAAATACTGTAGGGTATAAAGAATTATTCAGTTATTTTTCAGGCGATTGCACATTGGATTTTGCGATTTCAGAAATAAAAAAGAATACAAGGCGTTTTGCAAAACGTCAATTAACCTGGTTTAGAAAAGATAAATCCATAAAATGGTTTAATTATAATACTGACATCAGTATCATAATAAAGTATATCGAAAAACAAGTAAAGAAAAACCAGCTTTAATAAAGCTGGTTTTTTGATTATTTATCTTGATTATTTATAACCAACCTAAATCCTTCTCCATGTATGTTTAAAATCTCGACATTTGGATCTGGTTTTAAATATTTACGCAGTTTAGCAATATAAACATCCATACTACGAGATGTAAAGTAATTGTCATCTCGCCATATTTTTGTTAAGGCCAGCTCTCTAGGCATTAAGTCATTCTCGTGTAATGCTAGCAAACGCAGTAACTCATTTTCTTTTGGAGACAACTTAGTTGGATATCCACCATCAAATTTTAAGAAACGAAGCTTAGAGTTAAGATCGAAACGACCTATTTTAAACTCAAACTGTTTGCTATCGGCAACTGTATCCGTAGCTTTACGTTGCATTATAGCTTTAATCTTCATCAATAGTACCTCACTATCAAATGGTTTATTTAAATAATCGTCTGCACCTACTTTGTATCCTTTTAAGACATCTTCTTTCATGGCTTTTGCCGTTAAAAAGATAATTGGTACATCCGCATTTTTCTCACGGATCTCTTTGGCTAAAGTAAATCCATCTTTGTATGGCATCATTACATCTAGGATGCAAAGATCGTAATCGTCTTTTTTGAACTTTTCAAAACCTTCCATTCCATTTTTGGCATGGACTACATCGTAATCGTTCATCATTAAATAATCTTTTAAAACGGTTCCAAAGTTTGGATCGTCTTCTACCAAAAGAATTTTCTTGTTTTGTTCTTCCATGATTCGTTTTTATGATATTAATGGCAGTTTTATTATAAAAGTACTACCTTTTCCTTTTTCGCTTTCTACTGATATATGACCCTGATGGTCATCTACTATTCGTTTTACATAGGCTAATCCTAATCCATGTCCTTTTACATTATGTACATTGCCAGTATGTTCTCGGTAAAACTTCTCGAACACACGCTTAGCAACTTGTTTTGACATTCCACTACCCTGATCTGCTATTCTCAAAATGACGCTGTTACCTATATTCTCTGTGTACACATCGATTTTTGGGGAATCATCAGAATACTTTATGGCATTGTCTAATATGTTTACAATTACGTTTGTAAAATGTGTCTCATTAGCCAGTACCGATGATTTTGCCGCTTCTAAATGTGTTTTTACATATCCTTTTCTATCTTCTACAATCAACTCAACATGCGTTATTGCATCTTCAATTAAATCATGTAACTTAATTCGTTCTTTACTTATATTAAGTTCGTTCTTTTCTAGTTTAGAAATACGTAATACATTTTCTACCTGAGCATGCATTCGTTTGTTCTCATCTTTTATCATTCCTAAATAACGCTTCACCTTTTCCTGATCATTAATTATTTTAGGATTTTTAATAGAGTCTAACGCCAAATTTATAGTTGCAATAGGCGTTTTAAACTCGTGTGTCATATTATTAATAAAATCAGTTTTAATCTGCGAGATTTGTCGTTGTTTTATTAATTGATATATAGCACTAGAATAGGCAATTATAATAATAGATGTAAAAATTATAGAAAGTACTATCATCCATAAAATAGAAGATAGCAGGTATTTTTTTCTATCAGGAAAATCTACCCACAACCTATAGTTACTTTCGTTATTATTATCTAAAAAAATAGGTATACCATAAGCATCCTTCTTTTCAAAATTTTGAGTTTGCACTTTAGTAGCTAAATCATCATCATATATGGCAAATTCAAAATCAAGATTTACACCTTCACTACTTAGCTCTCTTTCTAAAAGCGTTTCTACCTGTAATGGTGTCACCCTTTTATAAATAGGGATATCTCTGAGTAATGTTTTAAATGTAGCTTCATACATTTGCTTTCTTAATTCTGGCATAGACGAATACTCCGCTAAAGTCTGCTCTGGTGTTATATTTCTATTACCATCTAATTTTGAATTACCATAAATTTTAGTAATTCTATCATTAGAGAAATTACTTAATATTATACTATCAGCATCAATTTCAAAGAACAATGAGGGCACTTTAAACCGTTCCTCTAACACCGTATTACGGTGTACAATGGTTTTATCGTTTAAATCATCTTCGGCAGTAACATATAACTGCTGTATAAGTGTTGAGTCAGGTTTTTCGGCTTGTGCAAAATAAGGTTGAATTCTAATTATAAAATCTCTCAACTCCATTTCCTCGATATCTCGAGACACAAAACTCAAAGCTCGCTTAACACTTAAGGTAAAATTCTTCTCTTCATTTTCTAAACTATTATTGATAAAAAATGATTGAACAAAGATTATACCAATGAGCGACAAACTCATTAATACCACCAATAAGATGAATAACTTTTTGCCCATTGGTCAAATTTAACATTTTAACATTTAGTACAAATTATGTTTAACCTTACATTAACAAAAGGTCGCTACATATAATTAAGCTATTTTATGAAGAATTTTGTAATGAATTTCTTGTGCTTGTTCTTTAGCCGATTCTAAATCATTATTTTTAATTACAAAATCTGATTTTATAATCTTCTCTTTATCTGACCATTGATTTTTAATTATGGCCTTTACTTTTTCTTCTGAAGAATTATCGCGCTTAGTGACGCGTTTTATTCTTAAATCCTCATCTGCAACTACGGTTATAATGTAATCATATTGATGCTCCAAACTATTTTCAAATATTATAGCGGCTTCTTTAATCACATATTTAGAATCTTGTTTTTTTAACCATCTTTTAAAATGAGATGCCACTTTAGGATGTACTATAGCATTCATTTTTTTTAGAAGCGATTTATCATTAAAAATCATTTCTGCTAAATAAGATCTATTTAGCTTACCCTCATTGTATGCAGCATCACCAAATAACTTAATTAATTTTCTTTTAATAACCTTAGAACGACTCATCAACTCCTTAGCTTCTTTATCTGCTATGTACACAGGGACACCAAGTGACTCGTAGTACTTGGCTATTGTGGTTTTACCACTTCCGATTCCACCTGTAAGTCCTACTATAACCATATTATAATTTAATAAAATCTATTCGATTTTGTTGAATATTTATACGCTTAATATTATCAGGTTTGTTTGAAATTTTTGGAATTAAATAAGATTGACTATCACTGGCTTGGGAATAATCACACTCTATAATAAAGTCTGCAGGTGAAATACTGTTGTAACTATCCAAGTCAACATAGTAGGATACTGTTACTTTTTTTGGGAAGTAATTAATTAACACATCTGTTGGTTTATTAATAACTGTAATAGGGAGTTCTATGGTGCCTTCCGTAAATCGAGAAACTTTTGCACTTATATTAATTTTACTGGGAAATACGTCTACTCCATCAATTTTTGATAAATCTATTTTTAATACTTCTTCAATGTCGGTATTCACCTCTTTAAGCTCTAAAACCTCTGTTGATAATACATTAATGGAATCTAATACAGCCTTGGCACCAACTACTTTGATGCTATCAATATTAAACTGAATACCATTTTTTATATCAAAACCAGGAGCAAAATTTATATTTGATTTTAACTGTACATGGACATATTTTGATGTCATTTTTGAATAGGTAAGCTTTAAGGTGTCTGGCTTAAGAGAAATAACTTCATATGACTCGCCTAATTGATCTTCAATGATGTAAAAGTTTTTCTGAACATCAAACATATAATAATTTGATTGTTGTAATACATCAGTATTGGCATCTAATAGAATGTCTTCAGAATTTTTAAAAATAAATGGTAAAAGAGCAAATCCTTTGGCCTCAACATAAGCATTAAGACTATTTAATGAATCGTTTTCCAACACAATCTCGTCTGGAAGGTCAGATAGAATAATTTTTAATTTGATGATTTGTTTATAGTCATTGGTCAATTTAGAGAATATGAGGAATAGAAATGCTAGCGCAAAAAATATGGAAAATCGCTTGACGTTCCTCTTTCTTAAAAAATCGAATATTTTTAGATTTTTATAATTTCCCATAACTTATTTAAAAAATAACTCTGGAAATGCATCTTTAGGATCTTTCCTTAACACTTGAATGTTAACTGTAGATTTTAAAAATCCATAACCGTATCCAAAGAATTGAATTATAATTGCAAAAATTGCCTGAAAAGCAACAATTACATTTTTTGTATTAAATAAAGCTAATACAAAGGCTACTATAAAATACGCTATATATAAAAACAAAATTCTGCTTTCACCTAATATTGTAAGTATAATTGACAATAAAAATCCTAAATTAAAAACTGTGGGAAACCAATAAACTAAACTTTTAGAGTCAGGATGCCAAAGATTGAGTATTGGTCTAACCATACCAAACTTGTTAACCTGTTTATAAAACTTTAACCAAGAAACGCGTCGTTTATGAAAAACATAAGCCGTTTTGATTAAGGTAGTTTTATAACCTAGTTTATGAAGCCTTAGAGACA
>NZ_CBFHMI010000022.1:0-35407 GCF_965656915.1 Winogradskyella sp. | reverse complement strand
TAGATGAAGCAACAAAAAAAGGTCACGGAGGTTTTACGGGTAATAGTGAAGATGACTTTAAATTTAAAACACCACAATTATATAATTTAAAGGATGTTCAATTTTTTGGTCATGGTGGTAGTTTCACCACAATTAAAGAGGTCGTTGAATATAAAAATAACGCTGTTACTGAGAATGATGTAGTATCTCAAAATAGTATATCATCTCTTTTTGTTCCTCTCAATTTAACTGAAAGTGAAATCAATCAATTGACTTTATTTTTAGAAAAATCATTATATGATAATAACCTGCAACGTTATGTGCCGGAATCTCTGCCTTCAGGTAATTGTTTTCCTAATGCAGATTATATGTCATCTGAGGATTTGGGTTGTGACTAGATTTATTAAAAACATTATTGTAGTTTAGTTCTTTTAAGAATTGAATTGAACAAAGAAAAATATACTCAATTAATTAAAGCCGAAGCTAAACGCCTTGGCTTTTTGTCTTGCGGTATCAGTAAAGCAGAATTTTTAGAAGAAGAGGCACCGAGACTCGAATCCTGGTTAAATAAAAATATGCATGGTGAAATGCGTTATATGGAAAACTATTTCGATAAGCGTCTAGATCCAACATTACTCGTTGAAGATTCTAAAAGTGTAGTGTCATTATTACTTAACTATTATCCCTCAAATTTTCAAATTGAAGAGTCTTACAAGTTATCTAAATATGCTTATGGAACGGATTATCATTTTGTTATAAAAGACAAACTCAAATCACTTTTACAATTTATTCAAGAGAAAATCGGAGAAGTAAATGGAAGAGCATTTGTAGATTCAGCACCAGTATTAGATAAAGCCTGGGCGGCAAAATCTGGTTTAGGTTGGATTGGTAAGCACAGTAATCTTTTAACCCAACAGATAGGTTCGTTTTATTTTATTGCTGAATTGATTATTGATTTAGAATTGGAATACGATACACCTGTTACAGATCATTGTGGCACATGTACAGCATGTATTGATGCTTGTCCAACTGATGCTATAACAGAACCGTATGTTGTAGACGGTAGTAAATGTATTTCTTACTTCACCATAGAGTTAAAAGAGAATATACCAACTGAATTTAAAGATAAATTTGATGACTGGATGTTTGGCTGCGATGTGTGCCAGGATGTTTGTCCCTGGAATCGGTTTTCTAAATCGCATAACGAACCCCTTTTTAATCCACATCCAGATCTATTGTCAATGACTAAAGCCGATTGGAAGGAGATTACAGAGGACACTTTTAAAAAAGTCTTTAAAAAATCAGCCGTTAAACGTACAAAGTACTCAGGTCTTAAGAGAAATATAAACTTTCTTGATTAGAATAATTTCATATTCTTATCCCTCACTTAAAACTTATTTAAGTTCTTGTTTGCGAAAGCGTTAAGATAATAATCTATACCGAACGTTACTTTCCTTAAGTATCAGTAATTTAAATAAATTAAAAAATTAATTATGAAAACTTTAAAAACACTAATGATGTTTTTAGCTATGACAGTTTTAACCTGTGGGCCAAAAGTAACAACTCAAAAAATGGGTGCTACTGATTTAAGCAATTACAACACTTTTGCTTATTTACCCAACAGCAATTTCGATGCTATTGAAAAATTTAAAAATTACAATACAGCCGGTATGTCGGTGATTAAAAGTATTAATGAAAACATGAAAGCTCAAGGCTATACTATGGATAGAGATAATCCTGATCTATTGGTATTATTGACTACAAATAGCGATATAGAAAAAACTGTTTCTAAAGAGCCGGTATATGCAACATATCCAAACTATTATAATAGAGGCTATGTGGTAAGTCCTTATTATCAAAACTACTATTATAATAACTATTACAATTATGTGGAGTTAATAGGTTATGATACAGATATTAATAGGTGTAAAGAAGGTATGTTAATGCTTAGGCTTGTGGATTCAAAAAATAAAAAAGTAGTTTGGAAAGGTAGAGCATCCTATCTAATTTTTCAATAAAACGAATCTGCTGCAATATCAGAGTTTGTTGACGATATGTTTGATGAATTCCCTAAAGCTAAATAGCTTTAAAGGAATTGAGCAACAACAATAATGTTTTTCATATTAAATTGGTTAGTGCACTATAAATTAACACAGAATTATTGAATAACAATGTTAGGTGATTCAAATTTCAATATTAGTATCTTTGTAGCTTAATCTATTTCAGGTAATGAGTAAACAAAGTAAACGAATTGAAGCATTAGTTTATCATGCAAAGCCAACTCCAGGTAAGATAAAAGTGGTGCCGACAAAAAAGTATGCGTCTCAACGAGATTTATCCTTAGCCTATTCTCCAGGTGTTGCTGAACCTTGTCTAGAGATTGAAAAACATGTAGATAATGTATATAAATATACAGCCAAAGGAAATTTAGTTGCTGTAATCTCTAATGGAACGGCAGTTTTGGGTCTGGGAAATATTGGACCTGAAGCCTCTAAGCCAGTAATGGAAGGAAAAGGATTATTATTTAAAATTTTCGCAGATATTGATGTGTTTGATATAGAGGTAGATACAGAAGATATAGATGCTTTTATAGAAACGGTAAAAAATATCGCTCCCACTTTTGGGGGTATAAATTTAGAAGACATTAAAGCACCCGAAGCTTTTGAAATAGAGCGTCGCCTGAAGGAAGAATTAGATATTCCTGTAATGCACGATGATCAGCATGGTACAGCAATAATATCAGCAGCAGCACTTTTAAACGCTCTAGAACTCGCAGAAAAAAGTATTGAAGATGTAAAGATAGTTGTTAGTGGTGCTGGTGCAGCAGCGGTTTCTTGTACGAGACTTTATAAAGCCTTTGGAGCAAAGAGCGAGAACATTGTTATGTTAGATAGCAAGGGAGTTATTAGAAAAGATAGAGATAATCTAACAACTCAAAAAGCTGAATTTGCAACAGATAGAGAAATTGAAACTCTTGATGAAGCCATGACAAATGCAGACGTTTTTATTGGTCTGTCAATGGCAGATATTGTGACTCCTGCAATGCTTAAATCTATGTCAAAAAACCCAATAGTATTTGCAATGGCAAATCCAAATCCTGAAATAGATTATAAGTTGGCAGTTGATACTAGAGATGATATAATAATGGCAACAGGTCGCAGCGATCATCCTAATCAGGTAAATAATGTACTTGGTTTTCCATTTATTTTTAGAGGAGCTTTAGATGTTAGAGCCACTAAAATTAATGAAGCCATGAAGATGGCAGCAGTAAAAGCATTATCGCAGTTAGCTAAAGAGCCTGTACCAGAGCAAGTAAATATCGCTTACGGCGAAACTCGATTAACTTTTGGTAAGGAATACATAATACCCAAGCCCTTCGATCCTAGATTAATTGCCGAAGTACCACCTGCAGTGGCTAAAGCCGCAATAGAAAGTGGTGTTGCTAAAGAACCAATTGAAGATTGGAGAAAGTATAAAGACACCTTATTAGAACGTTTAGGGTCAGACAATAAACTCGTAAGATTATTAATAGGACGAGCACGAACCAATCCAAAGCATGTTGTATTTGCAGAAGCAGATCAATTAGATGTGCTTAAAGCAGCTCAGATAGTTTACGAAGACGACATCGCACATCCAATACTTTTGGGTAGAAAGGATACCATTTTAAAATTAATGGAAGAAATTGATTTTGATGCTAATGTACCTATTATCGACCCAAAATCAGACGAGGAGTTAGAACGTAAAAATGAATATGCTCAAGCGTATTGGAAAAAACATAAACGACAAGGGGTAACCGTATATTCTGCTGAACAAAAAATGCGCGAACGTAACTTCTTTGCAGCAATGATGGTAAATGAAGGAGATGCAGATGCGCTAGTTACCGGATACTCTAGGAGTTATCCTACAGTTGTAAAACCTATGTTAGAGTTAATTGGAATGGCAGACGGAGTGTCTAGAGTAGCAACAACCAATGTTATGATGACGCAACGTGGTCCAATGTTTCTAAGTGACACATCAATAAATATAGACCCAAGTGCTAAAGATCTTGCCAGAATAGCCAGAATGACTTCAAATGTTACAAGGATGTTTGGTATTGAGCCAGTAACTGCAATGATTTCTTACTCTAATTTTGGGTCTTCAGAAAATCCAAGAGCAGAAAAAGTAAAAGAAGCCGTAGAATATTTGCACAAAATTTATCCAGATATGATTGTAGATGGTGAATTGCAAACAGATTTTGCACTGAACGCTAAAATGCTACAAGACATATTTCCGTTTTCAAAATTGGCTGGTAGAAAAGTGAATACGTTAATTTTTCCCAATCTAGATGCAGCCAACATAACCTATAAATTACTTAAGGAATTAAATAAAGCAGATTCTATTGGGCCAATTATGATGGGTATGCGTAAACCGGTACATATATTACAATTAGGTGCTAGTGTAGATGAGATTGTAAATATGACAGCAATCGCAGTTATTGATGCTCAAGAAAGAGAAAAACGACAGCATAAATAGTTAATCCTTACTGACTGTCTTGCCTTTGAAATGTAAATAATTTTATTACATTTGAAGCATTAACCTATGAAAAGCGTTTTGTAAGAATAATTGATTGTTCAGCATAAAATCAATTATATCTTAAATGCCTTTATTTATAATGGTTAATCTAAGTTGATAACTAGATTATATGATTACACACTTAGAGGGAAAACTCGTTGAAAAGAATCCTACAGACGTTGTTATAGATTGCAATGGTGTAGGGTATTTTATTAATATATCTCTTCATACATTCTCTCAAATTCCAGATAGAGAAAATTTAAGATTATACACGTATCTTCAGGTTAGGGAAGATTCTCATAGTTTATATGGCTTTTCATCTAAAACTGAGCGCGAAATATTTAAGCTACTCATTTCAGTAAGTGGTATTGGAGCAAATACTGCTCGTGCCATGCTCTCATCTCTTACTCCAGAACAGGTTAAAGAAGGAATTGCAGGAGGCGATGTGGCGTTGATACAAAGTGTAAAGGGTATTGGTGCTAAAACAGCACAGCGTGTAATTATAGATCTAAAAGATAAAGTGTTAAAAGTTTATGGCATTGACGAACTTTCTTTAATACCAAACAATACTCATAAAGATGAAGCGTTATCTGCTTTAGAAGTTTTAGGATTTAACAAAAAACAGTCTGAAAAAGTTATTGACAAAATATTACAAAATAGCCCAGACGCTTTTGTGGAGCAAATAATCAAAGAAGCTCTTAAAAACTTATAATGCAATTGAATAAAACTAGCTATAATCAAATCAACTCATTAGGTTTTTCATTCATATTATCAGTTATGATGCTGATTAGTATAACCTCCCATTCTCAGGAAACTGAGCAAGAACAAGACTCTACAAAAACAACTTATGCATTTGGTAAAATAGTAATGCCAAATCCAAATAGCATTGTTTCAAAATACACATATGACCCTATTTTAGATAGGTATATTTACACTGAAAAAATAGGAAACTTCAATACTAATTATCCACTAATTTTAACTCCGGACGAGTTTAGACGACTAGTACTCCAGGAGAAATTAAAGGAGTATTACAAAAAAATGGCCGATGCGGCAGCTGGTCAAAAAGAAGGCATTGAGGAAGATCAGAAGAATCTATTACCAGAGTTTTATGTCAATTCAGGTTTGTTTGAAACCATATTTGGTGGAAATACAATAAATGTTATTCCACAGGGTTCAGTAGAGGTGGATTTAGGTGTTTTGTTTTCTAAGCAAGATAATCCTTCGTTTTCTCCAAGAAATAGAACCAATTTTACCTTCGATTTCGATCAAAGAATTAGTCTGAGTTTATTAGGTAAGGTAGGGACCAGACTTCAGGTAACAGCAAACTATGATACGGAGTCTACTTTCGATTTTCAAAATTTAGTAAAGTTAGAATACACACCAACAGAAGATGATATTGTACGAAAAATTGAGGTTGGTAATGTTAATATGCCTTTAAATAGTTCTTTAATAACAGGAGCACAGAGTTTATTTGGTGTAAAGACAGAATTACAATTCGGAAAAACCAGAGTAACAGCTGTTTTTTCAGAACAACAGTCACAATCCAGATCTGTAGTTGCTCAAGGTGGCGGTACATTAGAAGAGTTTGAGTTTTTTGCAAGAGATTATGATGAGAATAGGCACTTCTTCTTAGCGCAATACTTTAGAGATAATTATGATGAAGCATTATTACAATATCCATTTATAGACAATGGAGGACTTCAAATCACAAGAGTAGAAGTTTGGGTTACTAACAGAAATAATCAAACGGATAATGTCCGAAATGTAATTGCTTTTCAGGATTTAGGAGAATCTGAAATTGAAAACATCGGATTAGATCCTCTTCCTGGTGGTTTTGTGAATTTTCCGGGAGCAAGACCAAAAAATGAAAATAATGATTTTGACCCAACTAATATTGGAGGACCAGGATCACTTCTAACTGATGCTGTTCGAGATGTAACTATTGTTGAAACAGGTATAAACGTTCCCGTAAATGAAGGATTTGACTATGGTAAACTTGAAGCTGCGCGAAAATTACAAGAAGGAAGAGACTATTTTTTACATTCAGAATTAGGATATATATCCTTAAATCAGCGATTGTTAAATGATGAAGTTCTGGCAGTTGCATTTCAATATACAATTGGTGGCGAAGTATTTCAAGTTGGTGAATTTGCCAACGATGGAGTTAATTCTACATCAACATTATCGGATACCGATTTAGATGGAATCCCTGATATTGCCGATGTTGATATAGATGGAGATGGAACCAACGATAATGGAACCGACACTGATGGTGATGGTATTAATGATGAAACTGATGCTGATGTTGATGGAGATGGTATAATAGATAATGGACAAGACACTAATGCCGATGGTATAAGTGACAGCTTTGTATTATCTACAGGAACACCGCAAAGTTTAATACTAAAAATGTTGAAGAGTGCTGTTACCGCGGTTGAGCAACCTATTTGGGATCTTATGATGAAAAACATCTATGATACAGGTGCTTTTCAATTAAGTCAGGAAGATTTTAGATTAAATATTTTTTATACCGAAGCATCACCTGTTAACTACATAAGACCTGTAGAAGGAACAACATTCCCAACATTTGATAATAACACACCTTGTGCAGCTGACGATACTGAAATCAATGAAACTCCACTCCTTAGACTATTTCATTTAGATCGGTTAAATTTTAATAATGATCCTCAGGAGCGAGGAGATGGTTTCTTTGATTATGTACCAGGTTTGACTGTCTTAACCCAAAATGGTAAAATTATTTTCACTAAGGCAGAGCCTTTTGGTCGTTACCTTTTCGATGTATTAGACGATGATGGTAACCCAAATAACAATGCCACAGAATACGAGCAAGACACATATACCAATCCAAACCATGAGAAGTATGTGTATGATTTGCTTTATAAATCTACAAAAACACAAGCTTTAGATGAAGCTGAGAAAAATAAGTTTCAAATTAAGGGTCGTTTTAAAAGCAGTGGTGGCGAGGGAATTCCTATTGGAGCATTTAATGTGCCAAGAGGTTCAGTTCGTGTAACTGCTGGAGGTAGGTTATTGGTTGAAGGAATTGATTATACGGTAAATTACCAATTAGGTCGAGTTGAGATTTTAGATGAAGCACTGAAAGCATCAAATACACCTATTAATGTATCAGTGGAGAATAATGCAGTATTTGGTCAGCAGACAAGGCGTTTTACAGGTGTAAATGTTGAGCATCAATTCAATGAGAACTTTGTTTTAGGTGCTACATTACTTAACCTTAACGAACGACCAATAACACAAAAAGCAAATTTTAATTCAGAGCCAATAAATAATACTATTTTCGGATTTAACGGTAATTACTCTACCGAAGTACCATTTTTAACTAGAATGGTAAATAAATTACCAAATATAGATACAGATGTACCTTCTAATCTTTCTGTGAGAGGAGAGTTTGCATATTTATTGCCAGGTGCACCGAAAGGAACTGACTTTAATGGTGAGGCAACAGCTTACATTGATGATTTTGAAGGAACTCAAGGAGCCATTGATTTATTAAGCCCACTATCCTGGTTTCTGTCAAGTAGGCCTAAAGAATTACCAGCTAATATACCTGGTAATGATAATCCAAGTATCGAAAATGGTTATGGTAGAGCATTCTTAAATTGGTATACTGTAGATCCTATATTTTACAGTAATCAAAGACCAGATGGTATTACAGATGATGATGTATCTGATTTATATACAAGACGTGTGTTTATTGAAGAGATATTCCCAGAAATAGATATCGTCCAAGGACAAACCTCCGTGATTAATACGCTGGATTTAGCGTATTATCCGACCGAACGAGGACCATATAATTTTGATCTCGCAGCGGTTGATGACACATTAAACCCTAACAATAGTTGGGCAGGTATTACGCGCCAAATTACATCTACAGATTTTGAACAAGCCAATGTAGAGTATATAGAGTTTTGGGTACAAGATCCATTTTTAGATGATACTTCTAATCCAGGAGGTAAATTAACAATTAACTTAGGAAATATTTCTGAAGATGTTCTGAAAGATGGAAAGAAACAATACGAAAATGGACTTCCTGAAAATGGAGATATTTCAAACTTAAATCCGACAGGATATGGTTCTGTTGTACCACAAAATCAATCATTGATATACACTTTTGGCACTACTGGTCAAGAAAGAGACAATCAAGATGTGGGTTATGATGGTTACGATGATGCAGAGGAACAACTCAGATTTCCTAGTCAGTTTCAAACCGCTGAAGATCCGGCTAAAGATAACTATGTTTATTATTTAAATACTAACGGAGATATTTTTGAACGTTACAAAAGATATAACGGACTGGAAGGCAATACACCTGATGTTTTCACAGATACTAATAGAGGTTCTACAACGCAACCAGATGTAGAAGACATCAACCGAGATAACACAATGAATACTATTGATAGTTATTTTGAGTACGAAGTAGAAATGAATCCTTTAAGTCTTAATATTAATAATCCACAGATTAATGATGTTAAAGTAAGAAACGTTACGTTGCCAAACGGCGATGAGCGTGAAGTAACCTGGTATCAGTTTAGGTTACCTATAAACGAACCTACTAATGCAGTCGGCGGTATTACAGACATTCGTTCGGTTCGTTTTGCTCGTTTATATCTAAATGAGTTCACAGAAAAAACCGTACTGCGTTTTGCAACTTTAGATTTGGTTAGAAGTGATTGGAGACGATATACCTTAGATTTAGATAATGACCCAACAAATAATAGTGCGGATGCAGAGTTTAATGTAGCCATTGTTGGTGTTCAGGAGAACGACGGTAACTACGTTATTCCGCCAGGTGTAAGAAGAGAAGAGCTTAATAATAACAATAATATTATAAGACAAAATGAACAGTCTTTAGTGTTACAGGCATGTGAATTAGAGCCTGAAGATTCTAGAGGTGTATTTAAGAATATTAATGTAGATATGCGTCAGTATAAAAACTTACGTATGTTCTTACATGCAGAGGCACAAGAAGGACAAACTCTTCAGGAAGGCGAACTAATTGCTTTTATTAGAATGGGTAATGATTTTACTCAAAATTTCTATCAAATAGAAGTACCATTATTACCATCAGACTTGGTCGATGGAGGGCTTTCTATCGAAGAGCGCATATGGCCATCGGTTAATGAAATCAATATACCACTCGAAGCATTACAACAAATAAAATCAAAGGGTATTTTTGATCAGTCATTGACTAATCAAGATCCAACCTTTTATGACGTTATTGATGGTACACTCAATGAAACACCAGTTGCAGAATTCTCACCATTACCTATAGGACAGCAACGTGTCGCAATAAAAGGGAACCCAAACTTTGGAGATATCAGAGTGTTAATGGTAGGTGTAAAAAACTCTGGTAATACAGGTTTAAATTCTTGTGGTGAAGTTTGGTTTAATGAGCTAAGGATGTCAGATTTAGATAATGAAGGTGGTTGGGCAGCAGTTGTGAGTATGGATACAAATATTGCAGATTTTGCTAATGTTAGTATGACAGGGAGAAGAAGTACAATCGGTTTTGGTGGTATAGAGCAATCACCTAACGAAAGAAGTAGAGAAGATGTTAAACAATATGATGTAGTCACTAATGTTCAGTTAGGTCAACTTTTACCAAAAGAATGGGGAGTTCAGATACCATTTAATTATGCCCAAAGTGAAGAAATTATCACACCTCAATTTGATGAATTCTACAGAGATATTGAGTTAGAGACACAATTAGATAATACCACAGACCAAGATTCTATTCTAAAGGTTAATGAAAATTATACCAAGCGAAGGAGTATTAATTTTATAGGTGTGCGTAAACAAAAAATGGGTGATGCAAAGAAACATTTCTACGATGTCGAAAACCTAACATTTAATTACTCCTATAATAAAGTAGAACACAGAGATTTTGAAATTGAAAAATCTTTGGATCAAACGGTTAGAGCTGGTGTTAATTATAATTATGCTTTTGAGCCTGTAAGAGTAGAACCATTTAAAAAGAATGATTCGTTGTTTAGAGGTAAATATTGGAAGATATTAAAGGATTTTAATTTCAACCTTTTACCATCTAGTTTCTCAGTTAACACCGATATAAATAGACAGTTTAGTAAACAGAAATTTAGAGAAGTAGAATTAGGTGGTGATAACATAGGAATTGAGGAATTATTCAGAAGAAATTACACTTTCGATTTTCAATATGCTATTAATTACAATCTTACAGACGCTTTAAGTTTAAACTTTACAGCGGCTAATACTAATATTGTTCGAAATTATTTTATTGATGATAGAATTAATGGAAGACAAGACCCCGAATTAAATGTATGGGAAGGTTTCTTTGATTTTGGAGATCCAAACTTTCAGACACAACAACTTCAGGTTAATTACGAATTACCACTTTACAAAATTCCTGCACTGAGTTTCTTAAGAGCCACGTATGCTTATAATGGCATGTTTCAATGGCAAAAAGGATCTGACTTAAATGATGGGTTAATTTTAGATGGTGTGAGTTATAATTTAGGGCACTCAATTCAAAATTCTAATACTCACAATTTAAACTCTTCCTTAAATATGGAGACCTTCTATAAGACAATCGGTCTTGTACGAAAAGGCAACCAACGCCGACGAGGTAGAACAACACAACTAAGAACATCAACTCCAAATGCTGCACAAGGCAATCAGCAAGATAATCCTAACAAATTGAGCACAGGGAAAAAGGCCTATAATACCTTAATTGATATTGTAACTATGGTTAAGCGTATTCAATTTGGTTATACTGAAAATAACGGTACGTTTTTGCCAGGATATTTACCAACACCAGGATTTATTGGTACGTTAAGGCCAACAGTTGGTTATACCTTTGGTAGCCAGAGAGATATTAGAAATCTAACTGCCAGAAGTGGTTGGCTAACAACTTTTCCAGATTTTAATCAGCAGTATACTGAAGTTAAAAATACCTCATTAGATTACTCGGTGAATATTGAACCAATGCGCGATCTTAAAATAGATTTAATCGGTAACAGAACATATGCTGAAAACTTTAGCGAAAACTTTAGAGTAGAGGATTCAGAGTATATCTCATTAACGCCTAATACGTTCGGAAACTTCAATATTTCAACAGCTTTAATAAAAACAGCGTTTAGTACTAGCGATGAGAATCAATCTCAACCATTCGATGATTTTAGAGCTAATCGATTAATTGTGGCTAATAGATTAGCGAGAGAATTTTACGGAAATAATACGTTTGGACGAGATTCAGACGGATTCCCGGAAGGATTTGGAAAAAATAGTCAACGAGTGCTTTTACCTGCATTTTTATCGGCATACCAAGGATCTGATCCAGATAAAATTGATACGGGAGCATTTAGAGATGTGCCTATCCCAAATTGGACGATTAAGTATACAGGCTTAATGAGAATTCCATGGTTTAAGAAAACATTCAGACGTTTTTCTATTCAGCATGGCTATAGATCGCGATATACAATTAATCAGTTTAGAACAAACTTAGATTACGTAGCTGCAGATCCAGATGAAGATTATGATAGTCCTTTAAATGAGGATGCATTAGATCAGGCAGGAAACTTTAAGAACGAAACTTTATACAGTAATATAAATTTAGAAGAACAATTTAGTCCTCTAATACGATTGGAGTTTGAAATGAAAAATTCTATTAAGGTATTAGCCGAGATTAAGACAGATCGATTATTATCTTTAAGTTTTGATAATAATCTAATGACTGAAATACAAGGAAAAGAATATACACTTGGTTTAGGTTATAGAATTAAAGATCTAAGGATTCGATCTCAACTTGCAGGCCCAAAACAAATTATTAAGAGTGATTTAAACATGCGTGCAGACGTAACCGTAAGGGATAATAAGACCATAATCAGATACTTAGATATAGAAAATAATCAAGTGACAGCCGGACAGACAATTTGGGGAGCAAAATTTCAGGCAGATTATGCATTTAGTAAAAACCTAACTGCAATCTTTTACTTTGATTACACATTCTCAGATTTTGCCATTTCAACCTCTTTTCCACAGACCTCGTTAAGATCAGGTATAACATTACGATATAATTTTGGTAATTAATTTTGAATTGAAGGAATTAAAAAATTACTTTTGTTTCATTAATAATTTACAACGTTAAAGATGAATATACCATCAGAATTAAAATACACTAAAGACCACGAATGGATAAAAATCGAAGGTGATACTGCAACAGTAGGAATTACAGATTTTGCACAAGGGGAATTAGGTGATATTGTTTATGTAGAAGTAGATACTTTAGACGAGACATTAGATGTTGAAGAAGTTTTTGGTACTGTAGAAGCGGTTAAAACGGTTTCAGACTTATTCTTACCACTTTCTGGTGAGATTATTGAGTTTAATGAAAGTCTAGAGGATGAGCCTGAAAAGGTAAATACAGACCCTTATGGCGATGGTTGGATGATCAAGCTAAAAATTTCTGACACTTCTGAATTAGACAATCTCTTATCTGCAGAAGATTATAAAGACCTAATTAGTGGATAAAAGAATACTATTGTTTTTAGCAATAGTCTATACCATTGCGTTAACTGTAGCAAGTCTTATCAATATCAACGGTGTACCTAAACTGGGATTTTCGTTTGATGATAAAATATATCATTTTCTGGCATATCTATTACTATCATTGTTATGGGTTACGTACATTAAATCTCATTCAAAAAGTTTTAAAGTATTAATTACCACTGTTGTTCTCATTGTTTTTGGAATTGTTTTAGAACTTGTCCAACACCCGTTCAATCCAAATAGAACCTATGATAATTTAGATCTACTTGCCAACTGTTTTGGAGTTATTGTTGGCATGTTAATTGCAGTCAGAATAGATATAATAAAGTTAAAATAAAACAAAGGGTTGTTTTTTTTACTATTAATTAGTTAAATTAGCGACACTATAACAAAAAAGTATTATGGAACCTAAGAAGAATCCAAAATCAGATGTAAGCCGTAACAGCTCAATTTACTTTGCAGTTGGTCTTGCATTAATGCTTGCAGTGACTTATCTATCAATAAACTACAAGACATATGATAAGAGTGATATCGCCATTGATTCACTAAATTTAGATGATGAGTTGGAAGAAGAAGTACCAATTACAGAGCAATTGGTTACGCCACCACCACCGCCACCACCACCACCACCAGCTCCGGAAATTATTGAGGTTGTTGAAGATGAAGAAGAAATTGAGGAGACTGTAATTGAGTCTACTGAAACGGAAATGGATACGGAAATTGTAGAAGTAGAAGAAGTAGAAGTAGAAGAAGTAGAAGAAGACTTAGAGATACCATTTTCAGTTATTGAGAACGTTCCGGTTTTTCCAGGTTGTGAAAGGGAAAAAGGGAATGCAGCGAAGAAGAAATGTATGTCCGATAAAGTTCAGAAATTAGTAAATAGAAGATTTAATAAGGACTTGGCAAGTGATTTAGGATTACCTCCAGGTAGGAAAAGAATATTCGTTTCGTTTAAAATAGATAAAAACGGAAATGTAGTAAATATCGGTGCACGTGGTCCTCACCCAGGATTAGAGAGAGAAGCAAAACGTGTCATAGGTTTGTTGCCAAAGATGAAACCAGGTAAGCAAAGAGGGAAGGCTGTAATTGTACCTTACTCGTTGCCAATAGTTTTCCAGGTGCAAGACTAAAAGGAATATTTTTTAAATATAAAAATCCCGTTCAAAATTAATTGGACGGGATTTTATTTTTGGTATGCTTATTGTGACTTTCTCATAATATTAACATTTAAATAATACGTATTATGAAAAATTCTAAAAAAGATTTCAGTATTGCTGGTCAGAGCACTACTGAAGTTAAGAAATCACAAAAGCATGATGCAAATTTACAAAAAAACTCAACCCTATATTTTCAAATAGGGTTGATTCTTTGTTTGTTGGGCACATATGCACTTTTTGAAATGCAATTTCAAAACAAGAAAGTCACACTTTCTGATGACAAAGCAAAAACAGAAATTATCTCAGTTGATTATGTTAAACCTTTTATCGTTGAGGTTATTGAACCCGAACAGCCAAAGCCTCAAATTGAACGTGCTAAAGAGATAATAGAAAAATTTGAAGAAGTAGATAATGAGAAAAATGTAATAGAAACGCAATTAGTATCTACTGATGATAAGAAAGACCAATATAAACCTGCTTCAGTTGGTGAAATTATAGATATTAAAGAACCTATTGAACCGGTAAAACCAATACCATTTAAGTTAATTGAAAAGGTGCCAGTGTATCCTGGCTGTGAAAAATACACAAGCAATAAAAAACGTAAAAAGTGTATGTCTTCAAAATTAACCAAGCTAATCAATAGACGCTTTAATACGGGTATTGCTGGTGATTACGGTATTACTGGGGTACAAAGAATTAGTACGGTGTTTACAATTGATAAAAATGGAAACGTAACTGATGTTCTTATCAGAGCGCCACATCCTGCTTTAGAGAAAGAAGCCGAGCGTCTTATTAGAAAAATTCCTCAAATGGAACCTGGCTTACAGCGTAATATACCGGTTGGTGTTGTGTATACCTTGCCTATAGTTTTTGACGCAAGATATTAAGTATATAAAAATTATAAAATATAAGCCGTTTTCACAATGACAACGGCTTTTTTGTTTTAGGCTAACTAAAAAAAATAAGTATCTTTCATGCATTAAAAGTAAGTCCTCTATGAAGCGTATTTATGTCGTTGCTATTCTATTAATATCTTTCTCTAGTTTTTCACAAACAATTTCAACATACGAAAGGCCACCAGTTTTTAATGAATGCGAATCAGAAGCTATTGATCAGTTAAAAGCCTGTTTTAAATTCACTTTAAACAATTTTATTTATAAGAACTTCAAGGTAGCCAATAGTGTTACTGAAGAAGAATACACAGGTGATATTCATGTGTTGTTTGAAGTTGATAAGGAAGGAATGTTTAACATCATTTATTTAGACGCAGCCTATCTCGAATTGAAAGACGAAACTGAAAGAGTATTTAAATTATTGCCGAAGATTACACCAGCAAAATATAATGGAAACCCAACTTTTGTCCAGTATAGTATCTCTATAGCTATTCCTTTAGTTGGACCTGTAAGGCAAATAGAAGATCCTTTTGAAGAGACTATGACAAAAAAAGATAGTCTTAACGCAACCCTATCAAATGAGTTTGATAAGGTGAATGCTGAATTAAAGCCTTATGAAGGTTTAGAATATTATAGTCAATTAAACATCCCTTTTACGCATTCCTTTTATGCGAGATTCGATGACGAAATGAATGCCATTGGAACCAATAGTCATACGGCAGCAAAACCGTTTATCTATAATGATGTATCAAAGTATTATAACATTAAAGCTGAAATAGAAAGTCTTGCAAAAGATACGAATTCATGGTTTGGTAGAAAGTTATATAACGAACATTTGGTTGAGGTCCAAGGTAAAGATTATTGGTTTACAGTAGATCCTATTTTAGATCTACAGGCAGGTGCAGACTCAGAAGGTGATGATGGTACCTGGAATAATACCAGGGGTGTTTTTATCCAAGCAGGACTGGGTAAACGATTTAATTTAACTGCGTCGGTTTATGAAAGTCAAGGCCGATTTGCAGATTATTTTAATGAATTTGCAGAAAGTTTAAAAGCATTTGGTCCAGATCCTGCGATAATTCCTGGTCGTGGTATTGCAAAGCGTTTTAAGGACAATTCATATGATTACCCTGTTGCAGAAGCCTATCTGTCATATACACCAGCAGATTTTTTAAATATTCAATTTGGTCATGGAAAAAACTTTATTGGAGACGGTTATCGCTCATTATTTCAAAGTGATGTTGCGAGTCCACATCCTTTCTTAAAGTTGAATGCTTCTTTTTGGAAAATAAAATATACCAGTACATGGATGTGGTTAAAAGATGTAAGGCCAGAGGTTACCGTAGATGGTGCATTTTTTACCAAGTATATGGCTAACCATTATTTAAGTTGGAACGTGTCTAAACGACTAAATATTGGTTTGTTTGAGTCCGTAATATGGGCAGATTCTAATGGAAGAGGTTTTGATATTAATTATTTAAATCCAATTATTTTCTTTAGAGCCATTGAGTTTCAAACGGGTCAGGATGCTGGTAATGCCATCTTAGGATTAAGTGGAAAGTATAAATGGAATAATAAGGTGAATATATATGGTCAGTTTATTCTAGACGAGTTTTCTTTAAGTGATGTCACTGGTGGTGACAAGAGTTGGAAAAATAAATTTGGATTTCAACTAGGTGCAAAATATTTCAATGCTTTTGAGGTAGATAATTTATTACTACAAGCAGAATATAATCAGGTAAGGCCTTATACGTATTCTCATAACTCAATTGTTTTAAACTATGCCCATTTTAATCAGCCAATGGCTCATCTTTGGGGTTCAAACTTTAGAGAATTAGTTTTAATAGGACGTTATAACTATAAAAGATGGTTTGCTGATGCTAAGTTCATAATCGGTCAACGAGGATTTGATTTTAACACTCCAGACGATCCTTTTAATTATGGTGGCAATATTTATGCAGATGAGGACAATCGAATTGGAGATACTGGTATTAAAATAGGTCAAGGAAATAAAACCAATAGTTTTATGACTGAAATTAAGGCAGGCTATTTGCTTAATCCAACTACCAATCTAAAACTCTTTACTAATATTATTTACAGAGATTTTAATCCAGAAGCTATCACAACATCTACTATGGATTCTAGAACACTTTGGTTTAGTATTGGAGTGAGGACGGACCTCTTTAATTGGTACAATGATTTTTAGGATTCTTAAGTAGTCTTATTTTTCTTTTTGAAATACTAATGAGAAAAAAGTATGAATTATTGCTTCATCAAGATTTTCCTCTTTTGTTGATGATTTAAACAAAAACATCAAAATGTTTAGTTTTCTGAAAATAATCATATAGATGATGTTGAAACGAGTTTAACTCATTTAAAAATATATAATCTTAAACTATGGTGTTAAGTAAAATTAAAACTATAGTCTAGCGTTGGTCAGAACCATTTTTCAAGTTATCTTTGCACTCGCTAAGAATAGGACTAAAATAAAACAGTTTGAGCAGCACAAAATCTTCGGTATCAACAGCTTCTGTGATAACAGATTTTAAGGAAATAACAAAAATGGGATTATCCCTAAGTGTTGTATTTTCCTCTATTGCCGGGTATTTTCTGGGTGCAGAAACTATTAGTTTCACAACACTTATCTTACTTTCATTTGGTGGTTACTTTATGGTTGGTGCTTCAAATGCCTACAATCAAATTATTGAGCGCGATCTAGATGCTTTAATGGATAGGACTAAGAACAGACCAATTCCTGCAGGTAGGATGAGTGTCAATACAGCTTTCATTATAGCGACTTCATTTACCATATTGGGAATAATAACATTATATATCATCAATCCTAAAACAGCGATGTATGGTGCAATATCAATTTTCTTATACACTAGTGTTTATACACCACTTAAGACTAGAACTTCATTAGCTGTTTTTGTTGGTGCATTGCCTGGAGCTATTCCATTTATGTTAGGTTGGGTTGCCGCCCGTAATGATTTTGGAATAGAACCTGGGACTTTATTTGCTATTCAATTTTTTTGGCAATTTCCACATTTTTGGTCTATAGGATGGTTTTTATATGAAGACTATAAAAAAGGAGGATTCTTTATGTTGCCAACAGGTGAGCCAGATAAAGGAACAGCCGTCCAGATTATAATGTATAGTGTTTGGACAATTATTGCTTCAATAATTCCGGTATTTGGATTTACAGGTGATTTAAAATTATCAATTGTAGGAGCTGTACTAGTATTTATATTAGGTATGGTGATGTTAGCGTATGCTTTTAGATTATTTAAACTACGAACAGTAAAGGCGGCGAAACAATTAATGTTGTCTAGCGTATTCTATATTACGATGTTACAAATTATATATGTTGCAGATAAATTTTTGAGATAGATGGATTTAACAGAAGGAACACAAGAAGAAAAAAGGGGAAGATCTAAAAAAATGATGTTGTGGTTTGGCGTAGGATCATTGATTATGTCTTTTGCAGCTTTAATAAGTGCTTTTATTGTAAGTAGAAAACAACGATTAGATAAAGACTGGTTAACTAATTACGAACTACCACAAGCATTCATAATTAGTGTATTTGTTATACTTATAAGTAGTATAACTTTTATCTTAGCCAAACGTGCAGTGAAACAAAATAAAATGCAATTAGCCACCATATGGCTTTTAATAACACTTGCTTTAGGAATTGCATTTATTTTTAATCAACTTGAAGGGTTTAGACAAATTATTGAATCTGGTTATAATTTTACAGGACCAACAAGTAATATAACAATGTCCTACATCTATTTAATTGCTGTTGTGCATATAGGACACGTTATTGCTGGGTTAATTAGTATCATTGTTGTTATTTATAATCATTTTAAACAGAAGTATAATGCCAACAATATGTTGGGTTTAGAACTGTCGGCTTATTTCTGGCATTTTGTAGACATACTTTGGCTTGTGCTCTTTTTGTTTTTATATTTTTTTAGATATATAATTTGATTATTTTTGTTCAATCTTAAAAATTAAATAATTTCTATGGATTCTACAGTAGCTAGTACTGGTACAGAAGGAAAAACTTGGGGAGGAGGTAATAGACCTCTGGGCGCAAGTTATGGTAAGTTGATGATGTGGTTCTTCATTGTGTCGGATGCATTAACATTTTCAGGATTCTTGGCAGCTTACGGCTTTTCAAGATTCAAGTTTATAAAAGAATGGCCAATTGCAGATGAGGTGTTTACTCACGTACCATTTTTACATGGTCAGGAGTTACCAATGATATACGTGGCCTTTATGACATTTATTCTTATTATGTCTTCTGTAACTATGGTATTAGCTGTAGATGCAGGTCATCACATGAATAAGGCTAAAGTGACTTTATATATGTTCTTAACCATTATTGGTGGGGCAATATTCGTAGGTTCTCAAGCTTGGGAATGGGCAACTTTTATCCAGGGAGATTATGGAGCTGTGCAAACTAAAGGTGGTAATATTTTACAATTTGGAGAGCTTGTAACTGTAGATGGCAAAGAAAAATTTAAACGAATTTCTATAGACGAGTTTGCGATGACTATTCCTGATGTCCGCGTAGAACATGAGCGAAAAAATGGCTTGTGGTTTAGGGAAGAAGCAAGCTTACCACCTTACAGCGTAAATGAGATATATGAAGGTTTAGAAGCTAATCCTAATATTTTAGTAAGATCTCAAATCATTAATGAAGAAGGTGAAAAAACTGTACTCTCAAGACAAGAATCTCTAAAACAAATAAAGGACAATGGACAATTAGTGGTTAAAGGAGCTAATCTTGTAGTTAACGAATACGGTACATCTTTATTTGCAGATTTTTTCTTCTTTATCACAGGGTTTCACGGATTTCACGTATTCTCTGGTGTAGTAATTAATATCATTATTTTCTTTAATGTTATTTTAGGAACCTACGAAAAAAGAGGAAGTTATGAAATGGTTGAGAAAGTGGGATTATACTGGCACTTTGTCGATTTAGTTTGGGTATTTGTATTTACATTCTTCTATCTGGTATAAAAAGCAATTAAGACTATATTATGGCACACGAACATAAATTAGAAATATTTAGAGGACTTTGGAAATTTAAGTCTAACACACAGAAAATCTGGGGAGTTTTAGTATTCTTAACTATTGTAACTGCAATAGAAGTTGTTTTAGGTATCTATAAGCCAGAATCATTAATGTATCCATTAATGACTCCATTTGAAGGTGGTTTCTTTGCAACCATTGGAAACATACTGTTTTCACCAATAATATATATGAAGCCTTTGAACTTAATCTTCATCTTATTGACGATTGTTAAGGCCTACTATATTACTTGGGACTTTATG
The DNA here is from genome assembly GCF_965656915.1 of Winogradskyella sp. Lineage (GTDB taxonomy): Bacteria > Bacteroidota > Bacteroidia > Flavobacteriales > Flavobacteriaceae > Winogradskyella. The sequence goes on along the minus strand of NZ_CBFHMI010000022.1, from coordinate 14,920 downwards.
CACATGCGTGATGAAAAAGGTAGCTTAAGAAAAATGGTAGTATGGACAGGTGTATTTCTTATCTGTTATTTAATCTTCATTTTACTACAAGAAGGAGGATACGTCTTTGAAGTTTACAATACTGATGATGCTCTTATAAAGAGAGATTTTTAAACGGATTTAATAACGTTAAATGATATTAAAAAGGTGGTTTTTCTAAACCACCTTTTTTATTTTTGCAGTATGAAAACAAATAACACAAAACGTAACATAGTTCTTGGAATTTTATTCTTTTTGCCAGTTGCGTTTCTTCTAATGTTATATCCTGCTAAACACAATTATGAGCCTTTAAATATTGTCAATTCTAAAGTCTTAGAAATTGATAAGTTTTATTCAGACATACAAGATACAATCAGGTTAAAAGATCATATTACCGTACTAGGATTTTTAGGTCAATCTCCTTTGAGCAATTCTATTGCAGCTTCTAATTTAAAAGAATTAGTATATGACAAGTTTAAGGGGTTCAAAAAATTCCAGGTAGTCATAGTTGTTCCAGAAGGTACAGAAAATGAAGTCAGTGAGCTCAAAAAAGAAATAAACACTTACGAAGATCTAAAATTTTGGCACTACATTTTTGGCACTCCAGGTGAAATTAAAATGTTTCATAATAGCCTAAAGTCTAAAAATAAATTATCTGCTAATTTATCTTCTCAAAATGTATTTATCGTTGATAAAGATTTGAATCAACGTGGACGAATAGATGGTAGAGAAAAGAAAGATATTGAAGCTGATAAGCCTGCATTTAGCGTGTATTCGTATAATATGATTGAGGTATCAGATATTAAAAACATGATGAGCGCTGATATGCGCGTGTTATTTACAGAATATCGCCAAAAACGAAAAGGTAAATTTGACGATTCTAATACAAGAAGATCAAAAGAATTAAATCAAAACAATGAGTAAAAAAATAAATTATTCATATATCGGTATAGCATTTATCGTTTTGGTATTTGGTGTAATATTTATTCCAAAAATTATAGATAGAATCGGTAATGACGATATTATTAGAGACGAAAGCAGAAGTAAAGATGTATCAACTGCCAGCGATAAGGAATCTAATAAAAGTGACTTGTCATATCTAATGATTAATGATCAGGCAAAGAAAGTTCCAGAATTTAGTTTCACAAATCAAGATGGAGAAACCATAAACAATGAAGATTACTTAGGGAAGGTATATGTAGTAGAATTCTTTTTTACAACATGCCCAACAATATGTCCTATTATGAATCGTAATTTAGTCGAAGTTCAAGAGGAATTTAAAGATTTTGAAAATTTTGGTGTGGCATCATTTACAATTACACCAGATATCGATACACCAGAAGTATTAAAGGCTTATGCAGAGAATTACGGCATTACAAATCCTAATTGGCATTTAATGACAGGGGAAGAATCAGCAATATATAAATTAGCAAACGAAGGGTTTAATTTATATACTGCTAAAGACGAATCCGTTGAAGGAGGTTTTGAGCACTCTGGGAATTTTGCACTAATTGATAAAGAAGGATTTATCCGTTCTCGAAAAGATGATTTTGGTAATCCAATAATCTTTTACAATGGTTTAATTCCTGAGTCTTTAGGCGTAGACGAAGATGGAATTCCGCAAGAAATTACAATATTAAAAGAAGATATAGAAAAACTGCTTAAAGAGTAACTATGAATACAACTGATTTAGAAAAAGAAAAGAAATACAATAAGTGGATTGTAGCCCTTTCAATTATAATTCCTGTTGCGGTAGCAGCACTTTTCGGAATTAATTTGAGGCGACTTGGATTTGATGTAGAACCACTTACTTTCTTACCTCCAATATATGCAAGTGTTAATGGTTTAACGGCCATAGTACTTATTACTGCTGTAGTCGCAATTAAAAAAAATAATAGAAAACTTCACGAAAGATTAATGAAGTTTGCCATTGGACTATCTGTTGCGTTTTTAGTAATGTATGTGGCGTATCACATGACGAGCGATTCAACGAAATTTGGAGGAGAAGGTCTAATTAGCTATGTCTATTATTTTATATTAATTACACATATTCTATTATCAATAGTAATAATACCTTTCGTGCTCATAACCTATGTAAGAGCAATTACAAATAATTTTGAACGCCATAAGAAAATTGCCAAAATCACATTTCCACTTTGGTTGTATGTAGCAGTTACAGGAGTTATTGTTTATCTAATGATTTCTCCTTATTACGCTTAGTTATGAAGCAAAAAATCATTTTATCTTTTTTATTCTTAGGCGGACTTTTAAAGTCTAATGCTCAATGTGCAATGTGCAGGGCAGTTTTAGAAAGTGAAGAAAGCCAGTCTGCAGCTGAAGGTATTAATGATGGTATCCTTTTTTTAATGATTGTACCTTACCTTTTAGTAGGCACAATAGGTTATTTTGTCTACAAGACATATAGTAAATCAAAAAAGACAAAAAATACTGAAGATTCAATGTAACAATATTACACTTTAATAGTCTATTCATAGGGGTTTAAAAAGCAAGTCTTAACAAATTCTTGGCATAAAACGAAAGGGAATTTCTTAAAATTACACTCATTAACCAGAAATGCTATGATAGAAATTAAGGATCTGCACAAGTCTTACCATATGGGAAGCAATTCGCTTCATGTATTAAAGGGTATTAACTTTAGTGTAAAAGAAGGGGAATTAGTTTCAATTATGGGGTCTTCAGGCTCTGGAAAATCTACATTACTCAATATTTTAGGAATGTTAGATGAAGCTGATAAAGGGAGTTATGTGTTAGATGGTGTGCCAATAAAAAATCTCAATGAGAAAGTAGCGGCTCAATACAGAAATAAATTTCTTGGATTCATTTTTCAGTCTTTTAATTTAATTAATTATAAATCTGCCTTAGATAATGTGGCTATGCCATTATATTACCAAGGGCTAAAACGAAAAGAACGTGTAGATAAAGCAATGCATTACCTTGAAAAAGTAGGCTTAGCTGAATGGTCTCACCATTTACCAAGTGAATTATCTGGTGGGCAAAAACAACGTGTGGCAATTGCAAGAGCTCTCGCAAGTGATCCAAAAGTATTATTGGCTGATGAACCAACAGGGGCTTTAGATTCGGTAACATCTCATGAGGTTATGGATTTAATACAAGGAATTAATGATGAAGGTAAAACAATACTCGTTGTTACTCACGAAGATGATATTGCACATATGACAAAGCGCATTGTTAATCTAAAAGACGGCGTTATAATTGATGATAGTCCAGTAAAACAAATTAGAGCAAAAGCACATGTTTGATATAGAACGTTGGCAAGAAATATTTGATACTCTAAAGAAGAATAAGCTAAGAACTATTCTAACAGGAATATCTGTAGCTTCAGGAATCTTTATTTTGGTAGTGCTTCTTGGCTTTAGTTCAGGTATACAGAACGGTGTTACTGAACAATTTTCAGGTGATGCAACAAATCGAATAAGCATCAGAACGCGCAGTACAACAAAAGGTTATAAGGGTCTTAATCCTAATCGTAGGATTCAACTAAAAAACGAAGATTTTTATACAATATCAGATACTTACGATGATTACCTTGAGTACAAATCTGCTGGATACTCTATTTGGGGAGGACTACTCAATTATAAAAACGAATCTGGTAATTACAGTGTTAGAGGTGTTTATCCAGATTTTCAATTTATTGAAAATGCACAAATGCTAGAAGGTCGTTTTGTAAATCAAGCTGATATAGAAGAATCTCGTAAGGTTATCGTTGTTGGAAACAAAACAAAGACCGAATTATTTAAAGGAAAAAGTCCTTTAGGAGAGCTCGTTTCTATTTATGGTATTAACTTTAAGGTTATAGGCGTTTATACAGATGCAGGTGGTGAACAAGAAGAAGGAAACGTTTATATTCCAATTTCTTCTGCGCAAATAGCCTTTAATGGTGGTGATCGTATTAGAGATATGACCTTTACCGTGGCCATGTCAGATAACTTGGATGAGGCACTAAAATTGTCAAATGGTTTAGTAGCAGGAATTGAACGAGATATTAAACAAAAATATATCATTGCACCAGATGATATGGCTGCAGTGAGAGTATACAATACCTTAGAGGAAGCTAAGAAAATCTATTCTTTAATAGATGTCATCAAGGCTGTATTTTGGTTCGTTGGTATAGGAACAATTATAGCAGGTGTTGTAGGTGTTGGGAATATCATGATTATTATTGTAAAAGAGCGTACCAAAGAGATAGGTATAAGAAAAGCCTTGGGAGCAGAACCATTTTCAATAATTGGGATGATTCTTCAGGAATCTATTTTTGTAACTATGTTTTCGGGGTTGTTTGGCTTAATTATCGGTCTCGGCTTATTAGAAATTGTAGGTCCAACCATAGAAAGCGATTATATTAAATATCCACAGGTAGATTTTAATACGGCTCTATTTACAGTATTCTTACTTGTGGCCGCAGGGACAATAGCTGGATTTATACCTGCGTACCGAGCGGCAAAAATAAAACCTATTGTAGCACTTAGAGACGAATAAGATGTTTAGTAAAGACCGTTGGAATGAAATATTAGAAGCTTTAACAGCCAATAAGTTTAGAACTTTTCTAACTGCATTCGGCGTATTTTGGGGTATAACCATTTTAGTATTGCTTCTGGCATTGACTAACGGATTAAAAAACGGCGTTGAGGCAGGTTTTAGTGATTTTGCAACAAACTCTATGTTTACCTGGGTGCAACGAACGTCAATATCGTATAAGGGTTTACCTAAAGGAAGACGCTTCAATTATAAGACAGGAGATATAGAGGCTATCAAAAATGAGTTTCCAGAATTAAAGTATGTATCACCACGAAATTCTTTAGGAGGTTATCGCGGCGGTAATAACGTTACTCGAGGAACAAAAATTGGTGCATTTCAAATTTATGGCGATTACCCAGAATTTATTAATCAGCTTCCAATGGACATTCTTCAAGGAAGGTTTATTAGTTATTCAGACATCAATTCAAACCGAAAGGTATGTGTAATTGGTGTTGATGTTGTACGATCTCTATATGATAAAGATGAAGATTTAATAGGCTCGTATATCAAAATTAATGGAGTAAATTTTATGGTTGTTGGCACATTTAAAAACCCAAATAGCCAAGGTGATAAAGAGGAAGAAGCAAACACAATCTACATCCCTTTTTCAACATTTAATCAAGCGTTTAACTATGGCGATCGTGTAGGTTGGATGGCTATTACGGCTCACGATCAGTTTAATATTACTGATGTCAAAGATCGTGTGTTTAGTTTTTTAAAAACAAGACATAGAGTACACCCTAATGATGAACGTGCGCTTGGGCATAGAGATATTTCTGAGCAATTTGCGAAAGTAAGTGGGTTATTTGCCATTTTAACAGTTGTCGGATATTTTGTAGGATCTCTTATTTTAATGTCTGGTATTATAGGTATTAGTAACATTATGCTAATTGTTGTAAAAGAACGTACAAAAGAAATCGGAGTTCGTCGTGCCTTAGGTGCGACACCATGGAATATAAAAGCTCAAATACTTCAAGAAAGTTTAATACTTACTATTTTATCAGGTATGGTAGGTGTTGCATTTGCTGGTGGAGTCATTTGGATTATGAACTATATATTATCTAATAATGGTCCAGTTGAAAATTTTGTAAATCCAAGTGTAGGAATGCAAGTTATATTTACTGCACTCACTATCTTGGTAGTTTCAGGATTACTGGCTGGGTTAATACCAGCAAATAGTGCTACAAAAATGAAACCTGTAGACGCTCTAAGAATAGAATAAAATAAATAATACTAATTAATACTAAGACAAGTACCAAACCAATGAAACGTACAACAACAGTAATTATATTAATCGTCATAGTCGCTGCCTTTTCAACAGCATTAATTTATTTGTGGCAGAAAAATCAGGAAGATCCGATAACATATACCACACAGTCTCCTTCAAATCAAACTATAGTTGTAAAAACTATGGCAACGGGAAGTATTGTGCCAAAAGAAGAGGTGTTAATTAAACCAAATATATCTGGTGTAGTAGAAGAAGTTTATGTTGAGGCTGGAGAATATGTGAATCAAGGTGATTTAATTGCACAGATAAAAGTAATTCCAAATGTTTCAAATTTAACCAGTGCAAAGAATAATATAGCTTCTAACAGTACAGCTTTACAGACCGCAGAGATTAACTTTAAAACTCAGAAGGCTATTTATGATCGTCAAAAAGAGTTGTTTGATAAAGGTGTTATACCAGCCAATGAGTTTGATCAGGTCAATAACACATATTTACAAGCAAAACAGCAAGTAGAGCAAGCAAGAATTAGCGTTACACAATCTCGTCAAAATTACGATATTATTAAAACTGGTACTACATCTGGCGTTGGAAATATTGCACAGACTCAAGTAAGAGCAACAGTTTCAGGTATGGTGTTAGATGTGCCTGTAAAAGCAGGTAACCAAGTAATAGAAGCAAATAATTTTAATGAAGGAACATCTATTGCATCCTTAGCTGATGTGAAAAAAATGATTTTTGAAGGTAAAGTAGATGAAAGTGAAGTTGGTAAAATTAAAGAAGGATTACCTCTTGAAATTACTGTTGGAGCAATTGAAAATGAAAAATTTGATGCAGTGCTAGACTACATTGCACCAAAAGGAATTGCTGAAAATGGTGCAATACAATTTGCAATTAAAGGAACATTAAAGCAAATTGACTCTACATTTATACGCGCAGGCTTAAGTGCAAATGCTTCTATTATATTAGAAAAGGCAGAAGAAGTCTTGGCCATTAAAGAAGCTTTAGTACAATATGATAAGGATACTAAAAAACCATATGTAGAAATTGAAGTTGGAGACCAGGATTTTGAAAGAAGAGACGTAGAATTGGGAATCAGTGATGGTATTTTTGTAGAAATAAAAAGTGGTATCACTAAAGACGATAAAATAAAAGTTTGGAACCAAATACAAGGCATGCCTAAATACGCTCAACAATAATTTTTAGATTTAGTGTAACATTTTAAGATTTATATAGACAAATAGACATCATGAAAAAATCAATCATAATCACATTACTTCTTTTTGGAGTATTGGCACAAGCTCAAAATAAAAAATGGACCCTTTTGGAGTGTGTTAATTACGCACTAGAAAATAATATTTCTATTCAGCAGTCAGAGTTAGATGTAGATTTAGCAGATATTGATAAGAGTCAGGCTGTTTCTAATTTTTTACCAAATTTAAATTCTAATGCATCGTATAACATCAATACTGGTGCAAACATTAACCCAGCGACTAACCAGTTTGAGAATACAACATTTAGATCAGCAAATGGAGGTGTTAGTTCTGGAATTAATATTTTTTCTGGTTTTTCAAATTGGAAAACATTACAAAGAGCAAAGATTAATAAAATTGCTTCAGAATATCGATTAGATAAAATGAAGGACGATATTTCGCTTTTCGTAGCGAATTCATTTTTGCAGATTTTGGCCAATAGAGAGCAATTAAAAGTACTAAAATCTCAAAACGAAGTAACTAAGGAAAATTTAAAAAATACACAAGATTTAGTAGATGCAGGTGTATTACCTCAAGGAGATCTTTTAGAGTTAAGAGCAACAGATGCAACACAGGCACAGCAAATTATTGCTGCAGAAAATGCTTTATTCTTATCTAAATTTGGTTTAGCTCAAATATTACAATTAACAGATTACGAAAATTTTGATATTGTAGATGAAGACTATGGATTAGTGGCTTCAGATATTTTAGAAAAAAAACCAGGTGAAATAGTAAATAAGGCAAAAGAGGAGATTAATGATGTAAAGATTGCTGAAACAAATTTTGAATTAGCTCAAAAAGATCTTGAATTGGCAAGGGCAAATTACTATCCAACTTTATCTGGTTTCGTAGGATACAATACGCGTTGGGCAAGTACACAAATCAATCCGTTTACGGGTGAGGATATTGCTTTTATAGATCAACTATATTTATTTGACGGTACTTCAGTAGGTCTAAGATTAAATGTTCCAATATTTAATAATTTTAATGTGCGTAATAATGTTAAGAGAAGTAAAGTTCAGGTTGAGCGCTTAAAGTACCAGTTAGAGCAGGCAGAACTAGATTTAGAATCTACAGTTTATCAGGCTTTTAATGACGCTAAGAACTCAAAGAAATCTTATGAAGCGGCATTACAGACAGAAGAAGCTAGACGCCTAGCATTTGAGTATGCTAAAGAAAGATATGATGTTGGCTTGTCTAACGCTTTTGATTTTAACCAATCGAGAACGGCTTATGAAAATGCACAATCAGATGTGGTGCGTACAAAGTATGATTATATCTTTAGACTTAAAATTCTAGAGTTCTACTTCGGATTACCAATAACCGACTTAAATTAATATAAAATGAGCAAAACAGTAAAAATTATCATTGGTATTGTTGTTCTTGCACTCGTTGTGATGATTGCAGGAAAATCAATGGGATGGTTTGGTAAAAAAGGCAATTTTAAAGAAGTTACTGTTAAAGAAGTAACCTTAAAAGATATTGTAGAAACGGTATCTGCAACAGGAAAAATTCAGCCAGAAGTTGAGGTAAAGATTTCATCTGAAGTTTCTGGTGAAATTTTAGAGTTGCCATACAAAGAAGGTCAAGAAGTACAAAAAGGTGATTTATTAGTAAAGGTAAATCCAGATTTAATTCAATCAGCCGTTAATAGATCTCAAGCAACATATCAAAATGTAAGAGCTGGTTTAGAGCAGGCAGAAGCAACATTAAAACAGGCTAAGGCAGATTACGATAGAAATAAAACACTATTTGATAAAGGTGTAATTTCTAAGGCAGATTGGGATAGAGCAATAGCTAATTACGAAACAGCACAAGCAGGTAAAAGCTCTGCTTACTATAGTGTTCAAAGTGCAGCAGCAACAGTAAACGAAGCTAAAGATAATTTAACAAGAACAACCATTTATGCACCAATGAGTGGTACAATTTCACTGTTAAATGTAGAATTAGGAGAACGTGTTGTGGGAACTCAGCAAATGGCTGGTACTGAAATTCTTAGAGTAGCCAACCTGAAAAACATGGAAGTGGAAGTTGATGTTAATGAAAACGATATTGTTAAAGTTCAGATAGGAGATTCTACCATAGTAGAAGTGGATGCTTATTTGAAGAAAGAATTCAAAGGTATAGTAACAGAGATTGCAAACTCAGCAGCTGGTAATTTGGCAGCAGATCAGGTTACAAATTTTAAAGTGAAAGTTAGAATCTTAGAAGAGTCTTATCAAGATTTAACCGAAGGAAAACCAGAATCGTATTCACCATTCAGACCTGGTATGACAGCCACTGTAGATATTATTACTCAAAAACGAAATGATGCAATAGCTGTACCTATTAGCGCTATTGTAATTAAAACTGATACCAGTTCTACTCAAAAACCTTTTGGTGAAATGGTACAGAATAATAAAGAATCAGAGGGTTTAGAAGAGCAAAAATTTGAATGTGTTTTTGTAAATAGTAATGGTACGGCAAAACTAAAGGTTGTAGAAACAGGAATACAAGATGACACTAATATTGAAATTGTTTCTGGTCTTAGTGAAGATGACGAAATTATTACAGGACCATACAATATGGTGTCAAAAAAATTGAAACCAGGAGATTTAATTGAGGTTAAAAATAAGAAACCAGAAGAATCCATCGAAGAAACTACTGAAGAATAAAAAACTTCAATCACTATAATGGCATTAGTGCTTAACATAGAAACCGCAACAACAAATTGTTCAGTCTCTCTATCTAAAGATGGAGAGACTTTAGTTTTAAAAGAGGATAATAGTCGTCATTATTCTCATGCCGAAACCTTACATTTATTTATTGATAGTGTTTTTAAAAAGACCAATATAAAGCCTTCAGAGATTGATGCTATTTCAGTGAGTAAAGGGCCAGGTTCTTATACCGGTTTACGTATAGGTGTTTCGTCTGCAAAAGGACTTTGTTTTGCGCTAAATAAGCCTTTAATAGCGATAGATACACTAAAAAGTTTAGCCCATCAAGTGATTGCTAATGATGGGTATATCATACCTATGCTAGATGCAAGACGTATGGAAGTCTATTCTGCTATATATAATTCTGATTTAAGTCAATTCAGAAAAGTTGAGGCTGAGATATTAACCGAAGAGAGTTATTTAAATTTATTAGAAAATCATAAGGTATATTTTATTGGTAGTGGTGTAGAAAAAACAAGACAGTTAATCAATCATCCTAAAGCAATATTTATTGATGGAAAACTACCATCTGCAAATGAAATGGCTCAGCTGTCAGAAGATAAATATAAAATAATCGACACCGAAGATGTCGCTTATTTTGAACCATATTATTTAAAAGATTTTGTGGCTTTAAAAAAGAAGGCTTAACCTTGTTTATGTATTTCTACTTGATGTGGATAAGGAATCTCAATACCTGCAGCATCTAGAGCCTCTTTTACATTTTCTGTAACTTCGAAGTAAACATCCCAATAATGTTCTGCATTACACCAAGGTCTAACCGCGAAATTCACAGAACTATCAGCTAGTTCTAATACAGTTACAGCAGGTGCTGGATCTTTTAATACTTTAGGATGAGACGTTAGTACATTAAGAATAACACTTTTAGATTCTTTGATTTCAGCATCATAACTTACGCCAAAGACTAAATCTACACGTCTTGTACCCTCTGTAGTATAATTAATAATGTTTCCGTTTGATAGTGCACCATTAGGTATAATAATTTCTTTATTAGATAAACCCGTTAATTTAGTAGTAAAAATTTCAATCTCTTTAACTACACCAATTTCTCCTTGAGCTTCAATAAGATCACCTATTTTAAATGGTTTGAAAATCATTATCAGTACTCCACCAGCAAAATTACCTAAAGAGCCTTGTAGTGCTAAACCAATCGCTAAACCAGCTGCAGCTATTATTGCCGCAAATGATGTTGTTTCAACACCCATAGTACCAAGAACGACTATAATTAAAACTATTTTTAAAATCCAGTTGATTAGATTTAAGAGGAATTTTTTTAAGCTTTCATCATACTCAGCTCTAGTCATGGCTTTCTTAATAGCCTTTATAATCAACTTTACAATCCAGCTACCAATAATCCAAATGAGAATTGCACCAATAACTTTTGGGCCAAATTCTACTATTAGTTCGTAACCTTTATCTATCCATTTTTGTGTATCCATTGCATATTTTTATTATAGATTAATAAATTTATTTAACTTCAAAAGTCAATTTAAGATTTACTCTAAATTCTGTTACGTCATCACCTTTTACAATTGAACTTTGATCCTGAACATAAACAGAACGAATATTTTTTACCGTTTTAGAAGCTTCCTTTACTGCTTTTTTTGATGCATCTTCCCAGCTTGTTTCTGAGTTAGATAATACTTCGATTACTTTTAATACTGCCATAATATTAAAATTTTATATGTTTATTCTTTTTAGAAACTAAAATTTCAAAAAGGTCCCTAACGTTAATCAATTTTATCCATTAATTGCATTGACAGTTATTGCATTATCGTTAAGCATTTCTTTTAGCATATTTTCTATACCGTTTTTTAAAGTAAATGTAGATGAAGGGCAGCCACTGCAAGCTCCTTGTAATAATACTTCTACTTTTTTAGTGTTTTCATCATAGGATCTAAACTCTATATTGCCACCATCACTAGCAACTGCTGGTTTCACGTATTCTTCTAAGATGTTCACTATATTTTTAGAGGTATCATCTAATGCTTCAAACTTCTTCTCAATTGCTTCTTCAGTTTTATTAAGTTGTTTTGGTGCGTCATTGTTTAAGATGGTTTTACCACTTTCAACAAATGACTTTATAAATTTTCGCAGTTGAAGTGTGATTTCTTCCCATTCAATAATATCAAACTTTGTAATTGAAATGTAGTTTTTTTCTATAAACACATTCTTTACAAATGGAAACTGAAATAGCTCTGTAGCTAATGGGGAAGGTTTCGCCTCTTCAATAGAACCAAACTCATATAGATTTGGCACTAAAACTTTGTTGCAAACAAATTTTAAAACACTAGGGTTTGGTGTACTTTCAGCATAAACAGTAACAGCAGCTTTTGGCTTAATTGCTACTTCTGTTACAACAACTCCGTCGTTAGATAAGTATTTTTCAATTTGCTCTGCTACTTCATCTTGCACGTCACTCCATTCTACAATATTATAGCGCTCTATGGCAACAAAATTAGATGCTATATATACTTTTTTAACAAATGGTAAATGAAATAATTGCTGTGCTAACGGAGAATTTTTTGCATCGTCAATATTGTTAAATTCAAAACTATTATGATCTGTTAAAAATCTATCAGCTTCAAACTTCAAAATCGTATCGTTAGAGGTAGGTATTATTGAAATACTTGTCTTTGGCATATCTTTTTTTTGCAAAAATATGAAATATCCATGTTAAACGTTCATCCTAAGAATAGGATTTGTAACTAAATTCTTAATTGAATTCATATAATTTGTTTAAATTTCGTGCTCGATAAAAATAGCAGTACAAATCAATCATTCGTATGCCTTGGTTTTAGTGTTATATAATTGAAGCTATTTTAAGTATGAAAAAGATCCTCTTTACCCTTGTCCTCATAATTTCGACTATCGGGTTTGCTCAAGATCTGTCCATGCAAAATGGGACGTTTACACGATGTGCTCCTGATAGATTCTTTGACTCAGGTGGAGCGTTCGGCCCATATGGCAATGATGAAAATTTTGTTACCACCATTTGTCCACAAAATGTTGGTGAATTTATTATCCTTGATTTTACCAGTTTTAGTACGCAAACAGGTTTGAATCAAGATATCATGAATATTTATGATGGTACTGATACCACTGCAACACTTCTTGGTTCGTATGATGGTCCTGTAGGGGCTTTCACTGTCAGTGCAACAGGTGCTAATGCATCTGGTTGTTTAACGATAGAATTTATTTCTGGTGCTTCAGGAAACACATTAGGCTGGGAAGCCGATATTCTTTGCGCAGTAGCTTGCCAGACAATTACAGCATCAATTGATACAGTACCATCTGAGAGTGCACCAAATGTTATAGAGATTTTACCTGGTGAAACTGTAGATTTTACAGGAAGTGCATCATTTTCAGTAGATGGAACAGGTGCAACTTACGATTGGGATTTTGATAATGGAAGTATAGATACTGGTACAAATGTTTCCAGTACTTATAACACTCCTGGAACTTATACGGTTACACTAACTGTAACAGATACAAATCCGGTTGGATGTGAAGGAATTACAACAGTGTCAATTATTGTATTAAATCCTATTCTTACTGTAAATAGTTCAGCCTACCCAGAATCTTCATTTTCTCCGGAGGAATTAATAGATAATGTTTTAGTTTCAGGTGGATGTTCTGCCGTAGATAATTTTTCATTTCAGGTTAATGGAAACCCTGAAGGTTTAGACACTAAAAGTTATGGGTACTTTACAAGAGGTGGGGCAACTAATTTTCCATTTGAAAACGGAATAATATTAACAACCGGCGTCGCGTCTCAAGCTGGTAATACAGCAAGTGGCTTTTTAGTGTCAAATGACAATAATCAGGCAGGCGATAATGATTTAGAAGCTGCATTAGGACAAGCGAATACAAATGACGCTACTTTTATAAAGTTCAATTTTATACCTACGTCTAACGAAATTAGCTTTAGGTATTTAATGGCTTCTGAAGAGTATGACGGAAGTACAGAATGTTCGTTTGCAGATAGTTTTGCCTTTCTTTTGAGAGAAGTAGGAACTGTGCCTTACACGAATTTAGCCGTTTTACCAGATGGTACTCCAGTGAGTGTAACCAATATTAATAACTCTGGCGTTTGTACAGATAATCCTGAATTTTTTGAAGGATACAACATTGGTGAAACAAACTATGGTGGAAGGACAAGTGTTTTAACAGCCTCCGCCACGGTTATCCCAAATACGGTTTATGAAATTAAATTAGTGGTTGCGGATCAAGGTGATTCAATATGGGATTCGGCAATTTTTTTAGAAGCAGGTAGTTTTAATCTAGGTGGTGATTTAGGTGACGATATTACTATAGCTGCTGGTACAGCAGAATGTGGTGGTAATGCAATTACTTTAGACACAGAGGCAACTACAGCAACGCATACTTGGTATTTTAATGGTGTGGAAATTCCTGGAGAAACTGGACCTACAATTGATGTAACTGAGTCAGGCACCTATTCTGTTGATGTTGAATTTGCAGTAGGTTGTGAAACATCAGATTCTATTTTAGTTGAATTTAGACCTAGTCCTGTAGCAAATGCAGCTCAAAATTTGGTGGTATGTGATACTGATGGAACTGCAGAGTTCGATTTATCTGAAAATGATGACGATATTTTAGGAGCTCAAAATCCGGCTGATTTCGTAATTACCTACCATTTAACGGAACAAGATGCCATTGACAACCTTGGTGCGTTACCTACCAATTATACAAATACAAGTAATCCTCAGACCATATGGGCTCGTATTGCAGATAATACTCAAGAATGTTTTGCTACAACGTTTTTTGAATTGCAGTTCACATCAATAATTATTAATAATGCAATTACTCCAATTGAGTTATGTGATGATGATACCGCTGATGGTTTTACGTCTTTTACTTTAACAGATAGAGATACAGAAGTAATTGGAACAAATACTGCAGCGGATGTATCAGTAACATATCACCTTACTGCTGGAGATAGTGATAATGGAGTAAATCCGTTACCTGTACCTTATACAAATACAACAGCATTTAATCAAACGGTATATGTGCGTTTAGAGAGAATTGACAATTCCGAATGTTATAATCTAACCACATTGGAACTTATTGTTAATGCCAACCCAACAGCCAACGCGACAACTCCCTTAGAGGTTTGCGACGATGATAATGAT
>NZ_CBFHMI010000021.1:0-36497 GCF_965656915.1 Winogradskyella sp. | reverse complement strand
ATGAATCTATAGTACTTTACATAGGCAAAAGATACAGTTATGAAAAATATTCTTCTACTCACAGACTTTTCAGATAATTCAATAAATGCCATTAACTACGCCTTAAAGCTATTCAGTGGAAGCATTTGCAATTTCTATTTGTTTCATGTAGAACTCTCAAATACATATTTAAGTGATGATTTAATGGCAGGAGGAACTAAAAGTATATATGATTCTTTAGTTAAAAAGTCCAAGACCCAATTAAAAACACTTTTGAAGAATCTTAAATCTAAATCTAAACATGAAGATTTTGAGTTTGAAATGCTAATCGATCACGACGTATTCACAGACGCTATAAAACAAGTAGTAGATTTAAAACAAATAGAACTCATAGTAATGGGAACTAATGGTATTACAGGTGCTAAAGAAGTAGTATTTGGTAGTAATACCATCAACGTAATACGAAAGGTGTATTGCCCAACTCTAGTTATACCCGAGGATTTTGAATACCGAGCACCCAATCAGGTTTTATTACCACTAGATTTATATGACGCGCTTAGTGGTGATGCATTTACTGCTGTATTGAATTTTACAAAACGGTTTGGCAAAAAACTGCATATGGTTAGAGTCAACCCAAATAATGAAGACGCTGTTGAACAGGAAAAAGACAAACAAAATATTGATACACTTCTAACGGATTTAGATTTTGAGTATCATATGGTCACTGACATACCTATGCCACAAGTTGTAGATTCTTATGTTCAGATTAATAATATTCAAATAACAACGCTACTGGTTCAGGAAGAGAGTCTTTTTGAACGGTTCTTCATTGGCTCTCCAACTACGAAAATCAGCAATAAACTGAGAGTACCATTACTCGTATTTCATTCTTAGGATATAGTTAGAAGACCAATTCAAAATGAAAGCTTAATAAATGTATTCAAAATAGACCAGATTGCCTTTTTTGATGTGTCTAGTCATCTATAATTTAGGTATTGTATTTAGATTGATTAGTTTTATAATTGTAATAAAAGGCACTATTTCCAATTAATCTATTTCGTCATCAATTGGTTCTAATGCCTTAAAATTTACTAATTGCTGTTCTTCTAATACTGCAATAATCAATTCTACATAATCACTTGCTGAAGATTCTATAGATTGTGGATCTACAATATCTACATAACCCTTCCATATGAGTTCTCTATCTTTAGTAGGACAAATGCAGTACATACCTGTTTCTGCATGATATATTGTATACTCTTCATAATAATCTGGGTTGTAAAAAACATCCTGATAGCGAAGGTAATCTTCTTTAAATCTTACAAAAGTCTCATCATAAACATCAAAATTTTTAGTGTAAGCTATTTTGTCTTCTACACCAACAACCTTTGAAAAAATAATCGTATCAAAACCATCATTAATAAGGTCTTTTTCTAGTTTTGACAATTCTTTTTCTGTTAATTTCTCTGTTTTAAAGGTTGGTTTAAAATACGCTATACTTGTGTGTACCTCAGCACCTCTCATTTCTAATTGTTCTTTGAGTTTATCTTCAAATTTTTGTCTGGCAGCAATATTAGATGTTAGTCCTACCACGAGTACTTTCGCTGGAGCATAGGTTGTTATATCTGGATTTTTCCATTGGTCTATCAGCTGTGTTGAAGAGCAGTTAATTAATAGAAAAGCCAATAGTATTGTATAAAAATACTTCATGATGAGTTTATTTATCTTTTATCTATAAGATGCTTCTGCTTATTTTCTTGCATTACTAATTTTATGAGATCAAAAAGTTTGGTTTTAATAGTTTGATAACGCTTTTTAAATTCGCTAATAAGCTCAATTAAGTTACGGTGTTCCTTTCTATATGCTGTTTCTTCTTTAATTTGATCTACTCCATCTACCATAATAGATAATTCCTTTTCGTGCGATTTTACCGCATTTATTAATGTCTGTGTTTGTTTAAGAATTTTGGAAAGCTTATTAATTAAGGCTTTACTTTCTTCAAAATGATTATTATCTAGAATAGGAAGTGTATAAGATTTAATTAAGTCCTCAAAAAATAATTGTTCTTCTTTACAGAATTCTAATTCTGATATCCAGTTTTTAGACTCATAGTGCATTTCATCTGCACTTAACCATTCGGTATGTCTTGCATTAGTATGTATTGTTTTCATGATAAAAAATTTTGAAAAAAGCAGAGTATAATAACATTAATTTATACTCTGCTTTTAGTGAGTGATTTTTAGATAACCTCAACCTTTTTAGGTTGCTGTGCTTTAGCTTCTTCTTTTTTTTGAAGATTCAATTTAAGTATACCATCTTTGTAAGTGGCTTTAACTTTCTGATCTGTGTTTACAGTTTTAGGTAATGTCAATGATCTTTTAAAAGAATTGTAGCTAAACTCCTTAAGTGTATAATCCTCTTCTTTTTCTTCTACTTCATGCTTTTTCTCCCCGCATACATTGAGAACATTATCGTCAATAGTTACCTCAAAATCTTTCTTATTAAAACCTGGAGCTGCAAACTCAATTTCAAAATCATTATCGTGTTCTTTAACGTTCATTGCAGGCATTAAGCTATCTTCTTCAAAAAAAATCATTATTGAAAAAATCGTCGCTGCTTAAAAAGTTTTTTAAGCTATCATTTGTCCACGAAGGGAACAAACGGTTTCTGTTGTTAAATTTAATAAGTGACATAGTTTTAAATTTTTGTTGTTAAACTTAATTTATGTTTCTAATTTACTCAGGCTCTGTAAGTTTTGAAATGATATTAATCAGTTTAGGCATAGATTAATAAATTTTTAAAGTATCAATTTGTCAACATCCGTAAGCTTAGGTATTCTTACATACCAACCATAAGTGGCCTCAATTTTAACTCTAATTGCATCTAAGGCGTTTGGTTCACCATGAATTAAATACACACGCTCTGGTATATTCTTGATTCGACTCATCCAATGGATTAAATCATCTTGATCTGCATGTGCAGATAAACTTTCTATATTTTTTATGGTTGCTTTTACTGGATAGTATTTTCCAAAAAATCGAATTTCATGCACTCCGTCTTGTAATTGTCTACCACGAGTACCTTCTGCTTGATACCCTACCAATAAAACTGTTGTAGAAGGCTCATCTATTAACTGCTTTAAATAGGTTAATACACGGCCACCTGTTACCATTCCACTGCCAGCTATTACAATTTTAGATCTTGGGTCGTCGACAGTTTCCCAGGTTTCTCTGTAAGATTGTACAATAGTAACATGGTTACACATGGCGTTATACTCTTCTGTGGATAATTTATGCCATCCAGGAAACTGCTTAAATACTTCTAATACATTATTACCCATTGGACTGTCTATAAAAATTGGAATATTTGGAATTTTTCGTTTTTTATATAATTTCCACAGAATATACATCAGTGTCTGTAGTCGTTCTACAGCAAAGCTTGGAATTATTAAATTTCCTTTTTTACGAACGGTTTCATTTATAATCTCAGTTAGGACCTCTTCTGCATCTTCTTTAGGATGCAACTTATTCCCATAGGTAGACTCTACGAATAGAAAGTCTGCCCACTCTGGCATTTTAGGATCATTGAGCAGATAATCATCTCGTCTACCGATATCACCTGAAAAAACAAGTCGTTTGCCATTAATATCTAGCTCTATAAACGTAGCACCTATGATGTGACCATTGTATTGAAATCTGTATGAGATATGCTCAGATAACTGTAACCATTTATCTTCTATATCTACATGAAACAATTTTATAGTATTCTCAGATTCCTTAACGGTGTAAAAAGGTAACGCGGGCTTATGCTTAGTGTATTTCTCTTTATTTGCTTTTTCTGCTTCTTCCTCGTGTATTTTGGCACTATCTTTTAGAATAATTTCAGCTATAGCCAAAGTTGGTGCCGTACCAATAATTTTTCCTCTAAAACCTTGCTTAAACAGCCTCGGTAAATAACCGACATGATCTAAATGTCCATGCGTTAAAAGCACCACATCAATTATTTCTACTTGTACTGGAAGGTTTTCCCAGTTTAATTCTCGTAATTCTTTTAGTCCTTGAAACATACCACAATCAATAAGTATGTTTTTTTCAGAGGTTTCAATTAAAAATTTTGAACCTGTCACCACTCCTGATGCGCCTAAAAAATTAACTTTAATAAAATTATCCATAGCTAGTGATTTTGCATTGTACACAGTTGTGAAATTTCATTTAGAATCTTTTCTTTTCTTACTTCTGAAACACCTAAATGATCTAAATAAAACTTATCGTGAATTAATTCCCTACAGAGTACTACATTTCTACTCAATAAAAACTGTTTTTCTCTTGCGGTAAGCAATGTTGAAACTGTTATTGGGTATAAACCAAGACGATCAATTCTATCTTTAAGTGCATTATTTTCTGGATAATCCCAGCTCAATAAATAAAGACCACAACAATTACTGTATTGAATTGCATCTTCTGAAAATCTTGTATTTGTAACTACCCAACCTTGAGTTAAGGAGGTTCCGTTTTTTTTGTTTGCATTCCAATGTGCTTTTACATCCTCATAGCGCGAATGAATATACAGAGGCACTTTTACATTACAATTGATGCCTTGTTCGCCATGAAATTTACATTCAATTATTGTAGTTTCTTTTCCTTTATGAGCTACCACATCTATTTCGTGGGTGACACACTTACCTTGTAAAATAGGACCAATCTTAACCTTATAGCCAGAATATTTTAATATAGCTCCTACAAAGCGCTCAAACGGAAAACCAGTAGGTCCCAGCTCATAAATAGCTTTTTTTAGCTTGTATTTTGAAGCGAAATAACTCTTCTTTTTTTTGAGTAACGCAAAAGCTCTGTTATAAATCTCTTTTGTTGAGATACCTTGATAAAGCTCATCTCTCACCTTATCAATAATTTGATCAATAGTCTTTTTATCTGCACCTGTTCGCTTTAATGATGTACGAAGCTTAGAAAGTGAAAATTTAACACGCTCACCAGATGATTTTGTAATATCGATACTCTCATTTTCCATAACTATTGATTTAAAAAAACTGCCAAAACAAAATTTATCCTGGCAGTTTTAAACTAACTAATAAACATTGTTAAAGGATTAATTCAACTTAAAGTAATCTTTTACCCAAGCCTTTATTTGATTATCTGTCATACTATCAGCTTTAACAACATCTTTAATTTTAGACGCAAGCGTATTGTAATTAGTATTCAATTCTTTACTAAATTTTTGATTTGTACCTGCTGGTCCAAAAATCACCAATGCATTGGTGTCTTTAATTTTCGCAACTACATCTTCAAAATATTGTTTTAGTTGATGCTTTTCGCGCTCCAGATATTTACTATCTTTTATAACATCTTGTGGTCCGCTTTTAAATCGCTGACCAGATCCACCTTTAGCTTTAAAACGCTCTATATTAGATTTTACCGTTGTTAGTTTTTCAGAACCATTCTCTACTTCGACTATATAAGCCTTATCATTGTCTATCCAGACTCCTGTATGTTTCATAATATTATTTTTTTAGTTTCTTAAGTCATGCATCGCTAATATGGGCACATTGAGATGAAAGGATATTTCTTTTACCATAGGATTGGTAAGTATACTTCCAAAAAACGTGTGCTTTCTATTTATAAAAGCTACCATATCACTATCTCTACTTTCTACAAATATATTTACAGCCGTGATTACTGAATTATTAGAAAGCGTTTGAAATTTATATTTTGTGTCTTGTAAAATATCTTCTAGAAGTGCTTTGTTTTCCTTTTGAGATTCTGATAATGTCTCTGATTCTTCTACATATAATACAACTATAGTTGCATCACTCTTCTTGGCTATCTCTGTAAGGTAAATGAGCTCTCTTCGTTTATAATAGGTTTTAAATCCTGTGGGAAAAACTATTTCTTTTGGTAGTTTTAGTTCTGCTTTATTTGGCACGACAATTACAGGACAATTACGCACTTTTTCCATAACATAGATTGCAGTGCTACCAAAAGCAGTCGCTCTTGAGTAAGTTTCTCCTTTTGTTCCCATTATAATCATATCAATATCCTTTTTATCCACTACCAATTTAATAGCGTCAATTGTATTGTTGAATGTGGAGATGGTCTTAAATTGATGTTTCGCATCACTTGTACCTCGTAATATGAGTTTTTCCAAGACTTTTGCTAAGCCGTTTTCCGAATCCCATTTTTTGGTTTCGTAAAGCTCACTTCCTGGATCTAAATTCATTAGACTTTCCATAACATTCCCAGTAGCAGAAAAGACATTAAGGATATAAAAGTCTGTTTCTTGGTCTTTGTACAACTCTGTGGCATAATTAATAGCATGCCAAGCGTTATCTGAGAAATCTGTTGGTAGTAATACTTTATGTCTCATGATGTTATGATTTATTTGTACTGATACTTGTTTTAATTACTCCTTCATAGATGGAATTACAAAAAATGGTACTGTTGCATGGAATCCGATTTTCTTTATAACAGGTTCATGTATTATACTTTCAATAAAGCTGTGCTCGTAATTAATCATTACCAATATGTTGATATTGAGTTCTTCAATAAAATCTATTATCGCATTTGCTTTCTTTGTATAATCGGGCATCCAATGGAAAGAGTGCGGATAATTCTCTAGATAGGTCTTAAGCATTGCTAAATTATAATTTTGCTTATGATTTAGGTTTTCTTCTTCATTAATATGAACTACTCTAATTTTAGAATTGTATAAATCTGCCAAACGTTTAAGTGGTAATAATTCCTCTCCATAGAATCTATTAAAATCTGTTGGAAATGCGATCTGCTTTGGTTCTTCAAAATCAAATTCGTGTGGAATTAAGAAAATAGGACAAGATTTAGTGTGCTTTATAATCTTCACCGTATTGCTACCAAAGAAGATTTCTTTTGCACGTGTAGCTCCTTTAGTACCCATTACTATAAGATTTATTTTATGCTTTTGAATGGCTCTCTCAATAGCGTCATCCATGGCTTCAGTACTTAAAATAATATCGAATTCGTGATTAGCATTTGCATCTGAAGATTCTGCTAGTTCTTTTAATTCTAACAATTCTTTCTTAGCCTTATCTGCCATAATATTTAACAACTTGTTGGTCATATTAGACATTGCTGAGGCCTTCATTTTACTGGAATGCAAAAAATAAAAATTACATTCTTCTTCTGCATATAATTTTAGTGCATATACTGCCGCACACCAAGCATTATCCGAAAAATCTGTCGGTAATAATATATTTTTTCTCATGGCTAAAAATCTTTTATTATACTAGAAATTTAAGACTAAGATTTAGCGTATGAAATGATATTAATCAGTATAAACCTATAGTCTTGAGGGAATTACTAAAAATGGCACATTCAAATGAAAACCAATTTGTTTAATTGCTGATTTAAAGAATAAGTTTTCGAAGAAGGAATGCTTATTGTTGATCATCACCAATAGATTAATACGTGCTTTCATCTGAAATTGTGTAATCGCTTCTGTAATATTTTGGTTCTTTATATTATGAAACAAATGCGCAATACCTTTAAAATAAGCCTCTAACTTTTTTCTGTTTTGCTCCTGAGCTTCAGTTAATTCTTCTCCGTAATACACATGCATTATATTAACACGAATATTATAAAGATTTGCAATATCTATTATCGGCTGAATGTGTTTGTCTTCAAAATTAACTTCATAATCTGATGGAAATAATAACTCATGTGGAGTTTCAAACTCAAAATCACTTGGAATTGCTAATACAGGACATTTGGCTTTATTAAGCACATGAACCGTATTAGAACCTAACAATACTTCCTTAACTCCCGAAGCACCTTTGGTACCCATAATGATTAGATCCATGGTATTGCCATGGTACAATTCATTTATTTCCGCAGTAAGTGTATTAAAAGTTGATATTTTGGAAAAAATATGATTTGGATTAGGAAACTCTTCTTCTATACGTTTAACTAGATCATTTAATTTATTCTTTGAAGTTTCTTTAACCGCTTCCATAACTTGAAGTTGCGGTGAACTCGCTTGCATATACTCAAACTGATAAATTATTGGAGTATATGTATTTAATAAGGTAAATGTGCATTTTTCATTTTTAAACAATTGCAATGCATATTTAATTGCATTCCATGAGTTTTTAGAAAAATCTGTTGGTAATAATACTCTTTTCATAGTCATAAGTTTTAAGTTATTTAATAGCGTCTAATATTTTGTAATGCTAAAAATGGAATATTTATATTCAGACCTACTTTGTCAATTTTAGATTGAAAAAGTAAATTTTCTAAAAACGAATGTCGTGTATTTACCATTACTAACATATCCACACTATTCTCCTTAATGTAGGTATAAATGGCATCGGTAAAGCTTTTATTATTTACGGTTTTAAAATTGAGATGGTTTTTACATAACTCTGTCTGCATAAAGTCTTTATTATTCTCTTGTCTCAATGAAAGTTTATCTGTTTTAGAAATATAAAGCACATCAATGGCTGCTCTGTATGAAGCTGCTAATTCGCATAATAATTTAAGTTCTCTTCGTTTGTAGGGTATTAAATAATTGGTTGCAAATACAATATGTCTTGGTTGTATACCCTTGTAATTTTCTGGTATTGCCAATACTGGACACTGTACGTATTTTAATACTTGTAATGTATGGCTACCAAAAGTTAATTTTCTATCATTTGTTTCGCCACGTGTACCCATAACAACAATGTCTATATTCTCTTCATCTACAATTTTATCTGCTTCATCAATAAGCATAGTATTAGAAGAAATAATATGATACGTGTGTCTAGGGTTTGGAGATAGCTTCTTTAAATATTTTAAAATACTTTCTAATTTTAGTTGAGATCTATTTCCAATAATATTAGTAACCTCATCTAAAGTCTCTTTGGTCAATAAATCATCATCTTTATAAATTTCATCTTGGAAGGCATGCATTATAAAGAACTCGCTTTTATCATATTTAAATAACTCTAAGGCATACTTTAGAGCATTCATTGCATTATCCGAAAAGTCCGTAGGCACTAATATTTTTCTCATGACATTGTATTTTCATTTGATTTAAAAATACATCTCATTACAGATTTAAACTATGATAAATATCAGATGCTGCGATATTTACATAATTTTTTAGAATTACGTTGAAACAAAAAAAAGAAGCCAAACTATTGTTTGGCTTCTTTCAAAAATTAATTGCAAAACTAATAGAAAACCCCCATTTTCAAATAGTCATCATTGAATACTGTTCTAAATGTAATAAGAAGGTATTGTTTATAAAATGATATATATCACTCTTAGCTAATATTTATAGTAATACAATACCATAAGCCATATTGAGTAAGTAAATACCAACAAAGAATAACAGCATATAAATAACCTGTACCAACTTAACATTAAGTATCTCTAACCAATTTACAGTTCGCTTAGGCAAGACGAATAATGCCAATCCTATAAATAAAGAGAACCAACCAAGCAGCGTAATTATTAGCTTGTAATTAGGCTCCCAGATATTATGAAAAATAATATTAAGAAGACCAATGATAATAGCTATAAAAGCAGAAATGATTAAGAATTTCTCATCTTTTAAATCATTAAAAATCTGCTTAATACGTTTTGGGTTGAGACTAAGTATTAAAAAGAAAATAATAAGGTACCAACCCCAAAACTTGGCCAAAAAAAATTGAATTATCCATAATATTTATTTTTTTCGTGTAAGACTAAAAAAGGTACATCTGTATGATAGCTAATTTTCTCTACCTTAGAATGAAACAAGATTTGCTGGAAGTAGTTTAGATTTTTTGCTACCATACAGATTAAATCTGTGTTTCTGCTTTCTACAAAACATTGTACAGCATCTTCTACTCGTTTATTTGATAGAAAATGAAAACTATAATCCTCATTAATAAAATAATCTTCTAACAACTCTTTATTTTTTAACTGATCTTTATTCAATTCTGGTTTTGCTTTGTTGATATGAACTATTCTTAATGAGGACTTAAACCGTTCAATTATATCAGAAACAGGTTTTAGCAGCTGAAGATTATGTGACAATGAAAAGTCTGTTGGAAATGCCACTTCCTCAGGTAATCTAAATTCTGCATTCTCTGGAATTGCAAAGGTATTACACTTTACTTTAGTAATAATATCTGCAGTATTAGTTCCCAAAATAATCTTTTCCAAACCTGTAGCACCTTTAGTACCCATGACAATACAATCTATCTGTTTTTCCTCTACTGTTTTACGAATAGATTCTATGAAAAAACTATAATCCGTTAGCGTGTAGAAATGATGATTTTTAGATTTGATAGATAATTTAGAGACTCGTTTAAGTAGTTCTCTTAGCTTTACCTTGGTTGGTTTAACGTAGACATCTTCCACTACTCCTCCATTTAAAACCAAAGGAGTATCATTAGCAACCAGATTATTAAGTCTAATTACATGTAACATATAAAAGTTACAATCTTGATTTTCAAAAAAATGGATAGCATATTTTATAGCGTTCCATGAATTTTCTGAAAAATCAGTAGGTAGTAATATATTTTTCATCGAACAACATCTTTACAATGACAAATGTATTGTTAACGTTACAATTTGAAAATGATATTGGTCATTTTGAAATGACTCTTTTAACTAGTTCATTTGTTTTAAACGTTCCAGATCCATGACTTTAATGTTTCTACCATCACTTTTAATGATGCCATCTTTCTTAAATGTTGTTAAAGCACGTATTAAAGTTTCCGTAGCTATACCAGCAACACTGGCTAGATCGCTACGTGAGATATTTATAGGATCGTCTGGTTTGCGATTTATTTTTTCTGCAAATTTTAAAATGGTGGCAGCTGTTTTTCTATTTACAGAACCATAGGCCATTTCTAATAACTGATTTTTTATAACCAGGAGATCATCAGATAATAACTGAATGAGATCCATGGCCACCTTGTGGTTATTGTCTAATATTTTATTAAACTCAATAGTAGATATTCCCATCAATTCTGTAGCTTCTATGGCTGTGGCTGTTTCTTTATGTGGCTTGTTATTTGTAAAAGAAGTGTATCCAAAGAGATCATCTTCTTTGTATAACGCAGTGACCAATTCTTTACCTTGGACATCAATTTTATAGCACTTTACGGTACCTTTATTAATTAAATAAATGTAATTTGAATGGTCACCTTCCCTGTAGATAATTTCTTCTTTTTCAAAACTAAATTCTACACCATAATCATCGAAAAAAATCTTTAAATCATTTAGTGTTTTTATTTCATCATGTCTTCCGACTTCTTGAGGTTGAATGACTGAACCTAAAGATTCTTTTAAAATTTCTGCTTTTGCCAATCTACTTTCTATTGCACTAATTAGCTCATCTTCACTAAATGGTTTAGTGATATAGTCATCAGCACCTAAATTCATACCCTTTCTAACGTCATTATGTTCTGTTTTTGCAGATAAGAAGATAAAAGGAATATGTTTTGTCTTTTTGTCTTTTGATAAAATTTTCAAGGTTTCATAGCCATCAATTTCTGGCATCATAATGTCGCAGACAATAATATCTGGCAGATGCTTTTTAGTAGTCATGATACCACTTTTCCCATTAGATGCTGTTAACACCTTATAGCCTGATAACTCTAAAATTTCTGCAGTATTTTCTCTTAAAACAATATCATCTTCTATCAGTAATATGGTCTTCATAGTTTAGCGGTATTAGGAATAGTTATTGTAAAGGTTGTGCCTTCTTTCTCTATACTCTCAAAAGAGATAGTGCCACCTAAGTTTTCTAAATGGTATTTCGCAATATTTAATCCAATTCCGGTACCTTGAGTGTTTATTGCATTCTCTGCTCTAAAGTAACGCTCAAAAATACTTTTTTGGTCTTTATCTGGTATGCCAATACCATTGTCTAAAACTTCTATTGTGGTTGTTGTTCTATTCTGTTTTACATTAATGTCTATATCAGTATGTTCTGGAGAATACTTTATGGCATTATTTACTAAGTTGGTAATTATTAAAGCCACGATTTTCTCATCCTGATTGAAAGAAATATCATCAATATTATCAGGGTAATTTATAAACTGTCCATCCTTTAAAATCATGTTGGCATTATACACCACTTCGTCCAAGACTTTACTTAGTTTAAAATTACTACAGGTATAATTGAGATCTCCTGTTTCTAATTTCTCTAATGATAGGAAATCATTTAAAATATTATTCAGATAATGAACCTTATCTGCAATAGTTTTTATGTGTTTATTTCGTTTTTCCTGGTCTTTAGAAAGTTGATATTTACCCAATAATACAGTAGAGGTTAATATACCGCTTAAAGGTGTTTTAAACTCGTGAGAAACAAGCGATAAAAACTTTGTTTTTAACTCATTAAGTTCTTTCTCTTTAGATAAGGCTACATTTAACTGTTCTGTACGTTTCTGAACTGTTTTTTCTAATTTTTCTGTATAGTTTTTACGCTCAGTAATATCTAGTATTATAGCAACAAAAACTTCTTTTTCTCCTAAACTAGAAAGTTGTAAATGTACATCTACAGGGTAAATTGAACCGTCTTTTCGTTGATGAACGGATTCAAATTCAATTTTTTCAACTTTACCATTT
This sequence comes from Winogradskyella sp., assembly GCF_965656915.1. Classification (GTDB taxonomy): domain Bacteria; phylum Bacteroidota; class Bacteroidia; order Flavobacteriales; family Flavobacteriaceae; genus Winogradskyella. The sequence continues at coordinate 23,922 of NZ_CBFHMI010000021.1, read as the reverse complement.
AATAAAGTTTCGGTAATATTTCTAAAAGCAGTCTCGTTCTCTTTTGGTTTTATATCGAATGGAGTCATTTTCTTTAATTCCTTAATGGTGTAACCAATATTTTTCTGCGCACCATAATTAACATTTATAAATTCTAATGTTTTGGCATCAAATACATAAATTTCATTTAAAGATTCATCAAAAATAGTGGCTAAATGATTTCGTTCTGCTTCAGCTTTTTTTCGTTTTGTAACATCATTTTGAATACCAATAAAGTGTGTTATGACTCCTTTATCATTTATTATTGGCATAATGTACAAGTCGTTCCAAAATAGTGTACCATCTTTCTTATAGTTACGTAATGTAACCTGACAGCTTTCACTACTGTTAATAGCTTCTCTAAGAATTTTTAAAGGTTCCTGGTCTCTATCTTTACCTTGTAAAAATCTACAATTGTGATTAAGAATTTCCTTTTTAGAATATCCTGTTAACCTCTGAAATGCTGCATTGAAATAAATAATTGGATTGTCTGGTTTTAAAGCATCTGTAATAATAATTCCGTTACTAGCAGATTGTAAGGCACTACTTTTTAGCATTAAATTTTTCTCAGTTTCTTTGAGCTGAGATACGTCCTTCACCAATGCCATAACATAGGTTTTGTTATAAATAGAAAATGGATTTAGTTCTACCTCAATATCAATAACATCACCGGTTTTCTTCAATCCATAAATATCAGAAGCTTCTCCCATTTTACGCTTCTCCCCTTTTTTTGCAAAATTTTTGAAATGTTTAGAGTGGTTATGTCTGTAATTATCTGGTACAAGTAAACTTAAATCTTTATGCAGAAGTTCACTCTTCTTGTAACCAAATATGCGCTCGGCGACAGTATTTAATTCCATAATTTGCTGATGATCATCAACAATAATAACGCCTTCGGAAATTGCTTCCAGCAGTATATTAAATATCTCTTGGTCTTGCCTTAGCATGGTGAATGATTAAATTTTAAAAGAAAAAAAGCAATCTAAATCGGTATTCTTTACTAGGTTAAAAGATACAATAAGTCTATCTGTTTTTTGCTGATTAATATCATATTATCAGAATTGAAAACCCTGTATTTTTAAGGCTAAATATATGAAGTTGTGAATCAAGAATCTAACATGGTCATTCAGTTCTACCAAAATCTTGGAAAACTCTTCTTCGCCTTTGCAGCAATTGATAATTCTGTAAGAGCTGAAGAGTTAAATAAGCTTATAGAAATTGTGAATAAAAAATGGATACTATTGAAAAATTTTGACAACAATTCAAAACAAGCCATTGTAGATACATTTAGATGGCTACAAAAAGATAATGAGTACAATGCAGAAACTTGTTTTAAAAGCTTTTTAGAGTATATGGAATCTCATCAATCGTTATTTAACAATAACATTAATAAGCTTATATTAAAAACCGCCGCTGAAATTACCGCTAGTTTCTCTGGACAAAACAAATCTGAGGTTATTCTCCTTGCAAAGCTAGATCTTGAACTTAAAAAATACAGTAATGAAAAGTAGTTTTAACACCATTATCAACTCAAAGACACCTGTTTTAGTAGACTTTTTTGCGGACTGGTGTGGTCCTTGCAAAATGTTAGCACCTATATTGAAAGAAGTTAAAGAAGAGTTAGGCGATGACGTAAAAATTGTAAAAATTGATGTTGATAAGAATCAACCTTTAGCTGCGAAATATCAGGTGCGTGGTGTACCGACAATGCTTTTGTTTAAAAATGGAAAACAAGTCTGGAGACAATCTGGTGTTTTACAAAAAAATGATATTATAAATATTATTCAATCTAATTAATTTGCTTTTGAAAAATGAGATAGTCTGACCAATATCATTTCATAGAAAAAACCTTGTAGTTACTTTTGATTTTCTAATCCTTAAATGATTAAGATCATGAAAAGAGCACTATTTATATTTTTAGCAATCGTTTGTCTTCCTATTTTAAATACAGCACAACAAATTGATGCAGTCGATTTTATTTCGCCATTCTATGATGGTGTTGCCGCTGTTAAAAAAAACGACCAATGGGCATTTATTAATAATAATGGTGACATTATGGTAGACTTTAGAGACGATTTAGTACTTACACAAACTGCTGATGGTAGCTATCCAATATTTTATTCTGGAAGATGTCTAATAAAAGAAAGAAAAGAAGGTATTTCTTATTTTGGATATATTGATATTACTGGCAATACCATAATTGAGCCTCGTTTTCTTAATGCTACAAATTTTAGTTATGGGAAAGCTTTGGCCTTAGAATTAATTAAAGAGGATGCAGGAGAAAATGTAGCCTTAGAGAAAAACATAGTGTATTACAAATATGTAGAAGTTGTTATTAATACAGCAGGTGAGATAGAAAACTACATTAACCCAAAAGGAGTTTATGTGGCATTAGACAAAGATTTTTTAAGAAATCCACCTAAAATAACATCAAAGAGAATTTCTGAAAATCTCGTTGCTAAAAAGGACGAAAACGGAAAATGGTCCGTGATAAAACTAAACTCAAGTGAATGAAAATACATCATGCTTTTTCCTTATTTATCATATTTTTTTCGTGCTCAGAAAAACAAGATAAAATTCTTCCGGTTGAAAGAAGTATAACAGAATCAGTATATTCATCGGCTACTGTGCAACCAGATAGTTTATATCAGGCATATGCAAGTGTCGCTGGTCTTATTGACAAAATATTGGTAGATGAAGGGTTGTTGGTTACAGACGGACAGCCTTTAATACAAATCATTAACAATACACCTCAATTGAATTCTCAAAATGCAAAGTTTGCATTAAATCTTGCAAGAGAGAATTACAATGGCAGCGCTACTATTTTAGAAAGTATTGTGAACGAAATAGCATCAGCAAAACTTAAATTTAAAAACGATTCCATAAACTTTTTTAGGCAACAAAATCTTTGGAAACAAAATATAGGTTCTAGGGCTGAGTATGATGTGAAAAAAATGAACTATGAATTATCACAAAACAACTTAAAATTACTAGAAAGTAAATATAATAGAACAAAAAACGAACTTCTTACAGCAGTAAAACAAGCCCAGAACAATTATAAATCCTCTTTAATTGCAACCAAAGATTTTACGGTTAAAAGCAAGATAGATGGAAAGATTTACGCCATCTACAAAGAACCAGGTGAGATAGTAAATTCCATGGAGCCTTTAGCGTCAATAGGTAGTCGTACTAATTTTATTGTAGAACTTCTAGTGGATGAAGTCGATATTGTAAAAATCAATAAAAAACAGGCTGTACTTATAACATTAGAAGCCTACACAGGTGAAGTATTTAAGGGTAAAATCACTAAAATTTATCCTAAAAAAGATGAACGTAATCAAACCTTTTTAGTTGAAGCTGTATTTAAAAATCCACCAGAAGTCTTATATCCAGGATTATCAGGGGAAGCTAACATAGTTATAGCTAAAAAAGAAAATAGCCTCACCATACCAAAATCTTATCTTATTGATAAAAATAGGGTTAAAACTAAAGATGGAATAGTAACCGTTACAACTGGACTTCAAAATATGGAATATGTAGAAATACTTTCCGGCATAGATAAAAACACACACATTTACCCTCCTGAATAATGGTAAATTGGAACGTCATACTAAACATCGCTAAAACACATTTGCTTACTAAAATAAAGCAAACAGCTACAGCAGCCTTAGGTGTAACTTTTGGGATTGGATCTTACATTACATTGGTATGTTTTATGACCGGTTTAAATGGTATGCTAGATAATTTAATCCTAAACCAAACACCGCACATTCATGTTTACAACGAAATTGCACCATCTAAAAAACAACCCATTTCTTTACTTCAAAATGTTGAAGAAGGTCTTAATATCGTTCACTCCATTAAACCTAAAATAAGTCAGGCTAAAATTCATAATGCATTACCAATAATTGAATATTTAGAATCCAACACACATGTACGTGGTGCAGTTCCTCAAATTAAAACGCAAATATTTTACATCGCAGGTTCTATAGAATTAGGAGGAAATCTTACAGGCATTAATCCTGTTGATGAAGCTAAGCTTTTTAATATGGGAGATTATATTGTTGAAGGTTCTGCAGAGGCACTTCAAAATACAAATAACAGTATTTTATTAGGAATTGGTATGGCAGAAAAAATGTCATTAAAAGTTGGTGACCGTATACAGGTTAGTCCAATAAATGGTGGCATATTTCCACTTAAAATAGTTGGTATTTATCAAAGTGGTATTGCAGATTTAGATGCCATTCAGAGTTTTACAACTATTAAAACCGTTCAAAAAGTATTAGGTAAAGCCAACAATTATATCACAGACATCAATGTAAAATTATATGATATAGAACAAGCTGTTCCTTTAGCTAAAAGGATTGAACAACAATTTAATCTTACTGCTATTGACATTAAAACGGCAAATGCACAATTTGAAACTGGCACAACCATTCGAAATCTAATTACTTATGCTGTGTCTATAACGCTACTTATCGTAGCCGGTTTTGGTATCTATAATATATTAAACATGCTTATTTATGAAAAGATGAATGACATCGCCATCTTAAAAGCAACAGGTTTTTCGGGAAGAGATGTACAGTTAATTTTTATGAGTCAGGCAATGATCATAGGCTTTATTGGTGGTGTATTAGGTTTAATTATTGGGTTTGGTCTGGCAAGTTTAATTGACACCATTCCATTTCAGACTGAAGCCTTACCAACAGTTAAGACCTACCCAATTAATATGAATCCGTTATTCTTTGTCATTGGGTTTTCATTTGCCATGTTTTCAACGTTCCTAGCGGGTTATTTACCTTCTAAAAAAGCAAAGAAAATAGATCCTGTAAAAATTATAAGAGGTCAGTAATATGAGTATCGTCCTAGAAGCTAAACATATCAACAAGTACTTTAAAAAACCTGTGCTCTTTCACGTCTTAAAAGACATTAATTTTAATGTGAAACAAGGAGAGTTTGCATCTATTATGGGAAAATCTGGATGTGGTAAATCTACACTACTCTACATTTTGTCAACCATGGACACGGATTATGACGGTCAGTTATTTCTCAACAATCAGTTAATTACAGGGCAAGATAGAGCTCATCTCTCTTACCTACGGAATAAGCATATAGGGTTTGTTTTTCAGTTTCATTACTTATTATCTGAGTTTTCAGTCTTGGAAAACGTGATGCTTCCTGCTAAAAAACTTTCAGAAAAATCACTAAAAGAAATTGAATATGATGCCATGGAGAAATTAAAAATGCTTCATATTGAGCATCTAGCGCTAAAGCGTGCATCTCGTGTTTCAGGAGGAGAAAAACAACGTGTTGCCATAGCTAGGGCACTTATAAATAACCCTTCAATTATTATGGGTGATGAACCTACGGGGAATTTAGATAGCCATAATGCCGAAAATGTTTTTAATATCTTTAATGAACTAAGTGATCATAAAGGTTTATCTCTTCTTATCGTAACTCATGATGAGGACTTTGCAAAAAAAACAGATCGAATTATAACCATGGAGGATGGCAGAATATTGTCATAAGCATATTCAGAATGATATAAATCATTTCTAATAACAGGCTTTAAAGCTAATTTTAGTCTATATTTTAAAATTGATACTATGAAAACACTACAGGACATAGAGGACCAAATAACAAGACTTACACTTAGCATAGAAGTTAATTACCCAGAGCTCTATGCAACATTAGACGAAAACCCTATAACTATACCGTCAGAAGGTGATTCGGAAATGACCATGAAAGTTATGGAAGATTATTTAGAAAGTCTAAAACAAATACTCAAACAGTACAGTAAAACACATAATAAACAGTAATGGCATTTATAGATTATTATAAGGTACTTGGTGTTCCTAAAAATGCATCGGATAAGGAAATAAAAAAAGCCTATCGCAAACTTGCGCGTAAATTTCACCCAGATTTAAATCCGAATGATAAAGTTGCTGAAAAACGATTTAAGGAAATAAATGAAGCTAACGAAGTACTGAGTAACACTGAAAATCGTAAAAAATATGACGAATATGGTGAACATTGGCAACATGCTGAAGAATACGAAAAAGCAAAACAGCAAGAGCAGTATCAGAGACAGTCTAGCGATGATCTTGGTGGCTATGCCGAAGAAGATTTTTCAGATTTCTTTAGTTCTATGTTCGGTGGGAGATCTTCTGGCTCACACAGACAGCAGGTTAAGTTTAGAGGGCAAGACTACAATGCCAGTTTACAACTCAACTTAAAGGATGTATATACAACACATAAACGGACCTTAACTGTCAATAATAAAAATATTAGAATTACCATACCAGCAGGAGTTGAAAATGGACAGATTATAAAAATTAAAGGTCATGGCGGAAAAGGCATAAATGCCGGTCCTAATGGTGATTTATATATTGAATTTTCTATCGTTAACACTACAAACTTTAAACGCGATGGTGATAATTTATATACAAGTATAGACCTAGATCTCTATAAAGCTATTTTAGGCGGAACAATTACAGTGAACACCTTTGATGGAAAAGCAAAACTCACTGTTAAACCAGAGACTCAAAACGGAACAAAAGTTAAACTAAAAGGAAAAGGCTTTCCAAAATATAAAAAAGAAGGACAATTTGGTGATTTGTATGTAACTTATAACATCAAATTACCAAAAAAGCTCACGGATAAAGAAAAAGAACTTTTTAATGAATTATCAAAATTAAGATAGCATGGAAACGACACACCTCATCTCAATACAACAATTTTGTACACATTATAATGTTCCTAAAACATTTATTAAGGCATTGCAGGAATACGATTTAGTGGAGATTACTATAACTGACAACACCACTTATTTGAGGACAAATCAACTTAATGATGTTGAAAAAATGATGCGACTGCATTATGATTTAGATATAAATTTTGAAGGTATTGATGCTATTTACAATTTATTAAAACAAGTGGAAGAACTTCAATCTGAAATTATTACACTTAGAAACAAATTGAATTTTTACGAAAACATATAACCTAATTTTAAATGACCACAATAGAATTTATAGAGCAATGGATAAGGGAGAATCCTTTTATTTGGAAAGTTCTAAAGTTTATAATAATACTGGTCATTGTGTTTTCTGTTATTCAATTAATTAGAAGGTATTTAAAGCGAAAAATATCCGATACTGTTATCCGCTACAAAGCTCAAAAAGGAATAGAGATAATAGGCTATGTACTTCTAATTATTTTGGCAATTACCTATTTTTCTGGTAGTATAAAAGATTTCACTATTATCATTGGCTTATTTACTGCTGGAATTGCCTTCACATTACAAGAACTTATATTGAGTATTGCAGGTTCTTTATACATTTTCCTAGTTAAGGTTTATAAACCAGGAGATCGTATTGAAATTAATGGAATAAAAGGAGATGTTATTGATGTGGATAGTATGTATACAACAATGATGGAAATTGGTCACTGGGTTAGTAGCGATAATTATAGTGGCCGCATAGTAAAGCTGAGTAATGCTTTTGTTTTTAAAGGTCCTATATATAATTATTCACAAGATTTTCCTTTTATATGGGATGAATTTAATCTACCTATCCGTTACGGATCTGATGTAGAATTGGCAAAATCTATAATTATTAAAATTGCATCTGAAACATTATCAGAGTACACCTATCAATCAAAATCACAATGGCAAAGTGTTGTAAAAAAATATTATATTGAAGATGCACAAATCGATCCTACTTTGGCTATATCACTAACAGATAACTGGATTCAATTTAACCTTAGATATATCGTAGATTACAAAAAAAGACGTTCTGTCAAACATTTATTAAACGATAAAATAAGAAATGAAATTAAAAAATCAAATGGAAAAATTGTACTTGCATCAACAACAATTGAGTTAGTAAAAATACCAGATTTACAAGTAGATTTAAAACCTTAAATCGCTAATTTACTGTTGTTTATTTTTCAAAACTATTCGAGTAACACTAGCTTTCTTATGATAATAGTCAGTTAGAATTACATTTAAGATTACTAAATTTATACTATAAAATAATAGCTATTTTTTAATGGAATATAGTGCACAGAATACTCATGAACAGCTGAAAATATATGAGAATAAGACTGAGCTATATTTTGCAGTTTTTTGTGGAAGTTTTCTCATATTTGGTTTTTTAGTTGAAAAAATTACAACAGACTATTCTTGGTTGGCTTTTAGCAGTTATATTATCGCGTATTTTTTTGGTGGTTATTTTATAACTATTGAAGCAGCGAAAAAAATCACAAAAGGTGGTTTTGATATTGATTTTTTAATGATAGCAGCAGCAGCAGGTGCTGCATATATCGGTAGCTGGGCAGAAGGTGCGCTACTTCTTTTTCTTTTTAGTTTAGGGCATGCTTTAGAACACCATGCCATGAACAAAGCAAAAAAATCAATTAAAGCTTTACACGATTTATCACCAAAAACTGCACTTGTTAAAAAAAACGGAAAGATTAAAGAAATAGCAATATCTCAATTAAAATTGCACGATGTAATTATTGTAAAACCCAATACAAAAATTGCGGCAGATGGAGTGATTATTAGTGGTAATAGCAGCATAAATCAAGCGCCCATTACTGGCGAAAGTATGCCAGTAGACAAAACTTGTATTAACAATACATCCAACTTACCAGAGTTTAAAAATATTGATAAAAAACATATTGTATTTACAGGTACTATTAACGGAGATACGAGTCTTGAAATTTTAGTTCTCAAATTAAGCGGAGACTCTACAGTTGCTCGTTTAATAAAAATGGTTAGTGATGTAGAAACTCAAAAATCACCAACACAAAGAATTACAAAAAAATTTGAAAAATGGTATGTACCAACAGTCATTTTAATTGTTTTCTTATTATGTTTTGCGTATTTGGTAATTGACGAAAGTTTTAATACAAGTTTATATAGAGCCATAACTGTTTTAGTAGCTGCAAGTCCTTGTGCTTTGGCCATATCTACACCAAGTGCTGTTTTAAGTGGTATTGCTAGAGCAGCTCAGAGAGGTGTACTTATAAAAGGTGGAAAAGCGTTAGAAGATCTGGGAGAAATAACAACTATTGCCTTTGATAAAACTGGCACTTTGACCGAAGGAAAACCTAAACTCACTAATGTTATTCCAATAGATAATTTTAAGGAAGCAGAATTTGTTAAGCTAGTATTAGAAGTTGAAAATTTAAGTAATCATCCACTTGCCAAAGCAATAACAAATGATATAAAAAAACAATATAACATTGAACCAAATAATAAAGCGACTAACGTCAATGCCATTCAAGGTAAAGGTATAACCGCATTATATAATGGGAATAAGGTCTTTATAGGTAATAGCAAGTTAATGGAAGCTGCTGGTATTAAAATAGATGAGTATACTCTCAATGAGACACAAAATCTATTAAACGTAGGAGAAACCGTTATGATTGTCGCTTATATCAATAAAATTATCGGTTTAATGAGTGTAATGGATGTACCTCGAAAAACGGCTGCGCATACCTTAAACCAATTAAAAAAAATTGGGATTAAACATATGGTAATGCTTACAGGAGATCATCAAAATGTAGGTGACGCCATCGCCAAACAAATAGGGCTTTCTGAAGCTAAAGGAAATCTATTACCAGAAGATAAAGTTTCTGAAATTAAACAACTTATCAAGCATTTTAACAAAATAGCCATGGTTGGTGATGGCGTTAATGACGCACCTGCAATGGCCTTAAGCACTGTAAGTATAGCTATGGGTGCAGCAGGAAGTGATGTCGCTTTAGAAACTGCAGACGTAGCTTTAATGTCTGATAAGATTGAAAATTTGCCATTTCTTATAGGTTTAAGTAGGCAATCTAAACGCACAATAAAGCAAAATATAATTATAAGTTTAGGTGTTGTAGCATTGTTAGTACCGGTAACAATATTAGGTCTTACAAATATTGGACTAGCAGTTGCTTTTCATGAAGGCTCAACCATTGTTGTAGTTTTGAACGCGTTAAGACTATTACGTTATAATTTGAATTAATCTCCAAAATCATTAATAAAGCTAATTGAGTTTATTAAACTGACAACTCTCATAGTTAATTATTAAGTGATGCTATAATTTTATAAAAAATAATAAAATGCTCACATTTAAAAATTTTAATATTGCAGACTGGTTCTCGTTCTATAGAATAGCAGCTTCGCCAATACTAATTGTCTTAATTTGGCTTGATGAGCAATTAATTTTTAGTTGGATGTTATTAATAAGTTATTCCACAGATGCAATTGATGGTTTTTTAGCACGAAAATTAAACATTGCGAGTCCAAGAGGCTCTCAATTAGATTCCTTTGGTGATCAAATAACTTTAATCGTTGGTCTTATTGGCTTATTTTATTTTGAAAAAGGTTTTATTCTAGAAAATATTACTCTTATAATCATTGCCTTTATACCTTACCTCTTACAGATGACAATTGCCTATATTAAATATGGCAAAGCCACTGCATTTCATACCTACCTCGCCAAATTATCTGCTATAATGCAAAGTGTTTTTATACTTTATGCCCTTTTTATTTCGCCTAACTATAGCTTATTCTATATTATGATAATCATCGGTCTACTTGAGACTTTTGAAGAAATTGCATTAATATATATGCATGCATCCTGGACATCTGATGTTAAAGGAATTTATTGGGCTTATAAAGCAAAGAAACGTAATAAAAATAAGACATGAGAACATTCTCCTTGTTTACTATTTTACTTTTATGTCTTGGTATTCTTTTTGTTGATATTCTGGCATTCTTTTGGTTACACTCTATTACAAGTCTTTTAGAATCAAATATATTAAGAACCTCTATTCATGTATTATATTGGGTGTTCACTGTAGGTTTAATAGTTTCAATATTAACTATTAAAATTACTTTAGATGATATTAATCCATTGAGAAAACAATTACTGATATCAAGATTTTATGGATTGGCTGTTTCCTCATTTATTCCCAAATTAATTTTTGTAATTATTGTTTCCATTTTTTACTTTTCAAATTATTTTTTCTCTGATAATGAATCCATTTTACTCATTGCGTTAGTTGGTTTATTTTCAGGATTCCTCCCTTTCTTTATAATTTTATATGGTGTTTTTAAAGCTGTGTATCGGTTTAAAGTTTACCATCAGATCATTAAACATAGTTTGTTACCACAATCGTTTCATGGTTTAAAAGTTATTCAGATTTCTGATTTACATCTTGGGAGTTTTAATTACAAATTCAAAAAACTTAATGAAGCTATTATAAAAATAAATCAACTGAAACCAGACATCATTGTAATGACTGGAGATTTAGTTAATAATTATGCATGGGAACTTAGAGGTTGGGCTAGAGTTTTTAGAAAACTACAAGCTAAGAAAGGTAAATATGCGATATTTGGAAATCATGATTATGGTGATTATAGTGAATGGGAATCCAATTCAGCAAAAGAGAAAAATTTTGAGGATATAAAACAATTCTTTAAAAACATAGACTTTAAACTTCTATTAAATCAATCAGAGACTATAAAAAATACATCTGAAGAAATAGCTATAATTGGTGTTGAAAATTGGGGAAAACCGCCTTTTAAACAATATGGTGATTTAGATCTTGCTATTCAAAATGTAAAAGATATTCAATTTAAAATCCTATTATCACATGACCCTTCCCATTGGACACAAGAAATTATTGATAAAACAGACATAGCTCTAACATTATCAGGACATACTCATGGTATGCAAGCTGCTTTTCAATATAAAAACTTACAATGGAGTCCTATAAAATATAAGTTTAAACATTGGGCTGGTTTATACAGACATAACAAGCAATACCTTTATGTTAACAGAGGTTTGGGTTGGCTTGGTTTTCCGGCAAGAATAGGCATGCGACCCGAGATTACAGCGATAGAATTACAAACTAAAGACTAACTGATTAAAATCATAGTTTCCTCACATAAATTTAAATAACTTAGTTGAAATGACATACTAGTAACAATGATTAAAACACTGAACAAATCCGAACGGTTAATACTTTTAGAAAGCAACTATATTGGTAATCTTTCTTATATCTACAGAAACAGACCATTTATAGCACCTATTACTTATTTCTATAATAAAGCAAATAATGAAGTCATTGGATATTCGGCAGAAGGTCATAAGATAAGCGCTATGCGAAAAAATAGCAATGTGTGCCTTAATGTTTCTGACGTAGATTCTGTGAATGACTGGAAATCTGTATCTGTACAAGGCGTTTATGAAGAATTAGAAGGAAGTGCCGCAAAAGCCAAACTTCACGAATTTTCTTTAGGTGTTAAAGATCTTATCATTAATAAAGAACACAGAGAACTTGATTTTATTAGTCAATTTTCAAGTAAAATATATAAAGATGATATACCCATAATATTTATAATAAAAGTCGAAGAAATAACAGGTAGAATGAGAAAATCTCAGTAATTATGACTTCTACAACTATTACAAGTGTTTCTCCTTAAAAATGTAACGGGAGAAACGCTTTTTTACATTAAAGTCATTTAAAAAAATGGGTGAGACTGATACATATCATTTCAAAAAAAATCCTTAATTTCTAAATTAGGTAGCATATTTAAAATGTGCTATTATGAAAATCTATATCAAACTGTTAATAACCGTCTTAATCTTAATATTAATTACAATTTTTCTCGTATAACTATAATATTATTCAACCAATTAACAATAATTAAGCATGAAATATGTGTTTAGTTTCGTGGTGTTAATACATGGTATTATTCATCTCAAAGGATTTATCGATGCCTTCTTTACAAGTGGTGTTAATCAACAGGTATTAGGAATTTCTAAACCTGTTGGGGCAGTCTGGCTGATAACCTTTGTTTTATTTATATTTTCAGTTATACAATATCTAACTGATAAGAATTGGTTCTACATTGCTTTTATTGCGGTGATTTTATCTCAAATCCTTATAATTATGAATTGGGATGAAGCCAAATATGGATCAATAATAAATATTGTAATTTTTGTTATTGGGCTAGTTGCCTATGGCGCCTATAATTTTGATACTTCTGTTAAAGCTGAAACTTCAGAATTATTATACGGTGTTCCAGAGTCAAGTAACTTGATTTCTCGTAATGAAAACTATGATATCCCCGAAATTGTGAAAAAATGGATAGAAAATTCTTATATCAACGACACTAAAGAAATTGCTTCAGTTAGTTTAAAGCAAAAAGGAGAAATGCGAACCAAACCAAATGGGAAATGGATGCCATTTGAAGCCAATCAATATTTTAATGTATTAGATCCGTCATTCATTTGGATAACAAAAGTAAGAGCAGCACCCTTTATTAATCTATGTGGAAGAGATAAACTGATTGAAGGTAAAGGTGAAATGCTAATTAAACTAGTATCACTAATACCTGTAGTTAATGAAAAGGAAAACTTTAAGATTAATCAAGGTGCTATGCTACGTTATCTTGCTGAAATATGTTGGTTTCCATCAGCAGCATTAAATAATTACATCACTTGGAGTAGTATTAATAATCGCTCTGCAAAGGCGACTTTTACTTACGATAACCAATCCGTTTCTGGCGTCTTTAGCTTTAATAATGACGGAGATTTTATTTCTTTTGAAGCCCAACGGTATTATGGTGGTAATGAAAACTCTAAACTAAAAACCTGGTGCATTGAAGCCCTTGACTACAAGACCTTTAATGGTATTAGAATACCACATAAAAATAAAGTGACCTGGAAATTAGAGAACGAATATTTTCACTGGTTGTCTTTAGAAATAAAAGAAATAAACTACAACTAATAACCTAATTTGTTTTTAGAGTTAGGTACTTCCCATTTTATCATTTCTTTTAGAAACTCATCTACCAATTCTATAATTACCTTTTTAGTAATGTTACTCGGATTATAGACATCTAATTCAATACTACTATTTTCAACTGGTTGTTGTTCTATATATGGAAATAGAATAAACGTATGAACATCTCCTGTATAAGATTGTGAAAAGATTAAAGCACCTCCTTGTATAAATTGGTATGCTGGTATTTGATTGGTACAATCAATTAATTCTTTAGGAAATGAATTAAAAGTAATATTAACAGCTTCGTTAGTACCAATCCAATTTAATTCTTGCACCTTCCAGCCTACGTCATATTGCTCACATATGACTTTTAATGTATTACTTATTAATGCTTTAGTTTTTGTTTGCCAAATGGTCTTTTTATCAACTACAGTTTTTATAGAAACCTTATAATCATTTATACGTTCTTCTAAATGTTCTATTTTCATTTTAATTTCGCTTTTAATTACCACTTTTCTTCAATTCTCGCTTCGCTTGTCGTTCTAGCTTTCTAAAATAACCGCGTGTCAAGAAATTATGTTTTAAAGCCTCCATGTTTTGATTAAATTTATCTGTACCCTCATTTATATTCTTAATGGTTGACTTTAAATTATTAACCAAGGTAGTATCATTTAAAATATAGTTATAAGCTCCATCACTACTATTAATAGTATCAACGACATCATTAATATTATTTAGAACATTATTAATTTCTTGACTAGACATCTCTAAATTGCTAACCATCGCTTTTAATTTTGAACCAGATACAGAATCATTCAACATCACACCCAAAACAGTATCATCATTAGTTTTAATAGAAGAAATAATAGAGTTTAATTCGTTAATAGTCCTTGTTGCTCCACGACTGGCTAGTTTTAAGTTATTAACTGATTGTTTTAGGTCTTTGGCCATAATTGTATCGTTAAGCAATAAACCAACTGTACCTTTACCCTCTAGCATTGCAGTTGTAATTTTAAGCAAATCTGATGTTAAAATTGCCGCATTTTCAGAACTAACACTTAAGGTGCTTAATATATCATCTGCGCCTATTTTACTGTAAGAATCTATAAAATCACTATTTGTAATAATTGGTGCAGTACCTTCACCAGGAACAATATTTACAATCATATTACCCACTAAACCATCTGATCCAATAGTTGCTATAGCATCTTTTTTAATATGTGTTATAATTTTTTCATCGATATGCATATCTATTTTAATTGTGGAATCATTAATCATAGTTATATCCTTCACAGTGCCAATATCTATGCCTGCATAACGTACATTATTACCGTTTTGTAAACCATTTACATTTTGAAAATAAGAACTGATTGTAAATGTTTTTCTAAACATATTTTGCCGTTGCCCAATCAGATATACTGCCACTATAAACAGAATTGTACTAATGATTACAAAAAGGCCTAACCGTATTTTTTGTGAGCTTGTATTTTTCATAACTAATGTTTAAAAAATGCTTTAATCTTTGGATCATCAGATGCAGATAACTCATTAAAAGTACCTACAGCATAATCCTTACCGTCTATAAGTAATATCATTCTATCAGAGATTACTCTTGCACAATCAACATCATGTGTAATTATTAAAGATGATGTGCCATATTTTTTCTGAATGTCTTGCATTAGAATAATAATTTCCTTTGCAGTTATTGGATCTAAACCACTTGTTGGTTCATCATATAATATTATTTTTGGTTGAAGAATTAAGGTTCTAGCTAATGCAATTCGTCGTTTCATTCCACCAGATAACTCAGCTGGCATTAAATCTATAGCGTCCACAAGACCAACACTTTCTAAAGCATCAATGACCAATTTTTCAGTATCAATGTTATCACCAAATTTATCGGTGTGTCGACGAAGTGGAAACTCTAAATTCTCACGTACAGTCATGGAATCGTAAAGTGCACTACCTTGAAATAAAAAACCTATATCAGCTCTTAAAATGTCTAATGCTTCTCTGGTTAATTTGGTAATGTCATTATCCATTACGGTTAGTATTCCACTGTCCGCTTCCATCAAACCTACTAGACACTTTATCATTACAGATTTACCAGATCCAGATTTACCCATTATTACTAGACTTTCACCTTGATATAAAGTCATATTAAAACCGTTGAGAACATGATTGTCTCCAAAGCTTTTATACAAGTCCTTTATCTGTAAGACTTTTACTCTATTTGATATGTTATTATTAGATGTCATAAATCATAAAAAATATCAGTAACAAAAACAGCAATAAAATCAATTATAAATAATAATAAAGAGCTAATCACAACGGCAGAATTCGCTGCTTTACCAACACCTTCGGTACCTTTGGAACAATAATAACCTTTATAACAGCCAACGATTCCGATTGCTAAACCAAAAAAGAACGACTTAATTGTGGCAGGAATAATGTCACCAAACTCAATAGCATCAAAAACCTGACTAAAGTAAAGTGTAAAAGACACGTTGCCTTTTAAATTTTCAACCAAAAAAGAACCAAATAAAGCAATCGCATCTCCTATAATAACTAATAAAGGTAGCATTAGGGTTACTGCCAGTACTCGAGTTACAACTAGGTATTTAAATGGATTAGTACCTGAAACTTCCATAGCGTCAATTTGCTCGGTAACACGCATAGAACCTAATTCAGCACCAATCCCAGAACCGATTCTACCTGCACATACTAATGCCGTAATTATTGGTCCAATTTCTCTAACTATAGATATACTGACCATTGATGGCATCCAGGAAACGGCACCAAATTCAATTAAGGTTGGTCGCGTTTGAAGATCCAAAACCAACCCAATAATAAAGCATGTAATACCAACCAACAACAAAGAGCGATTACCCATATTATAGCATTGACGCAAAAGTTCTTTAATTTCTAAAGGACGTTTGATACTTTCTTTAAAAAAACGCCCTGTGAAATATGACAAGTCTCCAAGTTCTCTCAGAAACGCATTTAGCTCTATTTTAAACTTATAAATTCTCAATGCCGTTGACTTTATGGTATAATCAAATGTAAAGCTATGAGCACTTTTGGGAAATGATATTAATCATTTTACAAATGGGTTATGAATCTTAAATTTGAGTTCATTTATTAAGTTATAAACAATGAAAATTGGTTTGGTATTATCTGGAGGAGGTATGCGAGGTGCTGCTCACATTGGTATGATTAAAGCATTAGAGGAGTATAAAATTTATCCAACATATATAGCAGGATCTAGTGCAGGAGCCATAGTTGGTGCGCTTTATGCCTATGGATATAATTGGAAAGCTATATTTAATTTTTTTAAAGATATCCAATTATTAGATTTTAATAAGTATGCGCTTGGAAAACCAGGTATTATAGATGCTGAAAAATTTTATCCTCAGTTTAATTCTTTGATTAAGGATGATAATTTTAATGCGCTAAAAAAATCATTATTTATTACAGCAACAGATATTTTAAAAGGTAAACTAAAAATTTTTAGTGAAGGCGAATTAATAAAGCCAATATTAGCGTCTGCAGCTTTTCCTGGTGTATTTGCTCCTGTAAAAATTGGAAATTCATACTTTATAGACGGCGGAGTACTTGATAATTTTCCAGTTAGAGTTTTAAAATCTAAATGTGATGTTATAATAGGAAGTTATGTCAATTGTTTTGATGACATATCCATGGAGGATTTAAAACATTCTCACAATGTTGTAGAACGCGCTTTTAAATTAAAAGCGGTTAAAGAAGACTATAAAAAAATTAAACAATGTGATATAGTAATCTCTCCTAAAAAATTGAATAAATATGGAACTTTTGATAAAAAATATCTCAAAGAAATATTTAACATTGGATATAGCACTACCATTGAAGCACTAAAGAATGAAAAATCATTACAATTAAACGTTCCAATTGAGCAGTCCAAAAATAGATAGCTATCACTTTAAAAAGGCTTAGCAGGTTCGTTATATAAAACAAATAAAATTATGAGAGCTACTGTGCATATACAAAACTTTGAGTGTTGTGGTTGTGAGAGAATCATTACTAGTAGTCTTTCTCAAATAACAAACATTAGTGATGTCAAAGTCAATTCACTAGAGAAAACGGTAACTTTTAATTTTCATACTAATCATGATTTTGAAAATGCAAAACACGTACTTTCAAGAATTGGATACCCTATTGTTGGTAGAGAAAGTCACTTAAATATATAGGTTTTCCTAAGTAAAAAGCATTCTTCGCATATAAGATCGCTTATCTATTTGTATATTTGAACTTACTGTAGCTTCTGGTAAATAAGAAACACTCAACTACTAACTTGTTAACTCATTTTCAGAATTAATTCTTTGTTCCCAACAGTTTAGATTATAAATAGTAGTTTCTGCAATGTTGGTTAATGCCTCTTCAGTTAAAAATGCATGATGACCAGTAATTAAAACATTTGGTAAAGCGTTTAATTTAATAATCATATTGTCATCAATAGGGACATCTAAAGAATAATCTTTAAAAAAAACTCCTTTTTCATTTTCATACACGTCTATACCTAAAGCCCCTATTTTTCTAGATTTAAGACCATCAATAATATGATTAGTATTTAAAACGGCACCTCTAGCAGTATTAATAATTACAACTCCATCTTTCATCTCAGAAATTAGATCTTCATTGATTAAATGATGAGTGTCTTCATTTAATGGTACGTGTATAGAAATAATATCGGATTCAGCGCATAGGTTAGCCAATGAATTATAAGTCATGTTGTACTTATTTACCAATTCATAATTAGTTTCTATATCATAACCTAATAATTCACAACCAAATCCATGCATAATTTTACTCATAACAGCACCAATTCTTCCTGTTCCTATAATACCAATAGTTTTTTCATTTAAGTCAAATCCTACTAATTGATTTAAGTTAAAATTAAACTGAGATACACGTCGATTAGATTCTATTAATTTTCTATTTAGCGCAAGTAATAAAGCCACTGCATGTTCCGCAATAGCAAATGGAGAGTATGCAGGCACATTAGCCACTTTTATACCTAATCTCAATGCAGCTCGTAAATTTACATTATCATATCCTACAGATCGTAATGTTATATATTTTACACCAAAATCTTTAAGTTTTTCAATGGTCAAAAAACAAGCTTCATCTGCAGAAAAAATGGATATGGCATCGTAACCAACTGCTTTGATAGCCGTTTTAGAAGATAAAGCTTCTTTTAAAAATGTCAGTTTGTGTTTATGGGAATTTGCGCTTTCCAAATAAGGAATTTCAAATTCCCTGGCACTGTAAACAAGTACTTTCATAACTTTATAATTAGATGAAATAAAGCTATTTATTTTTTTATAGGAATGAAATGATATCGCTCATCTTAGAGCCAAAGTAAAGTAGAAAAAAACTACAACTTTTTTTACGGTTCTCGTTTTTCGGAAAAATAGGCATAGCTGCCTTTTACCTAAGATATTTTATTTCCAATTTTTTGACTTATAAAAACCAATTTGGGTAACACAATGGGCACCCAAAATATTTTTACATAGTCTTATATACATATAAAAAAACTTCATTTACCTAATCCAAGTCTTTTAGATAATGGTTTAAAGTAATCCTTTAAGCATTTGCTCTAGGTATTTTGAGAGATAAAATTCTGAAAGAACTCAGAATTTACTAAACGAAATACCATCCGAAGGTAATTTGAAGGACAGACCGAACCACAATATAGGCCGAGAAGTATATCCAAGATCATAGACTCAACAGTCTTAAAAACCAGTCTTACAAAAAAGGAACCGCTCATACGTTGCCGCACAGCTTTGCCACGCACCTTTTAGAAAGCGGAACCAACCTAATACATATACAAGTGTGAGGTATAATTCTACAAAAAGCAACAGAGAGATATACCCGTATTGTACCAACCAGATTTGATTATGTCAAAAATCCCTTAGATTTGTAGGTATAAACATAATGGCGCTAAACGTATTGCGTTTAGCAATTTGTTGGCGGTCATTAAAAAGAAAGAATCAAAAATTGAAGTTTACTTGGAATTAAAATTTAAATAACATGGAAAAAACAACCAAAATATTAGTGCCAATAGATTTTTCGAATTGTTCAAAAAACGCATTAATCTATACAATACAAATAGCTAACGAAATCAGTGCAAATATACAGGTACTTAATGTTTCATCCATTGACACGAGCAAAGTTGACAATTCTGTTTCTAGTTCCGTTGCAATAGATGAACAAATTAGTTTAGCAAGAAGACGCCTCTCTAAATATGTGCAAAAAGTGACCGAAAATATTCATTCAACTCTTGCCGAAATGCCATCAATTCAAACCTCTATTAAAATTGGGAGAATCGAAGACACAATTCGTGATGTAGCAGTAAAAATTGAAGCTAGTTACATTATTATGGGAACACAAGGAGAAAACAGCACTTTAGACAAATATTTAGGAAGTGTAGCATCCAATGTACTGAATAATGCTCCTTGCCCAGTTATGGTGATACCAGAAAACACCGAGTTTGAGAAAAAAGTAGTAATGGTATATGCCACTAATTTTTTAGATGCTGACCCATATGAAATATGGAAAGCAATTAAACTCTTTAAACCACTTCAACCTCAAATAAAATGTGTCCATTTTAATGAGAAGCAAGTTTTCGTTGAAGATAAAATCAAGGAGTTGGAAACATACTTTGCTGAAACTGCTCCTGAATTAGAAGCGCAAATTTATAGTTTACCAGTAAAGGACAAGGTAAAAGATTTGAATGACTTTATTGAAGAGCACAATATCAATATGCTGGTCATGTACAAGCCTAAGCGTAGTTTTTTTGAATCTATTTTTCATAAAAGTTACACTCAAAAAATGGCGAAACATACTAATATTCCTCTGTTAGTATTCAAGGAAATCAAATAACCATAAATTAGGATATTAAAAAAATGAAAACGACCGCCAACACTGTGTATGGAATAATAGCACCCTTCGGGATGCTACGCTTTATACACAACGTTGTGTGCAACCTACAGACACGAATCGAGTGACAGAATTAGAACTAATAATTGACTTGCATAAAAATTCCGAAAGACAAGGACCAGGAAGTAAAAATGACACACTAAAAGCACTTGAAATTTTAAACTTGCCGACTAACCAAAAATTGAAAGTGGCTGACATTGGATGTGGTTCAGGTGGACAGACAATTACGCTTGCAGAAAAGTTAAATGGAGAAATAATCGCAGTTGACTTATTTCCCGAGTTTTTAAATGAACTCAATGAAAAATCTCAAAAATTAGGATTGTCGGACAAAATCGTTACATTAGAAAAATCAATGGAGGATTTACCATTCGATAAGAGTGAATTTGACCTCATTTGGTCTGAAGGTGCAATTTATAATATTGGTTTTGAAAACGGACTCAAAAAATGGAACGACTATTTGAAAGTCGGTGGTTATTTGGCTGTAAGTGAAATCACTTGGATAACAAATTCTCGACCAAAAGAGATAGAAAACTTTTGGAAAGCGGAATATCCTGAAATTGATATTGCTTCAAATAAAATCAAACAACTAGAAGATAATGGTTATACGCTTATTGGTTATTTCTATCTAAATCAAGAAAGTTGGTTAAAAAATTATTACGAACCAATGAAAGTACGGTTTGAGACTTTTCTTAGTCGCAACGGCAATTCAGAACTTGCGAGAAAAGTGGTTGACGAGAATCAGTATGAAATCGACTTATATCAAAAATTCAAGGATTATTATAGTTACGGATTTTATTTAGCGAGAAAGAATTAAAAAAAAGGCAGCACACAACAATGTATGAAAATAGTTCAGACTAAGGAAAGAGTTTTAATTATCGCAGCTGGAACCTTATTACTTTCTATATTACTGATGATAATAATAGTTCCTTTAGTTTACACTAAAACATTAACAAATGAAAAAAATCTAGACGCAGTTATTGGCATATCCAGCAATTATAGTTCGTCTACTATTAATTATTTGGTACAAAATAAAATTAAAAAAAATTAGAAGTAACACTGAAAAAAGAAAAACAAGATACATAGTCATCGGGATTCTTATTATTATATTTGGATTAATGTATTTGGATGGTGCTTTTGCATTCCTAGATCATAAGAATATCCTTTATATTCCCTACTATTGGTGGTTCCCCATTTTTTTTCGCTTTTCCGGTTCGAATAAAACACACAATGCTTAACATAATTAACGTTTTAAATTAGACTTGAATTAAGTTAAAAACATTATGAATGCCCTATGCTTACAACGAATTCGGAGCGAATTCTTTTAATTTAGTTGCCCTATTTTTGTTGGGTGACCTAAAAATGCAATAGGGCACCCTATAGGGCAACTAAACTTTGAGTTTTTATGAGCTTTTTGAAGGCTTATAAAAATAAAAAACCCTTTAAACAACTGATTTAAAGGGTTTTGTGGTTTTTTATGTTTCTTTTGAAACGTAAATCTGCGGAGAAAGAGGTTCTTTAGTCTCTTTTGCTAGCCCAATAATATCAATGGTTTACAAAACTTCATTTTCTAGGGTACCAATTAGGGTACTACTCCCTTAAACTTTCGATTTAGATGATTAAGAGCTAGATTAATATTTAATATGGAAATTTCATCAAAATCCATATCAAATCTAAACTGTGGACATTTGTTTAGCAAAAGATTTAAAGCTTGAACCATAGATTCCTTTAATAATGCTTCTTGCCTGTTGTGTTGATGTTGCTTGACAACTAACCTCTGCTGGATGCCCACCAGATGTGAGCCAGATACGACCTTTGTATACTTTTGTATTCATAATATATTAAATTAAAATTAATGTCTATAGTTGTTCTTGATATTAAAGACTCATGTAAATGTCATCCAGTTCCTCTTGTCTAATACCTAAATACCTTTTGGTGATAGCTGGTGATGAATGATTAAATAAATCCGATAGGTATAACAATGCCTTATCAGTTTCATTATTGTTTATATAGACCTGTCGTCCAAAAGTTTTTCTCAAAGAATGTGTAGAAACTGAAAGATTTTTAGTTCCGAAAAATTCTTTGATTTTACGATTTACATATTGCGTACTATAAACTGTGTTTTGATTTGAAGTAAAAATAAAACCTTCCTGAATCTCAACTCTAGATTTTAATAAGTCAAACGCATTTTTAATGTTATCATTAATTCGGATGATACGCTTCTTATTTGTCTTTTTCTCTAGTAACGAAATTGAATCACCATCTAAATCTGAATATTTTAAAGAAAGTAAATCTGAAATACGTAAACCAGAATTAATCCCTAAAACAACCAAAAAACCTAATTTATAGTTTTTATCATTTTTAATTAATTTGATTGCTTTGTTTAAAGTTGAATCAAAATTTAAATAATCACTCGTAGTAACAGAACCTTAAACACTCATATCTATATTATTTCTAACACAAATATAATGAAAATAAGTTTCACTTTTATTATTATTTTAATAAAAGTGAAACTATTTTAGGTTGAATTACATCTAAATTAATTTACAACATTGATTTGCAGATACTTATGAAAATAAAAAAGTTTCACTTCTATAAATAGTGAAACTTTTTTCAACTTCTTGTTTTTAGTTCTTTATTCTATTTTATTCCCAACCGCAATAATTACATCATTTTCAATATTATCAACTCTAGTTAAAATCACTTTGAGATAATCATCTCCCAAACGTCTTTTTAGGTCTTTGATGTTAGCGGTTAACTCGTCATAATTATTATCCTTTGTTGAGAGTTTCAATTGTCTTAGTGTATATTTAGATAAGGTCTTATATCTGTTGATGTCTTTTAATAGAGTATCTATAAATGATACTAACTCTTGGTCTAAATCATCTCTCTTCTCTTTTAAAAGAGTTTTCAATGCTATTTTAGCTTGGTTTTCCATTGCTAATTCGCTACGACCTGATTTATAATTTGGTTTAAACAACTTGATTTTTTCATATGAATTCCAAAAGGCACTATTTAACGGTTGTCTTACTTCATCAGGGCTACATTTGACATATGCAATCAGTTCTTCAAAAGTTTTTTCTATTGGTTTGTCATTTGGTTTTTCATTCTCGTAGTGATGCACTATCGAGAACAATG
>NZ_CBFHMI010000020.1:0-37924 GCF_965656915.1 Winogradskyella sp. | reverse complement strand
ACAAATTTATAAAATCAAATTTTGTAAATTTCTTTTTGGTAATACTAAAAATGAATATATATTTGCATCCGCTTATTTAAGCAACTGGTGCCTTAGCTCAGTTGGTAGAGCAAAGGACTGAAAATCCTTGTGTCCCTGGTTCGATTCCTGGAGGCACCACCTTTAAACCCTCGATAACTCAATTTTTTCGGGGGTTTTTTAATTTAGTGTGCTGATTTGTGTGCTAATAAAAAAACCGCTACAATTTATGTAACGGTTTTAACTAATGTGTATTTAAAAAAACAAATCTATGACGCCGTACCAGAGCCTAAATACACACTATTTGATACTTGATTACCTTCAGCAGTAATGAACGCCATAAACAGCTCTACTGTATCTCCTGCATAAGCATCTGGAATAGTAACAACTTCAGAACCTACTGTTCTATCTGAACCACTAAGAATTGAAATTGATTCTTTTTTACTTGGATTGTAAACTAATAACATCGCTTTATCTGTTGCATTAGCATTTCCGCCTGTTGAGTTATCATCCCAACCAAAAGACACTTGTCCTGCTACAGTTAAATCTGTCGTACCATTCACAGCACCTGCTAAATTACCTCTACTTAATAAAGCTAAAGAAAAATCAACTGCGAAGTTGGGTGCAGTCCCTGTAATAGCATTATTTAGCACATAGGACATAGCTGCATTGAACTCTGTCTTACCTACTGCATAAGATTTATATCCCTTTTGGATAAAACTTAAATTCGGTTGAAGGTATTCCAACGTAGCTGAAAATTTATTACGTTGATTTACCTGTCCTTCTGTTCGTGGATTAGCCACGCTTACTGGTTTAGCTCTGATGTAATCAATGTTTTTCCATCTACCACCTACTACGGTTCCTACTTTACCAGAGAAACCTCCTAAAATACCTTGGGCAATTTTTCCCATTTTTATAACAATTTTAAATTAATACTCATTCGGACTTGATACGGACTTGATATAGACTTAAAAACTGTAACTAATATACGTTCATATAACAAAACAAAACGAGTTAAAACGTCAACATACAACAGATTACATCTTTATACACTAATTTACCATCGACTACTTACGGCTTAATTTAATCAAAGTGTTTGCAAATGATAATTTTAGACTTTCAAGCTTAATTATTGCCTCTTTAAGTTCTTATTGTTTTTTATTAATACCTGCCACAATTTCAATACTCTTTTGAATCTCAAAACCACTATTTTCGATGAATTTAGAACCACTTTTAAGTGTGTTTCTGCAATCATTGACTGATATGAAAGGAATAACACTACCTTTTAGATAGTAAGCGTAAAAACCACCTATTTGCAACATCATTGATAAATGGAATAATGTATTTTTTAATTCTTCAGTTGAAATAATGACCACAAAATAATTAGGACAAGGATTAGAAAGCGGTTTTCCGCTGTTAAGTCCTTTGTTCAGAATAAAAAAATGAGGGTTTGAGTAAGTTCTTCCGATTTGGTGTGTTTTCAATTCAAAAGTTGACATAGCTATACAATTTAAAATTGCTCGCTACATTATTTTTTTGAAAAGAAAAAAAGACAGCCATAGTAGTTGTGGCGTGGGTAAGGCTGTCAAGTTTTTTGTGTAAAAGTTTTTTGAGTTAATATGTTTAAATGAGAAATAAAATTTATTGAAAAAAGTTTTATACAAAACCCTTTAGGGCTTGAACTTTATAGCCTTGTGCGGCTGGTAGAGGAAGCCACATATATTTGCTAATTTTTTTTATTTAATACTATAAACATTATGGAAAATCCTTTTGAAATTATTAACGAGAGATTAAAAAACATTGAAAATCTACTTGAAACCATCTATTCTAATATTGGAAGAAGTGAAACTAATATTATCACTTCTAAAATTATGGATATTGAACAATTATCTGATTATTTAGGTTTATCGAAATCACATATTTACAAATTAACGAGTACTCATAATATTCCTCATTCTAAAAGAGGTAAAAGACTTTATTTTGATAAAGAAACTATTAATACTTGGGTGTTAGAGCATAAAATTTGGACACAGGATGACACTGAAAAACAAGTTTCTGATTATTTGATAAAAAAAGGAAAACACTTTTAGGGGAATTAACACTTAAAAAAATAGGTTTTAATCTTTTACTGTGCGTTGGATTAAGCGTTTGTATGGGTATTGGTTTAAATAGTTGTTTGATAAAACAGCATTTAAATTAATACTTATACAGGACTTTTAGACGATAGCTTGTTCCTTTTTTGAGGCACGAGAAAAAGGAATATGCTATGGCGTAGTACTAACTTTCTTAAACCTAATTTTTTATTTCCTATTTCTTGGGTGGCGGGGAAAAGTGGACATTAATATTTGTTAGTGAAATGAAACAAACAAAGACTTGAGGTAAGGAATACTTGGACTTAACGATGGTTTTGTGCAGTTGAATGAGGTAACGAATATTATTTTCAATTATCTTAATCCTTTAATTATTCGACTGCTTAATGTTTGTTCAGAATGTTGTTATATGTACGGAAGTGAGCGTTGGCTGTGCGGATATTTAGCTCGTAATTTTCTATTTTAAATTAATGTACTCGTGAATATCCACAGTTTAATTTTAGTTCTAATTTGTGCGAATGGTGTGTGGATATTTTACATAATGACAGTTATAGCGACGAAAATATAATAAAACGCCGTAGGCAACCATTGAAAAGATTTTTGCCCTATAACTACGCATTATGTAACATAGCTTTGGGTTGGTTTTGTGGCGGAATAGTTGTTTTGAGCTTTGGCAATAGCTCTTTGCTTTTTTATTGTACTAATTTATTAAAATAGATGCATTTAAATAAAACAAGCAATGTGCTATTATAGCGTTGGCTACAACTATTGTGACAGAAAACCAACTATGCGGTGGCGCGCAGAACAACACAAAAGACAGAGGGTTTTTGCATTTTCGCAAAAAACTGGGTTTTGGGTTGTGGGGACTTTATTAATCTAATCTTCAGAATTAATAATACTTCGCACTTCTTCTTCTATATCTAATTTTATAAGCTCCCAAGCTTTGTTGCGATAACAATTAGGTAATAAATCGTCTTCTGCACCTGAAAAGTCTAAACAAGCTTCTAATACTTCTTCTCTTGTTGAACCGTATGGATTACGTTGCAAATAGAAACTTATCATTTCTTCTAAAGTAAAAACATCTAATAACTCATGTATATCCCAAAAATCTTTTTTACGACCTTTAGTGTCATTTGTTATTACTTCAAATTTCATTGCTGCAATTTCTTCGTTTGGTGCTAAACGCACAACACCATCACGTACTATTGGAAATATAAAAGGCTCATTGCTATAATAAATATCTAATTTAAGAGAATTAGTTTCACTTTCTCCAATAAAATAAGACCTACCAAACACAACATCTCCTACAGATGTTAAATATGTATATGGAAATGTCTCATTTAAAATTTCCTCTAAACGATTAAAATCTAGGCTACCATATTCTGCATCGGTAAATAAATCAATGTCTGTAGATTCTCTATGCCCTTGTTGTAAACTTAATGATGTACCACCAACTAAACGAAAATCATTAAACGCTTCGATAGTCATTAGTGTATTTAAAGCTTCCCAAAGAAGGTTTGACACTGTATTTAGATGTAAAGCCATTAGATTTTAAACAAGCTCATGCATTTCTGCATTTGCTTTAAATGTAGATAAACGTGAATTTTTGATAGACTTAGCTACTGTAGATACTGTAGCTTTACCGTAAAACTCAATAATTTCATTAATTTCTATGTTATTACCTCTTTCTAACACTCTTTTAATAACCGCTCGTTTGTTTTTGTTCCAATCGATTTTATCGAAAGTAGTATCCCAAAACAGTACTTTTCTTATATTGTTTAAGTTAGGTTTTTTTATAGGATAATTAGCTAATTTAGTTTTAACCTCATAACCAGCTTGAAGCATCATAAAATAATCTTCTTCTGTATGAAAGTACTCTGCTAGTTTAATGGACAACTCTGGATTAATACCTCTTTTTTGATTAACGATAGCACTAATAGTTTGTTTATGCTCATTTATAGCCATAGCCAATTGCGAGCTTTTAATATTATTACGCTTTATTTCGCGCTGTAATATAAGCCCAGGATGTACTCCTTTTATTTTAGCTATTTTAGGTAACATAGTTTTTGATGTTTGACACAAAGGTATATATAAATAGATTAGTAAACAAAATTGTTTACTTTTTATTAACAGTTGTTACACAGTAATATACAATAGAACCACCAATACTTTTAATTGTTTCAACCACACATTAAAGTACGTATCACTTTACTAACTATTCTTTTCTGTAAAGTCCTGAACTATATCATCAAGTATAAATTTATAAGATGCTATTTTATCACTTAACTTTCTTAGAGAAGTATTAGAATAATAATCAACATCATAGCCAAACGCAGATTCTAATTGAGCGTCTATTTGATTTATTTGCTTTGCTATTGTATTTAACTTTTGTGATAGTTTTTCTATTTCTAGATTATTCAATCCTTTATGTAGCACATTTGTAGTATCAAAAGCAGCCTTAAAGTCTTCTTCATAAAGCACGTATTTATTATCGTCTGTTTTTTTAAAACCAACACTTAAAGCCACTTTAGATGAGCTATTATAATTCTTTAAACCAATTTGAGATTTTGTTATAGATATAGATTGCTCTTCACGCTCTAAGACTTCAAAAACAAAAGGTAATATTGTATTGTTTAAAGCTTTAGTTAAATAGCCTTTACCTCTATATTTTGGTGATATATACCAATGTAAATCATTACACATATCTAAAACAGCACCAATATATTTTGATTTTTTTTTGATAAAGAAAAACCGAAACGGAAGTGTGTCTTTTGTCTTTTGAGACTCCCAAACTTTAGCAAAATCTACATCTTTACCTATTTGATGTTTAAAAATAGTTTTATGATATGTGTTTGCATTTAACTTATTTATAAAAGATTGTATTTGCTTATTTGTCATAAACTAAATTTTACTTACCTAAAGTGTCTACTAAGTTCTTTAACTCATTCATTTCTTCTAATGGTATAAAATCTCCTACTGTTTTATTCATAAAAATACTATTTGCTATTTCAACCTTTTTAAGCATTGGAAGTATATAATTTAAATAATGACCAAAATAAATATGAACATCTGATTTATTTACAGCTAATTTATAACCGCTTTTGCTTGAAGAAGAAACCACTATAACACCTTTAAATCTTAAGTTTTTTATTATGATTCTTAAGTTTTCTACAGAAACTTCTTTTCCCGTATTATGTTTTAAAGCATTTGTTATTTCATAAGTTTGAGTATATCTAAAAGGCATTACTTTTTGATACCAAAGTAAATATTCAATAACATTTTTAATAATAATATCATTTTCATTTTCAAAAATATCTAAAGCATCATTCCTTACAATGTTGTAAATTTCCACATCTACTTTCTTCTTTTCATTAGCAACAAATATTTTATTATCTTCTTTATAAGGAAAAAATGAAACATTGCCTGTAACTGGCTTTAACTTATTAAAAATAGCCTCACTATTATCAGTGATAAATGCAGTATTAAAAACTCTACCATACGAACCAGCAATAATATCTGCTAACTGAATCAATGGTTCATCTTTATCGTCTGAAATATGATATTTTTCAAAAAAGTTATCTTGATAATTTTGAGCTATATAATTTTTTAATTCTATCTGATAATCGTCATTGATAAGATTATCCATGTGAATTTCAAAATCGGTAAAATTATTATTTATTTGTGAAACAAATATTTTCTGAAAGTACTTATAAAAGACCTCTTTAAATCTAAGACCTCCTTTTTCTTTATTTAATTTAGCTTTATCTATAACTAATAAGTATACGATGAAATTTAAATTATTTATTAAATAATCTAAAACTTCTAATCTTGTTTCTTTTTTCTTATTTAATATTTTAGAATTTGATTTTAATATATTGCCTTTAAAGAACTTTTTACTAATCTCATCTCTTACTCTTTTGGCATTTTCTAGTTGAGATTCTTTTACAACTATTGCTGCATAAACAAAATGTGTTATATTTTTAACATCATTATTTTTTAATGTAGATGTACCAAATTCATCGCCAAATATGTAAACCTTTACCATACCTAACTATTTTCTACAATTGCAATTTCATCCTCTGTTAAACCATACAACTCATAAACCATAGCATCAATTTGTTTATCTGTTTGGTTAATTTGGGTTTGTAAGGCTTGTGCTTTTTGTTTGTTGTCTTCAAAGAGGTCTAACCACTCAAACTCATCTTTTTTTGTTAATGTTGGCACAAGCTCAAATGGTGTACATTCTTTTAATTCTCCTTCTTTTTCACCTAAATCTACTAAAGCTGCTTTTTCTCTTAGTTTGTTATTAGCTTTTATAGCTTTGTTAAGCTCTTTTATAAAATCTCCAAATTCTAACTCGTGCCAGTTTTGTAGTTTTTTGGATAGTTTTTCTAGTTGTAATTTTTGCTTGAGGTAGGTTTGAAATTTATCATTGGTTATTTTTAGTTGTTTAACAGCTTCAATTTTTAGATTACCAATACTAATTAATTCATATTGTTCCTTTTGCGGGTTATACGGAAATTCAAGCAATTGAGATCTTTTAACTTTAGGAAAAGTTATTTTATTATCTGAAAAAGTATTCGTGAAATAATAATAAATCAATTTAGAATTAATGATACATAGTAAATACTTTAACTCATGATTTTTGCTTTTTTTATTAATTACATAAGTAGTCTGGTCTGTATAAAAATTAGAACTATCATAACAAGTAACAATTCTTTTTCCTAAAATTTGTCGAGTAACTAATTTTTCCTGCTCAAATATATCCTTAGTTCTAAAAGCTTGATTTGTAAAAAGCTTTTCATTTTCTGCTTTATAATCGATGTACAAACCATCAAATGTATTATAATATTCAAAGATGTTTTTACCTAAAATAAAAGGTTTATGATTTTCATCTTTTTTAAAATTATATAATAAATCTTTACGAACCTTTATTCCATTCTTAACCTCAAAATAATTATCTAATTTTTCAAATTGATTTAGTTTTTTAATAATAGGTATTGCTGAAATATTTATTTTCTCATTTATCAAATAGTCTTGTTCTATGAAAACTTTTTGCTCTATACTTTTTTCTAAAACGAATTCTGAATTATCAATTTTAAAGAAATTTACGAGATTATCATTTTTCTTGTGTGAAATAAGAAATGTCACGGTTTTAACACTAGCCTCCTCAAAAATATCTTTATCACTAGATGCAACTATTTCTAAAGAATAATTATCAATAATAAATTTTCGAAGAGGTTTATCATAGTCATTAGTCAAGAATACTGATGGTGTTATGAATGAAAGTCTACCTGTCGAATTTATCAAATAACAAGATTTTTCAATAAACAACTTATACAAATCCAACTGATAAGATGTTGTAGTATAGCATTTTATATAATGTGTTTTTTCTTCTTCAGAAAACAATTCTCTACTTCTTACATAAGGCGGATTCCCAATAATTACATCAAAACCACCTTTTTCAAACACTTTAGGAAATTGCTCTTTCCAATTAAAGGCTTTATCTCCTGCTACTGCTTTGCTATCAATTAAAGAGTTACCACATTTTATATTACTACTTAAATCGTTTAATTTACGTCTGGGTTGTGCTGTACGTAACCAAAGGGAAAGTTTTGCAATTTCTACAGATTCTTCGTTAAGGTCTACACCGTAAATGTTATTCTCTAAAATAGTATTTTCTATATCTGAAAATTGTAATCCACCACCTAATACTTTAGTCTTTAACTCATCTATATAGCTGTGTTCTTTAATTAAAAAGTCTAAGGCTTGGTTAAGGAATGCACCAGAGCCACAAGCAGGGTCGCAAATGGTAAGTTGCAGTAGCCAATCTCTATAATTATCTAGGATTGTTACTAATTTTGTTATGGTTGCTTTGTTTCTATTCTTTCTACCCTTAAAATATTCTTCTTCTTTAAAGCCTAATTCTGTTTTCTTTTCTTCGCAAAGTTTACCAATGGTATTTTCTACAATGTATTTGGTAATGTATTTAGGTGTGTAGAATACTCCATCTTTTTTACGTTTGGATTTTTGTTTATCGAAGTCTCCACCTTCAATTTCGGCATTAACGCTTTCTATTTCGTTTAATGAGTTTTCAAAAATGTGTCCTAGTATGTTAACGTCTACTTGGCTTTCAAAATCGTAGGCTGCTAATTTACAGGTGTGTTTATATAATAAATCACTATCAATTTCTAAATTATCTAAGGTGTTATCTGTTTTAAATAAACCACCGTTATAAGCGTATATCTCAGCTCTCTTAGATGTTCCTGCTCTTCCTTGGTCTAAGAAGTTAAAGTATTGCTTAAATAGTGTGTATAGCGGTCTGTCGTCGCCAAAGTCTACATCATCTTTCCATTTGTCTAATATTTGCTGTGTACTATTTGCAGGTAGTAAACCTCTATCTTCTGCAAAGAAAATAAACAGGTAACGGTCTATTAGTTTTTGAGATTTTTTAAAGAGGGATAGTTTTACATTTTTTTCTAGACGTTGTAGTTCCTGTTGCTCTTCGTGAGAGCTCTCGACTGCGCTCGAGGTGACAGTTGACGCTTGTGCTTTTAATGTTTTTGCATTTCGTTTTACTAAGTCTCTATATAATTCACGTTTAAATACAGAATAGTCTTTATAGAATTGTTTTGTGATTTGTTCTTCTACAACTACGGATGCTTCTTTTATTTTTAAGGGTACATTATTTATGATGTTATCCTTTTGTAAACATAGATATAATAATGCAAACCGCTCTGGCGATAGTTCAAAGAGATTAAACTCTTCAAACTCTGTAGCATCATTTATATAGAATCTTAGTTTCTCAAAGTTAGAGGTTATAACATACACACAACCTTTTTGATTTGCTTTATAATCGAATGCTTGTTTACGTATACTTTCTAAGTCCTTGGTATTAGTTCCTTTTAATTCTATTACACCAATAGCAATATCATTATGTAATATTGCACCATCGGCTTTACGTGCGTTGTTTTGGTTTTTATACTCTGCTACTAAATTGAAGTCTGCTTTAGGCTTAAGTGTGTAGCCTAATATATTCACAAATAATTCGGTAAGAAATATACCTTGATATTCTTCTTCTTTAGAGCTGCGTATGTTGTCTTGTATCGTAGGATTTAAGAAATACTTTGAATATTTTTTATAAGCTTTAGAAACAAGTTCTTTGTCTTGTAAAGTGATGTGTTGTTTTAATACTGATACTTGGTACAATGCCATTATTAAATTGTTGATTATTTAGGATTTAAATGTATAAATATATATTGATTTAATAATAAGGTTTTCCTCATAATACAATTAGCGTTTATTTAAAACACTATAGGAATATAACCAACGTTGTTAGTTTTATATTACTTGTAGCTATAGGTAATGCTATTGTTGTATTATATATCTACTTATAATGTTTCTATTTTTTTCCTTCTCTTGAAGTATAAATCAGTGTAAATCTTATCAATTAGTTGAATATAGTAGTCTCCATTTAAAAATACTATATTTTGACTTTCGTCTCGATATTTATTACCTTTTTTAGCTGCATATACTTGATTTTTTTGAAGTTTTAGATATTGCTTTTGAACTTCGATTAAACCAAATTTATAAGCTGCCTGTTTTAATCTCACCGCTTTATTTATTGTAATTCCAAAAAAGCTATGAATACTCAAAACTGATACTTCTGCATATTTTTTAGTATCACAGGAAAACGCAATAGACTCACTGGCGCTTCTACTTTTTAGCACGTTGCTACTGCTTTTAAAATGTTTCCTGCAATATGTTTTATATGGTTGTGTGTATATAATTGCTCCTAATGTGGCTCTTATATGTGATATATCTTTAGCTGTAAATGGAACTGCTTTTCTTGATACCCAATTGTAATGTTCTCTAATTTTATCTAATGAAGACAACCTATAGAATTGATAATCTTCATCATAATATAACCATTGTAATTTTTTAAGCTTATTGAAATTAGATTTTACCGTTTTTGTTGTTTTGCATAGTGTAATACTAGCGCAGTCAACGTCATAAGTATTCCAAGTTATTTTACCCGATGGATAGTTCAATTTTAGATAAACAAATAACCTAAAAGGATTTTCTTTATTGTTTTGCACTACCCAATTACACATTTGCAATGGGATATTAACTTTTGGTGCGTTTGCTATTTTTTTTTACTTGGATTGTAATTAGCATCAATTACATTATGAATATCTGAGAGCTTATAGAAAATCTTTGATTTTACTTGTAAGTAAGGTAGAATTCCATCATTACGCCAAGTACTAGCAGTTTTCGCGGTTATTTTGAATAACTGCATAATATCTGCATTATCTAAAATTGTATATTCTGGTGACTGCTTAGTTACAATTGTCTGTTGCTTTATTAAATAATCTAACCGGTCTGTTATCTTTTTAAGACTATCGTTAATTGGGTGTTTGAATGTAGACATAATTAATTATTTTTTAGAGTTAATACTAATTAATGCTTCGTCTAATTCGGTGCGCTTATATCTAATTAGGTTTCCTAATCTGTAAGGTTTTAAGATTCCTTTTTTATTCCAATCTGATAAGGTTACTAATGATACTTTTAAAATTTTAGCAGCTTCGTTTCTAGTAATATATTCAGCTGGCTTTACAGGTTGAAAATGTTTAGTTAAGGCTTTTAGTTCTGTTCTAACATCGTTTAAAATGTTTTCTTTTAATTCGCTTGGTGAGACACCAAATACATGTGTTACTTTACTCTGTTCCATCGTTATGGGTTTTAATGTTCGATGGTGTAAAATTAAATAAGATGTACTTTGACAAACGTACCAGAAGGTACTCGAACGGTTCTAGCTTACTGTTTTTATGTGAGGTATATTAAAACCGTTTTGTTTAAATTTCCTCATTGGTTCTTGTCCTTTTTCTGAATCCGTATTGAGATATTTAGATAATGTACTTTCTGTTGTATTAACATCGAAAGTTTGATTTACTAGTTTTGCAAATTGCGTGTAGTTAATTTCTCCATCTATTTTTAATGGTGCTTCTATATACCCTAAATCTACTAGAGAAGATATAATAAATCCTAATTGTGATGGTTTACCTATCCATTTTAATCTTGATATTGGTTCTGATATTTCCTCTTTCATTGGATTAATATTTATGTTGGATTTTTCTGATTTTGACTCTATAAATTCTGTGATTTTTTTAACCTCTAGCATACAAGCATAGCAATAAAAATCTATTTGAATATCTTCAATTAGGTCTTGCGTTTTAGGCTCTTGGTAGTAACCTGTGTAGCACATAGAAAGTAATTGGTCTAATTCTTTATTAGAGAATTTGGGAAATTCATTAATGTCAACTTCATATTGAGTTATCCATCTATCTATAAAATCCTCTGGAATATCAGCGAAAATAGTTTTACTAACCTTATCCTTTATATATTCAAGGTAATCCTCTTTTTTATCCTTATCAAGTAGTAATAGGTTTTCTGTGATTTCTGATTCTAAATAAGGTCGGTAATGTGTAATTCCGTAATCATAAGCCTGCATAAAAGAAGTGTTTTTAATTACTCTTTCATCTACATTAATTTCTTTACAGAATACATTTAGATACTCATCTTTAAAAGGTTTGGCATTTGGATTCGGTATTTGTGCCTGTTTTTGAGGTTTAATTTTTGGCATTTTAGACTTTAAAAATTCTATGAGCTGGTTAGCATATATGCAACAGAAATAATTTAAGAAATCTGTCTGTACTAAAAACGCTTTGTCTTTTTCTTCAGAAAACGCTTCCATATCATTATAATGTCTATCTAACACTGCAAAGATTGGTGCCCTATAATCTTCATATTCTAAAATAGCATCTATAGTTATATTATATTCTTTAAGCCATTTATTTATATAATTAATACCAGTATCTTTTACATAGTCCTGCTTCTCAATTTCATTTATTAGAAATTCTAAATAAACATCTTGATTTTCAGCCCTGTTCATTAGTTCTTTTAAGACCTGAGACTTGATTTCTAATATAAAATTTTGGAATTTTTTAGCAACACCAAAAGCTGTAGATTTTCTTAAAATATCTTCATCACTTAATAACTCACAAAACTTATCAAAAGAATAACTATCTAGCATTAATATTAATTTTTAAATAGGATTAAACATTAAAAAAACCTCC
This sequence comes from Winogradskyella sp., assembly GCF_965656915.1. Classification (GTDB taxonomy): domain Bacteria; phylum Bacteroidota; class Bacteroidia; order Flavobacteriales; family Flavobacteriaceae; genus Winogradskyella. The sequence continues at coordinate 25,680 of NZ_CBFHMI010000020.1, read as the reverse complement.
TTTAACAATGTGTGATGCTCTTTCTTGATTTTTGATTCTAATATACTTATAAAATTCTTTTTCAGTAGTATGGCCAGAAAATAACATAATATCAAATACGCTCATACCTGCTTTATATTTATTGGTACAGAAACTTCTTCTAGCGGTGTGTGACTTGATTAAGTCGTATTTTGGAATCATTTCAGTATTAAGCTTCCCGCCTTTGGTGTATTCGCATTTAATTAAATCATCCCATTCTAACATTTGACCTACTTGTTTAATGTTTTCATTTAGGTTTTGCTCGTGAATCTTTTTTGGTGGTTTTCCGTTATACCTCAAATTCATAATAGATTTTATTTCCTTAGTAATAGGACAATGTACAACTCTACCGTATTTACGGTTTTTCTTCTGCTTAATTTCAAAGAATTGGACGCCATTTATAACAACAATATCTTCTTCTTTAAGTCCATTATAATCACTGATTCGCTGACCTGTATAGCAACCCATTAAAAAAACATCTCTAGCATGTTCTAACTCTGGATATTTTGATAAGTCTTTTTCAAGCATTTGCTGTATCTCTTCATCAGTTAAGTAGATTTCGGTTGTAATTTCCTTTTTAACTTTGAAGTCATTACTCTTAAACTTTTGATTAGCAGAATAACCTTCTGACACCGCATAATTTAAAAACGTTTTTAGGGTTTTTATATGCTTCCCAATAGTGTTTAAAGCGTAACCGTTAGCTTCCATGAACTTAACAAACTTGTTATAGAAACTCATATCAATTGCTTGAAATATCAATCTAGTACTGTAATACTTTTCATACTCTTGTAATCGTTTTTGTGTTTGCTTATATGAGCGTAGCGTAATATTAGAAATTTGACCATCTTTTAAATCAATAAATTGTTGAATAACCTCGAAGAATGTTAGGTTTTTATTGAACTCAACATTAGAATTTATCTTTTTAGTATACACGTCTAAATGATACTTTAAAACATCTTTAGATACCTCTCCTTGCTCTTTTGTTAGTTCTGAATATGTTTTATTGATATACTTTTCTAAACCACTAAGAAAGTCGTTTACTTCGTCTTTATTTGAGATAGACGCTTTGTTTTTTACTCTTTGCTTTTTGAAATCCCAATCCTCATAACAACTTTTATAGCCAGTTGAATATCGAAAACGAGTTGTACCATAAGCAAAATTTAAAATAATTAAACTCTGCTTCTGTTTTTCATTTTGTAATTTTGAATTCGATTCCCTAAATGCAAAACGAGCTGTACCTTTAGAACGTGAAATAGCAGTCATAACGTTGATTTGTTTAACCTAAAGATACGAAATTGTGTGCTTTTTTGTGTGCTTTTTAAGGTTTATTTGTTTAGAACTTGCTTAATTAAATCACAATACAAATATTGAAAAACCTTTATTTTATAGGGTTTTCAAGATGTTTTAGAAAGAAATGAAATGTTTTGAGAAAGATTGTATTGGTGCTGGAGGCACCACCATCAAAAACCCGATTCAATTGAATCGGGTTTTTTGGTTTCAATACGTTTTAACCTTACAGTTTCTTAAAATGATAGTCTTAAATTTCTTTGACTTGGACATCATAGAATTATTACACTATAACATTGATTACTAGGTATTTAATCAAATCGTTTGTCTATTGAATTTAGATGAACCCAACTAAAAAATACAGTGCAGACGTATTGTAAAAAGTATTTTAGTCTTTTAAATAGACACTTTCTGTATAAAATAATATGAGTCAATTAAACAAATACAGTAAAACCGTTACGCAAGATCCAACACAACCTGCTGCGCAAGCTATGTTGCATGCCATTGGATTAACTAAAGAAGATTTTTTTAAACCTATCGTCGGAATTGCAAGTACGGGTTACGAAGGCAATCCATGTAATATGCACCTTAACGAACTTGCAAAACTAGTTAAGCAAGGCACAAAAAATGAGGACGTAGTAGGTCTTATCTTTAACACTATTGGTGTAAGTGATGGTATTTCCATGGGAACACCAGGAATGCGTTATTCCTTACCTTCTCGCGATATCATTGCGGATTCTATGGAAACTGTAGTGCAAGCTATGAGCTATGATGGTTTAGTTACTGTTGTTGGTTGTGACAAAAATATGCCTGGAGCATTAATGGCAATGATTCGTCTAAATCGTCCATCAATTTTAGTTTATGGCGGAACAATAGATTCAGGTTGTCATAATGGACAAAAACTAGATGTCGTATCTGCATTTGAAGCTTGGGGAAGCAAGGTTGCAGGTACTATGACGGAAAACGAATATCAAAACATTGTCGAAAAAGCCTGTCCCGGAGCTGGAGCATGCGGCGGAATGTACACAGCAAATACAATGGCATCTGCTATTGAAGCATTAGGAATGGCATTGCCTTTTAATTCTTCAAACCCGGCATTAAGTGATGCTAAGAAAGACGAATCAATAAGAGCAGGAGAAGCTTTACGAGTATTACTTGAAAAAGACATTAAGCCTTCAGACATCATTACTAGAAAATCTCTCGAAAATGCTGTTAGATTAGTTACTATTCTTGGAGGTTCTACCAATGCAGTTCTACATTTTTTGGCCATTGCCAGAGCTGCTGAAATCGATTTCACATTAAAAGATTTTCAGGATATAAGCGATAATACACCATTCTTGGCAGATTTAAAACCAAGTGGTAAATATTTAATGGAAGATGTACATGCCGTAGGTGGAATTCCTGCAGTATTAAAATATCTTCTTAAAAAGGGACTTATTCATGGAGATTGTTTAACCGTAACAGGAAAAACAATTGCCGAAAACCTATTAGAGGTTAAAGATTTAAAGGAAGGCCAAGACGTCATTAAGCCTATTGAAAAACCTATTAAGATTTCAGGGCATTTAAGAATGCTCTATGGAAATCTAGCCACTGAAGGAAGTGTTGCAAAAATTACCGGAAAAGAAGGTTTAAATTTTAAAGGAAAAGCAAAAGTATTTGAAGGCGAATATACTGCAAATGATGGTATACGAGATGGGAAAGTTGAAAAAGGAGATGTTGTTGTTATTCGTTACGAAGGTCCAAAAGGAGGTCCAGGAATGCCAGAAATGCTCAAACCAACGGCTGCCATTATGGGAGCAGGTTTAGGTAAAGATGTGGCTTTAATTACAGATGGAAGGTTTTCTGGCGGCACACATGGTTTTGTCGTTGGGCATATCACACCAGAAGCACAAGAAGGCGGAACAATCGCCTTTATAGAAGATGGAGATATTATAACAATTGACGCAGAAACCAATACCATTTCTGTTGAAGTTTCTGACGAAGAATTACAAAAAAGAAGACAGCATTGGAAAGCACCAGAATTGAAATTTGAAAGAGGTGTACTTTATAAATATGCAAAAACAGTATCATCAGCATCCAAAGGATGTGTAACTGATGAATTTTAAAAGACAGCGAAGATGAAAGAAACGCTTACCATAGAAAGCCAAACAAAGGACACACAAGTTACTGAACGAATTTCTGGTAGCGAGGCAGTTATCAAATGTTTATTAGCTGAAGGCGTTGATATTCTATATGGGTATCCTGGCGGTGCCATTATGCCAGTTTATGACGAATTATATAAATACCAAGATAAAATTCATCATGTCTTAGCACGTCATGAACAAGGAGCTACTCATGCCGCTCAAGGGTTTGCTCGTATTTCCGGAAGAGTTGGTGTTTGCATTGCAACATCTGGCCCAGGTGCTACAAACCTGATAACAGGAATAGCAGATGCACAAATAGACTCTACACCAATGGTTTGCATTACAGGTCAGGTTGGCTCACATTTATTAGGTAGTGACGCATTTCAGGAAACAGATATTGTAGGTATTTCTACACCTGTCACCAAATGGAATTATCAAATCACCAAAGCTTCTGAGATTCCAGAAATCATAGCAAAAGCATTTTACATCGCTAAAAGCGGTCGTCCTGGTCCAGTTTTAGTAGACATCACAAAAGATGCTCAATTCGAAGCGTTTGATTTTAAGTATAAAAAATGCACAAAAGTAAGAAGCTATAAAGCTGTTCCAGATACAGATACTGAAAAAGTTAAAGAAGCCGCTAAATTAATTAATGCGGCAAAAAAGCCCATGATTGTTTGGGGACAAGGAGTCATTCTTGGAGGAGCAGAAAAAGAATTAACAGCTGTAATTGAAAAAGCCGGAATTCCATCTGCTTGGACAATTCTTGGTGCTTCTGCTGTTCCAACAGCACATCCTTTAAACATTGGTATGGTAGGCATGCATGGTAATTACGCACCAAATAAATTGACAAATGAGTGCGATGTTTTAATCGCAATAGGTATGCGATTTGATGATCGTGTTACAGGTAATTTAGACACCTATGCAAAACAAGCAAAGGTTATTCACTTTGAGATAGATCCTGCTGAAATAGATAAAAACGTCAAAACGGATGTTGCTGTTTTAGGTGATTCTAAGGAAAGCTTAAGTCAGTTATTACCATTATTAAATGAAAATAAACATGTTGAATGGCATCAGAAATTCAAGGATTTATACACTATTGAATATGAGGAAGTTATAAAAAAAGACTTACATCCAACAAAAGAAGGGTTAACTATGGGTGAAGTTTTAAAGGAAATCAATACGCAAACAAAAGGAGAAGCGGCTATCGTTTCAGACGTTGGACAACACCAAATGATAGCATGTCGTTATGCTGAGTTTAAAAACACTAGAAGCAACATTACTTCTGGAGGATTAGGAACTATGGGCTTTGGTCTTCCTGCGGCAATTGGCGCAAAAATGGCAGTTCCTGAACGCCAAGTAATTTCTATTTCTGGCGATGGTGGTTACCAGATGACGATTCAGGAATTAGGTACCATATTTCAGCAAAAGGCAGCTGTAAAAGTGGTCGTATTAAACAACGATTTTCTTGGAATGGTAAGACAATGGCAACAATTATTTTTTGATAAACGCTACGCTTCAACAGAAATGACAAACCCAAATTTTGTGGCGATTGCAGAAGGCTATTATATAAAAGCAAAAAAAGTCACAAAACGTGTAGAATTGGCCGACGCTGTTAAAGAAATGATAGAAAGTAAGGAAGCTTATTTTTTAGAGGTTTGTGTAGAAAAAGAAGATAATGTATTTCCAATGATTCCAACAGGTGCCAGTGTTTCAGATATAAGATTAAAATAAGTATGGAAGAGAAACAAAATTTTACGGTTTCAGTATATACCGAAAACAATGTTGGAATATTGAACCGCTTATCAGCAATATTTTTAAAACGACATATTAATATTGAAAGCATAACCTCTTCAAAATCTGAAATTGAAGATGTACATCGATTCACATTTGTAGTTATCGTATCAAAAACCTTGATAAGGAAAGTTGTTGGTCAGCTAGAAAAGCAAATTGAGGTGATTAGAGCTTTTTATCATACAGAAGATGAAATCATTTATCATGAAACAGCTTTATTTAAAATATCTTCAAAGCATTTATATGATGAGTCCATTCAGAATAAAATGAAATTTAGACGTGCACATGTTATAGCTATAACAGAAAACTATTTTGTCATTGAAGCTTCTGGTTTTAAGGAAGATATAGATAACATGTACGAAAAATTAAAGCCTTATGGATTGTTGCAATTTGTGCGTTCCGGACGCATTGCCATAACGCGACCAAAAATGGCTATTTCAGAATTATTACAAGAATTTAATTAAAAGACTAATAAAATCATGTCAAATTATTTTAACACATTACCATTAAGAGAACAATTAGAGCAGTTAGGAAAGTGTCGTTTTATGGATGCTTCAGAATTTGAAGATGGTGTAAATGCCTTAAAAGGAAAGAAAATTGTAATTGTTGGTTGTGGTGCACAAGGGCTTAACCAAGGATTAAATATGAGAGATTCGGGCTTAGATATTTCTTATACCTTACGTCAGGTTGCCATAGATCAACAGCGTGATTCATACAAAAATGCAACATCTAATGGTTTTGCTGTTGGTACTTATGAAGAATTAATTCCTACGGCAGATTTAGTCTTAAACTTAACACCAGACAAGCAGCACACCAATGTTGTAAAAGCGGTAATGCCACTGATGAAAAAAGGAGCGACATTAAGCTATTCTCATGGTTTTAATATAGTAGAAGAAGGCACAGAGATTCGAGAAGATATAACCGTAATCATGGTAGCACCAAAATGCCCAGGAACTGAAGTTAGAGAAGAGTATAAAAGAGGATTTGGTGTGCCGACGTTAACAGCAGTACACCCAGAGAATGATCCTGAAGGTAAAGGCTGGGCACAAGCAAAAGCTTATGCTGTTGCAACAGGAGGACATCGTGCTGGTGTTTTAGAGTCATCATTCATTGCAGAGGTGAAATCTGATTTAATGGGAGAACAAACCATTCTATGCGGTTTACTCCAGACTGGAGCAATTCTATCATTTGATAAAATGGTAGAAGAAGGGATCGAACCAGCTTATGCTGCTAAATTAATTCAGTTTGGTTGGGAAACAATTACTGAAGCTTTAAAGCATGGTGGTATTACCAACATGATGGATCGATTATCAAATCCAGCAAAAATAAAAGCTTTCGAATTATCAGAAGAACTTAAAGATATAATGCGTCCATTATTTGAAAAACATATGGATGATATTATTTCAGGTCATTTTTCAACTACCATGATGGAAGATTGGGCTAATGATGATGTAAATTTATTGAAATGGCGTGAAGCAACTGGTGAAACTGCTTTTGAAAAAACGGCTCTCACAACAGATCATATTTCAGAACAAGAATATTTTGATCATGGTACATTACTAGTGGCTTTCGTAAAATCTGGTGTTGAATTAGCCTTCGAAACTATGGTTAGCGCAGGTATAATTGAAGATTCTGCATACTACGAATCACTACATGAATTACCATTGATTGCTAATACAATTGCACGTAAGAAACTATTTGAAATGAATCGAGTAATTTCTGACACTGCGGAGTATGGTTGCTATTTATTTGACCATGCCTGTAAACCATTATTGACTGATTTCATGAAAAAGTTTGACACTGATATCATAGGAAAGTCATATTCTGATACTAATAGTGTTGACAATATAGAACTCATTACTGTGAACGATGCAATTAGAAAACACCCAATTGAAGCAGTAGGTCAACGTTTACGAGCTGCAATGACAGCTATGAAAGTTATAAAATCAGATGTAAAAACTAAAGATTCTGTTTTAGCATAATAAGTTCTTATTATTCTGAAATCGATTCAGAATCTAAGTAAACATGAAAGAAACCACAACGATATATAGGCCAACTTTAAAGGCAATTGAAGCTGCTGCTGAGAAATTAAAAGGCATTGCATCGCTTACACCTTTGACTAAAAACGGACGCTATTCGAAGCATTTTGGCGCAAATATATATTTTAAAAGAGAGGATTTACAAGAAGTCCGTTCTTACAAAATACGTGGTGCTTATAATAAGATCTCATCATTAAGTGCTTCTCAAACTGAAAATGAAATTGTTTGTGCCAGTGCAGGAAATCATGCGCAAGGTGTAGCTCTTTCCTGCAAACTTTTAAAAATAAAAGGCACTATCTATATGCCTTCACCAACACCTAATCAGAAAATTGAGCAGGTGAAAATGTTTGGTGAAGATTACATTGATGTGGTTTTAGTAGGTGATTCTTTTGATGATGCCTACCATGCAGCGAAAGAAGAATCTGAAGCTCTCAATAAAACGTTTATTCATCCTTTTAATGACGAAAAAGTTATTGAGGGCCAAGCGACTGTAGGATTAGAAATTATAGATCAGGCAAAAGATCATCCTATTCACTACGTTTTTGTTCCTGTTGGTGGTGGCGGTCTTGCGGCAGGATTATCAACAGTTTTCAAACTCTTGTCACCACAAACGAAAATTATTAGTGTAGAACCAAACGGTGCTTCTGCGATGTTAAACTCTATTAGAAATAATAGAAATATTACGCTAAACACCATAGACAACTTTGTTGATGGTGCAGCTGTAAAACGTGTTGGTGATTTAAATTTTGCAATTTGTAAAGAGACCTTGCATCGTGTTGTTGAAGTCGATGAAGGCAAGATTTGTCAGACTATATTAGACTTATATAATAAAGACGCAATTGTTGTTGAACCTGCAGGAGCGTTGAGTCTTTCAGCTTTAGAACAATTCTCTGAAGAAATAAAAGGTAAGAACGTAGTTTGTGTTATTAGTGGAAGTAATAATGATATTACACGTACTGCAGAAATAAAAGAACGTGCTTTAGTACACGCCAATTTAAAACACTATTTCATAGTTAAATTCCCACAGCGCGCGGGAGCTTTAAGGGATTTTGTTGTAGATATTTTGGGACCTACAGACGATATAACACATTTTGAATACACCAAAAAAACTAATCGCGAAAATGGTGCCGCAGTTGTAGGTTTACAATTAAAATCACCAAACGATTTAGCACCACTAATAACCAAAATGAAGCTTCATAATTTTTATGGTGAATACCTCAATGACAAGCCTGACTTATTTCAATTTTTAGTTTAAACTTTAATTATATGAAAATTGCAATAACTGGTACTGAAAATCTAGGTTTAGCATTAGCCAAAGGACTATTAATTAACAATGTTGCTTCTTTGCTCTAATTAACTAAAAGACACATCAATTCTTTAGAAGGTGTAAAAGAGAATAAAAAGGTCATAATCACCAGTGATAATACTCAAGCCCTCAAAGATTCTGATGTTATAATTTTTGCTGTACAGCCTAACCATTTGGCTGCTGTATTAAGAAAAAACAAAACGTATATAAGACCAGGTCACACATTAATATCAACGATTACAGGGTTTTCTTTAGATAAAATAGAAACTATAATTAGCAAAGAGCATTCCGTTATTAGAGCAATGCCCAATACTGCCATTGCTGTTGGCAAATCTATGACCTATATCCGAAGTAATCAAAAAGCACAATTAAAATTAAATATTGCACATAAAATTTTTAATCTACTTGGAGCAACATTAGTAATACCAGAACATCAGACGCAGGCCGCAACCGTTGTTTGCGTCAGTGGTATTGCTTTTTGGATGCGTATGATAAGAGCAACAACACAAGCAGCAATTCAGCTAGGATTTGATTCTAAAGAAGCACAAAATTAGCAATGTATACTGCTGAAGGTGCCGCAAACCTTTTAATTACCAATGGAAACCACCCTGAACAAGAAATAGAAAAGTAACAACTCCTAAGGGCTGTACCATTGAAGGACTAAACGAAATGGAACACCAAGGCTTAAGTTCTTCTCTTATAAAGAGTATGGTTGCTTCATTTGAAAAAATTGAAGGAATAAAGAAATAGTCTTAGGTTTCTACAAAAACAATTTAGGAAAAAAAGCATTCTCAAAGTGAACGTATTTATATTTTATGTTTGAATGACAGAAAAGAGACATTCCTGAAATAAAAAAAGCACATGTTTTCAGATGCTTTTATATTCAACCCTAACAATAGAGACTATCCCTTAGAATTATAAAGTAGTAGCAGTATTTATTATATTATTATAGTCCTACTAAATCACCATCAGCGTTTTTAGTTGCTAAATCAGATTTACCCATTAAGTAAATATCTACTTGACGTGCTGCTTCTCTTCCTTCAGAAATCGCCCAAACAATTAAGGATTGTCCGCGCCGCATGTCACCTGCAGTAAAAATATTTGGAATATTAGTCTGATACTTTCCATAGCTCGCTTTATAGTTAGAACGTGCATCTTTATCAATTCCTAATTTATCAGCCAACGTAGATTCTGGACCAGTAAAACCTAAAGCTAATAATGCTAAATCACATGGCCAAGTTTTTTCAGTACCTGCAATTTCTATTAATTTAGGTCGCTCACTAGGAATCATTTCCCACTCTACATTAACCGTCTTTAGAGCGGTAAGTTTCCCTTTACTATTGGTTACAAATTCCTTAGTATTTATAAGCCAGTTTCTTTCCACACCTTCTTTATGAGAAGACGATATCTTTAATTGCAGCGGCCAATATGGCCAAGGAGTTGTTGGTGATCTGTGTCCTGGTGGTTTTGGCATAATTTCAAAATTAACAACAGATTTAGCACCTTGACGATTTGACGTACCAATACAATCCGAACCTGTATCACCACCACCAATAACAATCACATGTTTATCAGTGGCTAATACCTGATCCTTTATGTCCTGTCCAAAAACAACTTTGGTTTGTTGGGTTAGAAAATCCATTGCCTGCACTACTCCATTAGCATCTATTCCAGGCGTTGGCAAACTTCTTCTTTCTGTAGCTCCACCACAAAGTACGGTTGCATTAAAAGCTTTTAAATCTTCAACATCATAATTAACTCCGACATTAACGTTGGTTTTAAATACAATGCCTTCTGCTTCTAAAATAGCCAAGCGACGATCTATAATACCTTTTTCCATTTTAAAATTCGGAATACCATAGCGTAGTAATCCGCCAATAGCATCATCGCGTTCAAAAACAGTAACCGTATGACCTGCTCTATTTAATTGTTGTGCTGCAGCTAAACCTGCTGGCCCTGAACCTACAATCGCAATTGTTTTTCCTGTTCTGGTTTTTGGTGGTTGTGGTTTTATCCAACCTTCTTTAAAAGCGCGTTCAACAATATTCTTTTCAATATTTTCTATAGAAACCGGATCTTCAATGATACCTAATACACATGCTTGTTCACAAGGTGCAGGACATAAACGACCAGTAAACTCAGGAAAATTATTAGTAGAATGCAATATCCAAGAGGCCTTTTGCCATTCGCTTTGGTGTACCATATGATTAAAATCTGGAATTAAATTTCCTAATGGACAACCACTATGGCAAAACGGAATTCCACAATCCATACAACGTGAACCTTGTTCTTTAAGGTCTTTCTCCTTTAAAGGCACTGTAAATTCTTTATAATGCTTTACACGATCCTTTACTGGCTTGTATGCTTCATCTTTTCTTTCGAACTCTTTAAAACCTGTTACTTTTCCCATAATCCTATACTGTTTCTAATGCTTCAACCATTTGTTCTTCTGTCTCTAAACGTTTTAATGCACGTTTGTACTCTGTTGGCATCACTCTAACAAAATGACTTAAACTTGTTTCCCAATCGGCTAATAATTGCCTTCCTTTTTGACTATCTGTATATTTTACATGCTTCTCAATTAAAGCTTTCAACTCATTGGCATCTTTTTTAAGAATCTTTTCAAATTCTATGGTTTCAATATTACACAATCCGTTTACAAACTTGTTTTCCGGATGATAAACATAAGCAATACCTCCACTCATTCCAGCTGCAAAGTTTCGTCCTGTTTTACCAAGCACTATTACTTTTCCACCTGTCATATATTCGCAACAATGATCACCTACACCTTCCACAACGGCTGTTGCTCCAGAATTTCTAACTGCAAAACGCTCACCAGCAATTCCATTGATATAAGCTTGACCTTCAACTGCACCAAATAAGCAAACATTACCAACGATTATATTGTCCTCGGCTACAAAATCTGCTTTTGCTGGTTTTCTAACGATTAGTTTAGCTCCAGATAGACCTTTACCCAGATAATCGTTAGTATTTCCTTCGAGATTGAAGGTGAGTCCATGCGCACCAAACGCACCAAAACTTTGACCTGCAGAACCTTCAAAATTGATATTCAAAGTATCTTCAGGTAAGCCTAAATGACCATATATTTTTGAAATTTCATTACTTACAATAGCACCAACTGTTCTATTAATATTCTTAATGGGATAAGATAGGGTCATTTGCTCTTTTCTGTACAAAGCACGATGTGAATCTTTCAGAATTTTAAAATCCAATACATTGTTTAAATTGTGCTCTTGCTTTTTGGTGTTCTTCACCGCCATGTTACTGTAAGCTTCTGGCCTATGTAAAATTGACGATAAGTCTAAGCCCTTAGTCTTATAATGCTTAATTGCTTTATTGGCGTTTATTTTGTGGGTTTGACCAACCATTTCTACCATCGATCTAAATCCAAGTTCTGCCATAATAGCTCTTAACTCTTCTGCGATATAATAGAAGAAATTAATAACGTGTTCTGGTGTTCCTTTAAAATTTTTTCGTAAAGTTTTATCTTGAGTAGCGATACCAACAGGACAAATATTTAGATGACACTTACGCATCATAATACATCCTGAAGCTACAAGAGGTGCTGTTGCAAACCCGAATTCTTCTGCTCCTAGTAATGCTGCAATTGCGACATCTCGACCAGTTTTGAGTTGTCCATCACATTCTACTACTATTCTGCTCCTTAAATCATTAAGAACAAGTGTTTGTTGTGCTTCTGCTATACCAAGTTCCCATGGTAAACCTGCATGCTTTAAGGATGTTAATGGTGATGCTCCTGTACCTCCATCGTAACCAGAAATAAGTACCACATCCGCTTTTGCTTTTGCAACTCCTGCTGCAATGGTTCCCACGCCAACTTCAGAAACTAATTTTACATTAATTCTGGCATCGCGATTGGCATTTTTTAAATCATAAATTAATTGTGCTAAATCTTCAATAGAATAAATATCGTGATGTGGTGGTGGCGAAATTAATCCCACAAAAGGTGTAGAATTACGAGCGGCTGCAATCCATGGTAATACTTTCTCACCTGGTAACTGACCACCTTCTCCAGGTTTTGCACCTTGAGCCATTTTAATCTGAATCTCTTTAGCATTCGTCAAATAATGCGACGTTACACCAAAACGACCAGAGGCTACTTGTTTTATAGCAGAGTTTCTACTATCTCCATTGACATCTGGCTGAAAACGATTACGATCCTCTCCACCTTCTCCTGAATTAGATTTCCCACCAATTCTATTCATGGCAATGGCCAAATTCTCATGTGCTTCACGAGAAATAGAACCATAAGACATTGCTCCTGTTTTGAAACGTTTTACAATTTCCGTCCAAGGCTCTACCTCTTCAATAGGAATTGGATCAATATTATTAAACTCAAATAAGCCACGAATGGTCATTAAATTTTTAGACTGTTCATTAATAGCTTTAGCATAGACGTCATAACTTTTTTGATCACTTAGTCTAACAGCTTGTTGCAGTTTTGCTACCGTTGTTGGGTTAAAAAGATGTTTTTCTCCATTTCGTCTCCATCTGTAATCACCACCTATATTAAGTCCCAAACGCTTGTCAACTATATTTTCTGGATACGCATGTTGGTAACGTTTATCAATTTCTTTTTCGATTTCATATAAACCAATACCTTCTATTCTAGACGTTGTATATGGAAAGTACTTTTCAACGAATTGAGAATTGAAACCAACAATTTCAAAAATCTGAGAACCTCTGTAAGAACGTAAGGTTGAGATTCCTATTTTGTTCATTATTTTCAGGATGCCTTTACCAATAGCTTTATTAAAATTATCAACCGCTTTTTGCTCATCCATTTCTGTTATAAAGCCATCTTTAACTTGCATTCTAATGATTTCGTTTACCATATAAGGATTTACTGCACTTGCACCATAACCAAATAAGGTCGCAAAATGATGTGGTTCACGCGGTTCAGCAGACTCAATGATAATATCGAAATATGAACGCTTGCGTAGTCGATTCATTTGATGATTGACATAAGAACACGCTAATAACGTAGGAATTGGTGCTCTTTCCTTACTGACTCCTCTATCTGATAAAATGATAATATTCGTTTTTCTTACTAAAGCTTTTTCAATCTGAACAATGATACGATCCAATGCATCTTCTAATCCATTAAGACCTCTTTCTTTTGGATACAACATTTCTATAGTTTCCGCCTTGAAACTTTCAACTTTTATATTTCTAATTTTAGCTAAATCGCCATTAGAAATTACGGGATTCTGAATTTTCAATTTTCTACATTGACGCTCTGTTATGCTAAAAATGTTTCTATCCTTACCTAGGGCTAAACTAATATCAGTAACAATTTCTTCTCTAATACCATCTAAAGGCGGGTTGGTAACCTGAGCAAATAATTGCTTAAAGTAATTTGAAATTAACTGTGGTTCGTTAGATAAAACTGCTAATGGTGTGTCAATGCCCATAGAACCTAAAGCTTCTTTAGCCTTCTGTGCCATTGGAGTGATGACTTCTTGAATATCTTCGAACGTATAATTAAACAACCGTTGTCTTGTCTTAATATCTAAAGTTTCTACAGGACAGGTTTCGGCTGTATAAGGAATATCTTTTAAGTGCAATCTCGCCTTATCTAACCATTCTTGATAAGGTCTTTCTTTTACGATCTTAGATTTGATTTCTTCATCATTAATGATTCGACCTTGATTCATATCAACCAAAAACATCTTTCCTGGTTCTAAACGACCATGACGTTCGACATCTACTGGATCGATGTCTACAACACCAATTTCTGAAGACATGATTAGTTTTCCACTCTTAGTAACTGTATATCTAGATGGTCTTAACCCATTTCTATCAAGTAAGGCACCAATATAATTACCATCGGTAAAAGGTACCGAAGCTGGTCCATCCCAAGGCTCCATAATACAAGCGTTATAATCATAAAATGCTTTACGCTCTGGTGACATTGTAGCGTGTTTTTCCCACGCTTCTGGAATCATCATCATCATCACTTCAGGTAAAGAACGTCCAGTATGTGTTAATAATTCCACTACCATATCCATAGAAGCAGAATCAGATTTGCCTGGCAAAATGATTGGAAATAACTTTTCAATTTGCGGACCAAAGACATCACTTTTCATGATTTCTTCACGAACACGCATACGACTTACATTACCGCGAAGTGTATTTATCTCTCCATTCTGACACATAAACCTAAAGGGTTGAGCCAGCTCCCAAGTAGGCATGGTATTAGTTGAAAATCGCTGATGCACCAATGCCAAACGGGTAACCAAATCATTTTCTTGTAAATCTAAATAGTAGCGCCCTATATCTTCTGGCATAATAATACCTTTATATATAAGTGTATTCATCGATAAACTAGATACATAGAAATAAGAACTTTGCGACATTTTAGATTTGCGCACTATATGTTCAGTTATTTTACGAGCTGCGTAAAGTTTTGCATTAAAATCAGCCTCAGAAACTTCATTAGATTTGCCTATAAAAAATTGCTCAATATTTGGTTCTGATGCTAAGGCGATTTCACCAAGTTGCGTTGAATCTACAGGGACTTCTCTACAACCAATTACCGTCAGACCTTGTGCAATAATTTCTCTTTCGAAAGTGTCCTTACAAAACTTATATTGATTTCGGTTTTTTGGAAGAAAAACCATTCCAACGGCATATTTACCTTTCACAGGAACATCAAAACCACAAATTCTTTTAAAATATGCGTGTGGAATATCAATTAACAAACCTGCTCCATCACCAGTTTTACCATCTGCACTAACTCCTCCGCGATGCTCTAGTTTAACAAGAATTTCTAAAGCATCGTGTATTATTTGATTAGTCTTTTCTCCTTTAAGATTACATATAAAACCAGCACCGCAATTTTCATGTTCAAATTCTGGTATATAAAGGCCTTGTTTCTTCAGCATAATTCAATAAATTTTAAAGGATTTTACTCCTTGTATCAACTCTAAGATATATGCTAGAATTAGATTAAAAAAAAAGCTGAAACACTTTTCTCAAATCAATAATTAAGTGGCCTTTTTATGAATAAATGACAATAAATAGACGATAAAATGCAAAAATCACAATCATTTTATTTTAATAAATCAACATCTAATTTTACGAAAACGTTTGCGAAAACTAAATAATATTAAATATAATTCATGCAAAATGAATATTTTTTAATAATTCTTCAATTATTACTTTATCACTTCAATAAAAAAAACATCAAATTTATAGATACCCTATATTTTTTAGGGTATATATTAAATATATAATAAAAATACACATAAGAACCCTATTTTTTTAGGGGTTAAATAAATGTTTGCATAGTTTTGAGCAACACTAACTATTTAAATACAAATAACTATGAAAAAAATTATTACACTTTCAATGTTCTTTTTAGCATTTAGCTTATTTGCTCAAGAAGAAGAAGAAAAAGAAGAAAAAAAATCTTTTACTTTAAGTGGAAGCATTGACGCTTATTATCAAACTTATGTATCCGCACCTGATGATGCTGGGGCAACTTTCGGTACAGCATTTGCTGATCAAACGGGTTTTGCATTAGGTATGGGAAACATTATTGCTAGCTATGAAAACGGTAAAGTAGGTGCAGTTCTTGATTTAGTTACTGGGCCAAGAGGTGAAGGCGCAACTTTTAACAGCGATATTGTTGATGGTATCATAAATCAAGCATACGTTTATTGGAACGTTTCAGAAAATACTACTTTAACATTTGGACGTTTTAATACGTTTTTAGGTTACGAAGTTATAGCTCCTGCAGCAAACTTTAACTACAGCACCTCTTATTTATTTTCTAGCGGACCTTTCTCTCATGTGGGTTTAAAAGCAGATTTTACTTTATCTGATGATTTTAGCCTAATGCTAGCAATTATGAACCCGTGGGACACTAATGATACTTCTACAACAGGTGAATATTCATATGGTGCTCAATTAGGATATTCTGGTCAATTCTTAAACTTATACTATGATAGCGGCAATAATGGCGGCTTAGGTTTTGAAGTGGATTACACAGGTGGTTTTGATCTTTCTGATGAATTTTTCTTAGGAATAAACGCCGCATACAATGACAACGACGGGTTTGGTTTTTATGGTGCTGCACTATACCCACAATATGCTGCATCTGATGATTTTAGTATTGGATTGAGAGGTGAGTATTTTGCACTGCATGGTGATGATGACAATGTAGATTACCCAAGCGTATTAGGATTAACGTTAACTGGAAGTTACACTGTTGAAGAGAACTTAATTATTAAGCCAGAGTTTAGATTAGACTCTTTGACTGATGCCGATGGAGGTCTTTATGGAAATGTAATAGATAATGATGGTGCAGCAGCTAGTAGCTTAAGTGCCTTTACATTAGCTGCTATATATAAATTCTAACTAATACAAGTATATACAATGAAAAAAGTTGAAGCAATTATTAGAAAATCTAAATTTTCTACGGTAAAAAGTGCACTGCATGAAGTTGGTGTGAATTTTTTCTCTTATTGGGATGTAACAGGGCTTGGAAATGAAAAAGAAGGTCATGTTTACAGAGGTGTTTCTTACAGCACTAGTGATATTCAAAGACGATATCTATCAATCGTTGTTAACGACGACTTTGAGGATATTACGGTAAAAACCATACTCGAATCTGCATCTACAGGAGATGTTGGAGATGGTAAAATCTTTGTGTCGCATATCGAGGAGGTATACAGAATACGAACAGGAGAAAAAGGAGAACAAACTTTAAAATAAAAAACATGGAATTACTTACTACAAATAATGTATGGATGATGATCTGTACAGCACTCGTTTTCTTCATGCATTTAGGTTTTGCATTTTTAGAAATCGGTTTGACCCGTCAAAAAAACACGATTAATATTTTATTTAAAAACATATTTATAATTACTGTTGGTCTATTATTGTACTGCTTGGTTGGATTCAATCTTATGTATCCAGGAGAATTTAACGGGTTCTTAGGATTCGCTGGATTTGGATTAGATTCACCACTTACAGACGCAGGTACCTTAGATTTAGCATACAATGAAGGCTATACTTACTGGACAGATTTCTTATTTCAGGGTATGTTTGCAGCCACAGCAGCAACCATAGTTTCTGGTGCAGTCGCAGAACGTATGAAAATTGGACCATTTATGGTTTTCACAGTATTATATGTTGGTTTTATTTATCCAATTGCTGGATCATGGAAATGGGGAGGTGGATTTTTACAAACTTTAGAAACACCCTTTTATGATTTTGCAGGTTCCACTTTAGTGCACTCTGTTGGTGGATGGGCAGCTTTGGTAGCCGTTTGCTTACTAGGTTCTAGAATTGGCAAATTTAAAGATGGTAAACTACAAGCAATACCTGGTCATAACATTCCATTAGCAACAGCTGGTGTTATTATCTTATGGTTAGGATGGTTTGGATTTAATGGAGGTTCTGTATTATCAGCAGACCCTGAGCTAACTTCTTTAACATTGGTTACAACATGTTTAGCAGCCGCTTCTGGTGGAGTTATTGCAGCACTAGTATCTGCTTTAAAATTTAGAAATTTAGATTTAACCATGTTTCTTAATGGAATCTTAGGTGGTCTAGTTGGTATTACAGCTGGCGCTGATCAAATGAGCCCAACTGACGCTATTATTATTGGCGCCATTGCAGGAGCAATTATTCTTTTTGCTGTTTCACTTATTGATAGACTAAAACTTGATGATCCTGTCGGTGCCATTGCCGTGCACTTGGTATGCGGTATATGGGGAACTCTTGCAGTAGGAATTTTCGGAAATCTCGCGGGTGTATCTCAATTTGTTAGTCAACTAATTGGTGTAGCCTCTTATGCAGGAATTTGCTTAATATCTTCATTCTTAATAATATTCATTATGAAGATAACCGTAGGCATAAGAGTTTCTGAGCGTGAAGAATTGGAGGGCTTAGATGCTCATGAGCATGGAATGGACGCTTACCCAGATTTTAGATTAAATGAGCACTAAATCTTTAAATTAATTGTCATTGATTAGATAATTTAATTGTTAGTTAAAACCCTCTAGGCAAAGTGCCTAGAGGGTTTTTAAATTATGACAGAATCAGTCATTTCAAATTGAGACACAAATTAGTCTATAAATCACCTCTTTTACTGTTAAATAATTAAATATGCAATCTTAGAGCTTTAAATAAATCAAACCCTTTCTACTATAATTTTAAATTATTGACAATATATTTTTGATATTTTTTAATATTCGTAAATTTGTATATTGTTAATAATTAAAATTATGAAAAATTACATTTTTAGTTCAGTTTTTGCATTTTTAATTTCTGCTTTTTCGTATTCACAAGACTCATCTTCAACCTATAAAATTGGTGATGTTTTTGAAATTGGAATTGTTAGTAACAACAATTACAAACACATTAATTTTCCAAGAGCAAATTTTATAATTAAGAAAGGTGGAATTGTTAATTATGATAACATTAAAGGAAGTAAAGTAGTTATAACCTCTATCGAGAAAAACAAAAATGGTAAACAAGTAGCAACGATAAAACTCACAGATTCAAGAAAATTTTTCAATAGCCACAAATATGTTACTGTTAATATTGATGAAGCGATAGAAAATAAAGAATTACATCCTTTAGCCAACAACCCTTAAAAATATATTAGTGGTTTTTTTAAACGTGTTAAGTAGATTACTGGCTGTTGCTGAAATGACAACTAAGCCGAGTTACGACTTGCATTAATATTTCCAAATAACGAACGTGTCACCATTTTTTCAAATGTCTTAATTTGTTCTTCATCCTTAACTTCTGCTTTTTCTAATTCTTGTATTTTCTTCAAAGCGTACTGCTGAATTGTAAGTAATGGTAATACTATTGACTCACGAACATCAATAGATGCTTTAGATACTGGCTCGTCTTCCATTAGCTCTTCAAATCCTGTAAGTTGTAAAATTAGACGTTTGCTAGTTTCATACTCTTTATATATAACTTGCCAAAATTCACCATATTCTGGATCTTCAGACATATACCTAGTTAAGTTAAAAAAGGACTTTGACAAGGACATCATACTATTAGCAATCAAAGTTCTAAAGAACTTAGACTCTTTGAATAAATGTTGTACTTTTTCAAACTCACCTCTATCCTCATAATGTTTTAAAGCAGTTCCCACACCATAAAAACCAGGTACATTTTGTTTTAGTTGACTCCATGAGCCTACAAACGGTATAGCTCTTAAATCCGCAAAAACTAATCCTTCAGATTTTCCTCGTTTTGATGGTCGACTACCAATATTAGTCTTTGCATAGTATTTTAAAGTACTCATGTGTTCTAAATATGACAAGAACTTTGGATGTTTTTTAAAATCAACATAAGCCTCATAACTTAAACTAGCTAAATGATTCATAACTTCTTTATCTTCATCAGACATTTCGAGGTTTTTATCATTTAGTCGGTTAGAAATACCAGAACTGATAAGTTGTTCCATATTGTATTGAGAAGAGTCTACAGTACCAAAGTTAGAACTTATAGTTTGACCTTGAATAGTTAATTGTATTTCTTTATCCTCAATTGTTGGTCCCAGAGATGCATAGAATTGATGTGTTTTTCCACCTCCACGTGCTGGCGGCCCACCTCTACCATCGAAAAATATGACATCTATATTATATTTTCTCGAGAGTTCAGTAAGTGCCTCTTTGGCCTTAAAAATTGCCCAATTTGCCATTAAATAACCTCCATCTTTAGTTCCGTCACTAAAACCTAGCATAATCGTTTGCTTATTGCCTCGTTCTTCTAGATGCTTTCTGTAGATTGAATTTGTATATAACTCTTCCATAACAGTAGGAGATGCTTCTAAATCTGTGACCGTTTCAAATAATGGCACCACATCCGCTGTTAAGTTTTCGCCAAATGCTATAACTTTGAGCATAGCAAATAATTGAAGCACATTTAGAGTCGTTTGATTATTACTGATGATATAGCGATTACATGCAACCTCACCGTTTTTATCTTGAATGGTTTTCATGGCTCTAATTGTTTCCACAATATTTATCGCCATTTCATCTTTAAATTGAATATCATCGCTTATAATCCCTTTTATTTCAGACAGGTGATTCAACTGCTTATTTAATGGTAATTCGAAAAAATCTTCAGAAAAAAAGTCAGTTTTATGGTCAATAAGCTCTTTAACTAATGCTCTAAACATTTGGTCGTGTACACGACTGTCTTGCCTAATATCCAAACTGGCAAAATGGTAGCCAAATAAATTTGTTCTATTTAATAATGTAGTCACCTTATCCACAAAAAGTGATTGATGTTCTTTGACTAAAATATCTCTAATATCTTTTAATTCTTGCCTAAATTCAGAAAGTGTTATTCTGCTAGATAGTTCCTTATGCAGAAGCGTATTATGCAATCTATGATTAAGATTTATTACACGTTCTCTTATTCCTTTAAATGTTAATCGTCGTCTTAGGTATTTAACATCCTTAATATAATTTTTTATAACAGACTCCTTTAACTTACGGGCTACATCTAATGTAATCTGAGGTGTAACAAATGGATTACCATCTCGATCACCACCAGGCCAAAACCCAATATTTATAATTGAATTTTCAATTTCCTTATCTTCAAAAATGTTCGTTTGTACGTAATCGTAAATTCCACCAAAAGAATGGTAAAAGACATTTTTTAAATACCAAATTAAATTAACTGCTTCGTCATAAGGTGTAGGTTTTTTATCTTTAAAGAAAGGTGTCTTACCTAATTGACCTAGCAAACTATTAATTTCAGTGAGATTATCTGTTTTAATAGCTTCTGCCAAATCTGTGATGATACCAAGAACGGTGCCAGGATAGAACTGCGTAGGATGTGCTGTAAGAACTATTCTCACCTTAAAGGATTCTAAATATTGTCGTAATAATTCTGTTTTATTTTCTGCTTGAGCATTTTCTTTTAAACTACGCAAAGTACCTATACCTTCCATGTTATTTACAACAGGAAATGCGGCGTCTTCAACGGCATCAAACAACACCACTTGTCGTTCTATATACTGTATAAATCTGAATAATAAATTAATCTGACTTTGTTCAGATCGTCTGGCTTGATATTTTTTAAAAAAAGTATTTACAATAGTTGTGGGATCTTCATGATTTTGAAATCCAATTTTACAGGTTTCATAAAATAATGGTAATAACACTACTGTTTTGGTAATAGTATCAAACGGTAATGTCATAAATATACTATTGTATATCTGATATTTTGATAAAACATTTTGATTAAAACGTTTTAACTTCGGTTCTGTTGGCATAATTTATATAATTGTAGAATGACCTAAATGAATATTTTTGAAATTGAGATTTGTATCTTTTGGATTATAAATAAAATCTTCGATAAAATCTCCAACGTTAGATGTGGTAACTCTGTCGGATGCAGAATTGATATCTGGTGTTGAAATATTCAATTTAAGTGATTTTTCTACAGCTAATCTAATAAATTTTGCCTCAACTGAAAGATTAAAATGATCTAATAACATGGCTGCTGATAAAATGGAAGCTAATGGATTTGCGATTCCTTTGTTTGTTGCTTGCGGATAAGAGCCGTGAATAGGCTCAAACATAGCATGTTTTTTACCAACAGAAGCGGATGCTAACAACCCTATAGAACCGCCAATAACACTTGCTTCATCACTAATGATATCACCAAACATATTCTCGGTTAAAATAACATCGAACTGTTTTGGGTTTAAAATCATTTGCATAGCCGCATTATCAACAAACAAAAATTCTAAATCAATATCTGGATATTGTTTTGATAGATCAGTAACAACTTTTCTCCATAATCTAGAACTCTCTAAAACATTTGCTTTATCTACTAAGGTAACTTTATGATTTCTCGTTTTTGCTGCTTTGAACGCCAAATGTGCAATTCTCTCAATTTCGTCTTTAGAATACTGGCATAAATCAGAGGCAGTATTACCATCTTCACTCAGGTATTTTTTACCAAAATAAATACCACCAGTTAATTCTCTATATATACTGATATCCGTATCTTTTATAATATCACGTTTCAAAGGTGATTTATCTAATAACGTTTCATATGCTTTTACAGGTCTAATATTAGCAAATAGTCCTAGTTCTTTTCTAAGTTTTAGTAAACCTTGTTCTGGTCTGACTTTTGCCGAAGGATCACTATCGTATTTTGGATGACCAATGGCTCCAAACAAAATAGCATCACTTTGTCTACATACATCTAGAGTCCCATCTGGCAATGGATTCTTATATTTATCTATGGCTATCGCACCAACATCTGCATAATTAAAACTAAAGGTATGATCATACTCATATGCAATAGCTTTTAAGACTTTTACAGCTTGATTTGTAACCTCAGGACCAATACCATCTCCTGGTAAAACGGCAATGTTTAATTTCATATTTTTTACTTAACGCTCGAAACTTCAAAAGCTTCTATTAATTCTTTTTTACTTAATAAATAGTCAATATCATCGTAGCCGTTGATTAAACATGTCTTTTTATAAGGATCAATTTCAAAGTTCTCTGATGTAGTGCCACCCAATGATATCGTTTGTGATTCTAAATTAACAATAACTTCTTCTTTTGGATTATTTTTAACAGTAGTCATTAATTTTTTTAAATATGATTCTGATACCTGCACTGGCAGCAATCCGTTATTTAAGGCATTTCCTTTAAAAATATCTGCAAAAAAACTAGAGACAATAACTTTAAAACCATGACCTACTAAGGCCCATGCTGCGTGTTCTCTGCTCGATCCACATCCAAAATTATTACCAGCGATTAAGATACTTCCTGAATATCTTGAGTCATTTAAGATGAACTCAGAATTTACAGACTCATCTTTATTGTACCGCCAGTCTCTAAAAACATTATCACCAAATCCTTTTTTATCTGTTGCTTTTAAAAAACGAGCTGGTATGATTTGGTCTGTATCTACATTCTCGATGTTTAATGGAATTGCGGTAGATTTTAATGTCGTAAACTTTTCCATTAATTTAATTGTTGTGTTATATCAATTATTTTTCCTTCAACCGCTGTTGCGGCAGCAACTAAGGGACTAGCTAATATAGTTCTAGATCCTTGCCCTTGACGCCCTTCAAAATTTCGGTTTGATGTAGATACACAGTATTCACCTTGCGGAATCTTATCATCATTCATAGCTAAACAAGCCGAACATCCTGGCTGACGTAATTCAAATCCTGCTTCATCAAAAACAGTTTTTAAACCTTCTTCTATAATCTGAGCTTCTACTTGTTTACTCCCAGGAACCAACCAAGCCGTAACATTTTTGGCCTTTTTCTTTCCTTTTATAAAGTCTGCTGCAACCCTAAAGTCTTCAATACGAGAATTAGTACAACTACCAATAAATACATAATTGATAGGTTTATTTATAAGGCTTTCACCGGCTTCAAAATTCATGTAGGCCAATGACTTTTTAAATGACGGATTTTCGTTTACTGGTATGTTTTCAGAAATTTTAATTCCCATACCTGGATTCGTACCATACGTTACCATGGGTTCTATATCTGCAGCATCGAAATGGTATTCCTTATCAAAGTTCGCCCCTTCATCGGTGGGTAATGTTTTCCAATAGGCAACTTTATTCTTGAAATCGTCTTTTGGTGCAAATTTTCGACCTTCTATGTACTTAAATGTCGTTTCGTCTGGTGCAATCATTCCGCCTCTGGCTCCCATTTCAATACTCATATTACAAACCGTCATTCTCCCTTCCATACTCATGTCTTCAAATACATTTCCGGCATATTCACAGAAATAACCAGTACCAGAATTAGTCCCTAGTTTAGAGATGATGTAAAGTATGACGTCTTTTGGTAATACACTTTTTTTCAGTTTTCCATTGACGCTTACTCTTAAGCTTTTTGGCTTTCTAAGTAACAAGCATTGGCTGGCAAATACTTGCGCCACCTGACTTGTGCCTATACCAAATGCAATGGCTCCGAAGGCACCATGTGTTGAAGTGTGACTATCACCACAGACCATGGTCATGCCTGGCTGTGTCACTCCTAACTCTGGAGCCATTACATGTACTATTCCATTATATTTATGTCCTAACTCATATAATGTAATATTGTTTTTTTTACAGTTTTTTGATAGCTGTTCCAACTGATGCCTAGATAATGCATCTCTAACTGGTTTATCTTGATGTAAAGTCGGTGTATTATGATCTGCTGTAGCAACGATTTGATTTGGTCTAAAAACAGGAATTCCGCGATTTTCTATTTCATTAAAAGCTTGCGGACTCGTTACCTCGTGGATCAAATGCTTATCTATATACAGAATCTGCGGACCATTATCTATAGAACTAACCACATGAGAATCCCATACTTTGTCAAATAATGTTTTCTTAGTCATCTAAGCCGAAATTATTTGTTGGTAGACGTTACTGGTTTCAATAATTTGATGAATATCAGTATCAACTATCTCTTTTTTTCTATCTGCAAAACTTAAGAAGTTTGCATATACCTCGTCTAGTTGTAATTTTGTTAATTCATAGCCCACATTCTTGGCTCTATAAGCTAATGCTGCACGTCCACTTCTAGCCGTTAAAACTATAGCTGATTCCGTGACTCCTACATCTTTAGGATCTATGATTTCGTAAGTCCCACGATTTTTAATGACACCATCTTGATGAATTCCTGAACTATGAGCAAATGCGTTGGCACCAACTATAGCTTTATTAGGCTGTGTGTAAATACCCATACTATCACTCACCAACTGACTCGTACCATATAACATTGACGTATTAATATTTGTATCTAACTCTAAGTAAGGATGCTGTTTTAGCACCATTACTACCTCTTCCAGAGCAGTATTTCCAGCGCGTTCACCAATACCGTTAATTGTACATTCTACCTGTCTTGCTCCATTTATGACTCCTTCTATAGAATTGGCAGTAGCCAAACCTAAATCGTTATGGCAGTGGCAAGATAATATAGCGTTTTCAATACCCTTTACATTCTCTTTTAGATATTTTATTTTCGCGCCATATTCACTTGGCAAGCAATATCCAGTAGTGTCTGGAATATTTAAGACTGTTGCTCCTGCTTTAATCGCAACTTCACAAACGC
>NZ_CBFHMI010000019.1:0-38040 GCF_965656915.1 Winogradskyella sp. | reverse complement strand
TTAAGTCTGGAGACATTGATTACGAAGGCTATAATGATTTTTTAAGTCGCTATGGGCAGCAATATTTAATAGTAGAGAAACCCTCGTTTGTAGATAATATTATGTACATGTTACAATATCAGTTTGGTTATATGTACTGGCGTTATTTTATGTGGAATTTTACGGGAAGGCAAAATGATATTCAAGGAAAATACGATGACTTTAATGGCAACTGGATTTCTGGAATTAAATTCGTTGACGAAATGCATCTTGGTATGTCGCAAGATAACCTACCATCTGATGTACTAGATAATAAAGCTAGAAACACCTATTATTTCTTACCTCTCCTACTTGGTTTAGTCGGGTTCTTTTTTTTACTTAACGCTGATAAGAAACGCTTCTGGGTCTTACTCGTCTTTTTCTTACTGACAGGTTTAGCTATTCAGTTTTATACTAACGTAAGACCATTTGAACCACGAGAACGCGATTATTCTGTTGTTGGGTCTTTTTATGTTTTCGCCATTTGGATAGGATTCGGTGTCTATGCTATTTATGATCTATTAAGAACTACTATCAAATCTAAATGGTTAGCACCAATGATAACGTTGGCATGTTTAATAATTGTACCCGGTATTTTAGCAGCTAATAATTGGGACGACCATGATAGGTCTGGTAAATATACAGCCAATGCCATGGCCCGGAAATATTTAGAATCTTGTGCACCAAACTCTATACTATTTACTATCGGTGATAATGACTCCTTCCCTTTATGGTATTTACAAGAAATAGAAGGAGTACGTACTGATGTTAGAGTAGTTAACACAAGTTTATTTCAAACCGATTGGTATATCGATCAAATGAAGCGTAAAGCGTATGAAAGCCATCCTATCCCATCTCAATTAACACATGAACAGTATCGAGGTGGAACCAGAGACGTCATTATAAGACGAGAAATTACCAAAGACACTTTACCTATTAAAGATTTTATGGATTTTATTTCTAGTGATCGTCCATCTACAAAACTTAGGTTCGTAGCAGAAAAACAAAATGAAGATCTCAGACAGTATCCAGATCATTTATTGAATTCTAATTATTTCCCTACGCGTCATATTAGTATTCCTGTAAATAAAGAAGCCGTTTTAAAAAATGGTGTTGTAAAACCAAAAGATGCAGACAAAATAGAAGATAATCTTTATGCCGAAATTAATGGTAGCTACATTTATAAAAACCGTTTGTTAATGCTAGATATAATCGCCAATAATAACTGGGAGCGTCCTATTTATTTTTCTGGAGGTGCTTTTGGTGCAGACGATTATGTTTGGCTCAAAGATTATTTACAGTTAGATGGCATGTGTTATAAACTTGTACCAATAAAAACACCTGTAGATAGAGCGAATCCATACGATATGGGAAGAGTTGATCCTGATTTAATGTATGATATGGTGAAAAACTGGGATTGGGGCGGAAGCGGAAATGACATCTATCATGACATTGAAACAAGACGGAATGGTATTACTTACAGAGGTAATCTAGCACGATTAATTGAGCAATTAATAAATGAAGACAAACTAGATAAAGCTGAAGAAATTGCAGATTTAGCTGTGGAAAAAATGCCAGTTGACACCTTTGGATTCTATTCATTATTAGAGCCATACATTAGTGCCTATTACGAAGTAGGTAACACAGAGAAAGGAAGAGCGCTTTACAAAGATGTAGTTAAAAAGTATCAAGAAAATCTATTGTATTACAGTGAGCTTTCATTAGAAAATCAGGAACGTAAAGTAGGTGAAGATATTTACTTAGATATACAACGTTACAGAGCGTTGGTAGACATCCTAGTGATTTATAATGATAAAGACTTTGCGATGGAAGAAACAAAAAAGTTTAATAGCTATCTTGGATTATTTGAAGAGCTGATGAATCTATACAGTGACGAAGAGCCAACTGAAATTCCTGATGATATAGATTTAAGAGAAACTGTTAAGGACACAATTAATAATATTGCTTCGGAAGGATAAAAATTATGAAATTAATTCCAGCCAAAACTCCTGGGTTTGTTAAGACACTATTTCCTAGTTTTGTCTGGAATATTAATACAGCCAAAAAAGAACTTTATCTAACTTTTGATGATGGACCAACACCAGAAATCACAAACTGGGTGCTCCAAACCCTAAAAGATTATAATGCCAAAGCAACCTTTTTCTGCATTGGTAATAATATTGAAAAATATCCCGAAATATTTAAAAATATTCTTTCGGAAAATCATACTGTTGGTAATCACACTTACAATCATTTAAAAGGCTGGAACCATAAAACCAAAGATTATATTGATGACATTATACAAACACAAAACCTCATCGACTCTAAATTAGTTAATGAAGCTTTGGGAGCTGAGTCACTTTTTAGACCTCCATATGGAAAGTTTAAAGTAAAACAAGGCAAACAAATTCAGGATTTGGGTTATAAAATAGTACTTTGGGATGTATTGTCTTATGATTGGGATAAAACTATAACTGAAGAAGCTTGTTATAATAATGTTACTTCAGCTGCAAAAGAAGGCAGTATCATCGTTTTTCACGATAGCATAAAAGCTTCTAAGAACCTCATGTATGTATTACCTAAAGTTTTGAAATACTATTCTGAAAAAGGATTCAAATTTAAAAGTATTTAAACATACTCTTGGATAATGTCTATCAAGGTACTAGCATCTTGCTCACCACTATGACGCCATTTCATTTCACCATTTTTGTAGATAATCAAAGTGGGTAACCCTTTAACACGAAGTGCTTCGGCTAATTCCTTATTTTTATCTACATCGATTTTTATGACTTTCGCTTTATCGCCTAGAGCGGCAGCAACATCTCTTAGAATAGGATGCATTGCAACAGATTGGTCGTTCCATTCCGTATAGAAGTCTAATAGTACCGGAATATCGACATCTATTAATTCCCCAAATTTTGACATACACTATAGTTTTAGTCAAACGTGATAAACAAACCTACACAAAATTTTGATACAAAAATTGTAGTCAGTTCGTTATGAGTTAGATAAAAATAAACAATTGTTTACAATTATGCCTACTTTTTGCCTTTTTTAAGCTCTATTACTGTGATTTCTGGCCAAATACCTACACGCCCTGGGTAACCTAAATACCCAAATCCTCTATTTACATTAAGATACTGATCTAATGATTCATAAATACCTGCCCATTGTTTGTAGCGCCATTTTACAGGACTCCATTTAATCCATCCGGGAATTTCAATTCCAAACTGCATTCCATGTGTATGACCACTCAATGTTAAATGATAATGATAATCATCTTTTACAACCTCCGCATCCCAATGACTCGGATCATGACTCATTAGAATTTTAAAATCATTAGCTTCAATATTATAAGAAGCTTTTTTAAGATCACCTGCTTTTTTAAAACCGCCTTTACCCCAATTTTCAACTCCAACAATAGCAATTCTTTCATCATTCCTCTCAAGATATCTGCTTTCATTAAGTAGCAAATCAAAACCAATCTCTTTCTGAATAGACTTTAAATCTTCAAGGTTCTGTGCTTTTTCCTGTTTCGATGGCCAGTCTACATAATCACCATAGTCATGATTTCCTAATACTGAATACTTACCATCCTTAGCCTTTAATTTTGCGAATGTAGATTTCCAAGGCAACATTTCTGAAGCCTTATTATTTACCATATCACCCGTGAACAGCAATATATCAGACTTCTGCGCATTAATTAAATCTATAGCATATTCTATCTTTTCTTTATTATCAAAACTACCTGAATGAATATCACTTATTTGGGTAATTCTGTATCCATCAAATGCTTCTGGTAGATCATCAAAATGAAGTGTATAATTGAGTACTCTAAAATTATACTTTCCTTTATACATTCCATATAATAATGATGCAAAGGGTATAGCGGCCAAACCAAGTGCAATTTGACTCACAAATTTTCGTCTGGATGGTATATGAAATGATTCGTTTGTGCCTGAGAGTTTTTTGTACGTACTGTAAATTCCTCTTAAGATATCTTCACCAAATAACATTGGAACCATTACTAAATTTAAAGCCATAAAGGCTAGAAGAAATCCGAAGGCATAACTTTTTGCCGGATCTAAAACACGACCTTCAGATGACGTGGTAAACTGAAAAATAAAATTTCCTAGAACAAGCAAAGCCACAGCAATAAAGGTATAGTGCAACCAACTTTGTTTGGTCACCGTCTTAATCGCCTGAAACCCATAAATGGTAAACAGGGTAAAAATTACTATAAATATTATCCAACGTGTCATAAGCTTTTACTGTAGTCGCAAAATTAATCATAAGCTAACGGAGTTATCTTATGAATTTGTTAAAGCTTTTTATTCTGAGATCTTCGAGGAATTGCGAATCAGTTTTAAAGTGAATAATCACCGTTTGGTTTGGTAATAAATCTATAAAATTATCTGAAAAATGACCTTTTTCTTTAGTATCAAGAAACACATCTTTTTGAAGCAATTTGCTGCTTAATTCAATTGAAAATCCATTATCTGTTTTAGTGATGGTTTTTTGAATTTCAACTTGTTTTAATTTGAGATCTTTTGGTTTTGTTAGATACCTCACATGTCTTCTCTTCTTAAAATATGAAACAACTATAACTTCATCTTTATCAAGATTTAGTGAGTTTAAATCAATAGTTCGTTTTATTTGACTTGAGTTAGGATTTACATCAATTATTTTCAGGTCTGCCCACAACAAGTTCCCTTCAAAATCAATGATTTTTATGAGTAAATTATCTTTGTAATATTCTAAATTATCGTTAACCAACCAAATGTCTAATAAACCGTTTTTAATTTCTGAAGTCACTAATAAATTATCAAAAGCTCTTTTCACCTTATAATGCAAAGCTTTCCAATTACCTAAATAATCAATACTACTCCAAGACACTGCCGGCCAACAATCATTGAGTTGCCAATAGAGCGTTCCCATGTTATGAGGTTTTGCTCTACGTTGTGCTTCAATGCCTTTGGTAACCCCATAAGCTTGTAGTAGTTGACTGACGTATACATAATCTTCCGCATTATCAGGAACTGGAAAATCCCGCTTCATATAATCATCTATAATTTGAAATCCTCTTGAATGTTTTTGATGATTCTTAAACCCTTCTGAACTTATTTCAATTGAATCGTTTTGATTTATATACCGAATCGTTTCATAACTCGGAAAGGATTGAAAGCCAAACTCACTCATAAAACGTGGTACATTTTCTTCCAAATGTTCAAACGAATAACCATCGTGCCAGATCCACCAATCGTGTGCATCACCTTCTATTTTGTATTTAGGGTTTCCTCTACCATATTTTGGAGAAGATTCCCAATAATCAGTATCAGTTAATTGATCAACTGTTCTTGGTAAAATTGAATCAAATACCTTTAAATAATGACTCCAAATTTCTTCTTTTTCTGCTTTACTTCTATCCGCTTGCCAGCCCCAACGATGCCAACCTTCTGAATTTTCGTTATTACCACACCAAAATGCAATGGATGCATGATTTCGTAGTCGCTTTATATTATCAACCGCTTCTTGTTTTACATTTTCTAAAAAGTCATCATCACCAGGATACATGGCACAAGCAAACATAAAATCTTGCCAAACCAAAATTCCCTTTTCATCACATAAATTGTAAAAAATATCATTCTCGTAAATGCCTCCTCCCCAAACTCTGAGCATATTCATGTTGGCATCAACCACATCACTAAGTAATTTTTCATAATCTGCATCTGTGACTTTATTCTGAAAGCTATTTTGAGGAATATAATTTGCGCCTTTTACATAAAAGGGTTTGCCGTTTACTTTAAAATAAAAGCTTTCGCCAATACTATCTTTTTCTGTAACTAACTCTATATCTCTAATACCATATTTAGTGGAAACACTATCTAAGATTTTTTTACCATCCTTAACGACTACTTTTATATCATACAAATAAGGTTCTCCTAGGTTATGTGGCCACCAGAGTTTTGGTTTTTTTATTATTAACGGAATCCATGTTGGCATTAATGGATTTGGGTTTTTAAACTTAGTTTGCAAACTATCGTTAATGTAAACATCAAAAGAATACTCCCTATTTATCTTGATATTGTTATTAAATTCTAAAAGTAAGGCTGCATTTTTTTTGTCTAACTTTATTTTTTTAACGTGTAAGTCATTAATTTTAAAATCATTCCAACCAACCAACTTAACAGATCTCCAAATGCCACTCGTATTCAGTTTTGGTCCCCAATCCCAACCGTATTGAAATTGTGCTTTTCGCGTAAAAATGCGATTACCTTCAGCCAACTCATAAGGTAGTTTTGATTTTTCTTTTTCTTCATATTTTGAAGTCTGCTCGAATACTAATCGCAACTTATTTTCTAGTTTTAAAAATGGTTTTACATCAACTTGCCATTCCCTAAAAGCATTGTTTGCCTTTAAAATCAGACTATCATTCAAGTAAACTGAGGCATAAGTATCTATACCTTCAAAATTGAGTTCAATATGTTTTTTTTCTAGAATTTTCTCATCAATAGAAAACATTGTTTTAAATTCCCAATCGGTTTCAGAAACCCATTGTACTTTTTTCTCATTATTACCAATAAACGGGTCTTCGATTAATTGATGTTTTAATAAATCTGAAAATACGTTTCCAGGTACTGTTGCCGAATACCAAGTGGAATCTGTTACTTTTTTGAATTGCCAATTATTATCAATTTCAATAGTTACTGGTACATCATGTTTTGGTTGACAGCTAAAACACATTAGAATCAATAAAATGAGACTATATCGCATCTAATATGGCTTTAATTTTTTTGGAATCTGAATACGTTAATGGCATTGAGAATAAAGAATTATTCTCTTCAAGTTGTGAAGCCTGCACTGAGTGCAGTCGAAGTGAAGCTGATGCATGTATTTCCTTTAAACCAGCATTTTTAAATTTTATTGCATTTTTAGCATTTATTCCTCCTCCTGCTAGAATCGTGATTCTTCCATTTGCTATTTCATTTAATTCTTTTAATACTTCTAATCCTTCTTCTGCTGATTTTTCTTTACCAGAAGTTAAAACGCGTTCTACTCCTATATCTATTAATTGTTGTAAAGCTTCTTTATGGTTTTTTACTTCATCAAAAGCACGATGAAATGTAAATTCTAAAGGTCTTGATAACGCAATCAATTCTTGTGTTCTCTTTATATCAATTGCTTGGTCATTGCTCAAAACACCAGAAACAATTCCTTGAAAACCCAAGTCCTTACAAACTTGAATATCTTGTTTCATAATCTTAAATTCATCATCTGAGTATATGAAGTTTCCTCCTCTTGGACGAATTAGTACAAAAACTGGAATACTCAAATTTTCAGTTACTTGCTTTAATAAGCAAAAAGATGGTGTAATACCACCAACTGATAATTCTTGACATAATTCTATGCGATGTGCACCTGCTTCTTTAGCATTTTTTGCGGATTGATACGAGTTAGCGCAGATTTCTAAAACCATAATTGTACTTGTCATTGTGAGACCTTAAGGTCGTGGCAATCTTTTCCTTTTTTAATTTTTAGTTTACTCAAATGAGTTTCTTCGCTATGCTATGAACGACACTTCAATTTATAATTATTTCATCAATAAACGTCCAAGCTTTATTACCTGCACCTTGCTTTCCTTCTGGGATTGTTCCGTAATTTGGGATTTTTAGTTTTATATATCTAGTTTTTAAAGCATGCTCAAATATGCCAACATTTTTTAAAGTAGCATAACCTTTATTACCAACATAGTCTAAGTCAACTTTTACCCAACCTCTACTATCATGTTTAATCTTGACAAATTCTGGTAGGTAAATCCATTGACCCTCACCTTTAAAAAATCTAGTTGTAATATCGTGCACCTCCATTTCCTCACCCAAATCAATAGTAATTTCAATATCTTCTCCCCAAAAGCCTAACCATTCCTTATCACCAAAACGTGAATCACTTCCGCTAATACCGTTAATTAAACCTTCTGCGCCAGAACCAGAATAGGCTTTATGAGGTTCTTTATCTATGGTAATTTTTTTACCAACCGCTTTATGAAAATTAATATCCTCGGAAAAAGTGATTCCTAACGCTTTCTCCCCATCAAAAACTCGTGCTTTTATACTTAAGCTTTCTTCTATAGGAATGAAATCTTTAAAAATATTAGAATTTGCTAATGGTTCTGTACCATCTAAAGTATAGCGAATGGTTTTTCCTTCAGAAAGCGTTTCTAAATGATAAGCAACTCCGTTTTTAATCCATATCTGTTTTCCTTCAATCTCATATAAATGATTGGCGTAATTAATATCTAAAGCATCTAATCTTTTATGGAATTTCTCAAGTCGCTGTACAAAATCATCATAATTTTTTCGATTTGGTTGAGACCAAAGCACTTCACTCATAGCAAGTATTCTTGGGAAAGCCATATACTCCACCTGGTCATCAGTTGGCATATATTCTGTCCAGATATTACCCTGAGCTCCTAATACATAATTAGCCTCTTCTTTGGTAAGTTCTTCTGGAATTGGGTTAAAATTATAGACCTTCTCTAAAGGCAAAAATCCTCCAATAGCTAAAGGTTCATCCTCATTATCAGATTGGTAATAATCAAAATAACAATGTGATGTTGGTGTCATTACCACATTATGTCCAGATTTGGCGGATTCAACTGCACCATTCGTTCCTCTCCATGACATTACTGTGGCATTTGGTGCTAAACCACCTTCTAATATTTCATCCCAACCAATAATTTGCCTGCCTTTTGAGTTTAGATATTTTTCCATTCTGGTAATGAAATAGTTCTGAAGTTCGTGCTCATCTTTTAATCCTTCTGACTTAATTCTAGCCTGACATCTTGCACAACTCTTCCAACGTGTTTTAGGAGCTTCATCTCCACCAATATGTATATATTGACTTGGAAAAAGAGCTAAAACCTCATCGAGCACATCTTCTAAAAAGTTGAATGTTTCGTCTTTAGTACAATAAATCTCTTCAAAAACTCCCCATTTTTTAGCGACTTCTACTTGCTCTCCCGCACAACCTAATTCTGGATACGCAGCAATCGCTGCTTTGCTGTGGCCAGGCATTTCAATCTCTGGAATAATAGTTACAAATCGTTCTTGTGCGTAGGCAACAATATCTTTTATCTCTTCCTGTGTATAATAGCCACCATATTTTTTTCCATCAAACTGATGTGGCTGATCACTGTAATGACCAACCAAGGTTTCATCTCTGTAAGCCGCAATCTCCTGAAGTTTAGGATACTTTTTTATTTCAATTCTCCAACCTTGATCTTCGGTTAAATGCCAATGAAATGTATTCATTTTCAACATCGCTAGGGCATCGATATACTTTTTAATGAAATCAACCGAATACATATGGCGACCTTCATCTAAGTGCATGCCTCTGTATGAGAATTGAGGTTCGTCTTCAACAAAAACAGCTTCTATTGTTATTTTTCTACCCTCAAAACTTTCATCTTCTAAAGACGTTGGCATTAATTGACGTAAAGTCTGCACTGCATAAAATGCACCTTGATCTGTGGATGCTGCTATTTTAATTACATCTTCATAAGTCTCAAGCTTATAACTCTCTTTAGGCAGACTGTCATTTTTAATAAATTGGATTGAACCATTTTCCTCAGTAGTCTTCAAATTTATGCTACTACCTTTTGAAATATAAGATTGTAAAAAATTAGCTGAAACTTGAAATTCATTATCAAAACTTAAAGTTGAATTGTTATCAATAATAAACTCATCATTATAACCAGTTACAGAATCAACCTCAGGAATAACATCTAATTCTATCATTGAACAATAACTCTCGGTACACTCAAAAGTGAAAATTAATAAAATGAAGACTGCTATTAATTTCTTGAAATGCATTTTAGTATATTAGATGCATTAAAATTAGCAATCTTTTTGATGACCTCTAAACTAACCTCTCTTTTAATTATACTTGCCTTATTTCTAGGTTGTAATAACTCTTCTTCAATTTCAGAAGCACAAAAAGATCAGCCACTTATAAATTATGTTAATACCTTTATTGGCACTGGTGGTTATGGCCACACCTATCCTGGAGCGACGCTTCCTTTTGGAATGATGCAACTCAGTCCGGACACACGGTTAGAAGGTTGGGATGGTTGTTCTGGTTACCATTATACGGATGAGTATATATATGGTTTTTCGCATACCCATTTAAGTGGTACTGGCATTAGTGATTATGGTGATGTACTATTAATGCCAACCGACAACGTAATCTTCAATAATAGCGCTGATGGAAATGCAGGCTATCGCGCACATTTTTCTCATGACAATGAAGTGGCTGAACCAGGATTTTACAAGGTTAAACTAGATTCTACAAATATTGATGTAGAATTGACAGTGTCCTTACGAAGTGGAATTCATAAATATCAATTTCCAACCAGCGAAAATCAATATGTAGTTTTAGATTTAGAACACAGAGATAAGCTCTTAAATTATAAGATCAACAAGCTCAATAACTATGAGATAAATGGTTTTAGACATTCTTCTGCATGGGCAAAAGACCAACGTTTATTTTTTCATATTAAGTTTTCTCATCCGTTTAAAACTATAATTTATCAAGATAGAGATGGTACTTCAATCTCAAAAAATTACAAATTTGAAAGTAAAAAAGCCATATTGGTTTTTGACAACCCTAATAATGAACCCATTTTGGTTAAAACAGGAATTTCAGCTGTTGATGAACAAGGCGCAAAGGAAAATATGACTGCTGAAATCGGTGATAAAGATTTTGAAACCATTAAAGAAGAAGCTCAAACCTACTGGGAGTCACAACTTGAAAAAGTAGTGATTGAAAGTAACGATTTGGATAAAAAGACGAATTTCTATTCAGCCTTGTATCACACTATGATTGCACCAAATCGTTATCAAGATGTAGATGGTCGTTACAGAGGAATGGATTTAGAAATTCATCATGCTGATTTTGATTATTACACGGTATTTTCATTATGGGATACCTACAGAGCGGCACATCCGCTATACACTATTATTGAACAAGAACGTACCAACGATTTCATCAATACTTTTTTAGCCAAATATGAAGAAGGAGGTATTATGCCCATGTGGGATTTAGCAGGAAATTATACAGATTGTATGATTGGCTACCATGCAGTACCAGTAATTGCTGACGCCTATTTAAAAGGCATTAGAGATTATGATACCGAAAAAGCTTTTGAGGCTATGAAACATTCAGCAACACGAGACAAATTCGGTTTAGAAGCTTATAAAAAATACGGCTTTATTCCTGTGGATGAAGAAAGCGAATCGGTTTCTAAAACTTTAGAATATGCCTATGATGATTGGACTATTGCCCAAATGGCAAAGGCTATGGGTAAATCTGAAGATTATAAAACCTACATAGAACGCGCACAGTATTACAAAAATGTATTCGATCCTGAAAGCAAGTTTATGAGAGGAAGATTCAGAAATACATGGTTTGCACCTTTCGATCCTTATGAAGTCAACTTTAATTATACGGAAGCGAACTCATGGCAATATAGTTTTTATGTGCCACAAGATGTATCAGGATTTATGAACCTATTAGGAGGAAAAGAGCAATTAGAAGCGCAACTCGATGAATTATTTAGTGCTAAAACAGAAACTTCTGGTCGTGACCAATCTGATATCACAGGTTTAATAGGTCAATATGCACATGGTAATGAGCCAAGTCATCATATGGCTTACCTCTATAACTTTGTTAATAGACCTCATAAAACTCAAGAAAAAGTTCACCAAATATTAACGGAACTCTACAAAAATGAACCTGATGGAGTTTCAGGAAATGAAGATTGTGGGCAAATGAGTGCTTGGTATGTTTTGAGTTCTATGGGCTTTTATTCAGTTACTCCGGGAAGCAGCGACTATATTATTGGAACACCGCTATTTGATAAAGCAACTATTAATCTTGAAAATGGAAAACAGTTCACAATTGTCGCCAATAATTTAAGTGACACTAACATTTATATTGAATATGTGAAACTAAATGGCAAAGATTTAGATAAAACTTACCTA
The DNA here is from genome assembly GCF_965656915.1 of Winogradskyella sp. Lineage (GTDB taxonomy): Bacteria > Bacteroidota > Bacteroidia > Flavobacteriales > Flavobacteriaceae > Winogradskyella. The sequence continues at coordinate 25,981 of NZ_CBFHMI010000019.1, read as the reverse complement.
AATCATGAGGATATTATTAATGGAGGTACTCTAGAATTCACAATGACGGATAATCCAACAGTTTGGGGAAGTAAAGATGGTAATGAACCAAAAACTGAAATCACAGATCATATCATTTTACCTTCTCCTTATATTGAAAAAGGAGACATTACATTCAGGGAAAAAACTGCGGTGGCATTAAACACTTCAGAACAAGATGCTAAAATCTATTATGCCATCAATAATGAAGATTATAGCTTATATGAAGAGCCATTTACAATAACTGAAGATGCTAAAGTAAAGCTGTATTCTGAAAAAGGTGATTTAAAAAGTCCTGTATTGACAACACCATTCTTTAAAATAGATCCAAACCTTAGTATTACTCTTGAAAGTGAGTATGCCAATCAATATTCTGCAGGTGGCAATGATGCCCTTATTGATGGCATAAGAAGTACTAAAAATTACCGAACAGGCAGTTGGCAAGGTTATAATGACAGAGACATGATTGCAACTGTAGATTTAGGACGTCAAAAAGCCATTAATACTATTTCAGTCAACTTTTTACAAGATCAAGGCGCTTGGATATTCTATCCAACGGAAGTGCAATGCTTGGTTTCAAAGGATAATAAAAATTTTAAAGCTTTACCAATTCAAAAGATAGATGCGTCAAAGCGCAAGAGCGAACTTGAAATTAAAACTATAGAATTCAAGATTCCAATGACAAAATATAAATATGTAAAAATCATAGCCAAGAAACTGGGAGAACTTCCAGAATGGCATTTGGGCCACCCAATGGATGGACGAAGCTGGATTTTTGTAGATGAAATATCAATTAAATAAACACTAACTAACTCTAACTCAATATGAGCAATCAAAACAACAAATCGGCATTAGCCACCTTAGTGACGGTTTTCTTTTTCTGGGGATTTATAGCGGCATCGAATGGTGTTTTTATCCCATTTTGTAAAACTTACTTTAATATTGATCAGTTTCAATCACAATTAGTAGATTTTGCGTTTTACGGAGCATATTACATTGGCGCCTTACTGCTCTTTATTATGTCTGGATCTATTAAAAAAGACATCATGAATAATTGGGGTTACAAAAACGGAATTATTTATGGTCTCTTACTATCTGCTATAGGTGCATTTGTAATGTATCCTGCAACAGCTGGTGCAGAACAAGGTCAAACAGGTGTTTTTTATTTGGTGCTCATCGCCTATTTTATAGTAGCTCTGGGTTTTTCATTACAACAAACTGCAGCTAATCCCTTTGCCATAGCCTTGGGAGATCCTAAAACCGGTTCGCATCGTTTGAATCTGGCAGGCGGAATCAACTCATTTGGAACAACCATTGGACCTGTAGTAGTAAGCCTTGTCATCTTTGGGTCTGCATCCTGGAGTACCGATGAACTTGCCAGTATGATAGCTAATAATGAAATTACTTTAGTAACCGTACAAACTTTATACTTAGGTGTAGGCGCTTTATTTTTAGTTGCGGCTGCATTATTCTTTTTTTCTAAAAAATTACCGGCATTAAAATCAGACACCGCATTTGAACCTGCAAACAAAGCACGAAATTTATTAATCCTATTAACATTAGTTATTATAGGATGCTTTGGATACATATTTAGCACCTATGCAGGAGATGTTGTTGCTACTGAAAGTTTAGAAGAAACGCGATTAATTGTATTATTTATAGCGCTTTTCGCTGTAATAGCTGCTGTTTTTACAGCAAATTCTAGTGCAACAAAAAAACCTGCAGGTTGGGGAGCCATGAAATATCCTCAACTGGTTTTAGGAATGCTTGCTATTTTTATGTATGTCGGTGTCGAAGTTACTATTGGTAGTAATCTTGGTGAACTCTTAAAGCAGGGAGTCGGTGAAACAGGATTAAATTCACTTGGATTACCAGTACTTAACGATTCACAACTTGGTATATACATTTCTTTGTATTGGGGCGGATTAATGATTGGCCGTTGGGTTGGTGCTATAACCGTTTTTGAACCAAGTAAAAGTCTAAAAAAAGCCCTATTAATCATTGTTCCTTATGTTGCTTTTGGAGTTATTCTCTCTGTAAATTATATCGGAGGTAATGAATTTTCTATTAACGAAATCTTATTTTTTACCATTTGTATTGCAGTCCAAATTTTTGGATTCTTTCTAGCAAAAGACAGACCGGTTAAAACACTAAAAATATTCAGTTTATTTGGTATTATAGCCATGCTAATTGGCTTATTTGCTTCAGGAAATGTGGCGCTGTTCGCATTCTTATCTGGTGGTTTATTCTGCTCTATTATGTGGCCTTGCATATTTACATTGAGTATTGCTGGTTTAGGAAAATATACGTCTCAAGGCTCAGCATTTTTAATTATGATGATATTAGGTGGAGCTATTATTCCGCCTGTACAAGGGAAATTGGCTGATGTGTATAATATTCAGTCCTCTTATTGGATTGCAGTGGCTTGTTTTATTTACCTCTTGTTTTATGCTTATAGAACCAAAACAGTATTAGACAAACAAGGCGTAACCTATTAAAAATTAAATTATGAAAAGAAGACAATTCATTAAAAATGCCTCTTTAACTGGTGTTGGATTAGCTGTTGGTGCTACGCTTAGTTCATGTGAGGATAAAAATTCTAAAACTGAAACAAAAGAAAATAAAGAGTCAGTTGCTGACTTAAAAGGCCTACCATTAGTTATTGCTACTTGGGATGTAAAAGATGCTACAGCAAAAGCAATGGAAGTATTACAAGCAGGAAGCAATGCCCTAGATGCCGTAGAACAAGGTTGCAGAGTTGAAGAAGCTAATGAAAAAGGTCAATCAGTTGGTAAAGGCGGTTTACCAGACAGAGATGGTAACGTGACTTTAGATGCTTGCATTATGGATAAGCATGGGAACTGTGGTTCAGTGGTTTATCTTCAGAACATAACACATGCGGTCTCAGTAGCACGCAAGGTTATGGAAGATACGCCACACGTTATGTTAGCGGGAGAAGGTGCCAAACAATTTGCTATTTCAAGTGGATTTAAGCCTGAGGATTTACTAACAGAAGCATCAAAAGAAGCCTGGGAGAAATGGAAAATTGAAGCGAAATACAAACCCATCATCAACATAGAAAATCACGATACAATTGGCATGTTAGCCATTGACAAAAATGGAGATATTTCTGGGGCTTGCACTACAAGTGGTCTGGCCTACAAAATGGGAGGCCGTGTTGGTGATTCGCCAATCATTGGTTCTGGATTATTCGTTGATAACGAAATTGGCGCATGCGTAGCAACTGGTTTAGGTGAAGAAGTTGTAAAAATTGTTGGTAGCTTTTTAGTCGTAGAACTCATGCGCCAAGGTAAATCACCTCAAGAGGCCTGTGAAGAAGCTATTAGTAGAATTGTTAATAAGCCAAATAGTAATTACAAAGATTTCCAGGTGGGTTATATAGCTGTAAATAAAAAAGGAGAAACAGGAAGTTATGCTATTCATCAATGGTTTAGTATGACGAAGTTTCAAGATGGGGTGAATGAGCAAATTCAGTCTGATTTTTTTAATAAAGCTTAAAACCACTTAATCGTAAATTTGGCTAATTTTTCTTTTAAGCCCGTATAAGGGGGAAATAAAAGTTCTGTAACACCAAAGGTGTGTTGTTTAATAACGGCACGCTCGTTACTAAATGCTTTAAATCCAAAAAAGCCATGACTCTTACCGATACCACTATTATTGGTGCCACCAAATGGTAAATTATGATTGGCATAATGAATAATATTATTGTTAATACAAGTACCACCAGATCTTGTATTTTGCATAACTTCTTTAATATTAGAGCTACTCTTACTATAGATGTATAGTGCTAATGGTCTTTCTTTAGAATTTATATAAGCTATGGCTTCGTCAAGTGTTTTATAAGTTACAATTGGCATTATTGGTCCAAAAATTTCTTCTTGTAATAGTGCAGCCTCTTCTTTAAGATTAGAAATAATAGTTGGCGCTATGTAATTAGATTCTTTGTGTATTTCGCCTCCAGATTCAATTGTGGCATCTAATGTTTTAGCATTATCAATATAAGATTTCAGGCGTTCAAAATGTTTTGTAGTTACTATTCTTCCATAAGAAGCTGATTGCTTTGGGTTTTCAGAAAAAAACTGATTGAGCCATTTTAAACAAGCATATATAAAATCTTCCTTAAGACTTTCATCGATTAAAACATAGTCTGGGGACACACAGATCTGACCAGCGTTTAAAAATTTTCCCCATACTATTTTCTTAGCTGCTTTATCAATACTAGATGTCTTATCTACAATTGTAGGCGACTTACCTCCTAGTTCTAAAGTTACAGATGATAGATTTTTTGCTGCTGCGGTCATCACGATCTTACCAACATTTGGTGAACCCGTAAAAAATATATGGTTAAATGGTAATTTTAATAACTCGGTAGAAACCTCAGCTTCACCTTCTACTAAAGCAACTTCATCATCATTAAATACATCTTTTATAATTTTAGCCATTAATGCAGATGAATGTGGAGTCATTTCAGAAGGCTTAATAATTACAGTGTTACCAGCAGCTATAGCAGAAACTAATGGACCAAAAGTAAGGTTGAATGGAAAATTCCATGGAGAAATTATTAAACAAACACCTTTAGGCTCATAGATATAGTAAGAACTAGAACCCAACATAGATATTGGAGTGTTTACCTTTTGTTTACGCATCCATCTGCGCAAATGCTTTTTGGCATATTTAATATCTCCTAAAATTTGATAAACTTCAGAGAGTTCTGTCTCCACTTTAGGTTTACCTAAATCCTTAAATAAGGCCTCTCTAATTTCATTTCTGTAGGTATATTCTATCGCTCGCTGAAGTGCATTTAGCGTCTTAACTCTTTGATTATAAGTCCTTTTACCAATTTTAAACTGATTCTCTTTTTGTCTTATAAATAAATTATAGTATGTATTGTTCTTTATATCATTCATAAATCTAGGTGGTATTTACTGGGATTCAAGCCGTTTTTGTGTATTTCATCGCTGATTCTTAATTAAAATAACTGTTAATCCTGTACTTAATTAATTTTAACTAAAATACTGCCTGTTTCTAAGGTCTACAAGCTAATTTTGTGTATTTCGTCGATGTTTTTTACGAACGATTTCCAATTATCTAGTTATCGTCTTGTTTCGTCCAGAAATTTCTACATCATCATATATGTTATGTTTCTTTGAATCGAAGTTAAAACAAATATAGCTTCCAACAATTATGAAAAAAGGTTTAGTAATTATATTATTTTTAACAATGTCTTTAGCAGGGTTTGCTCAGCAAAATGTTATTACTGGTAATGCTACTAAACTAGTTGAATCTGCAAAAACAGAGAAGCCTGAAACTAAGAAATTAAGCATTTCTAATAAAGCACAGGCTAAAGTTATTAAACTCAATCACAAAAAAAGTAACGAAATTATTAGTATCAAAGCATACAGAAAAAGTCTACAGATTAAAGTAAAAACTGTGAAGCTTTGCTAAGATTTAAATAAATAATATTTAAAAAGCCGAAACTTACGTTTCGGCTTTTTTGTTTCTGTCCTCCTTACACCAGATTTAATTCTCCTCTTGCTTCCTGTTCCTTTAACTCCTTTACTAAATCCAATGCATCTTGCACTACATCACTACATAATATAATCAGTGATCCTTTAATTGCATTTTTAACAGCAAACTTAATAGCCTCCTTTTCAGATGGAATTATAGTGGTCTTTTTATTAGGATCTTTCTTCTTAATACCATCATCATGCATTTTAATAAGTTCCTCTTCTGTCTTTCCTCTTAAGCGCTTGTCTTGACGAATTATAATTTCGTCAAACATTTCGGCAGCAATACTTCCAATTTCATTATTATCTTCAACGCGTCTATCACCTATACCAGCGATGATTCCCACTTTTACACTGGCGTCTAATTCGTCTGTAAATTTCTGAAGTGCGCGCATTACTACAGCATTATGCGCAAAGTCTAATAAAATTGAAAAATCTAGCTCTTGGTTTGAAATAGAACGCATACGATAACATAATTGATTGTCTTCAATTATATTTTTGAGCAAAGAAAGTCGGAGTAGGGACCGGCTTTCTTTTTGTTCATTTTTTACTTTCTCAATCTTTCATTTCAAGAGTTAAGTTTCGTAGTTTTATAGACTTCAAAATTTAATGTCATGTCAGACCAAAAACGTCTCTTTCTTGTTGATGCTTACGCACTTATTTTTCGTGGGTATTATGCCTTTATAAAAAATCCAAGAATTAATTCTAAAGGAGAAGATACCTCAGCCATAATGGGTTTTATGAATTCACTTTTAGATGTTATAAAACGAGAACGACCAGATCATTTAGCCGTTTGCTTTGATAAGGGAGGAAGTGTTGATCGTGTAGAAATGTTTGAAGCCTACAAAGCCAATAGAGATGAAACACCAGAAGGTATAAGAACAGCTGTGCCTTATATCTATGAGATCTTAAAAGCCATGCACATTCCAATAATGGTTAAGGAAGGTTACGAAGCAGATGATGTTATTGGCACCTTATCTCGCCAAGCTGAAAAAGAAGGTTATAAAACCTATATGGTAACACCTGATAAAGATTTTGCTCAATTAGTGACGGAAAATATATTCATGTACCGACCTGTTTTTGGTGGTGGTTATGAAACCTGGGGCATCCCAGAAGTACAGAAGAAATTTGAAGTCACTGATCCAATGCAAGTGATAGATTATTTAGGAATGATGGGAGATGCCTCAGATAACATTCCTGGCTTACCAGGTGTTGGCCCTAAAACAGCCAAAAAGTTTTTGGCAGCTTATGGCAGTATGGAAGGTTTACTCGCCAATACACATGAGTTAAAAGGTAAAATGAAAGAGAAAGTTGAAGCCAATGGTGAGCTGGGTTTATTATCTAAAAAACTAGCAACCATCATGCTCGATGTTCCTGTTAAGTTTAATGCTAAAGAATTTGAATTAGACCATCCAGATATTGAAAAAGTAAAGGAAATTTTTCAAGATTTAGAATTTAGACGATTGACCGATAATTTCTTAAAAACATTTTCTACTGAAGCTTCAGCACCAACATCTGAAACTTCAGAAAAGAAAGTGGCTCCAAAAACAACTTCTAAAGAACAAAAATCTGCTGGAGCAGGACAGTTTTCATTGTTCGGTGGAGATGCCTCAGATACAGCAGACGAAGTTTCAGAATTTACACGGAAAACATCAGAAACAACATCGCATTTTTACCAGAGTGTTGCTCCTGGTATGGCTACCAAGCTTTTTATTAAGAATTTAATGAATCAAACTTCGGTATGTTTTGATACGGAAACTACAGGATTAAATCCATTAGCCGCCGAATTGGTTGGAATAGCATTTTCTTGGGAAACTGGTAAAGGATTTTACATGCCTTTTCCTGAAGATCGAAATGAAGCTCAAGAACTTATTGAAGAGCTACGACCATTTTTTGAAAGTGAAAGCATCGAAAAAATAGGTCAGAATTTAAAATATGATATCAAGGTTTTAGCCAAATACAATATTGAAGTCAAAGGGAAATTATTCGATACCATGTTGGCGCATTATCTCATCAATCCAGATATGCGACACAATATGGATGTGTTGGCAGAGACTTATCTTAACTATACTCCTATATCTATTACAGAGTTGATTGGTAAAAAAGGAAAGAATCAATTGTCTATGAGAGAGGTTTCCTTAGAAAAACAAACGGAATACGCTGTTGAAGACGCTGATATTACCTTACAACTTAAAGAACATTTTGAAAAAGAATTAGGCGAGGCGAATACTCAAAAACTGTTTGATAAAATTGAAATTCCATTATTACGCGTATTAGCAGCTATGGAATTAGAAGGTATTAATCTAGACTGTGATTTTCTGAATTCTCTTTCTGAAGCCCTGGATAACGATATCAAAGATTTAGAAACAAAAATATATAAGACAGCTGGTGAAGAATTCAATATTGCATCACCAAAGCAACTAGGAGTCATCCTTTTTGAAAAAATGAAGCTGGTGGACAAGCCTAAAAAAACCAAAACTGGTCAGTATTCTACAGCCGAAGATGTACTGAGTTATTTGGAAAAAGACCATGAAATCATTCAACAAGTTCTGGATTTTAGAGGCCTAAGCAAATTGAAGAGCACTTATGTCGATGCTTTACCGTTGCAAGTTGAAGAATCAACAGGTAGAGTGCATACCGACTATATGCAAACCGTAGCAGCTACTGGTCGTTTAAGTAGTAATAATCCAAACTTACAAAATATCCCAATCCGCACAGAACGTGGTCGTCAAGTGCGTAAAGCATTTATTCCAAGAAATGAATATTATACGTTGTTGGCTGCAGATTACTCTCAGATAGAATTACGAATTAATGCGGCATTAAGTGAGGAAGAAACCATGATTGAGGCATTTAAACGTGGTGAGGATATCCATGCGTCAACGGCTTCTAAAGTTTTTAATATCCCAATTACAGAAGTGTCGCGAGATCAACGTAGTAATGCAAAAACGGTCAATTTCGGAATTATATATGGTGTGTCTGCTTTTGGTTTAAGTAACCAGACTGATTTGTCCCGTATAGAATCTAAAGAATTAATTGATACGTATTATGAAACTTACCCTAAGCTAAAAGCGTACATGAGCAAACAAGTGGATTTTGCTAGAGATCATGGTTATGTGCAGACAGTTTTAGGTCGTCGTCGTTATTTAAAGGATATTCATTCGCGTAATGCTGTGGTACGTGGAGCAGCAGAACGAAACGCTGTGAATGCGCCAATACAGGGAAGTGCTGCAGATATCATTAAAATCGCAATGATAAATATTTATGATAAACTTCGAGTTGGTAATTACAAATCCAAAATGCTTTTACAAGTCCATGATGAATTGGTATTTGACATCTACAAACCTGAATTAGAAGACATAAAAAATCTCATAAAAACGGAAATGGAAAATGCCTATGAGCTTTCCGTGCCATTAGATGTAGATTTAGATATTGGAGATAATTGGTTGGAAGCACATTAAAACTTCACTTTTTTGAAGTAATATTGCAATCAATTATCAAGGATGAGTATTATTTCTAAAGACATAGCAAAAGCTGTTGCATTATTATCTGCAGAAAACGTTGTAGCCATACCTACTGAAACAGTCTACGGTTTGGCAGGAAATATCTATTCAGAAAAAGCCATTAGAACTATTTTTGAAACAAAACAGCGTCCGTTTTTTAATCCACTTATCGTTCATATTGCTTCAACTTCATGTTTAGATAAGATTGTAGCTCATATTCCTAAAAAAGCAAAATTACTGGCTGAAGCCTTTTGGCCAGGACCAATTACACTAGTCTTAAAAAAGAAAGCCGTTATACCAGATGTAATAACTGCTGGTAAAGATACAGTTGCCGTTAGAATTCCAAATCATCCAGTAATATTAGAACTTTTAAACCAACTAGAATTTCCATTAGCAGCACCAAGTGCTAATCCGTTTAATAGTATTAGTCCAACAACAGCCATTCATGTTGAAACCTATTTTAAAGATAAAATAAAAATGGTTTTAGATGGTGGACCTTGTAAAAGCGGGATAGAATCTACAATTATCGGTTTTGAAAATGATGAACCTATTATTTATCGTTTAGGCTCTACTTCTATTGAAGCCATTGAGAACGTAGTTGGAAAAGTAGAAATAAAAAACAAAAAAGAAATAGCACCAGATGCACCAGGAATGTTAGAGCGCCATTATGCGCCTACAACTAAAACAATATTATCAGATAATATTGAGGACAGTATTTTGCCATATAAAAATAAGCGAGTTGGTATCATTACCTTTAAATCTTCTATAATTAATGATACTGTTGAATTTCAAATTGCATTGTCAAAAAGCGGCGATTTAACAGAAGCTGCTTCAAAACTTTATAATGCATTACATCAATTAGATGCACTAAATCTTGATATAATTATTGCCGAAAAATTTCCAGATTATGGTTTAGGAAAATCTATTAATGATAGATTGAATAGAGCAACTAAAAATTAAGGCATCAAACACTGTAAAAAACGATCTAATATTCAGTTTAAAAAAACATTACTCAACTCTTGGTTATTCAATTGTTTATCGTAAATTTGCAAACTCTTTTTCGGAAGAGAAATGTATAATCTTTTGTGCTATTAGGCACAATATTAAATCAAATTAGTGTGGATACATTAAGCTACAAAACAGTTTCTGCTAACAAAGCTACCGTTAATAAGGAGTGGGTTTTAGTTGATGCTGAAGGACAAACTTTAGGTCGCTTAGCTTCGAGAGTAGCAATACTTTTAAGAGGTAAGCACAAACCTAATTTTACGCCACACGTTGATTGCGGTGATAACGTCATTGTTGTAAACGCAGAAAAAATCAACTTAACTGGTAACAAGTGGACAGAGAAAAGTTATATCCGTCACACAGGTTATCCAGGTGGTCAAAGAAGCTTGACTGCTACTGAAATGTTTGAGAAAGACCCAACCAGATTAGTAGAAAAGTCAGTAAAAGGAATGTTACCTAAAAACAAATTAGGTGCTGTTCTTTTTAGAAACTTAACAGTTGTTTCTGGAACTGAGCACGCTCACGAAGCGCAGAAACCAAAAGCAATTAAATTAAACGAAATTAACTAATGGAAGTAATTCACAAAATTGGCCGTAGAAAGACGGCTGTTGCTCGTGTGTACGTTGCCAAAGGAAAAGGTAACATCACGGTGAACAAAAAAGACATGGCGGAATACTTTACTACTGGAACGCTTCAGTATAAAGTAAACCAACCTATAGCCTTGACTAACAATGATGGCAACTTTGATATTACTGTTAACGTATATGGAGGTGGTATCACCGGCCAGGCAGAAGCAATACGTTTGGGACTTTCGCGTGCAATGTGCGAGTTAGATCCTGAAAACAGAGCAATATTAAAGCCAGAAGGTCTATTAACTAGAGATCCAAGAATGGTAGAGCGTAAGAAATTCGGACAGAAGAAAGCGCGTAAGAAATTCCAGTTCTCTAAACGTTAATATCCAACAATACTTAATTCAGAATCTGAATATTCAGATTCTGAATTATTTTATTTTATTGAAATCGCTGAATAGTTCAGCAAAATTAAAACCAGTTATTGTTGTCCACAATGGAAACATTGGGATTTAGTTTAGCATCTAAATGGTTAAGGCAAGCGCAAGCAACCACTTAATCATTGCTAATTCAACAGAACGTAAACTAATACAAAATGGAAAAAGTAGAAGTAAAAGAACTACTAGATGCAGGTGTACACTTCGGTCACCTCACACGTAAATGGAACCCAAACATGGCTCCTTACATTTATATGGAACGTAATGGTATCCATATTATCAACCTATACAAAACAGCAGCTAAAATTGATGAAACTTGTGCGGCATTAGCTAAAATTGCAGCATCAGGGAAAAAGATTTTATTCGTTGCTACTAAAAAACAAGCTAAGGACATCGTTGCTGAAAAAGCAGGTGCTGTTAACCAACCTTACATTACAGAACGTTGGCCAGGTGGAATGTTAACTAACTTTGTCACTATTAGAAAAGCTGTTAAGAAAATGGCGTCTATTGACAGAATGAAGAAAGATGGAACATTCAATTCTTTATCAAAGAAAGAACGTTTACAAGTAAATCGTCAACGTGCTAAATTAGAAAAGAATTTAGGTTCAATTTCTGATATGACTCGTTTACCAGGCGCCTTATTTGTAGTTGATATCATGCGTGAGCATATTGCTATTAAGGAAGCTCAGAAATTGAACATTCCAATTTTTGCAATGGTAGATACTAACTCTGATCCACGTGAAGTTGACTACTTGATTCCATCTAACGACGATGCATCAAAATCAATAGATAAAATTTTATCTATCGTTGCATCTGCAGTAGAAGATGGATTAAACGAAAGAAAAGCAGAGCGTGCAGAAAAAGAAGGTAAAGCTCAAAAAAATGAAGCTGCACCAGTAAAGGCAGAAGCTAAGAAGGAAGCAAAACCAGCTGCAAAGAAAGCTGAAAAAGCTCCAGTAGCAGCTCAAGAAGAAGAATAAATAACATTTATACAATATTAAAAGTCATTTAATTCTTTTCAACTCGAAAATTAATTGAATGACTTTTTAAATTTTAAAAACTATGGAAAATACTGTAAAAGTTACAGCAGCAGAAGTAAACAAGCTAAGACAAGCAACTGGTGCTGGTATGATGGATTGTAAAAAAGCTTTGGTTGAGGCTGGTGGTGATTTTGATAAAGCCATTGAAGTTTTACGAAAAAAAGGACAAAAAGTTGCAGAAAAAAGAGCCGACAGAGATTCTTCTGAAGGAGCGGCTTTGGCAAAAATTAATTCTGATAATACGTCTGGTGTAGCAATCGTTTTAGGATGCGAAACTGATTTTGTTGGTAAAAATGAAAAGTTTGTAGCATTGGCTAATCAATTTGCAGAAATTGCACTAAACCACAATACTAAAGAAGAATTTTTAGCAGCTGACTTCGAAGGAATGACAGTTGCAGAAAAATTAACCGAACAAACTGGTGTTATTGGCGAAAAACTAGATATCACTGCTTTTGAAAAGTTAGATGCACCATATGTAGGACAATATGTTCACATTAATAAAATTGCTGCTTTAGTAGGTTTATCTGCAAAAGTTGACAACGTAGAAACTTTAGTTAAAGACGTTGCTATGCAAGTCGCTTCTATGGGAGCAACGACTTTATCTTACAAAGATTTCGATCCTGCTTTTGTAGCTTCAGAAACTGAAGCGCGTATCGCGGTAATTGAAAAAGATAATATCGAGTTAGGCCGTTTAGGTAAAACCTTAAAGAATGTACCAAAGTACATTTCTATGGCACAATTAACTCCAGAAGTTTTAGCTGAAGCCGAAGAAGCTGCAAAAGCAGAATTAAAAGCTGAAGGAAAGCCAGAACAAATCTGGGACAGAATTTTACCAGGTAAAATGGAACGATTTATTTCTGACAATACCACTTTAGATCAAGAACAGTGTTTATTAGATCAGAAGTTTATTAAAGATGAAAAGCAAACTGTTGCTGAGTACGTTAAAACTTATGGTGATGTTGAAGTTACTGGTTTTAAAAGAGCTACAGTAGGATAATATTTAGATTTAAACTTTGTATATATATAAAAGCCTCTCAATTATGGGAGGTTTTTTTTGCATTTTTTTCACTTTTACACCTGCTAATAATTATGTAGCTTTGTTGAACTTTCAAAATCACACATGAAATACAAAAGAATACTGCTTAAATTATCTGGTGAAGCTTTAATGGGCAATCGCCAATATGGTATAGATCCTGAACGCTTAGCTGAATATGCAAAAGATATTAAGGAGATTACAGACTTAGGTGTTGAGGTTGCTATCGTTATAGGTGGTGGTAATATTTTTAGAGGTGTTGCTGGAGCAATGAATGGCATGGATCGTGTGCAAGGAGATCATATGGGTATGTTAGCTACCGTTATTAATGGTTTAGCATTACAAAATGCTTTGGAAGATGCTGGTGTAAAAACACGACTTCAAACGGCTATAAAAATTAATGAAGTAGCTGAGCCTTTTATAAGACGTAAAGCCATGAGTCACCTTAATAAAGGAAGAGTAGTTATTTTTGGTGGAGGAACAGGAAATCCTTATTTCACAACAGATTCAGCTGCAGTACTCAGAGCGATAGAAATAGAGGCTGATGTTATTTTAAAAGGCACTCGTGTAGATGGCATCTATACTGCAGATCCAGAAAAAGATATTACAGCAACTAAATTTGATCATATAACATTTGATGACGTATTGCGTAAAGGGCTTAAGGTAATGGACACAACAGCATTCACTTTAAGTCAAGAAAATAAATTACCAATTATTGTTTTCGATATGAATAAGAAAGGGAATTTACTTAAAGTGGTTTCAGGCGAAAATATTGGAACAGTAGTTAATCTATAAATTTGGCTTAACTTTTGATATCCCTCAATTAAAATTTGATTATTATGGACGAAATTAAATTTATTATAGACACCACTCAAGAAGCTATGGATTCTGCCATGAAGCATCTTGAAAAGCAATTGGTTAACATTAGAGCTGGTAAGGCAAGTCCTGCAATGCTAGGAAGTGTAATGGTAGATTACTATGGTTCTCAAACACCATTAAACCAAGTTGCAAATGTAAATACACCAGATGGCAGAACCATTTCTGTTCAACCATGGGAAAAAAGTATGCTACAAGAAATAGAGCGTGGCATTATGTTGGCCAACTTAGGTTTTAACCCAATGAATAATGGTGAGACTATAATTATTAATGTACCACCTCTAACCGAAGAACGTCGTAAAGATTTAGCAAAACAGGCAAAAGCTGAGGCAGAGGACGCAAAAATTGGCGTAAGAAATGCTCGTAAAGAGGCAATGAATGAGCTTAAAAAAGCTGATGTCTCTGAAGATTTACAAGGAAATGCGGAGATAGACGTACAAGAATTAACTGATACTTACGTTAAGAAGATAGATGATATTCTAGACGTCAAAGAAAAAGAAATAATGACGGTTTAGTTTCCTGAAAAGAATATGACATCCCAAAATTTTGGGATGTTTTATTAATAATATACTTGTAATGCATAAACCTCTATTTGTTGCTTTTTTTCTGCTAATGGCAACAATTAGCTACGGACAAGAGCCAAAACTCAAAAAGCAAGATTCTACGCAAAGAGCGCAAGACTCTATAAAAAAAGCAGATTTTCTAAAAAATATTGGTAATGGTTTTTTACCATTTAACTACTTCAATGCTGACTTACGATACCTTATAAAATTTAATCAATATGAAGGTATAAGAACTGGATTAGGAGGTGAAACCAATGACAAATTTTCAAAACGGTTTAGAATAAACTCTTACATTGTCTATGGTTTTAGAGATAAAAATTTAAAGTACAAAATCGGAGGAGGTTTTAGAATAAATGAAACTACAAGTACCTGGATAAATTTAGCCTATACTGATGATCTACAGGAAACTGGGAGTTCTAATTTCTTAACTGATAAGCGGTTTTTTACCTTTTTTGAACCGCGCCTTTTAAATATAGATTTGTTTCATAGACATATCACAAAATCCATTTCTGCAGAACATAAATTCACTAAGAATTTAGTATCAGAATTACAATTGGCAGTTAGTAAAATTGATCCAACCTATCAATATAATTTTGTGTTAGATGATAATAGTTTCCAAAACTATGACCTCAGTATAGCAAAATTAAGTTTGCAGTGGAGTCCTTTTGATACTTATAGAAAAGGCAAAAATGATGTGATAGAAACAAAAGAGGGTTATCCTAAATTTACCTTACAATTAACCCAAGGATTTAAATCTGTGTTTGGTAGCGACTTTAATTTCTCTAAATTGGATTTTAGAACCGTTCATCAATTTAATCACATTAATGAATCATTCACAAATATTACTTTGGTTGCTGGTATTGCTGGTGGTGAAACTCCAATAACACATTTATATCATGCCTACCCTAACAACATAAGAAAAGAAACCATATTACAACGATTTTCTGTTGCAGGATTAAATAGCTTTGAAACCATGTACTTTAATGAATTCTTTAGCGATAAATTTTCTACACTTCAGTTGAAACATACCTTTAGAAGGTTTAAAATTACTGAGCGATTTAGACCTCAACTTGTACTAATTTCTAGATATGCTCTTGGAGATATGAATAGCATAGACAGACACGAAGGCATTAGTTTTAATACGCTTAACAATCTCTACTCCGAATCGGGTTTTGAAATAAACAAGCTGCTCTTAGGTTTCGGCCTGAGTTTTGCCTACAGATATGGAGGCTATCACCTACCTAATTTAGAAGATAATATTGCGTTTAAATTCACCTTTAATATTTCAATTTAATAAGTATTATATTCCTGTTAATTCAATGGCTAATCCTTAGGTTTTTTCTACCTTTGCGGCTCATTTCAAACAATGCATGTTTAAACTATTAACAACAGGTTTTTGGGAAGCTGTTGCGAGACTAATACTTCGTAACAAAATTTTCATTCTTATAGCCATAATATTAGCTACTCTGTTTTTAAGCATGCAATGGAAACATATGCGTTTCACCTACACTGAAGCCAATATGTTACCTGATGAGCATGAGGTAAATGTTACCTATAATGACTTTCTTAAAATATTTGGAGAAGAAGGCAACTTAATTGTACTTGGTGTCAAAGATTCGAGTTTATTTTCTGTAAAACAATTTAACGCATGGAATGCTCTTGCGGAATCATTTAAATCTTACGATGAAGTAGAAACGGTAGTATCTATTAAAGATCTTCAAAAATTGGTTAAAAATACTAAAGAAAAGCAATTTGATTTAGAGCCATTTATTAAAGATTCTATTACTAGTATTGAACAAATTAACGCTCTACAGGATGAGCTATTTAATAAATATCCTTTTTACGATAACTTTTTGTTTAATGCTGAAACAAAAACTATAAGAACAGCAATATATCTTAAAAAGGATATTGTAAATACTTCTGCCAGAAAAGACTTTATTATTGAAGATCTTGAGTCTAAAATAGAGCGTTTTGAAAGTAATACAGGGTTAGATGTAAGGGTATCAGGTATGCCATACATAAGAACTTTAAACTCACAGAACATAGTTGATGAAATTGGATTGTTTATTGGTGCTGCGCTTTTAATAACATCTTTAATTTTCTTTTTATTCTTTAGATCCTTTAGAGCAACTTTTATATCACTTATAGTTGTTTGTGTTGGAGTGATGTGGACATTTGGGATATTAGGTCTTCTGGGATATGAAATTACTGTCCTAACAGCTTTAATACCACCACTAATTATTGTTATTGGTATTCCAAACTGTATATTCTTAATAAACAAATACCAACATGAGGTTAAGTCTCATGGTAATAAAGTTAAATCATTACAACGTGTAATTACCAAAGTTGGTAACGCTACATTAATGACAAATGTCACTACAGCTTCTGGTTTTGCAACATTTATTTTAACTGAAAGCAAGCTTTTAAAAGAGTTCGGTATCGTTGCATCACTAAGCATATTGGCCATTTTCATATTATGCTTACT
Organism: Winogradskyella sp.; assembly: GCF_965656915.1. GTDB lineage: Bacteria > Bacteroidota > Bacteroidia > Flavobacteriales > Flavobacteriaceae > Winogradskyella. Next base: position 8,927 of record NZ_CBFHMI010000019.1, on the reverse strand, counting down.
TATAATTCCTATAATCTACACCTTCTTACCATATCCAAAAGATCGTCATTTAGAACATCTTAATAAACGTTGGATAGGTGGATTCGTAGATTGGATGGAACGTATGGTAAAGCATAAAAAGATTACAATCTATGTTACTGCACTTATCTTAATAATTGTTAGTATGATTGGTATGAATCAGATAAAAATCTCTGGGAGTCTTATTGAAGATATGCCTCAAAACAAACAGTTCTTTAAGGATATTCGCTTTTTTGAAAATGAATTCAATGGAATAATGCCATTAGAAATTATGGTAGACACCAAACGTAAAAAAGGTGTTATGAAATTGTCTACTTTGAAAAGGATGAATGAGCTCGAAGATCTAATTTTAGAAACACCAGAGTTATCAAAACCAATTTCTGTAGTCAGTTTAGTAAAATATAGCAAGCAAGCTTATTACAATGGTAATCCAAAATATTATCAATTACCAACCAGTCAAGAAAACAGTTTTATACTTTCATATGCAAAAAACTCTACTTCAGAAGTAGATTTATTAAGGAATTTTGTAGATAGCACAGGTCAGTATGCTCGCATAACAACGTTTATGAAAGATATAGGTACTGATAAGATGGAACGTATTCAGGAAAACCTTCAAAACAAAATTAATAAAGCTTTTCCAAAAGAACGATACGAAGTAACTATGACTGGTAAAGCTCTAGTTTTTCAAAAAGGAACAAAGTATTTAGTACGGAATTTAGTAATCTCTTTAACTCTTGCTATTTTCCTTATTTCCTTGTTTATGGCCTATCTCTTTCGTTCGTTTAGAATGATTATTGTTTCTCTCATTCCGAATCTACTTCCATTGTTAGTTACTGCTGGTTTAATGGGCTATGTAGGAGTACCGATAAAGCCATCGACTATATTAGTATTTAGTATCGCTTTTGGTATTTCGGTTGATGACACTATTCATTTTCTAGCAAAATACAGACAAGAATTACAAGCTAATCATTGGAAAATAAGAAAATCTGTATATGCAGCACTCAGAGAAACTGGCGTTAGTATGTTCTATACCTCTATTGTTTTGTTCTTTGGTTTTTCTGTATTCACAATATCTAGTTTCGGTGGTACGGTAGCTTTAGGGGCATTGGTGTCAATAACATTACTTTTTGCTATGTTATCTAACTTGTTGCTATTACCATCGCTATTATTATCTTTAGAGCGAAATATTGCAAACAAAGAAGTTTTAAGAGAGCCTGCAATTAATATCATACCTTCAGAGGATGATGACGAAATTAGTATAGAAAAAGACGAAGAAAATTTATCTTAGTATTCAAAATAAATAAACAATGACAACAAAAACCGTAGCAGAATTATTGTCGCAAGACATGAGTTTAAAGGATGTTACCTTTCAGGATATTACCGTAAAAGGATGGGTAAGAACATTTAGGGCAAATCGTTTTATTGCCTTAAACGATGGTTCTACCATTAATAATATTCAGTGTGTTGTTGATTTTGAAAATTTTGATGAAAATCTATTAAAACGAGTCACAACAGGAGCGGCTATTAATGTAACCGGTGAATTAGTAGAAAGCCAGGGAAAGGGACAATCGGTTGAAATACAAGTTAAGGAACTTGAGGTTTTAGGAGACTCAGATCCAGAAACCTATCCTATTCAACCCAAAAAACACACCTTCGAATTCTTAAGAGAAAATGCACATTTACGCACTAGAACGAGCACATTTAGTGCTGTAATGCGAATAAAATCTGCATTATCCTTTGCTGTTCATAAATATTTTACTGAGAACGGTTTTTACAATATGCACACTCCTATAATTACTGGGAGTGATGCCGAAGGAGCAGGTGATATGTTTCGTGTAAGTACCTTAGATGCTAAAAATCCTCCTTTAACAGAAGATGGTGAAGTAAACTATAAAGAAGACTTTTTTGGTAAAGAAACTAACCTTACAGTTTCGGGTCAGTTAGAAGCCGAGACTTATGCCATGTCTTTGGGTAAGGTTTATACGTTTGGACCAACATTTAGAGCCGAAAATTCAAATACGTCGCGACACCTAGCAGAGTTCTGGATGATTGAACCTGAAGTTGCCTTTATGGATTTAGCAGGTAATATGGATTTAGCGGAAGACTTCTTAAAGTCGGTTTTAAACTATGTCCTTGAGCAAAATAAAGAAGATTTAGACTTTTTAGATAAGCGATTGCAAGACGAAGAAAAACGATTACCACAAGCACAGCGCGGCCCTATGAACTTAATTGATAAAATTAAGTTTGTGGTTGACAATAACTTTAAACGTGTTAGTTACACTGAGGCTATTGACATTCTTAGAAATAGTAAGCCAAATAAGAAGAAAAAGTTTAAGTATCGTATAGAAGAATGGGGAGCAGACCTACAAAGTGAGCACGAACGTTTCTTAGTAGAAAAACACTTCAAGTGTCCTGTTATTCTTTTTGATTATCCTGCAAACATTAAAGCATTTTATATGCGTTTAAATGAAGATGGGAAAACCGTAAGAGCAATGGATATACTTTTTCCTGGTATAGGTGAAATGGTTGGAGGATCTCAACGTGAAGAACGTTTAGAAGTATTAAAGGAAAAAATGAAAGCTTTAGATATACCTAAAGAAGAATTGTGGTGGTATTTAGATTTACGTAAATACGGTACTGCAGTCCATTCAGGTTTTGGTTTAGGATTTGAACGTCTTGTTATGTTTGCTACAGGAATGAGTAATATTAGAGATGTAATTCCTTATCCAAGAACACCGCAGAATGCGGAGTTTTAATTATTTTTATTGCTAACAATAATTTTATGTCCCTAAAACAGTATTTACAATTTAAACTATCTCAAAAGCTGTCTCCGCAGCAGATTCAGCTCATGAAGCTGATTCAGTTGCCTACACAAGCATTTGAGCAACGTTTAAAGCAGGAATTAGAAGAAAACCCTGCGTTAGATACTGGAAAAGAATCTGATGCCACAGAAGATGAGTATGATGATTTTGATAATTCTACCGATGAATATGATGACAACGACACTATTGAAGCAGAAGATATTAATATTGATGAATATTTGAGTGATGATGAAATCCCAGATTATCGTACACACGCTAATAATTACAGCTCAGATGACGAAGATAAAAGTGTACCATATGCAGCAGGCACATCATTTACTCAACATTTAATAAACCAGTTAAATACATTTAGACTTTCTGATGATGAGGAAGAAATTGCATATTTCTTAGTCGGAAGTGTTGATGAAAGCGGTTACATACGCAGGTCTTTATCTGATATTACAGATGATTTGGCTTTTACACAAAACGTATTCACCACTGAAGAAGAAATTGAGAAAGTACTTAAAGTAGTACATCAATTAGATCCTGCCGGAGTTGGTGCTAGAAATTTACAAGAGTGTTTAAGTATACAACTGCATCGTAAAGAGCAAAATCCTGATATAGAAATGGCAATAGCTATTATTGATAAAGGATTTGAGCAGTTCACAAAAAAACACTACAAAAAATTAATGCAAAAATTTAACATCGATGAGGAACAACTCAAAGATGCCATAGAAGAAATTGAACGCCTTAACCCCAAACCAGGTGGATCTTATGCTGGTAATAATAAAATTGTAGAACATATCGTACCAGACTTTGCCATAAAGATTGTTGATGGTGAATTAGAGTTAACACTTAATGGCAGAAATGCCCCGGAACTTCATGTGTCTAGAGAATACAATAACATGCTAAAAGGCTACAAGGACACCAAGAAAAAGTCTAAAGCACAGAAGGATGCTGTAATGTTTATTAAGCAGAAGTTAGACGCTGCCAAATGGTTTATAGAAGCTGTGAGGCAACGTCAGCAAACACTTTTTGTAACTATGAGCTCTATAATGCATTATCAGAAAGAATATTTCTTAACTGGCGATGAGCGAAAATTACGCCCAATGATACTAAAAGACATAGCGGATGAAATAGAAATGGATGTCTCTACAGTGTCACGTGTTGCTAATAGTAAATATGTAGATACGCCATATGGTACAAAATTAATTAAAGAGTTCTTTTCTGAGTCTATGACTAATTCTGAAGGTGAAGAAGTATCAACTCGCGAGATTAAAAAAATCTTAGAAACTGTAATTGAGAACGAAAACAAAAAGAAACCATTAACAGATGAAGCCCTTTCTAAAATTTTAAAAGAAAAAGGGTATCCAATTGCAAGGCGAACAGTAGCAAAATATAGAGAACAATTAGATATTCCTGTTGCGCGTCTTAGAAAGAAGATTTAACGCTTATATTTATTAGATGAAAAATTATATTTTAAAAGGAATCTCTTTTGTTTTTCATCCTTTGATTATGCCTTTACTTGGCGTTTTATTTTACTTTTCAAAAACACCACGATTTATACCTGAGCCAGTAATGAAGGCTAAGATATTTTCAATAGTTATACTTACAATTATACTTCCTATTTTACTCTTCTATTTATTGAAAACTATAAATAAAGTAGACACTATCTATTTAAAATCAACCAAGGAACGTCTCATACCACTTTTTATTAATTGTATAATCATAACACTTATATTAATAAGAGTATTACCACCTAATGAAATCATTGAATTGTATTATTTTTTCCTTGGTATTTTATGCTCTACTCTAGCTTGTTTGATTCTTGCGGTATTTAAGATAAAAGCAAGTATACATATGATTGCCGTTTCTGGGTTTTTTATGTACGCGATTGCACTAGCAGTTCACTATCAAATAAACATTAACGGAAGTGTCGCTCTAATCTTAATTATAATGGGTGCCATTGCAACCTCAAGGCTTCATTTAAAGGCACATACGAGTTATGAATTAATTATAGGTATTTTCACAGGACTGTTCCCTCAGCTAATTCTCCTTAATTATTGGCTATAAGATATAGAACATTAGTCCTATTTTAATGGACTTCATGTCTATTGATTTATCTTCTAACTGGGCAGAACTATCAAGGATTGGGTTTAGACCATAATAAAGATGAAAATTCCAGGTACCATAACCAACACTGAGTGTTAAACCATATTGCAAATTATTAAAGTCGCTTATTTGGGAAAGGTTATTGCTCCCTTCATTACTATTAAACTTGGTAGTGTTATAAATAAGATAACCCAATTTAAAACCTGTGTAAATACGCCAAAAATTATATTCAGTTGGTGTAGAAGTCCTCCACCTCAATTCAAAAGGCACTTCAACCAAATAGGTAGTAAATTTATTTTTGGATACATTAATCTCGCTCTCATTAATAACACTATAGATATATTCTTTATTTACCTCATCAATATAAAGATTTTGGTTATAGGAGTTTGTAGAAATACCTATTCCCAATCCTAGAGCAAAATTTCTATCCTTATTAATTGGCATATCTCTAATAAATCCAAAATGAAAACCTGTTGAAAATCCACTCTGAGATACATTACTTGGCTTATTATTAAGTAGATTATAGGTTACAGACGCATAGAATTGATCTTCTCTGTACTTTTCATAATCATTCTTACTCGTGTTTATATTCTGAGAAACACTTGAATATCCTATTAAACATGCAAATAGAAAAAGGTAACACTTCATATTTATAAATCTACAAAATCTTTAGATAGATTTTAATAAAAAACGCCCTGAGTATTCAGGGCGTTTTTTTAAAATTAAGAATTAATACTATTGTTCAGCTTTTGTGTTTGTAATGTACATTACCTTTAATGCGTTAGCTTTTCTAAGTTCTTGTTTAATGTCAGAAACTAATCCGGCATTAGTCTCTTTATCTACTTTGAGACCAACCACAACTTTACTCTGCAATTCCTCATTCATATCTGCTATGGCTTGAAGAACTGCTGGCTTTACATCTTCTACACCAACAAACGCATCATTAATCTGAATACGTGCTTCCGTACCAAATTTTTTGTATTGACTACTTGGTTTACCTGCAAAAATAAACGTAGTTCTATCTTTTTTCAGTTTTTCTACTTGATCTGCAGATGGTAATCTATTTTCAATCATTAAAGAGCTATCTCTCATTACAGTTGCTACCATAAAAAAGAAAAGCAACATAAATACAATATCGGGTAAGGATGCCGTTGAAATTGCTGGCAATTCACTTTTACCTCCTTTTTTAAATTTTGACATAATTGTTACTTTTAATTCTTATCTGGTTCTGCTTCTGAAAGTTTCATTGGGAATAATTCCTTTATTCTTTCTATTTGCTCATTTAATTTATCATCTTTTTTAAATTGATTCTTTTCTTTTTCCTCTAACATAGATTTAAAAGATCTATTAAAAAGACGTTGCGCTTCACGTTCTCGCAATATATTATAAGCTGCTACAAGTTCGTTTTGAACCTCAATATACTTATCATAGGATGTTTCTCTATCATGCTTCATAGAGATAATTGCTTTATCAGGATGATCGGAGGAACTCTCTGAACGTTTTCCTTTACAATATGTACAAGATTCACCTGCTGCGTTAGTACTTCCTCCATTATCTAGGAAATCTATAGCTGCTTGTCTTAGGTCTTTCAACTCCATTTCTTCTTCTTCAACAAGCAATTGGTTATTACGGTTTATAAGTACAGTAAATAGATTTTTCTGCTTAATAATTGGAGGTTCTGTTTCCGTATCATCAATAGGTGGCAAACTTCTTAATATACCTTTGTCTTTTTCAATTGTAGTTGTTACTAAGAAAAAGATAAGTAATAAGAAGGCAATGTCAGCCATTGATCCTGCATTTACTTCGGGTGCTGCTCTTTTTGCCATAAATATTTATTTACTAATTACTTTTTTAACTCCTGAAAAAATCATTGTTAATGCTGCAACAACAATTAGCACGTAAAATGCTGTTAGTCCTGCTCCAACCATATGTGATTGTGTGTCTGAGGCAAAACCTTCTTGAAGTTTATATTGTCTTGTGTCGCCACCTGCAACAACATATGAAATAATTAATACTGCTGCAAAAGCACCTACACCTATTAAAGTGTTCTTAAGACCTGATGTATTTGTAAATAGATTTTTAATTACAAAAACTACCACAAATAATAAAACTAGTCCTAATATAATGTAAGCAATCCAAGCCATTGGCTCAACAAGACTAGCCTTTTCGCCTGTCTCAATTGCTTCGTCACCGGCTGCAATAATTCTTATCAAGGATACAATCCCAGCTAAACTCAGAAAAGCGGCTACTATTTTTAATATTTTATGTAACATAATTTATGTGGTCTTTTTATTTTTTGTGTCTTACTAATAAGTCCATCAATGTAATTGATGCATCTTCCATATCATTAACAATACTATCTATTTTAGCAATGATATAGTTATAGAAAATTTGCAATATAATTGCTACAATAAGACCAAATACTGTTGTTAAAAGTGCCACCTTAATACCACCTGCTACTAAAGAAGGTTGCATATCACCAGCTGCTTCAATTTTATCAAAGGCCTGAATCATACCGATTACTGTACCCATGAAACCAAGCATTGGTGCTAAGGCAATAAATAAAGAAATCCAAGATACATTCTTTTCTAATTGTCCCATTTGTACCCCTCCGTAAGCTACAACAGCTTTTTCTGCAGCGTCGATATCTTCGTCTGCTCTATCTAGTCCTTGATAGAAGATTGAAGCTACAGGTCCTTTAGTATTTCTACATACTTCCTTTGCTGCCTCGATTCCACCAGATGCTAATGCATCCTCTACATTTTGAGTTAATTTTTTTGTGTTTGTTGTTGAAAGATTTAAAAAGATAATTCTCTCTATAGCGATTGCTAATCCAAGAATTAAACACAATAATACAATACCCATAAAGCCAGGGCCACCTTCAATAAAACGCTTTTTTAATTCTTGATGGAAACTCAAATCTTCTGAAGCAGTTTCTTCAGCTTGAGTTACGCTAGTTACTGTTGTTGTTGCTGTTGCGAATGTTGTAGTTGCATTTGCATTAACAGTTCCGATAGCCATTAAACATGTTATGGCAAGGATAGAAAATAATCTTTTCATTGTTCTTAATCTTAATTTTATTAGTTAAAGTGTTAAAGATAAAAAAAATAATGTAACTATTGCCTAAAATATAAGCAGAGAGGAAGGGATTCGAACCCTCGATACCCTTTTGGAGTATACACACTTTCCAGGCGTGCGCCTTCGACCACTCGGCCACCTCTCTGTAAATTTTATTCAAAAAAGTTACAGTGTGCCAAATAACAAAAAAAACTTCAAACACTAAAATTTAAGTCGTTAATTTTAGGACATTTCTCCGCGTAATGGCTTTTCAAAATAAAATTTAAATTCTTCAGATTTTATTTTATAGCCCAACAAATACATTAGTTTAACAACAGCTGCCTCTGTCGTAATATCTTTACCAGATATAACACCAATTGTTTTTAGCTCTGAGCTAGTCTCGTACTGTCCCATTGCTACACTACCACCAGAACATTGTGTTACATTTATAATATGTAGCCCATTATTTATTGAATCTTTTAATAACTCAATAAACCAATTTTCTGTCGTTGCATTACCAGATCCGTAGGTTTCGAGAATAAGTCCTTTTAGATTTTTAGTGTTTAATACCGCTTCTACAATGGGTTGCGAAATACCTGGAAATAGTTTTAGTATTCCTATGTTAGTATCCATTGCAGTTCTTACTATTAATTTATCTTTGAAAGTTTCTCGTCTTAGAAATTCAAAATTTACTTTTAGATGAACACCAGATTCTGCCAGATTAGGAAAGTTTGGAGAATCAAAAGCTTCAAAATGTTCTGCATTTATTTTTGTAGTTCTATTTCCTCTGTATAATTTATATTCAAAGTACAAACATACTTCTCTTATCACAGGTTTGCTGTCAATTTGCAAACTTGCTACTTGTATTGAGGTAATTAAATTCTCTTTAGCATCTGTTCTTAAATCTCCAATAGGCAATTGCGAACCTGTAAATATTAC
>NZ_CBFHMI010000018.1:0-38978 GCF_965656915.1 Winogradskyella sp. | reverse complement strand
GAAATTGATAAAATTCAAATAGACTCCACTACCATTTATACCAAGGTTTTGGGAAATGTCTTTGCAGCCTCTCAAAATATTGATGCTTTAAAAAATCTCAATCAACGCAATGAGAACAAAGAACTTTCTCAATTGATTGAAACTATGGATAACGCATCTGTATCTTCAGTAGTTTTTAGGGCTGACCAAAGAAACTACACCAACCTACTTTTAAATAGTATTGAAAGTAAAAACTATATTGTTTTAGATATGGAAAGTACTGAGAATAGCCTAAGCTATACTGGCATTCTTAACAGTAATGATTCTTTAAATAGCGCAATAGACTGTTTTAAAAATAGAATACCACAAAAAATAAAAGCAGTGAATATCGCTCCTTCTAGCATTCAATCTTTAAAAAGTATTACTTATGATGATTATGCCGCATTTAATAAAAACAGAAATGAACTTTTCCCTTCATATTCAGATAGTATTCCTAATTTTTTGAATTTTACTAGCGAAGTAGCCATTATAGATGATGCCATCATATTGTATTCGTTAGACTCAAACATTATATTAGAGTCCATTGAAGAGAAAGAAATCACTGAGACTTTTAGAGATATTGATATTTATAAATATAATAGACCTGATTTTTTTCAAACACGACTAATGCCTTTACTAAACTATGATAATGCTGATTATTTTTGCAACTTTAAGAACTTTATTTTGTTTTCCCACTCCACAGAAGTATTAAAATCAATAGTTACAGACGCCCTTAACAATAAAACACTAGCAAACACAGATGCATTTATTGACCTCAATGATAAACTAAGCGACGAAGCATCTTTATTTGTTTACAAAAATGCTGAAAGTTTAAAAGAAATATTTGGTGATGTGGCAAAAGGATATAACGCAAATGCAGTGCAGTTGATCTATGAAGATAACTATGCGCATGTTAACGGTGTTATTCAAAAGTTTAAAAAACGTAGACAGACTAATTCTGTTTCAGAAGCATTTTTAACCAAACTAGATACAAAAATAATTTCGGCGCCTCAAACTGTAAAAAATCATGTTACAAAAGCCCATGATATTGTAGTTCAAGATGTAAACAATAATCTCTATTTAATTTCCAGTTCTGGTAAAGTTCTTTGGAAAAAGAAATTACAAGATCAAATACTTGGAAAAGTAGAACAAATAGATATGTATAAAAATGGAAGACTACAACTAGCATTTGCGACTTCTAAACGGGTTTATGTATTAGATAGAAACGGAAATGATGTTTCTCCCTTCCCATTAAAATTCAACGATGATATAACACAACCATTATCTGTTTTCGATTACGATAATAGGAAAAACTACAGATTGCTAGTTACTCAAGGAAAAAACCTTCTAATGTATGACGCCAAAGGCAAACCCGTAACTGGTTTTAAATATAAATCCAATAACGCAGAGGTTAAAACACAACCAAAACACTTTAGAGTTTCTAGCAAAGATTATATTGTTTTTGGTGCTGGTAATACCTTAAAAATCATAAACCGACAAGGTGCTGATAGAATTAATGTCAATTCTAAAATTCGTTTTTCTGGTAATGACATTTATCTGTATAAGAATACATTTACGACTACAAATTCAATTGGCGAATTAATCCAAGTAGACACAAAGGGAAGACTTAACAGAAAAAGCTTAAATCTCACGGAGCAACACAAAATTGAAGCAACAAGTAAAACTCTTGTAAGTATAATGGATAATAAATTAACCATTAAAAGCAGAGTTATAGATTTAGATTTCGGCGACTATACAGCACCAAAAATATTTTATCTCAATGATAAAATCTATGTAACTACAACAGATTTACAATCTAAAAAGGTGTACTTATTTGACAGCCAAGCCAAAGCTATTCCAAATTTTCCAGTATTTGGCACCTCTTCATCGGAGCTTCAGGAATTAGATAAAAACAAAGGTTTGGAGTTAATTACACAGAGTGATGATAAAACCATTATTATTTACAAAATCAATTAAGTTATTAACCTTTTATTCAATTCATTTTTTAGTATCAATAGTTATTATTACATTTAGACAGCTATTAATCAATTACTTAAAATGACAAAGTCTTCACACTTAAAAGATTTTTTATTTCCTATTTGCATACTTTTTCTGCTATCACCTGTATTAAATGCACAAACAAAAAGGATAAAAAGACCTAAAAGCAAAGTTGGTGTTTCTAGTGTTGATAATTTTGTTAGAGAATCCTTCGATTTATATGACAAAGTATACATATACGATGGTTATGCTGCTGCAGGAACACCTCTAAAAGATGAAGATATAGACGTTCTTGAAGAAGCACTCGACGAATTGACATCGCTAAGTGAAAGTGCTCCAGATATTTTAAATGATTTAGATGGAGTTGGTGTGCTTAAACAGGGTAAAGCTACGCTTCAAATTAACAGAGCGAAAAAAGCTTTAACATACAGTATTAAAACCGCAAAAGAATTGCTCTTAGGTCAGCGCGAACGCGATCAAGAAAAAGAGGAAGAAGACGCAGAAACTAGGGAAAAATCTACAGATGAGCGCGATGATGATTCAGATGAAAGTGAATCTAATGATACTGCTTCGTCTCAAGACGAGCCTATAAATGTTTCAAACGGTTTAGAAGTATACAGCAAATATGATTTTGTACCAGGAGACAAGCTTATTTTTTATGATGATTACAAAAATGATTTTATTGGTGATTTTCCAGGAAAATGGAATACTAATGGCTCAGGCGAAGTTGTAACCCTAAATAAAGTTGATGGTCGCTGGTTTGAATTTAAACAAGGCTACAACACGTACGTTATTCCTAATTTACCTAGAGAACTTCCTGAAAATTATACAATTGAATTTGATCTTATTGTATTAGGTATTAGTGAAAATACGTCCAGTGGCGCCAACTTTAGAAATTAGATTAGAAGACAATAACGAGTTTAGAACTGGTAAAGACTTTGCAAGAGTCGAAATCCCTTTTGCCCAATATATACCTTCTACCTTTCGAGTAAGAAACAGAATTGATGGAAAAAATACAATAACCAACAACATTAAAGCAGATATTAGAAAAGCTGTTCTTAACAAACCGCATATTTCAATAGCCGTAAATAAAGAGCGTTTTAGAGTCTGGGTAAATGAAAAAAAATGTGTTGATATTCCTAAAATGATTGGTGCAGACTCACCATTAAAAGCCATTAAATTGCATCTTTCTGGTTTTAAAGAAGAAGGTCAAGAGCGCTTATTTATTTCTAACCTTAAAATTGCAGAAGGCGGAGAAGATCTTAGACGTAAACTTATGAATGAAGGCAAGATATCTACAAATGGTATTTTATTCGATTCTGGTTCTGCAAATATTCAGCCACAATCACTCGGAATAATCCGCCAGATTTCTCAGGTATTAATGCAGGACGCATCTATAAAACTAAATATCATTGGTCATACTGATTCTGATGGCACAGATGAAGTTAATCTTAAGCTTTCAAAAGACAGAGCTAAAGCTGTAAAAAATGTTTTAATTAACATCTACAATATATCCGAAGACCGTTTATCTACAGATGGTAAAGGTGAATCAGAACCAATTGGAGATAATAGCACAACTGACGGCAAAGCACAAAACAGACGTGTAGAATTTGTAAAAATATAACGATAACCAAATCTCAAAGTCCCTGAGTCTGAAAACCCCAAATTTATTTTGGCGTTTTCTTTAGTTTTAAGCCTTACCTTTTGTAGTATTGTACCTTTCTAATCTGAGACAATATCTACCATGATAAAAAGACAAAAAGCCTCTATAAAAAGTTGCATAATACATAAAGTAGGCAACAAGTTTAACGACACAAAAAATGCATTTTCAGACGCTGTGGTTAATTTTGATGAAGTCACATACAATCTCATGTTACCTTATCTTTTAAAGCCATTTGTAAGTGTTGCTGAGAGTTATCGTTTTCATCATCATAGCGATGTAGGATTGAATGAAATAAACACCTACAGCGATCAGCTTTTTAAGGATGAAGCCGACTTTGTAGAAGTTTCTAAACACATCGTTACACATCTTTTTGAACAGAGCAATTCAGCTCAAATAAAAACTGGAGATGTTTTAATTTGTCGTTTTGAAAATGTACAATATGAGGATTATTTTACCGATGCTATCGGCATTTATAAAATTGAAAATAAAACCGAATTTTTTCAGACCTATTTAGAATCCGGCAACTATGATATTTTAGTACAAAAAGGAATTCAGACCAAAAAAGTGGATAAAGGCTGTTTGGTACTAAATACATCTGATATGGAAGGAAAAATAGTATTTAGCGTAGACAATAACACCTATGATACACAGTATTGGATAAAAAGCTTTTTGAATATAAAATACCCTGATGATAGCAACCAACACACCAAGAATTGTATTGAGCTATGTAGAGAGTTTTCTAAGGAGGTTATACAACCAAATTTTGGAGGACAGGAGCAGAGTAATTTCTTGGCTAAAACAGTTGATTTTTTTAAAGAAAACGAAATTGTAAATATCGAAAACTTCAAAGAAGACGTCTTTGATGAAGAAGATCACATTCAACTTTTTGAAGACTACAAAAAAAGCTATGAAATTGAAAATAAAGTTTTAATCAGAAATCAATTTGATGTCTCAGAGCGTGTTTTAAAAAAACAAAAACAAAAGATTAAAACTGAAATAAAATTAGACACTAACATACAGATAAAACTAGACGTAGATACACCAGATGCCTCAGCAGAATATCTAGAACGTGGTTATGATGATGAGAAAAAAATGCATTTTTACAAAGTATTTTTTAATGCTGAATCTTGACTCAGTTTAAAAGGAACGCATTAAAAAAGTCTAGTTAAAATAACTTCTCAAACTGACTAATATCAATTTATATATTCTTTTTGTTGTGTACATTGAATGCACTATAAAAATTAACATGTAAAGCCGTAATTATGAGCCTTATTTCAGAACATATTATTCCTGGACCAAATGGCAGAGTTTTTGGAACTGACGCCAGCAATCAAAGAGAATTAGAGTGCATAAAGAAACGCCTTTTAACTTTAGATGGTATTAAATTGGTAGATATTAATATGGAAATATTTCCTAGAGAAATCACTGTATTTACATCTAAACTTGTAAGCGTAGAAGATGTGGAAAAGAAAGTGCAAACTACCAGTTTTCATGCTATCGCTAAAGACAATATAGAATTATAATCAAATTCTATGTAACATTATAATTGCCTGTAATAACAACAAGCTTATTACAACTCGACAATTGTAGCCTCAAATAGTGCTATAAAGTGTTTTAAGATCTTGGACTTCACCTCAGCTTCATCAACATTTTTAACACCTAACTCATTATTTAAAGAAGTTACTGCTTTCCCTCTAATGCCACATGGAATAATATTATCAAAATAACCTAAATCTGCATTGACGTTTAGCGCAAAACCGTGCATGGTCACCCATCGGCTCGCTCTCACTCCCATAGCACAGATTTTTCGGGCAAATGGTGTACCTACATCTAGCCAGACACCAGTTTCACCAGAACTTCGCTCAGTTTTTAAGCCATACTCTGCGAGTGTTAGGATAATGACTTCTTCTAAAAAACGAAGGTACTTATGTATATCTGTAAAGAAATTATCAAGATCTAGGATAGGATAACCAACAATCTGTCCCGGACCATGATAAGTAATATCACCTCCTCTATTTATTTTATAAAATGTGGCTCCTTTTTTCTTTAATTGTGCCTCACTTAATAACAAATTAGACATATCTCCGCTTTTACCCAATGTGTATACATGCGGATGCTCAACAAAAAGAAAATGATTTTGGGTCTCAAGACCTGCATCCTCCCTTCTATTCTTAATCTTGGTGTCTAAAATGGCTTTAAAAAGCTGTTCCTGATAATCCCAGGTTTCCTTAAAATCCTTTGAGCCTAAATCTTCAAGTTCTACGTATTTATTCAAATCTTAATCTTCTAATACTACATTTAAATTCATTGTTGAAGCATCTTCATTTATAGTGCTCCAAGATACCTTATAGGTCACCGTCATTCCATCTTCAGAAATAACGGCATTATCATTTGACACAGACTTAACTTTTCTTGGAAATTTATAAGTTAGCATATAAAACGAATTCGAAAATAATTCTTCAAATTGCATTTCAATCTCATTTCTAAAGGAATCATCTTCCTCTTCTAGATTGTCTTTTTCTAAATTATCGTCCTTATCAAAGTCTTCTTCACTCTCCATTGGTTTAGGTTGAAACCTTGAAAAGGTGTTATTTTCAAAAGAAAACGTTACTTTATCTGTTTTAGTTAATTCATCCATTTGCTCTTGTGGAGCCTCATCACCTTTGTTACTCATGTTTTTTACGTAATCCATCGCTTCATCGGTCTCATCATAAATAGTTTTAAGCTCATTGAATTCTTTAAAGTTCTTAGACATTTCAAACATAAAATCGCCTTCATCTTCGTCCATTTGCATTTTCAAAGTCATACCTCTTAACTTATCAAATTCTTTACGTTGTTCGTCCGTAAGTGCGGCAATGCTATCCTTATGTGTCTTATAAAAATCATCAAAAACTATAACTGTATCAATCTTTTCGCGCTGTGGCCCTTCTTGAGAAGACGGTCTGTTTTCGTTGGCATATTGCATCATCGGTGCCATATCAAAAGCTGTCCTATATTGTCCACTCATATCGTTGTCAAATATGATTGTTTCTGTGACATTGCAGCTTGTCATTACACAGGCAACAATAAGTAATAAAAATAGTTTTTTCATTTGTGTTTACTAAATTTTATGAAGCACAAAGATACAGATTTATCGGTCAGGATTATTTAGTATTACCAATGCAGCAATAACGCCTGGGACCCAACCACAGAGCCACAATAAAAAGGTAATTATAAAAGAACCACAGCCTTTGTCTAGTACGGCCAAAGGTGGGCAAATAATGGATAGTATAACGCGCCAGATACTCATAATTTCGTTTGATGATTTGATGTACCAAGTAGGACGTTATTTCTTAGAATTTGTTACAATACTTTGGTCTAGAATAATAAAAAGTCAATGAAAATTATGTAGCTTCGTTCTATGCGAAAGGTAATTCTTTTATTCTTTTTATTGTATTCGGCATATAGTCAAGCACAGTATTCATTCTCTGGCTTTATTAATCCTGATGAATGGCAAAATTCTGTATATCTCTCTATTGTGGAAGATTACAGAAAAATGTCTGGTGTTTATTCTGAGCAGATTATTGCTAAAACGACAGCAAATGAAACGGGCTTTTTTGAATTTAGTGGCAATATGCTAGACAATGTAAATAGAATCTATCGGATACATATTGATAAATGCCCAGAATCACAGCAAGGTGTTAATCATTTTAATGGGCATTGCAGCGACAGTGAAGAATTACTTTTTATTGCGAAAAATACGGATACACTTAAACTACCATTCTCCTTTGGAAATCAAATATTCTGCAAAATAGAATCTAGTAATCCTAAGTCTAGCGTTTTTCTAAAAATCGATTCGTTAAAAAATGATATGAGCTTTGCGTACAGTGGAGTTTAGAAGTGATGCCAACAGGAAACTAAACAATAAAAAATGGTTTAAATCACTTCAGGAATATTTTAAGAATACAAAGGAGCCCATTGCCGAATTGTATATTTATTCATTTCTGTCGTATAGAAGTAGTGATCTTCACAACTACTACGTAGATGATTTAAAAAATAACCGCTATTATAATGAACTATTGGCAAGACTAGAGGAGAATTACCCTAGCTCGCCTTACACAGGTCAGTATATTAACGAATTAGAAGCAGATCGCTACATGTTGGAAGCTTCATCTGAAAGAACAAGCCTAAGGTGGGGCTTCTACCTATATTTGATATTGGCTTTATCCTTGACATTAAATGCATTTTTACTTTACAAATCAGTACAATCTAAAAGAATAACTGCTAAAAATATTAAAACTAAATTATCTAATCAAGAACAGGTAGTTCTTGAGCACTTACTGCAAGAAAAAACTAATAAAAATATTACAGAATCACTTTTTTTAAGCGTCAGCACTGTAAAATCGCACACCAATAATATTTACAAAAAACTAAACGTAAAATCTAGAGTCGGATCTAAATCTTTGTTTAACAAATAGTTAAAAATTCAACCTTGGTACTAGTACCAATTTCCAACCATCATTTCAGTCTTTTTCCAGTTCAAATTTTGATGTTTGTTCCATCATTAATCATAAAAACTATCAATTATGAAACGAACAGTAAACACATTTCTATTAGTGGCTTTTGTGCTCAGCCTATTTAATGCAGCACCAACCGAATTTGATAAATACGAAAACAAAATTGCAGTAATCACTTTTAAAACAGAGGTTATAGACTATGGAACAATTCGTCAAAACTCCGACGGTAAACGATTTTTTACGTTTGTCAATGAAGGTGATGCACCTTGAATAATTACCGATGTAAAAACAACTTGTGGCTGTACAGTGCCAAGCTATTCAAAGATGCCTATTTTACCTAGTGCTTCTGGCGAATTACAAATAAAATAAAATACAAAACGATTAGGCACTTTTACAAAAACAATAACTGTAATATCTAATGCTAAACATGGTAAAGAAATTAATAGTATCATAGAGCATCCTGTAGAGTCATTTGAAGAAGATATTCAGAATATCATAACCGTCAACACGTATCGAACAAACTATGAGATTGTATCAAAAATTGATGCAATTCTGGAGAAAAAAGGAATCAAAGGACTCAAAAAAAAATCTAAAACTCTCATTAGAAACTTCAAAAACAAAGTCACAAGTATGTTTGAGCTAAATACTTATGGTCGTATTTTATACGGAACTGAACGTGAAGAAGAAGCCATTGCTGTGTTTAGATTAAACACACAACTCTTTCCAGATGAACCTAAAACTTATATGAGTTTAGCGAATACTCTAGACATTAGTGGCGATAAAGATAGCGCTCTAAAAGTATTAAAAGACGCCATTAAATTACATCCAGATAACACCCATTTAAAAGAAAATCTTGAGGTAATAAAATCAAATTAAAAAGGTATTCGCTAATTTTTTGAAATAGTGTAATTTTGCATTTCTAAAATAATGAGAATGCAACTTTCAGAACAAGAATTAATACGACGCGAAAAGCTAAACAAACTGCGTGCTTTAGGGATAAACCCTTATCCTGCAGATTTATTTCCAGTAGACCATACGTCTAAACAGATAAAATCTGATTATGAGGAAGGTAAACAGGTAGTTATTGCAGGTCGTTTAATGGCTATTAATGTGCAAG
This sequence comes from Winogradskyella sp., assembly GCF_965656915.1. Lineage (GTDB taxonomy): Bacteria > Bacteroidota > Bacteroidia > Flavobacteriales > Flavobacteriaceae > Winogradskyella. Next base: position 29,686 of record NZ_CBFHMI010000018.1, on the reverse strand, counting down.
GCAAAGCTTCTTTTGCGCAACTACAAGATAGTGAAGGACGTATTCAGGTTTATTTCAACAGAGATGAAATTTGCTCTGGTGAAGACAAATCGCTTTATAATGACGTTTTTAAAAAGCTTATTGACTTAGGAGATTTTATTGGTATTGAAGGTGAATTATTCACTACTAAAGTTGGAGAAAAAACCGTAATGGTAAAAGGTTTTAAACTGTTAAGCAAAGCATTAAAACCTTTACCAATTCCAAAGCAAAAAGATGGTAAAACATATGATGCTTTTACAGATCCTGAGCAACGCTACAGGCAGCGTTACGCAGATTTAGCTGTAAATCCACATGTTAAAGAGGTCTTTGTAAAACGAACAAAACTCTTTAATGCCATGCGTGAGTTTTTTAATGATGCTGGCTACTTTGAAGTAGAGACTCCTATTTTACAGCCAATACCTGGTGGTGCTGCTGCACGTCCGTTTGTAACGCATCATAATAGCTTGGACATTCCATTATATATGAGAATTGCCAATGAGTTATATCTCAAAAGATTAATTGTTGGTGGTTTTGAAGGTGTTTATGAGTTCTCTAAAAACTTCCGTAATGAAGGTATGGATAGGACACATAATCCTGAATTTACAGCTATGGAAATCTATGTAGCCTACAAAGATTACAACTGGATGATGGATTTCTGCGAACAGCTTTTAGAATATTGCGCTATTGCGGTAAACGGAACTACAGAAGCCACGTTTGGAGAACATAATGTAGATTTTAAAGCACCTTACAAACGTATCACCATGCGTGATTCTATTTTAGAATTCACAGGCTTTGATATATACAATAAAACAGAAGATGAAATAAGAGTTGCTGCCAAAGACATGGGAATAGAAATTGATGATACCATGGGTAAAGGCAAGCTTATTGATGAAATATTTGGCGAAAAATGTGAAGGCAATTACATTCAGCCAACATTCATTACAGACTATCCTAAAGAGATGAGTCCGCTTTGTAAAGAACATAGAGAAAATCCTGAATTGACAGAACGCTTTGAGCTTATGGTTTGTGGTAAGGAAATAGCTAATGCTTATTCAGAATTAAATGACCCTATAGATCAACGCGAGCGCTTTGAGCACCAATTAAAACTCGCTAAAAAAGGTGATGATGAAGCTACTGAGTTTATCGATCACGATTTTTTACGTGCATTAGAATACGGAATGCCGCCTACATCTGGTATGGGAATTGGTATGGATCGTTTGGTAATGTTCTTAACTAATAATCAAAGTATACAAGAAGTATTGTTCTTTCCACAAATGCGACCAGAAAAGAAACAAGTGGCTTTGAGTGATAATGAAAAAGCTATTTTCGAAATTCTCAAATCAGAGAAGCGTATGGAATTAATTTCTCTAAAATCACAATCTGGGTTGAGTAACAAAGGTTGGGATAAAGGAATTAAAGGTCTCGGCAAGCATGGTTTAACCAAAGTAGAAAAAACTGAAGAAGGTTTATTTGTTGAGATGATTTAAATAAATTACACGTATCTAATTTTAAAAAGTATATCTAAAACAGATATGCTTTTTTTGTGAAAATTATTTAGAATTATTCCAAAGTAAAGGAAAAAACTATTTTCTTTAAAAGAATAACACCGTACGTCAAATAAATCATACTTACTATCGAAAAAAAAAATTGTTTTTAACACTTTTTTAGTATTTTCACGAGCACTATTAATCAGGAACTTAGTCTCAAATAATGAAAAAGCTATTTATATTCTTCGTCTTATCCTCTTTTGTCTTTTCATGTGAGAATGACGATTCAATAACTCCAGTAGAAGATCCGCAGGTTATTGCTGAGTTTAGAACTAATTTATCAGAATTAAACTTATATGCTGGAAACATCAGTGATTTAGTGCTATCAACTCGTGCATTTCCTTATGAATTAAATACGCCTTTATTTACGGATTATGCGCACAAACAAAGATCGATAGCCTTACCACCAAATACAAGTATGGAGTTTGATGGTGATGGTTTTCCAATCTTTCCAAATAATACAGTGATCGCCAAAACGTTTTATTACAATGTTGATGAACGTGATTTGTCATTGGGACGACAAATTATTGAAACACGTGTACTGATTAAAATTAATGGAGATTGGGAAAGTGGTGATTATAAGTGGAACGAAGACCAGACTGATGCTGTTTTAGAGCCTAATGGAAGCACACTACCAATTACTTGGATTGATGCTAATGGTGTGTCAAACTCTACGACGTATGCAATACCTTCGAGTAGTCAATGTTTTGATTGTCACAACACCTATGGTAACACTACTCCGATTGGACCTAAGTTAAGAACTATGAATTTTGAAGTTAATGGAGTTAATCAACTTCAGAAATTCCTGGATAATAATCAATTAAGAGGTCTTTCTGATGTTTCTTCGATAGGAAAAATAGTTGACTGGAATGACACTTCAGAATCTCTTGAAGATAGAGCAAGATCGTATTTTGATATTAACTGTGCCCACTGCCACATACCAGGTGGATTTTGTGAAACACAATCCACTTTAAATCTAGCTTATGAAACGTCATTAGAAGATTCTAATATCCAAGTGCGTAAAAACAGCATACTTTTTAGAGTTGGAAGTTACAATCCAGGAGTAAGCATGCCATTTATAGGTACTACGATGCTTCATGATGAAGGCGTACAACTTATTCAAGATTATCTGGACACCCTATAACAATCACGTTAAAGAAATACTAAAGTCGGTTTAGTGTTAAGTAAATTCCTATGGGAATGTGTATTTTCATGGAAATTCTTTAAAACTGACAATAGTGAAAAACCTAACAATCAAACTACTTTTTTTTGTTTCCGCATTTTTAGCATTTTCTTGTTCTACAGCCAAGAAAGCTAGTAAATCAAAAAAAACTGATGCCACAGCGATGGCAAAACCAGCAGCCAAAAAACCTGGTAAAAACGATCCAAAACCTTATAACAAAGTCATTACCAAAGACGCTAAAACTGACGAAGGTCTTTTTGCCGTTCACAAAGTTGATGATAAGTATTTCTACGAAATTCCTGATTCACTCTTTGAACGTGAAATGTTAATGGTAACGCGTATTTCTAAAACCGCAGCTGGTCTAGGTTTTGGGGGTGGAAAACTTAGTGAACAAGTGCTCCGTTGGCAGAAGAAGGATAAAAAAGTTTTGTTACGAATGGTATCTCACCAAGTCGTTGCGGCGGATTCGTTACCAGTTCATGAAGCCGTTGTTAATTCTAACTTCGAACCTGTCATTGCAACATTTCCAATACAAGCATTTAGCAAAGATTCGTCAAATATCGTAATTGATGTTACAAATTTATTCTCTAAAGATGTAAAACCTCTAGGATTTCCTCAACGAAGAAGGCAACAATACAGAATTACGCGTTTAGATGGTCAGCTATCTTATATTGAAACGATTAAATCATATCCTACGAATATAGAATCGCGCACAGTTAAAACTTATTCAGCAGGTCAACCGCCATCGAATTCTAATACTGGCGCAATCACTTTAGAGATAAATAACTCAATGATTTTATTACCTAAAGTACCTATGCAACGTCGTATGTTTGATCAACGTGTTGGTTGGTTTACAAGCGGCACCACAGATTATGGTTTAGCGGCTCAAGAAAGTAAAAGAGTTACGTATTTAGATCGCTGGAGATTAGAAGTAAGAGATGAAGATATTGAAAAGTTTAAAAGAGGTGAGCTTGTAGTTCCAAAAAAACAAATTGTATACTACATAGATAGAGCTACACCAGATCAATGGAAAAAATATATCAAGCAAGGTATAGAAGATTGGCAAGTGGCCTTTGAAGCCGCAGGATTTAAAGAAGCTATTATAGCTAAAGATCCTCCAACACCAGAAGAAGACCCTGATTGGTCTCCTGAGGATGCTCGTTATTCAGTAGTGCGTTATTTAGCGTCTCCAATACCAAATGCTAATGGACCACATGTTAGTGACCCACGTTCAGGTGAAATTTTAGAAAGTGATATCAACTGGTACCATAACGTAATGACATTACTACGTAACTGGTTCTTTGTTCAAACAGCGGCTATTAATCCTGATGCTCGCGGTGTTGCTTTTAAGGATGAAGTTATGGGTCGTTTAATCCGATTTGTGTCTGCCCACGAAGTAGGTCACACACTAGGATTACCTCACAATATGGGAAGCAGTGTAGCTTATCCTGTAGAGAAATTAAGAGATCCTGAATTCACAAAGAAATTTGGTACTGCCCCATCAATAATGGATTATGCACGTTTCAATTACGTGGCTCAGCCTGGTGATGAAGGCGTTGCTTTAATGCCAAATATAGGAATCTATGATAAGTATGCTATTAATTGGGGTTACAGACCAATTCTAGATGCAGAAACTGCACAAGATGAGAAGAAAACTCTTGATAGTTGGATCTTAGAACACGCTGGAGACCCAATGTATAGATTTGGAAGACAACAATTTGGTGTTGTAGACCCAAGTTCTCAAACTGAAGACTTAGGAGATGATGCCGTATTAGCTAGTGAGTATGGTATTAAAAACTTACAGCGTATTGTTCCAAACTTAATAGAATGGACCGCAGAAGACGGAAAGAACTATGACGACTTAGAAACTATGTATGGTCAAGTACTTGGACAGTTTAATAGATATATGGGCCATGTTGCTTCTAATATTGGTGGTGTTTATGAACATTACAAAACCTACGACCAAGAAGGAGCAGTATATACGCATGTACCGAAAGATCATCAGAAAAAAGCAATGAAATTTATTCAGGATCAATTATTTACCACTCCAGATTGGATGTTAGATGAAAATATCTTTAATAAAATTGAAAGCGCAGGTAGTATTGAGCGTGTTAGAGGTATACAAACTAGAACACTTAATAACATGCTAGACTTCGGTAGAATGGCTCGTATGCTAGAAAATGAAACTCTAAATGGTAATGATGCATATGGTATGTATGAAATGATGCGCGATTTACGTCGTGGTCTGTTTACCGAATTACGTACAGGTAGAAAAATAGATATTTACAGACGTAATTTACAGCGTGCATACATTGAGCGCATGGAGTATATAATGACTGAAGAACAAAATATTCCGGCAGCGTTTAGACGTTTCTTTGGTGGAACATCTGTAGATGTTAGTCAATCTGACATTAGAGCTGTTGTTCGAGCAGAGTTAAAAGCATTACGCTCTCAATTAAGAAATGCGCGTGGTGGAGATGCAATGAGCAGAATCCATATTGCTGATGCAATAGAACGCGTAAATAATATTTTAGATCCTAAAGATTAATTTATAGAATAGTAGTATTAAAAAAGGCTTCAATAGTAATTGAAGCCTTTTTTATTTTAATACTTTACCAATAGCATTCTGATAATCTTTGAACTCAGATAGATTGTTATGCTCTCCGTTGTCAATCGTTACAAACTCTAAATTATCTAAATTTAATTCAGAAAGTTTTACACTTGAAGAATAAGGCACAACACTATCCTTGGTTCCATGAAGTATCGTAATTGGACAATTAACCATAGGAAGATACTCGTAATTAGGAAATTGATACTTTAATACTTGTTTCACAGGAAAAATTGGAAATCGTTTCTTGGCCACATCCACAATACTGTAATATGGCGTTTCCAAGATTAATTGTAATGGATTATTATTTACAGCTAAATAAGAAGCCAATCCGGTTCCGAGAGATCTCCCATATAAGGTGATTTGATTTTCAGAATATTGATTCAAGAGGTAATTATAACAATATTGAGCATCATTGTAAAGTGCAATTTCACCTATTTCGTCCGTACTTTTACCATATGTCCTGTAATCCATTACAAAAACATCGTACTTTAAATCCACAAATTTTTCAGTTATTTTTCCCCATTGACTTAAATCACCAGCATTCCCATTAAAATATAGAATAACTCCAATAGGATTTTCTGCCTTAAAATGTAACGCATTAATTACAACATCATCCTCAGTTACTAGAAATAATTCCTCAAAATCATGGTCAAACTCATATACAAAGTCTTGCTCTAGACTTGTTGGTAAGAATAATAATTTTTCCTGAAATAAATACAGTGCAGAACCTATCATAGTGTATAAAACTAAAAGTACAATAACATACTTTTTAAGCTTTCTTTTTTGAATTTTTTGAAGTATGAATGCCATTGATACTGGTAATTTCTAGGTCTATGGTTTTTGGCTCACTATTTAATATATCATCTAGCATCTTATGATAAGACTCAAAATTATTTAAGTTTTTGTGCCCACCTCCTATCATTGTATATAGCTTAGTAAGTTTAGGTTTAATCTGTGCTAATTTAACACTAGACTTATAAGGAATTAACTTATCATGTGTTCTATGGATAATATGGATAGGACATTGAACATATTTTAGCCATTTATATGTTGGTAATGGATATTTCATTAGCAACGATAATGGCATAAATGGCGCATACCTTGCCGTAACCTTCGTTAAGCTATAATATGGCGCATCTAATATTAGCATTTTAGGATTATTCATGGACGCTAATTTTGTAGCAAAACCAGAACCGTGAGATCTACCATACAAAATTATGCGCTCTTCAGAAGTGAGCTCTTTTATTTTGTTATAGACCAACTGCAAATCACGGTTTATTGCTTTTTGAGATCGCTTTCCAGTACTTTTACCAAAACCGCGATAATCTACAATTAAAACATTATAACCATGCCTTGTAAAATCTACAGCAAATTTGCCCCAACCTTTAATACTTTTTGAATTTCCTTTTAAATACAAAAACACGCCTTTACTTTCTCCTTTTAGGAAAGAAACGCAAGCCATTTATTTCTGCACCGTCTCTTGTTTCTAAATTATACTCTTTAGTTTTCTGGTTTTCATAATCAAATCGAAAATCATTTGACAGCTTTTCTGGTTTAAATAGCACATAATCCTGTAAATAATATAGCGCAATACTAATAACAATATAGATTACTAATATTAAAATTAAGGTACTTACCCAATACGGCATATTAAAATTAAAATTGTTTCCACAAGATATTAAAATTGATCTTTCTGTATCCATTAATAGCCATTTACAATTCCAAACATCGAAAATATCTGCATCACAGCGCATTACAGAGCAAAAACTTACTATTTGTTTGTTACTCTCTTTAAAAAAATATTACATTTAGATCATATAATAATTATGTCGTACAGACATATATTAAACAATATAAAAATGAAAAAATTAGTTCTTATAATGATTGCCTTATTTACCTTAAATGGTATAGCACAGGAGAAACAAACGGTTACTGGTGAAAAAGTAGCTCAAAAAAAAGAGGTAAAGTCTCCTGAGGATATTGCTGCAAGGGAAACAAAAAAAATGACCAAAATGTTGAATTTATCTTCAGTACAGCAAACACAGGTATATGAAGTCTTGTTAGAAAAATCAAAAGTAAATCAAGAAACTAGATCTGAACGTATGAAAATGAAACAGTCTGGTAAAAAAGTATCTAAAGAAGATTACAAAAAAATTAAAATGAAGGTTTTAGATCAGCAAAAAGAGACCACAGAAAAAATGAAAGAAATTCTTACTGAAAAGCAGTTCTTAAAGTATGAAAAAATGTATGGTAAGAAGCCTAAAGTAAAATCTAATCAATTAAAAAAAGGATAATTTTAATAAATATAAAAGAATTAAAAGCATTACCTCGTAATGCTTTTTTTACATAATTAAAAAAAATGTTACTTTAGTAACCAAATTAACTAAATAATCTATTGATGAAAAAAATAATTACACTTTGTCTATTTGCTTTTGTAATGATTCTTGGTACGGAGTCTGTGATGGGACAATCTAAAATAGAAGTAAATGCAGAGGCTTCTGAAAAGACTGAAGCGTTAAGAAAATATGTAAAATTTGATAATGATCAACGTGATCTAGTTTATGAAGCTCTGAAAGAGTATGTGCAAGCCAACGTTAATTTAAAAAAGGTTACTGAGAATAAAACTGAAGTAAAAGCCAAAATAGAAAAACAGTTCGATGATAAAATAAGAAGTATTTTAACTCAAGAACAATATGAACGGTATTTAACTTTTGAGCAATAAATAAAAAAGGCCTCACATTCTGTGAGGCCTTTTTTATTTATAAATCTTTCACAATTTCATCAACTGCTGAAATAGTCTCGTTTAAATCTTGATATGTTAGGGCATCAGTAATAAACCAAGACTCAAAAGCACTAGGTGCTATGTAAATCCCTTTCTTTAACATACCATGAAAAAACGCTCTAAACGTCTCATTATTTCCTTTCGCTGCAGTTTCAAAATCAACAACGTCATCTTCTATAAAATGAACAGAAATCATTGAGCCGATTCTGTTTATGGTGTGAGTCACATTATTACGCTTTAATGCTTCAGAAATTCCATTATGTAGATACTTAGTTTTTTCTTCTAACCGATTCATCAAGCCTTTATCATTTTTAATTGCCTTAAGCATCGCCAAACCCGCAGCCATTGCTAGTGGATTACCGCTCAAAGTTCCTGCCTGATATACTGGCCCTACAGGTGCCAAATAATTCATTATTTCATCTCTGGCGGCAAATGCACCAACTGGTAAACCTCCACCAACTACTTTGCCAAAACAAACCACATCTGCATTAACGTTCTTCAACTCTTGTACTCCTCCTTTGGCAAGCCTAAATCCTGTCATGACTTCATCAAAAATCAATAAGATATTATTGCTGTCGCATAAGCTCCTAAGTCCTTCTAAAAATCCTGGTTGTGGTGGTATACAACCCATGTTTCCCGCTACAGGTTCAACAATTATTGCCCCAATTTCATCTTTATTACATTCTATAAGTAACTTTACACTATCTAAATCATTGTATTTGGCCAATAACGTGTCTTTCGCAGTACCTTCAGTGACGCCTGGACTATTAGGTGTTCCAAAAGTAACAGCACCACTACCTGCAGCTATTAAAAATGAATCACTATGACCATGATAACAACCAGCAAATTTTATAATCTTATCTTTTTTGGAGAATCCTCTCGCTAATCGAATTGCACTCATACAGGCTTCTGTACCAGAATTAACAAATCTAATTTTATCAATATTTGGCACCATAGAAACAGCCAATTCAGCTATTTCAGTCTCTAGTGCTGTAGGCATACCAAAGGAAGTTCCTGCTTTGGTCTTTTCAATTACCGCGTCTACTACAGGTGGAAATGCATGACCTAACAACATTGGTCCCCAAGAGTTTATATAATCTATAAATCGATTACCATCTTCATCATATACATATGCGCCTTTAGCAGATTTTGCAAATATTGGAGTGCCTCCTACAGCATTAAAAGCACGTACTGGTGAGTTAACACCTCCAGGAATCACTTCTTTTGCAGCCTTAAATAAAGCGCTACTTCTTTGATATAACATATCTAATTATTTGCTATTATTAATTCTTGACCTATATGTAGGTCGTTAGAATTTAAATTATTTTTCACTTTTATGGCGTCTACTGTAGTATTATACTTTTTTGATAGCGAATAAAGCGTATCACCTTTAACTACAACATGTGTAATAATATCTACAATGTTGTTTTTATTAACAGTTTTTCCTAAAACCAAATTATCATATTTGTATAATTGGTAGCGTTCGATAAGACTAATTAATTTAGCAGGATATTTACGGTCTGTGGCATAACCAGCTGCTTTTAGACCTTTTGCCCAACCTTTATAATCATTTGGTTTTAGCTCAAAAAGTTTTGAATAACGTTTTCTTGTGGTTAAAAACTCTGAATGGTCCTCATAAGAGGACTTTGCATAATTATACTTTCTAAAACATTCTTGTGAACGATCATCATCATGATAAATTTTCTTTCCTTTCCAACCATGACACTTTATTCCAAAATGATTATTTGCCTCAACTGCTAATCTTCCTCTTCCTGAAGCTGATTCTAATATTCCTTGTGCTAATGTAATACTCGCTGGAATTTTTGATCTTCGCATTTCTACCATAGCAATATCAGCATATATCTTTATATAAGTCTCGGTATTGGATGGAGCCTTTGTTGTATTCTTAATTTCCTTACCCGAAGAAGTTTTATCAATTTCTTTAGTCTCTTTTGAGATTTCGCTTTTATTTTTATCTGACTTCTTTTTAGTTACAATACCCTTCTTTGGCCCGCAACTTGCTACCATAAAAATCATCAAAACTATAATGTATCTCAACTGTATTCTCATATTATAATTTGTGGCATATTTTTTTGACTCAAAAGTTGGTTCATTCCAGCTATACCTTGCAATCCACCTGTATGAATAACTAATATTCTAGAATCTTTTGCAAAGTATCTTTTATCAATTAAATCAAAAATACCGAATAGCATTTTCCCAGTATAAATAGGGTCTAGTGGAATACTATATTTCCTTTTAAACTGATTAATAAACGTAACTAATTCAGTGTTTATTTTGGCATATCCACCAAAATGGTAATCGGTAATTAATTTCCAATTATTTTGTTTTGCAAATTTACGAATATCTTCCATTAAAAAATCACCTTTTAAGGCTGGAAAACCCAAAATATTTTGATGGTTATCAGAGGCATTAATGATACCAGAAATAGTACCACCTGTTCCTACTGCCACACAGATAAAGTCGTATTTTGAATCTTCTGGTTTTAAAATCTCCTCACAGCCTTTAACAGCAAAATCGTTAGTGCCGCCTTCTGGTATTAAATAGAAATCACCAAAATCCGATTCTAAAGAACTAATAAATGCTTCATTTGTTTTATTTTTATAAGTTGCTCTATCTATAAAAACCAACTTCATTCCGCAGCTTTCAGCAAAGGATAAAGTTGGGTTAGAATCGATCCGCTTATCTAACTCTTCCCCTCTAATCATTCCGATTGTTTTCAGACCATTTATTTGACCAGAAAAAGCGGTTGCAGCGATGTGATTTGAATAGGCTCCTCCGAAGGTTAAAATCGTTCCTTTTCGCAGCTTTTTCGCTTCCAAAATATTGTACTTTAGTTTGCGGTATTTGTTGCCCGAAACATGCTTATGAATTAAATCTTCTCGACGTATAACTAACTCAAAATCAGAATACTTAATGCGTTCGTCTATTATATTTAACATTTAGTCGATATTATACTGGTAATTAGGTCTAAAATGGAGAATATGATTATATTAAAATTTTCGCAGTTTCTTAAAGATTTTTTTATCTTTACTTTACTGTGATTTATTTTCGAATAAATTTTTGATCCCCTAGTCAAAAAATCTACCTAAAAGTTCATGAGTAATCATCTACTTAACCTCAGCTTAAAAGTAAAACTAATATGCATAAAAAAATACTTTTATTTGCTGTTTTTACAGTTTTTATACATACCCAAGTCGAAGCGCAATATTGTACACCTTCTTCTACGGATCCAGCCTTTTTTATTGACGGTTTCTCAACGACAGGCGCACCTGTAGATATTAGTAATTTAAATTCTGGATTTTCAACCGGAGGATATGGGGACTTTACGGGAATGGCTGTAACTCAAGTAGCGGGAGGTACGATTAATTTCTCGATAGTTAGTCCTACTAATATGGAATCAATTATTTGGGTAGATTGGAACAATGATTTTGATTTTGACGATGCGGGCGAAGAAGTCTTTAATGGAAATGCAACAACAAACGCTAATGGAAGTTTTAATATTCCAGGGGGAACGGCTAACGGCAACTACAGAATGCGTGTAAGAGGTGATAGAACCGAAAATAATGTTTCCAATTGTGGATTTGATGATCGATCAGAAGCAGAAGATTACACATTGATTGTAGGGACACCGCCAAATTGTATAGCTCCTGTTAATCAGCCTACTGCTTTAACTTTTGGAACCATTACTGGTAGTAGTATCTCTGCGAGTTTTACTGCTGCTACTGCCGATAGCTATTTGGTTTTAATGAATACTACGGGCACTGCCCCAGCGGCGCCAGTAAATGTCACAAATTATGCCATTGGTAGCGTAGTACTTGGTGGCAATACCGTAATAGACAACGATAGTAATCTATCTTTTACAGCAAGTGGTTTAAATGCAAGTTCTCAATACTACTTCTTCATCTACGCTTTTAATAATTCAAACTGTGTAAACGGCCCTGTTTATAACGCTACAGCTCCGCTAACTGGAAATGACACAACAACGGGAACCACATATTGTACACCAACCGCAGGCGCCACTAGTGCAAATTTTATAGATTTATTTGAATCAACTGGTGGAGTTACAAACTTCTCTAATGCAACTGATTACACTCCAGGTGGATATACAGATTATACAGCAACACAAACCGTTTCGCAAACTGCAGGACAAAACATAGATTTTGTTGGAAATTTTAATACAGGTGATGGTATGGGAGCTGGTGTATGGATCGATCTTAATAATGATGGAGATTTTTTAGATGCCGATGAAGAAATTTTTAATTCTGCAGGCTATATTGGTGGTTTTGCAATTATATATTCAATACCGCCTGGTTTAGCAGTGGGCACATATAGAATTAGAGTCTTAGCAGATCTTCGGGAAACAACCCCTGCTTCATGTGTTTTTGACCCTACTGGTCCTATTGGAGAAGCTGAAGATTATACGCTAGAAGTTTTACCTTTACCTTGTGGTGATGACCCTTCAAACGTGGCAGTTTCTGCTGTTTTAGGAACAAGCGCTACCATAAGTTGGGAAGCGGCCGCACCTGCCCCAGGAACTGGGTACGAATATTTAGTAACGACTAATACAAACCCACCAAATTTTAACTTACCTGGAACTGGCACTACAAATAATTCAACCACATTCGTAAATGTAACGGGTCTCAATCAAGGTACTACTTATTATGTTTGGGTAAGATCTGTTTGTGGTGGTGGTGATGGCTCAGGACAATGGATTGGTCCAGAAACTTTTTCTACGCCAGCTATTCCTCCAACAACAGCGGGAGTAACTATTTGCACAGGAGAAGCTTCACAGGACTTAACAGCTTCTGGTTCTTGCAGTGTAACCATAAATTTAGGCTCATCACTTACTGGAGCAATAGATGCAGCAACTAGTCCTGTTGCATTAAATCCTGATTTACCAATTCTTGGTGGAGGTTCTGAACCTAACTGTGGTTTTACAACAGGAACATCAACTTATGATACAATTGACTTCTCAGTTGACGTTACTGGAGTGTATATTTTCACTCTTGCAACTCCTGTTCCTTATTTTGATGCCATGGGTTATTTAGTATTAGGCGATGGATTATTTGTTCCTGGGTCATGTGCTACTGGGACATGGATATTAGGTGATGATGATTCAGGACCAGCGCTTCAGCCTCAGTTAAATGTCACATTAACAGCAGGAGTAACTTATACTTTAATCACATCTAAATATGGGTCTGGAGTTACTCACACTGGAACATACACCTGGAACATGACCGGTCCTGGTTCTCTATTTGGAGGTTCAAATGGAGTTATGGAATGGTATACAACACCTATTGGAGGAACTCCTATTGCAACAGGGGATAATTTTGATCCTGTTGGTCTTCCTGGCTCAGGTTTAACAAACACAAATACAGCAGGCACTTATAGTTTTTGGGCAGCTTGTTCTGGTAGTCCTGGCACAAGAACACAGGCGGATTTTGTAATTAATGAAATACCAACAGCATTTATTGATGGTAGAGGTTCGATTTGTGATGAAAGTGTAAATCTTACTATTGACCTAACAGGAACAGCCCCCTGGACATTCACTTATACGAATGGTACTACTCCTGTGACAGTAACCAATTACGCTGGTTCTAGTCCTTACACGTTCAGTGTAGTTCCAAATGCCTCTGATACATATACCGTTACTGCGTTGAGTAACGCAACCTGTATCGCACAACCAGGAGATTTATCTGGTAGTGTATCGTTTGCGGGTGATAAAACCTGGGACGGCTCAACTAATACGGATTGGGCAACGGCAAGCAACTGGACACCTGAGGGTGTTCCAACAAATGCCGATGCGATAACTATACCTTCAACAGCTAATAACCCAATTATTAATGGTACTACAGATGGGAAAGGTTGTAGTTTAATTATACAAAATGGCGCTACTCTAATCCAACAAGCAAATTCTACATTAACAATCACTAAAGATATTGTAGTAGATGCTGGTGGAGTCTATGCCATTGAAGATACAGGCAGTTTAATTCAAGTAAATGATGTCGCAAATACTGTTAATGGTACGTTTACAATGGATAGAACAGCAAATATGAGACTTAATGATTATGTCTACTGGTCTTCTCCTGTGGATATTTTTAATGTTGAAAATATTTCACCAGGAACACCAAATGGCTTTAAATATGAATGGGTTCCAACATTATTTCAAGGAATAGGCCCACCTGGCAATATGACTTTTGGTGAATGGCAAGGCTATAATACTGGAGCTATGGATATTGGAAAAGGTTACATTATAAGAGGTCCTAATGGATATCCTGCTGCACCGTCACCATTCACTGCAACCTTCAACGGCACACCAAATAATGGTGTGATTACACAAGCCATTGTACATGGCGACTATACAGGAATAAATTATACTTTTCAACCAATACCTGGTGGTGATAATTTATTAGTTACAGCAGACGATGATAATTGGAATTTAGTTGGAAACCCTTATCCTTCAGCTATAGACGCCATAGATTTTTTAAATTTACCTGCTAATTCTTTTATAGATGGTTTTGTTTATTTATGGACGCACGGAACCGATATAGGTGCAGGCAATCCTGATCCTTTTTATGACGATTTTGTTCTTAACTACAATGTTGCAGACTATATTGCGTATAATTCTGCTGGTGTATCAACTCCAGTTGGTTTTAATGGTAATATTGCTGCCGGACAAGGCTTTTTTGTTCTAATGAATGACACAGGTACGACAACTGAATCTGTAACGTTTGATAATAGTATGCGTAGCAGTGCACATGCCAATGACCAATTTTACAGAAATTCGGACAGTAATGATGAAAGTACTGAAAACAAACATAGTATTTGGCTAGATTATTTAAGTCCATCAGGAGAAACTAATACAACTCTAATTGCCTACGTTAATGGTGCCACTAACAGCGAAGATAGAATGTATGATGCAAAAACAACACAAGGTAATGGCTTAAATCTTTATTCCTTAATTAATGATGACACCTATTTAATTCAAGGTCGTCAACTTCCATTTTTGGATACAGACGAAGTACCATTAGGTTTGAATATTACCGAAGCAGGAATTCAAACAATTGGTATAAATACACTCCAAGGATTATTTAATGATAATGAACAAGATATTTATATTGATGATCTCGTGAGTGGAGTAACTCATAATTTAAGAAACTCACCTTACACATTTACAAGTGAAACAGGAATTATAAATGATAGATTTATTTTAAGGTTCACTAATAACAGACTAAATATCGCAACTTTTGATACCTCTTCTGGAATTAAAGTATTTGAAGATGAAGAAACTGTAATTGTAAAATCATATTACCAGAATATCGAATCTATTGAGGTTTATGACATATTGGGCAGAACATTATTCTCCAACCAATTAGTAAATGATGATTACTTTTCTATTAACACATTAGAACCTAGTGATTCAGCATTATTCGTAAGGATAAAATTGATTGATGGTAAAGAGAAAATAGAGAAAATTATTTTCTAACAAAATTAATAAAATTGAACAAAGGCCTTGATTGTAAATAATTAAGGTCTTTTTCATTTCTAAAAGCTTCACGCTCAAATGAGATATTTCTATAAGCTAAGTTCCAGTTTCTGTATTTTATCAAACGAATAAAAAACTCTAAAGTATAAACCATAAAAAAAGGAATAATTAGTAACTCAAGCTGCTGTTTCAAATGAATTTTTTCATGATTAATCAAAACAGTATGTCCTTTTAATTCTTTAAATTTTAAAAACATAAAAGGAAAAATAGTTATTCCTAAATAACCTCTTGGTACAATATATTTTGAAATTAGTATCACGCTATATCCCATTCGAAAATCAATCCAATTTACATTATCTTTGTAAACCATGAAGAAATATGTCCAAATTGAAGACGGAGATTACTACCTAACGCCAGAAGGTTATCGCTGTTTTACCGAACAATACCACTTAAAACGTGGTTATTGTTGCGAAAGCGGATGCAGACATTGCCCTTATGGTTTTAACAAGAATACTTTAAAAAAAAAGTAATGCAAACAACAACATTATCATTCAAAGATCAAGTTTTAGAAGGTATTCCAGAAGTTTTACCTCAACCCAGAACCTATGATTCTTCAATAAATCATGCACCAAAGCGAAAAGCTATTCTTAATACTGAAGAAGAAAAATTAGCCCTTCGTAATGCTCTACGGTATTTCGACAAGAAACATCACAAAACGTTATTGCCAGAGTTTAAAAATGAATTAGCCACTTATGGTCGTATTTACATGTATCGCCTTAGACCAGATTATAAAATGTACGCTAGACCAATTGAAGAATATCCTGCCAAGTCAAAACAAGCAGCAGCAATTATGCTTATGATTCAGAACAATCTAGACAATGCCGTTGCCCAGCATCCGCACGAATTAATAACTTATGGCGGAAATGGTGGTGTATTCTCAAATTGGGCACAGTATAGATTAACCATGAAGTATTTGGCTGAAATGAATAACAACCAAACACTTGTTATGTATTCAGGACATCCTATGGGTTTATTCCCGTCTCATAAAGAAGCTCCAAGAGTTGTGGTAACAAACGGAATAATGATTCCTAACTATTCTAAGCCAGATGATTGGGAAAAATTCAACGCATTAGGTGTAACACAATATGGCCAAATGACAGCAGGAAGCTACATGTACATTGGTCCACAAGGTATTGTTCACGGTACCACAATTACTGTTTTAAATGGCTTTCGTAAAATTAACAAAGAACCTAAAGGCAACTTATTTGTGACTTCTGGTTTAGGTGGTATGTCTGGGGCACAACCGAAGGCTGGAAATATTGCAGGCTGTATTACGGTATGTGCAGAGGTTAATCCAAAAATAACTCAGGTACGACTTGATCAAGGTTGGATTGATGAAAAAATAACAGATTTAAATCAACTTGTTGCGCGAGTTAATAAAGCGAAAGCTGAAAAAGAAACAATCTCAATAGCTTATCTAGGCAACATAGTTGATGTTTGGGAAAAATTCGATGATGCCAATATTTATATCGACTTAGGAAGTGATCAAACGTCGCTTCACAACCCATGGGCGGGAGGCTATTATCCAGTCGGTTTATCTTTTGAAGAATCCAATGAAATGATGGCTAATAATCCTAAAAAATTCAAGGTAAAAGTTCAGGAAAGTCTTAAAAAGCATGCTGATGCTATCAACAAACATACAGCAAAAGGCACTTACTTCTTTGATTACGGAAACGCTTTCTTATTAGAAGCTTCTAGAGCTGGTGCAGATGTAATGTCTGAAAACCCAACAATAGGTCGTGAATTTAAATATCCAAGTTATGTTCAAGACATTATGGGACCGATGTGTTTTGATTATGGTTTTGGTCCTTTCCGATGGGTTTGTGCTTCAGGAAAACCAGAAGATTTAGCTAAAACAGACGAAATTGCCTGTGAAGTTCTGGAAGAGATTATGCAAAACTCACCTCAGGAAATTCAGCAGCAGATGGCTGATAATATTCAATGGATAAAAGGCGCTCAAGAAAACAAATTAGTTGTAGGTTCACAAGCCAGAATATTATACGCAGACGCAGAAGGAAGAATGAAAATTGCAGAAGCCTTTAACCAAGCAATTGCCAATGGTGAAATTGATGAAGTGATTCTTGGAAGAGATCATCATGATGTATCTGGTACAGATTCACCGTATAGAGAAACGAGCAATATTTATGATGGCTCTCGTTTTACAGCAGATATGGCCATTCATAACGTTATTGGTGATAGTTTTAGAGGAGCTACTTGGGTAAGTATACATAACGGTGGTGGTGTAGGTTGGGGCGAAGTTATAAATGGCGGATTCGGCATGGTTCTTGATGGTAGTAAAGAAGCATCAACACGACTAAAACAAATGCTCTTTTGGGATGTTAATAATGGGATCTCAAGACGAAGTTGGGCGAGAAATGAAGGCGCAATTTTTGCTATTAAACGCGCCATGGAAACTGAACCTAACTTAAAGGTGACCTTACCAAATGAAGTAGATAATAATTTATTAGAAACAAATTAAAAAAAAGGAATATGAAGAAGTTACTTAAACTTACACCGATTTTAGTATTTGCCATTCTTCTATCGTCTTGTAGCTCTGTTAGAGTTGCAGCAGATTATGATAGAGAAGCAAATTTTGACAATTACAAAACCTTTGCTTTTTTTAAGCCAGGCATTGATAAAGCCGAGATTAGCGATCTTGACAAACGCCGAATCTTAAGAGCAATTGAAGCCGAGCTATTGGCAAAAGGTATGACAAAATCCGAAAATCCAGATATGCTTATAAGTATTTTTACTAAATCAACCCAACGAGTAGATATTTACAACAATGCTTGGGGAGCTGGTGCTTGGGGCTGGGGAGGCTTCGGTGGCTGGGGCTGGGGCTGGGGACCTGGCTGGAGAGGAGGCAACCAAGTTTCAACTAAAACAGAAGGTATACTCTTTATAGACTTTGTAGATACAGCTCAGAAAGAACTCATATGGCAAGGTTCAGGAACAGGTTATTTAGTTACGAGAAATGTAGAAAAAAAAGAAGCTAGAATTAAAGAATTTGTCGCTAAGACTTTAGAGCAATTCCCACCAGAAAGAGGATAAACAGAATTCTTATATAATAAAAAGCACCAGATATCTGGTGCTTTTTTTGTTTATGTTATTTGATTAGGCTATAAATCTAAATACTATATCTTTGCCGACTTTTAAGGACAAGTATTATGATATTAGGCCAAACTACTAGAAAAAACTTTACACAAAACCCAAAGAATGACATTCTCTCTGGTTTAACTGTTGCTTTAGCTTTAGTTCCTGAAGCTGTAGCATTTGCATTTGTTGCAGGTGTTGACCCTTTAGTTGGACTCTATGGTGCTTTTATGATGGGTATTGTAACTGCTTTATTCGGTGGACGACCAGGTATGATTTCTGGTGCTACAGGTGCTATGGCAGTTGTTATGGTTCACCTTATTCAAAAAGGAAATGAAGTGGGATTAACGCTAGACACACCAGTTGAAAACTTAGGGTTACAATGGCTATTTATAACACTACTTTTTGTTGGAGGCATTCAAATATTAGCAGGTGTATTTAAGCTAGGTAAGTTTGTAAGACTGATACCTCACCCTGTAATGATGGGCTTTGTTAATGGATTAGCTATTGTTATTTTCCTTTCGCAATTAGGCTTATTTCCCAATGCAGTTCCTAAAGATATTTCATTTTTAGACAGTACTTCAGAATGGATTTCCGCTTTATTTTCAAACGCAGCTTTCTGGAAAATGATGGGCTTTATCGGCTTAACTATGGCAATTATGTATGGTTTACCAAAGCTTACTAAAAAAATTCCTGCCGCATTAATCGCTATTATAGTTGTTGCCTGTATTACCATTTTTGGAGGTATAGAAGTAAGTACTGTCGGCTCATTTATAGCAGATGGAACGGGTGGAAAAGGATTAGAGGGTAGTCTGCCAGAATTTCAAGAGCAAATATTCGGATTATTCGGAACCTTATCTGGGCATTGGGATTTAATTCTTTCAACTGCATTCATATTAGCTGCTGTTGGTTTAATTGAATCTTTAATGACTCTAAACCTTATTGATGAAATGACTGAAACCAGAGGAAATGGTAACAGAGAGTGTATTGCCCAAGGTGGTGCAAATATGTTAAATGGCTTCTTTGGAGGTATGGGAGGTTGTGCTATGATTGGTCAATCTATAATCAATGTAGATTCTGGAGGACGTGGTCGTTTATCAGGAGCTATTGCTGCTATTGCCCTACTCTGCTTTGTACTATTTGGTGCGCCATTAATTGAGCAAATACCAATTGCTGCACTTGTAGGTGTAATGTTTATGGTTGTTATAGGAACATTCGCTTGGAGTAGTTTTAGAATACTTAGAAAAATCCCAATTTCTGATGCTATAGTATTAATTGCTGTATCCGCTATTACTGTTTGGAAAGATTTAGCTATAGCTGTAATTGCTGGTGTAATAATTTCCGCATTAGTTTTTGCCTGGAAAAATGCAACCATGATTAGAGCACGAAAACGAATTCAACCTGATGGTACAAAAACCTATGAAATTTGGGGACCTTTATTTTTTGGGTCAATTCAGAACTTCAATTCAAAGTTTGATGTAAAAAACGATCCTGATAATATTGAAATAGATTTTGTAGAATCGAGAGTAAGCGATCATTCTGCATTAGAAGCGATTTTTAATTTAGTCGAAAAGTATGAAGCTGAAGGAAAATCTATTAAACTTAAACATTTAAGTGAAGATTGTAAAATATTGTTACGCAAAGGAAGTCCTAAATTTGAAGAAGTTATAGTAGAGGCTGTAGATGACCCACGATATCATTTAGCTGCCGATCCTGAAAGGTTCACAAAACCACTATCTGAATATAAAATGTAAAACTATTTAACTATTTCTTTACTAGCTTACTACTTAAGGACTAGGTGATTAAATGCTGTTTTTTGTTTCTTAGGAAAATATACGGGTGAAAATAATTGAATATCACTTAATTAGACTACTTTCGCAACTTAATTTAATATATTTTAATATGAGTACTGGTACAGTAAAATTTTTTAATGACTCTAAAGGTTTTGGATTCATAACAGAAGAAGGAAACAACAAAGAGCATTTTGTACACATTTCTGGTTTAGTTGATGAAGTAAGAGAAGGTGACAATGTAGAATTCGATTTAACAGAAGGAAAAAAAGGATTAAACGCAGTTAATGTAAAAGTTATATAAGTATATACCTTACAATCTTTTTAAGAATGAAGCCTATCCGATGGATAGGCTTTTTTGTATCTAGTAATTCATTAATTGTTCAATCTTAGCTTTTACCTTTTCCGTTGAAGGAATCATAGTTTGCTCTAATGTAGAGTTTAAAGGAATCGCTGGCATATTTTCGCTTCCAATGGTCATTACTGGTGCGTCCAAATATTTAAAGCATTCTTCCTGAATTTTTCCAGCCAAGGCTCTTGCAAAACTATTATTAGAAGGCTCTTCGGTAACTACTAAACATTTCCCTGTTTTCTTAACCGATTTCATAATAGTGTCTTCATCTAAAGGAAACAAAGTTCTCAAATCAATGATTTCAATTTGACCACGCATATCTAATTCACCCGAAGCATTGTAAGCCCAATGTACACCCATTCCATAAGTGACAACAGTTATTGTTTCAACGCTTTCCTGTTTCCAGATTTCTTGAAGCACCCAAGCCTTACCAAATGGTAAAACGTAATCTTCTGCGGGCTCAATTGACGTCGCTGTTTTAGTTCCCGGTACTTTAGACCAGTATAAACCTTTATGCTCTAATATCACTACAGGGTTTGGATCGTGGTAAGCGGCTTTCATTAGTCCTTTTAAATCTGCACCATTACTTGGATATGCTATTTTAATACCTCTAATATTTGTGACTACGCTTTCAACAGAAGACGAATGATAAGGTCCACCACTACCATAAGCACCTATTGGTACTCTAAGAATCATACTGACTGGCCATTTGCCATTAGACAAATAGCAACTGCGGCTGACTTCAGTAAACAACTGATTTAATCCTGGCCATATATAATCCGCAAATTGTACTTCAACAATCGGTTTTAAACCAACTGCAGACATACCAACCGTACTACCTACAATAAACGCTTCTTGTATGGGTGTATTAAATACACGATCATCACCAAATTTTTGTGCTAAAGTTGCCGCTTCTCTAAATACACCACCTAAACGTCCACCAACATCTTGACCATACAACAAACACTCTTTATGCTCTCGCATTAATTCTTCTACAGCAAATAAAGCACAATCTACCATCACTACTTTATCCGCACCTTCTGGTGATCTCGTCCCTACTTCTTCAGTTATTGGAGTTGGCACAAAATCGTGAGTAAATAAATCTTCAGGTTTTGGATCTTCAGCTTTTAATGCCTTTTCAAAATCTGATTTAACTTTCTTTATTGCAGAAGTTTCTAGTGAATTAATCTCCTTTTTAGTAAATCCAGCATCTGCCAATTGTTGCTTAATTACTGGATAAGGATCTCTAGATTTTGCTTCATCCAAATCATCACGATACCATTCCATTCGTACGCCGGAGGTATGATGATTCAATAATGGGACTTTTGCATGTATTAAAAACGGTCGACGCTCTTCACGTATGGTATTAATCACTTTTTCAATCGCTTCGTAACTTTCTGTAAAATTAGCACCATCTATTGTTATGGCTTCCAAACCATGAAAACCAGCAGCATATTCAGCCGCATTTTGGGCTCTAGTCTCTGCTTCATTAGCTGAAATATCCCAGCCGTTGTCTTGCACCAAATATACAATTGGCATTTGCTTTAAAGCTGCCATTTGGAAAGCTTCAGCGATTTCTCCTTCTGTCACAGAGGCATCACCAAGACTACAAACTGTAATTGGCTTGAGTTGAGATTCTTCGCTGTCGCTTTGAATGACATTTGAATTTTTGAGCCCTTGTTGTTCCAAATATTGCATTCCCATTGCAACTCCTGTTGCTGGAATCGCTTGCATTCCTGTAGCCGAAGATTGATGAGGGATTTTTGGTTTATCGTCATCTTTCAAGCTTGGATGCGAGTAATATGATCTTCCTGCTGAAAATGGATCATCTTTTTTTGCCAGCAATTGTAACATTAAATCATAAGGTTCTAATCCAAATGATAACAGCATAGCATCGTCTCTGTAATAAGGAAATGCATAATCCTGAGGTAATAACTGCAATCCTAATGCAATTTGAATAGCTTCGTGCCCTCGAGAAGTCGCATGGACGTATTTTGAAACCTGTTTAAAGTTTTCTTCGTACAATTCAGTCATTGCTTTAGCTGTACAAAGTTTTGAGAACCCTTTCTTTAAAATGTTTTTCTTCATCTATGCCAATTCCTTTTTCACTTTTGTCATCCAACCAAACTTATCCTCCAATTGTCCTGTTTTAATGGCATTTAAAGTGTCATTTACTTTTAAACCAACGGGACTTTCATCTGACACATGAATGGTTTCTCCTTCGAGTCCAATTTCTTGAATATAAGCAATTCCTACTGCTGTTCCTGTTCCGAATGCTTCTTCTAAAGTTCCATTTTCTGAAGCTTCCTTTATTTCTTCTAAAGTGATTTTTCGTTCGGTAACCTCGTAATTCATAGAACGTAGCATTTCTATGACGCTGGCTCTGGTAATTCCATGCAACACAGAACCATCTAACTCTGGTGTAATGAATTCGCCATCAATCTTGAAGAAGATATTCATGGTGCCAACTTCCTGAATATATTTATGCTCGGCAGCATCTAACCATAATACTTGGTCATATCCTTTCGCTTTTGCTAACTCTGTAGGACGAATTGCCGCTGCATAATTACCAGCAGCTTTGGCCTCTCCAGTACCACCTTCCGCAGCTCTAATAAATTGTTTTTCTGCCCAGAGCTTAATACGCTTACTAAAAAATGGACCAGCGGGAGATGCCATAATAATAAACTTGTAATGTGTTGCCGCTCGCATTCCAATAAATGGCTCATCCGCATAAATGAACGGTCTTAAGTATAATGCGCTTCCCTGTTGTGGTGGAA
Source organism: Winogradskyella sp. (assembly GCF_965656915.1). Lineage (GTDB taxonomy): Bacteria > Bacteroidota > Bacteroidia > Flavobacteriales > Flavobacteriaceae > Winogradskyella. The sequence goes on along the minus strand of NZ_CBFHMI010000018.1, from coordinate 5,966 downwards.
TCCAATTGTGTTCTAACCCAACTAATTCCTTTAATCCTTCCACAAATAAGTCTTCAGGGAATAGTGGCATTCCCATTCTATCGGCACTTTTATTCATCCTTGCAGCATTCTGATCTGGTCTGAACAGCATTGGCGTACCTTCCGTATCTTTATAGGCTTTCATACCTTCAAAGATGGCCTGACCATAATGTAATGCCATTGCAGCAGGATGTGTTGGAATTAATCCCATAGGCACTATTCTTGGGTTTACCCATTTTCCATTTTCATAATCACAGATAAACATGTGGTCAGTAAATGACGTCCCAAGTGGGATATTGTTGAAATCTAACTTATCAAGATTAGACTTCTCTACTTTTGAAATTGAAATATTATAGCTCATATTATTAGGTTTATGAGATCCTGAAACTAGTTCAAGATGACAAGTCTTTATATTTTTCTATTGATATCAAACTGTTCAAAATAGTCTGCTACACGACGTACAAAACTTCCTCCTAAAAAGCCATCAACAACACGATGATCAAATGACAAGGATAAGTACATCATACTTCTTATAGCAATTTCATCTCCATCTTCAGTTACGATTACTTCAGGTCGTTTTTTGATGATACCCAAAGCAAGAATGGCAACTTCTGGTTGGTTTATTATTGGTGTACCCATGACACTTCCAAAAGTTCCAACGTTAGAGATGGTAAACGAACTGCCCTTAATATCGTCTGCTTGTAAATTATTTTCTCGTGCCTTATTGGCCAAAGCATTGACATCTTTAGCTAATTCAGTTAAGCTCTTTGTATCAGCATTTTTAACAACAGGAACAATTAAATTACCACTAGGTAATGCAGTTGCCATGCCTACATTGATATCTTCTTTAACAATGATATTCTTTCCGTCTACTGATGCATTAATGTTTGGAAAATCTTTGATGGCCTTTGCGACAGCTTCCAAAAACAAAGGTGTAAAGGTTAGTCTTTCGTCATACTTATCCTGAAATGCTTTTTTGTTAGCATTTCTCCAATTTACCATATTGGTTAAGTCCGCTTCAACATATGCCGTGACATGAGGTGAGGTATGTTTTGAATAGACCATATGATCTGCAATCATCTGGCGCATTCTATCCATTTCAATAATTTTTCCTTTGCCTTTATCAAACGACAATTGAGGAATTCTGTATGCTGTTGGGTCTTGGCTTATTGGTTGTGCAAACTTATACGGCCTGCCATCTTCTATATATTGAAATACATCACTTTTACGCAACCTTCCTTCTTCACCTGTTGCAGGAATTCTAGCCAGCTCTTCAAAACTAATATGATGCTCTTTGGCGATTGAAATAATTAGTGGTGAAAAGAAGGTATTTGAATTCGATATATTAAACTTTTCTGCAGATTGAGTTGGTGCTACTTTCGGTCTATTTAATGACCTCATCGGCTTCTCTTTTTTGGGCTGCTCTTTCTTAGGCTTACTGTCTCTTTTAGGCTCAGATTTTGAGGCTTCGCCATTGCTCTCAATAATTGCAATCGTATCACCTATTTTTATGACCTCATTGGCTTCAAACAGAATTTTTTCAATAACACCAGAGACATTAGATGGTACTTCAGAATCCACCTTATCTGTGGCGACTTCTAACAGCATTTCATCTTCTTCAATTGAATCACCAACATTTTTAAACCATGTGATTATGGCTGCTTCAGTAATACTTTCACCCAATCTGGGCATTTTAAATTCAATTTTCGCCAATTTGAATATATTTTTTTAAGTAATAAAGATACTTAATATCTCTTTTTTCTTGTGTTAAATACTTTTAAATTGAATTACTACAGAATATTATTCTTTAAATATTGGTTATATAATTATTTTATTCTTTTTATGTTTACTTTTAACTCAATTCACAAAATAAAATTCTTATGGCATATAATTTGGATAAAATTGACACTCAAATACTCAGTATTCTTCAACAAAATAGTAATAGAACTACCAAAAGCATTGCAGATGAGTTAGGTATGACAACGTCACCTGTTTTTGAACGCATTAAAAAGCTCGAGAGAGAAGGTTACATTAAAAAATATGTGGCTATTTTAGACAATAAAAAGATAGGTTTAAAACTTACAGTTTTTATTGGAATTACGCTCCAAGGGCATACAAGAAGTTTCCTAGAAAAATTTGTGACAGAGATTAATAATTTTCCTGAAATCGTAGAGTGTCATCGCGTGAGTGGAAATTTTGACTACTTACTAAAGTTGGTTGTTGAAGATATAGAAGCTTATGAACATTTTATAATATCTAAACTAACCCTCCTTCCCTATTTAGGTAATGTACAAAGTCTCATTACGCTTTCAACTGGCAAAGAAACAAATGAACTTAATTTGAGTAATATTTAGTTGTTGGCTGTTGGCTGTTGGTTGTTGGCTAGAATTTCACTTTTTGAAGGTTTCTCGTAGTGTCTTATACACATCATCCTGTATTTTCATTTCTTCAGGTACTTCGCGAAGTGGCTCAACTTCTCTTAAAGACTCATGACAATCTGTAGGTAATTGTTGGTATAATTGCGTCCCTTTAGTTTTCCATGCAATCATTTCATCACTAACCTGTTTTACTACTTTAGCTGGATTACCAACTACTAAACTTCGTTTTGGAATTTTAGTTTCTGCTTTAACAAAAGCCATAGCACCGACAATAGATTCATCACCAATTTCGGCATCATCCATAATGACGGTGTTCATACCTATCAAGCAATTTCTACCCAGATTAGCACCGTGAATAACAGCTCCATGCCCAACATGCGCTCTTTCTTTAAGCGTTATAGATTTACCAGGAAACATGTGTACGGTGCAATTCTCTTGTACGTTTACACCATCCTCCAAAATGATTTCTCCCCAATCGCCACGAATTGCAGCGCCCGGACCAATGTAGCAGTTTTTTCCGATGATGACATTTCCAGTAACCGCTGCTAAAGGGTGGACAAAACTAGATTCGTGAACCACTGGTATGTAACCTTTAAATGAATAAATCATGAATATTAATTAATGTCATTCCGAACAAAGTGAAGGAATCTCAACATGAGATTGCCATACTTCGACTGCGCTCAGCATAGGCTTAAACTTCGTCCTCGCAATGACGTTTCTATTTATAAGTTTTCAACTTCTCTTTTGTAAACTCAGACAGCACCAATCGACCACTAGTCTCTGCACGCTCTGCTAAAAGGTCATCCCAATTATCGGTACCTTTCCAAAATACTTTTTTCATTTCTAACATGGCTTCAATATTGTAGGTACATAAATGTTCTGCAGTTGCTTTAACAGCTTTATCTAGTTCTTCCGTACTTTCAAAAACGTGCGTAAATAAGCCTTTTTGTTTTGCCCACTCTGCAGGGTAAAATGAATTGGCATCGATCGCAATTTGCGACATGGCGCTTAATCCCATCTTTCGCTCTATCGCTGGTCCAACCACAAATGGCCCGATACCTATATTTAATTCGCTTAGTTTGATTGCGGCAAACTTTGTTCCCATACAATAATCGGTTGAAGCAGCCAGTCCTACGCCACCACCAACGGTTTTACCTTGAATCCGTCCAATAATAAACTTCGGACATTTGCGCATGGCATTAATGACATTAGCAAAACCTGAAAAGAACACTTTACCAGTAGCAGCATCGTTGATATTGATGAGTTCGTTAAAACTTGCACCAGCACAAAATGTTCTATCGCCTCCACTTTTTAAAACAATAACTTTAATAGCATCGTTTTGTCCGGCTTCTTTGATTGTGTTAGCCAGTTTAGCCAATACATCGCCTGGCAGTGAATTATGGGCAGGATGAAAAAACTCGATATATCCTACTTCGTTTTCTATAGTTTGATTTACGTATGGTTGTGTCATGATTTTTCTATAATTATGTCTTCAATTTTTTTAATATAGTCTTTTGAAGTTTTCATATCTGGATTTAACTCTAGTGCTTTCTTGAAACTTATTAATGCATTTTGATAATCTCCTTTGACAAAATAGGCTTCACCTAAACTGTCATAAAAGTTGGCGTTTTTGGGAAATTCTTCAGTTAAAAACTTAAAGACTTCTATCGATTTTTGGTTTTCTTTTTCATTCAATAAGTCGTAACCAAAATTATTTAAATCTCTTAATTCAAAATGATAAGTTATTGTATCGCTTTTTAAGGTTCTAAAATTTTTATAGGCTTTAATTGGGTTTTCATAGAAATCAGTTTTAAACACAGAAGATAAGTCAAGTTTAGGATATTTTATTACCATAGGTTCAATATCTCTAAAAAATAATAATTCCCAATCTCGTATGGCTTCATCTGATGTGTTGTTTACCATTAAAATGATGCCATAATTTGAATCTGGACAAATTAATATGCCGCTTTGAATTCTGTTAGAAGTTCCTGTTTTTGAATAGTAATAGCCTTCCTCTTCTGCAATATCTATACTTTGCCATAGATAACCGATTTGTTCATCGTCTTCTGGGTCTGTAAAGAGCACACGCGACGCTTCTTTAACCCAAGTTTCGTTTTTATTATCAATGAGATACCGCATATATTTAGCCATATCTGGTAGCGTTGAAATCGCACCACCTGCCGCACCGTAGACTGGGTCATGGTCTGTAGGTTCTTCTATTTCACCTTTATAACCTTTTACCAATCGCTCTTTATGTTTTTGGGATTCATCAAGGTAGGTATCGTTCATTCCGAGTTCTTTGAAAAAAGTATTCATTTGCTCCTTGAATAATTTCTTGTTTACCTTTTCTAAAATATGAGCTAATAATTCAGGACCAAGAGAATTATAAGCATAGACCGTTCCTGGTTTTTTGTTGACCTCAACGTTTTTGAGTTCGTCCAATAAATCGTCTATAGTATAGGAATCCGTTTTATAATCGTAGGTGCCAGTAGTTACCTTATTTCTTATAGCTTCAAACCCTTTTGTGAGTTTATTTTTTAACCCCATGCTATGAGTCAAAAGATGTTTTATGGTAATTGGCTGTCCTTCGTATTCTAGATTTGAATAATCACCATCTAAATACTTTCGGATATCGTCATCTAAACTAATTTTGCCAGCCAAAACAGATTTCGCTACTAAAGACCCTGTAAATGTTTTAGTTATAGAGGCTATTTCGTAAAGCGAGCTATCATCAGGTTTGTTATTGGCGCCTTTATCTATCTCTCCATAATAATTTTGATACATTTCGCCATCTTTATAAATGGCTACTGCGAAAGAATTGGCATTGCCATTTTTTATAATATTCTCAGCGAAAGCGTCTACTAGATTTGTGAGATTATTGAACGTATTATCAACTGAAACTTCAGATATATTTTCTCTTTTTTTTGAATTACAGCTAAATATTAAAAGGCTTATTAAAACTAATCTGAATTGCTTCATATTGATTGATGATTACTTTTAAATTAACCCAAATTGTTCAAAATGGTGATTAAGATGTTTACGCTCTAACAAATACCACTCGTATTTATTTAATTCGCCAAAGACCATATTACTTAATATGGCATCTGGATGTTCTTTAAAGTATTCTAAATATTTCTCGCGTTGGGCTTTAAAGTTTTGAATTGCAGTCGCTAAATCTTCATATTTCAATTCATCAAGCGTATCCTTCTCTAGGTCTGGAAAATGACTATTCTTTGGAAATTTATCGTAATTCCAAAGGCTATTTTTTACTTTCTCTAAAATCTTTTCTGGTGTTGAAATTTCAAAATCTTGGATTTCGCCTGAAGCAATTTTATAGGTGTATTCTAAATGCTCAATCATGTGTTGTGGCGTCATGATTCCCCATTTTGGCTTTAGGTCTTCAGACAGTTTTGATAGACATTCTTCAATCTTACTGTCTGTCATTTCAACAAAGGTTTCTTGCTTTTTCTGAACCATTGTCAAAATAGTCGCTACAGCCACTAACGGATTATCTTTATCAGTTTTCTGACTTTCTGGTCTGTTTTCAAAGTTTGCATCAAACACTTCTAC
>NZ_CBFHMI010000017.1:0-40019 GCF_965656915.1 Winogradskyella sp. | reverse complement strand
ACCATACCATCGTTGCTTGATGATATAGTTTTCTAGTACATCAGACAGAAAAACTTTTACAAAATCCTCGTTTTCCATTAAAGCTTCCCACTTTACATCGAAATTGTATGGGGAATTAAGGTTAACGGTTGTGGATTTCTTTTTAGCCATTTTAATTATTTATCTTAAATATATGAAATGGTAATGTTGGATGCAACTCTACAAAATTCCATTCACTATGCCAATTATAGCTGCTTCCTGTAACTAAATCATTAACTGTAATTTGTTGTCCTGCATTAATTCCTAAATCAGCTAAAGGCAATTGTACTGTACCTTGTTGTGCATAATATTGTTCCAAACTTATAATTATTAAAAGCTCGTCTGTTTTTGAATCATTCCACTTATAAAAAGCTAACAGATTATCATTTTCTATATGACAGAATTTAATATTATTTGTTTGCTGCAAAGCTTCGTGCTTATGACGAATAGCATTTACTTTTGCTATAATTGCAGTTAGTTTATTTTGAATATTCCAGTCGTAATGCTTCACCTCAAACTTTTCAGACATATAGTACTCTTCCTTTCCTGGAATGGCGTCATCAATCTGATATTCGAATACAGGTCCATAAATACCAATATTAGAACTTAAAGTAGCCGCTAAAACATAACGCTGAATATACTTAGACTCATTGGCTCCCTGCAAATGATAAGGATTAATATCTGGAGTGTTTGGCCAGAAATTAGGTCTCATGTACTCGCGCTGATCTGTTTGTGTTAACTCTGTCATATACTCAATTAACTCGTGCTTAGTATTTCTCCATGTGAAGTAAGTATATGATTGTGTATAGCCTTGCTTGGCAAGCTGTTGCATTACTTTAGGTCTTGTAAATGCCTCTGCTAAAAATAACACATCCGGATGCTTTTTCTTGACTTCAGAAATTGCCCAATTCCAAAAATAATAAGGTTTAGTATGTGGATTATCTACTCTAAATACATTGATACCACAATCTATCCAGTAAAGTAATGTATCCAAACACTCTTTCCATAGGTTTTTATAGTCTTTACTCTCCCAATATATTGGTAAGATATCCTGATATTTCTTTGGTGGATTCTCAGCATACTGAACGGTTCCATCTGGTCTCCACTTAAACCAATCTGGATGTTCTTTTACCCAAGGATGATCTGGTGCAGCTTGTAGTGCATAATCCATAGCTACCTCTATTCCCAGTTGTTTTGCTTTTTTAACTAAAGTTTTAAAGTCTTTAATAGAGCCTAGTTGTGGATGTATATCTTTATGACCTCCATGTTTAGAACCGATTCCCCATGCAGAACCAACATCGCTTTTACTAGCCTCTGTTGTATTATTTCTACCTTTTCTGTTCACCTCACCAATAGGATGAACTGGCGGAAAATATAAGGTATCAAAACCCATATCTGCAATCCTGGGTAAGAGTCGTTCGCAATCTTTAAATGTTGCATGCTGACCTTCAACTTCTGATGATGATCTTGGAAAAAATTCATACCAGGTACTAAATAATGCTTTCTTTCTATCCACATACACCTTTAGTTCATTTGATTCGTTATAGAGGTCTTTACTTGGATATTTGAAAAATAATTGATGAAGTTCTTGAGATTGTGATTCTTTAATCGCTTCGTTATATTTTGTCTCATCATTGAAACAGTTTATACAATGAGAAAGATAGGCGTGCTCTTTCTTAGATGCTTTTTTTAATAGTGGTTTTAAAAGCGTTACACCTTCCAGTAGTTCAGACTTAACGTGTTGGTTATCTTCAATCTTTCGTTCTATACCATGTTGCCAGTTGAGTGCATGATCTACCCAAACTTGTACTTTATAACTATAAAATCCTTTCTTGTCAACGTTAAATGAAGCACTCCATTCATCATTAACGATATGTTGCATTCTTACTTCATTCCACTTGCGTTCTTTTTCGTCCTTATAAAGAACAGACGCTGCAATAACATCATGTCCGTCGACTAAGACATGCGCTTTTACATTGACAATTTCATTTACTACACGTTTTATATAGAATTCTCCACAATTAATTTGAGGATAAACCGCATCTATTACTACACGCCTTTGATTATACATAGTGTTGGTTGATTGTAATTAACATCACGAAAATACCATAGATTATTGATAAATAAAAGATAATATTTCGGTTGACTATACTACATCGTTTGATTGTTGATTATTAAAGTTAATAAGCACACAATCTATATTAAGACAATAGGTCTTTAACTTTTTCGTCTTTTGTTACTTTAGAAAGGTTAATTGCCGTTTCAATTAATGCTAAATGAGAATAGGCTTGTGGAAAATTACCAAGTAAACGTTTTGTTTTAAAATCTAAATCCTCACTAAATAAACCTACATGATTACTGTAAGACAGTAATTTTTCAAAATGCTTTACTGCTCTTTCTTCTTCGCCAATTTTAAATAAGCTATTAATAAACCAAAATGTACATATGGTAAAAGATGAAGATGGTAAACCAAAATCATCCTTATTTTTATAGCGATACAATAAGCCATCATTAGATAATTCTCGCTCAATAGCTTTTACAGTACTAACGTATTTTGGATGTTTGGCATCTATAAAGCCATAAGACTCCATCAACAGTACAGATGCATCTAAATCATCAGACCCATAAGCTTGTGTAAATGATTTTGCAGAGTCACTCCAAGCATTCTCCATTATATCTTCTCTAATAGCTTCTTCTAACAACTGCCAACGTGCCAGTTTTGACGTTTTACCTAATAATTTTGAAACCTTAATAGCCTTGTCCACAGCAGTCCAGCATAACACTTTAGAAAAGGTAAAATGTTGATCTTCCGATCTAAACTCCCAAATTCCTTTATCTGGCTCTTTCCAATGTTTATTTACCACCCAAACAATACCTTTGGTGATATTCCATAACGCTTCTCCATCCTCAATATCGTTTTTAAAATTCAATACTAACTGATGTATCATATCCATTAATATGCCGTAAATATCATTCTGTTTTTGTTTGTAAGCGGCATTACCAACTCTAACTGGGCTAGAGTTTTTATAACCAGATAAATGCGGTAAAAACTCCTCAGTTAATTTCTTTTCACCATTAATACCATACATGATTTGAAGTTTTTCGTCTTTATCTGGTATCAAATTGATTATAAATTTTAAATAACGTTTCGCTATATTTTTATGGCCTAATGTTGACATTACTTTAATTACCATAGAGGCGTCACGTATCCAGCAGAATCTATAGTCCCAATTCCTTACTTCACCTATAGTTTCTGGTAATGAGGTTGTTACGGCAGCTAAAATAGCACCGGTTTTATCATAACTTAATAACTTCAGTGTCATAGCACTTCTCGCTATTTGACGATTATATTTGTTATAAGAAGTAGTGCGCTCCATCCAATTTAACCAATAAACTTTGGTACGCTCAAATTCCAAAAATGCCATTTTCAATGTTGGAACAAATAGCTTCTCATGATATCCTACTAAGAAAAAATGATCTGAATTTATTTCTAAGGATTCCCTTTTTACCAATTTCTCTTTATCCAAATCTGTATATAGAAACAGTGTATCATAAGTTTCTTTATCCGTTAAGCTTACTATAAAATCATTTTTTATATAGGTATTTGTATCAAATTTTGCGTATTCTAACTTAGGATTGTAAATAAATTTTACAGAAGGTTTACCTGAAATATGTTTAATATACCTAATAAGTTCTGGTGGAGCATGATATGCTCTGTTCTCTTTATAATATCTTGGCATGAAATCTCTGACCTCAAAAGCATCTAAACCGTTACTAAATCTTGTAATGAGTATTACTGTATTTTCTATATACTGTTGAGTTATATGGTAACTATCATCCACTTCAATACTAAATGAACCACCAATTTGTTCATCTAATAATTTCCCAAAAACCGAAGGAGAATCAAACTGAGGTAAACAACACCAATCTATAGATCCTGTTTTAGAAACAAGCGCAGCGCTTCTGCAGTTACCTATAACACCATAATCTAAATTATTCATGAAATTTTTGTTTTTTAAAGTATAAAACCTTTTATTTTTTTAAATTAACGAAATCCTATCAATTAGAACAATAATCTTTATGAATAAAACTATAATTGTTTCAAACCGTTTGCCGCTTCAAGTTTCAATCGAACAGAATTCTTTAGAAATTGTTCCCAGTGTTGGTGGTTTAGCTACAGGTATGAAATCTGTTCATGCAGAAGGGAATGGAATATGGGTAGGTTGGTCTGGATTACCTGAAAACGAATTAGACACTGCACTCTCTAATGAAGTTCAAGCAAAAATAAGAAAAGCAAAATGTGTTTCAGTTCCGCTTACCAGTGAAGACATAGAGTTATATTATGAAGGTTTTAGTAATAGAGCACTCTGGCCTTTGTTTCATTATTTTATGGAGTATACTGATTTTGAGCAAAGAGAATGGGAAGCATACAAACGTGTTAACCAAAAATTTGCCGAAGTAGTCATTGATAATTTAGAAGATGGTGATACCGTTTGGGTGCATGACTACCAGTTATTATTACTACCACAACTTATTAAAGATCAAAAACCAAATACAACTATTGGTTTCTTTTTGCACATCCCTTTTCCTTCTTATGAAATATTCAGAACGTTTCCATGGAGGGAAGAAATTTTAACTGGAATGTTAGGTGCAGACTTATTAGGTTTCCATACTTATGATTATGAACGGCATTTTTTAAGTTCCATCAAACGTATTTTAAGATTGGATGTCAGTTTCAATGAAATTAATTATCATGATAGAGTGATAAAGGTTGATTCTTTCCCAATGGGAATTGATTATGACAAGTTTTATAACGCTGCCCTTGAACACCATAGTGGTTCTGTAAAAAAATCAGATCTTAGAAAACGATTGGAAGAACATATCTCTGAAGATAAAAAATTGATTTTGTCTATTGACCGAATGGACTATACCAAAGGTATACCAAATAGAATAAAAGCTTTTGAATATTTTTTAGATAACTACCCAGAATATAAAGAAAAAGTTAGACTTGTTATGTTAGCTGTGCCATCGCGTTCCAATGTTCCCCAGTATCAAAAACTAAAACGTGAAACGGATGAGCTTGTTGGTAGAATTAATGGAAAATTTGCAACGGTTAGCTGGACACCAATTTGGTATTTCTACAGATCTTTACCATTTGACGATTTAATAGATCTTTACATTTCTTCAGATGTTGCCTTAATAACACCTATCAGAGACGGAATGAATCTGGTTGCTAAAGAATATGTTGCCACAAGAACTAATGTTGATGGTGTCCTTATTCTAAGTGAAATGGCTGGTTCTTCAAAAGAAATGAACGAAGCACTATTAATAAACCCTAACAGTTTTGAAGATTTTGCCGTTAATTTAAAACGTGCGTTAACCATGCCAATACAAGAGCAAAAAACCCGTATTAAGTTCTTACAAAAGCGATTAAAACGCTATGATGTTGAGAAATGGGCTAATGAATTTTTTAAATCTTTAGAGAATACTAAAAAATTGAGACATGGTAACATTACTAAAAAACTATCGGGTGATTATGAGAAGAGGTTTGTGAAAAACTTTAAAGAAAAAAAGAAAAAATTATTACTCTTAGATTATGATGGAACATTGGTAGGCTTTAAAGATAATCCACAAGATGCGAAGCCAGATGATGCATTATTTCAGCTTTTAGATCAACTACAGAAAACATCTACATTAGTACTTATAAGTGGACGAGATAAAGATACCTTTCAACGATGGTTTGGACACAAACCTTACAATTTAGTAACTGACCATGGTGTTTGGCTTTATAAAAATAAAGAATGGATAACCTTAGAGCGTCTAAAAACAGATTGGATGGAAAATATAAGACCTATTTTAGAAACTTTTGTTGATAGAACACCTGGAACATTTATTGAAACTAAAAACTACTCGCTAGCCTGGCATTACAGAACTGCAGACCCTGAACTTGCTAAAATTCGTACTTTAGAATTAAATACAGTACTCACCAGCATGGTTGCTAATAATGGCTTATCAATTCTACAAGGAAACAAAGTTATCGAAATAAAGAGTAGCAATGTTAATAAGGGAAGGGTCGTTAGTCGCTTATTAACTGAAGAAGACTATAATTTTGTTACCATTATTGGAGACGACTGGACGGACGAGTATATGTTTGAAGAAGCACCAGAATGGGCTTATACGATAAAAGTTGGTTATACTAAGACTAAAGCAAGATTTCAAATAAAGGATCCTGAAAAAGTGCGTGAGCTGCTACAAAAATTAACCTAAAACATTAGATTAAATGTGAGTGCTTTAGTCTAATAGAATTTAATTTATATTAAAATAACATTCGTATTTTACAATACAACTTGAGTAACGCCCTATATAATAGTACCTTTAGGAATTGTAGCCTCTTTTTTAATCACCACAATACCATCTTTAATTACGTATTTGTCAGTTTCTGTATCTTTTAAATGTGTTCCACCATTTATTCTAACATCATCACCTATTCTACAATTTTTGTCAATGATTGCATTTTTAATGAAACAGCGCTCTCCAATACCCATTAAAATATTAATCTTTTCAGATTCTATGTCTTCTAGTGACTCGTACGTGTCGCACCCCATCATATAAGTATTTATAATAGTAGTTTCTTTACCTATTCTAGATCGTATACCAATTACAGATCTCTCAATTGTTGCAGCATGAATTAAACACCCTTCTGCTATTACGGCTTTATTTAAGGTTGTTCCAGATATTTTAGATGTTGGTAATATACGTGCATTGGTATAAACTCTATTATCTAAATCATATAAGTTGAATTGTGGTATTTCGTCAGTTAAACCAAGGTTGGCTTCAAAGAAAGAATCGATATTTCCAATATCTGTCCAATAGCCTTCAAAAGGAAAGCTGACAATTTTTAATTTATCAATATTTTGAGGAATAATCTCTTTTCCAAAATCTACTGTAGTCTCATCATCCATTAATTCAATAAGAAGATCTCTGTTAAAAATATAAATTCCTGTTGATCCTAAATATTCACGCCCTTGTTGTTTCATTTCTTCACTTACATCAGATTTCCACTCAACAATATCTTCTGAAGATGGTTTTTCAATAAATGATGTAATTCTATTAGTATCATCGGTCTTTAGAATACCAAATGAAGTACCATCTTTAGCGTTAACAGGATAAGTTCCTACAGAAATATCAGCATTTGCCTCGATATGAGCATTGATCATTTCATTATAATCCATTTGATATAATTGGTCACCCGAAAGTATAAGTGCATATTCAAATTCGTGTTGTAAAAAATGGTGCATACTTTGTCTCACAGCATCTGCTGTTCCTTGAAACCATTTATCGCTTTTCATAGTCTGCTCTGCAGCTAATACGTCTACAAATGCAGAACTGAAAAAACTAAAGTGATATGTATTTTTAATATGCCTGTTTAATGAGGCCGAATTAAACTGTGTTAAAACATACATACGTTTAATCTCTGAATTGATACAGTTAGAAATTGGTATGTCTACCAATCTATATTTTCCTGCAATTGGAACCGCTGGTTTAGATCTTTTCTCTGTTAAAGGATATAAACGAGACCCTTGGCCTCCTCCTAAAATTATACTTAATACTTTATTATTTACCATTAGTTATAAGTGATTGATATATTGCTTTAGTTTGCTTTGCTATGGCTTTCCAATCAAAAAATTGCTCCACCCGTTCCCTGCCATTTTTTGCCATTTTATTTCTTAATGCTTTATTTTTAACAAGAATATTGATGCCAATAGCTAAATCTTTAGAAAATTGATCTGGATTTACTGGTTCGAACGGTGCAGACTTCTTTTGTTCTACATTAATTAATAATCCTGTTTCTCCTTCAACAACAACCTCCTTTATACCACCGACCGCACTTGCAACGACTGCCGTTTCACAGGCCATAGCTTCAATGTTTATAATACCAAAGGGTTCATATATTGAAGGGCAACAAAATACATCTGCATGAGAATATAATTGAATGACGTCTTTTTTTTCTAACATTTTATCAATCCAAAATATATTATCTCTGGATTTTGAAGCCATATCTACTGCATCCTCCATTTCTTTGGCTATCTCTTTTGTATCTGGTGCTCCTGCACATAATACTATTTGCGTGTCTTCATCAATATATTTTATTGCATTTACCAAATGAACTATTCCTTTTTGTCTGGTAATTCTGCCTACAAACAAAACATATGGCTTATTCTTATCAATACTATAAGTCTCTAATACATCCGTTTCATTAACAACAACATAATCTTTTAGGTCTATACCGTTATAAACAACTTCAATTCTACTTTCGTCGACATCAAAATGTTTTAAAACATCATCTTTTGTTTCTTCTGAGACTGCTATTAAACAATCAGCCATTTCTATTGCCGTTTTTTCTATCCAGGAAGATGCATCATAACCTCTACCAAGTTGCTCTCGTTTCCAAGGTCTTAAAGGTTCTAAGGAATGCGTAGTTACAACTAATGGAATGCCATAACACAACTTAGCCATGATACCAGCAAAATGTGAATACCAGGTATGACAATGCACCACGTCAGCATCAATAGCATCAACATTTATATGTAATCCTGTACTGAGGGTATTAAATATAGCTTTTAGTTTTTCATCGGCATCATCAAACAAGTGATTATCATATGGATAACCTTTAACAATAAGGTTTTCAGTATTGACATTCTGATCTCCAAAAGATCTCACTTCGATAGAAATCAACTCAGCTAATTCTTTTGCCAAATATTCAACATGTACTCCTGCTCCACCATAAACATAAGGTGGGAATTCTCTTGTTAGAAATAATGCTTTCATGTAAGTTTTTGCTTAAGCTTAGGACTATTAAAAAACGGAATTTGAATTTACAATTAAATATTAAGAAATTTTGCCTTTTTTAATATTAATCTACGACCTAAAGTTAGTAATGAAAAATAAAGAAAGTATAATATTAATAATTAAGATATCGTTAAATATTTAATACTGTACATTCTATATTATAACTTTACAAAAAACAAAATGTATGAAAAAGATGTTATTATTTGTGGCAATAAGTTTATTAGTGAGTTGTAATAGTACAGCACAAAAAAAAGACAATCAAGAAAAAGAAACATATCCTGTTACCAAAACTGAAGCTGAATGGAAGGCAGAATTGTCGGATATGGAATATTATGTATTGAGAGAGGCTGGCACAGAACGTGCATTTTCGAGTCCATTAAACAAAAACTACAAAAAAGGAGTTTATCATTGTGCCGGTTGTGGCACACCTTTATTTAAAAGCGAACATAAATTTGATTCTGGTTCAGGCTGGCCAAGTTTTGATAGAGAAATTAAAGGCAATTTGGCGTTCTCAACAGATTATAAAATTGGTTATTCACGTACAGAAGAACACTGTGCTACTTGTGGTGGTCATTTGGGTCATGTTTTTAATGATGGCCCTAAAAAAACTACAGGCAGGCGCCATTGTATTAATGGTGCTGCCTTAAAATTTGTAGCTGAGGAAGATTCTGAAACTGATGAGTAGTTATCTCAATAGTGTTTTAAAACAATTTACCTATCATAAAAGTCTTGGCGATAAAACCATTGCACAATTGAAGTTTGATGATTTGCAAAAAGAGACTGTAGCAGATGCAAATTCTATTTCAATAATTGTGAAACACTTAGCGGGAAATATGTTGAGTCGCTGGACCAATTTTCTAACGGAAGATGGTGAAAAAGAATGGCGCAATAGAGATGAAGAATTTGTCGATTCTTTTACATCAAAACAAGACCTATTAAATTCTTGGCAAAAAGGATGGCAATGTCTATTTATTGCCATTGAACAATTATCTGTTTCAGAGTTAGAGCAAATCATTTTTATACGCAATCAGGGTCATACCGTAACTGAAGCTATAAATCGACAAATGATGCATTATGCCTATCATGTCGGACAAATTGTTTATATCGGAAAACTAATTAAAGATAAAGAGTGGGAATCATTATCTATTCCAAAAGGACAATCAAAAGACTACAATAATGAAAAGTTCTCAAAAACTAAAGGCAAAAGACATTTTACAGAAGACCTTTAATATTACGTTTTGGTTTCGTAACTTCGAAGCTTCAAAATTCAACTAAAAAATTACTCATGAGTAAATACGATATTATAGTATTAGGAAGTGGGCCTGGAGGCTATGTAACAGCGATTAGAGCATCACAATTAGGATTTAAAACTGCTGTAATAGAAAAGGAAAGTCTAGGTGGTGTTTGTTTAAATTGGGGTTGTATTCCAACTAAAGCATTATTAAAATCGGCTCAGGTTTTTGAATACCTAAAACATTCCGAAGATTATGGTCTAAAAGTAAAAGATGCTGAACACGATTTTGATGCTGTAGTAAAACGTAGCCGTGGTGTTGCTGATGGCATGAGCAATGGTGTTAAGTTCTTAATGAAAAAGAATAAAATAGATGTTATTGAAGGCTACGGAAAAGTAAAGCCAGGAAAAAAAGTAGAAGTTGAAGGTAAAGTGTATTCTGCTGATCATATAATTATAGCTACTGGTGCGCGCTCTAGAGAATTACCAAGCTTACCACAAGATGGCAAAAAAGTTATCGGTTATAGAAAAGCTATGACCTTAGACACGCAACCTAAGAAAATGGTTGTTGTAGGTTCTGGTGCTATTGGTGTAGAGTTTGCATACTTCTATAACTCAATGGGAACTGAAGTTACTATTGTAGAATATATGCCAAAAATTGTTCCTATTGAAGATGATGAAGTTTCTAAACAACTCGAAAGAAGCTTTAAAAAATCTGGAATTAAAATTATGACTTCAGCAGAAGTCACTTCTGTAGACACTTCTGGTAAAGGAGTAAAAGCAACAGTTAAGACCAAAAAAGGTGAAGAAGTTTTAGAAGCTGATATTGTTCTATCAGCAGTTGGTATTAAATCTAATATTGAAAATATTGGACTAGAAGATGTTGGTATTGCTGTTGATAGAGATAAAATTTTAGTGAATGACTACTACCAAACTAACATACCAGGCTATTATGCTATTGGAGATGTAACACCAGGGCAAGCCTTAGCCCACGTAGCTTCTGCGGAAGGCATTTTGTGTGTTGAGAAAATTGCAGGACAGCATGTTGAAGCTTTAGACTATGGAAATATTCCTGGTTGTACGTATTGTTCACCAGAAATTGCGAGTGTAGGATTAACTGAATCGCAAGCCAAAGAGCAAGGACTAGATATAAAAATCGGCAAATTTCCTTTCTCAGCTTCTGGTAAAGCAAGTGCTGGTGGAAATAAAGAAGGATTTGTAAAGGTAATATTCGATGCTAAGTACGGTGAATGGTTAGGATGCCATATGATTGGTGCCGGAGTAACTGATATGATTGCCGAAGCCGTATTAGGTCGTAAATTAGAAACAACAGGACACGAAGTGTTAAAAGCAGTGCATCCTCACCCAACTATGAGTGAAGCTGTAATGGAAGCTGTGGCTGATGCTTATGATGAAGTCATACACTTATAAATAATATTATAAACAGAAAAAAGCGATTCAAATGAATCGCTTTTTTTATAATTTATATCCTAATCCTAGAAAAATAATATTGGGTGATAGTTCTTCAAAGCCTAATGTGTATTTCATATGCATGCTTAGTTTAGTAGACAGATCATAATCTAAACTCACATCTGCTCTAACTTTAAAGCTATTTACAAATACGTCAAAAAAGTAATTTAAACTAGGCCCTATCAGAATATGAAAGTTGTTATTAATGTCATACTTTAAATAAATAGGTGCATTAATAAACTCAAAATCTCCTACACCCTTATATAATAGTTCAGGTTGAATATGAAACCCACTATCAATCTTAAAATCAGCAAAAAATCCACCGTAAAACCCAGTATCTGAATCTGGATTTGTTCCAAAATCACCTTCTGTAACTTTGAAAAACGTAATATTTACACCACCTTTTATTCCAAATTCAACTTGGGCAGTAGAATATTGAATACCAAAGACTAATACTATAATAACGAATAGGTTTTTTATCATTATCTATTGTATGAAACTTTTAATTGCTAGTTCATAGCTCTTTAGTCCAAAACCAAGAATAACACCTTTTGCGTTCGGTGAAATATAAGATTTATGCCTAAATTCTTCTCTTGAGAAGGTATTAGAAATGTGTACTTCTACAACGGGAGTTTCTATGGCCTTAATAGCATCACCAATACCAACTGACGTATGTGTGTAGGCTGCTGCATTTAGAATAATGCCATCATAGGAAAAACCGACTTCCTGAATTTTATCTATTAACTCTCCTTCTATATTAGACTGAAAATACTCTAAACTTATATCAGGAAATTTAAATTTAAGCTCCTTAAAATAATCTTCAAATGTTTTATTCCCGTAAATTTCAGGTTCGCGCTTGCCTAACAAATTTAAATTTGGGCCATTAATAACTATGAATTTATTCATATCGTAAAGATATTAAATTATGCGCATAAAAAAACCGAAGTAAGAACTTCGGTTTTTCATAGTAATCCTAATATTCACTTAAAATCTATAGCCTAAGCCAATTTGGAAATAATTAAATTTTGTTTTGATATCAAACTCCTCTAAACCAGGTAAATCATCATCTAAACGATTAGACAAACCAAAAGAATACCTTGCATCAATAACAACTTCTTCAGTAATATCAAAAGCAGCTCCAATGGCTACACCAATTTCCTATTCTATTAAATCCCTCAGAATCTTCTTCATTCACTAAATAATCGAACTGAGGTCCAGCTAATAAACTGAATTGTTCATTGGCTTTGTATTTTGCCAATAGTGGCAAAAACATTACACCTGTACTTTCTCCATCTTGGCTGTAACTCGCATAAGTTAATTCTGGTTGAAAATCTAAGTTATCGGATAGATTGAACTCAGCAAATGCACCAATATAAAATCCTGATACATCATCTGACGCAGAATTACCATCCGCTGAAACTCTTAAAGTTATTGATGTATAACCTGTTTTTATACCAAATGCTGGCTCAGTTGAAGAACTACTATCGTCTTGCGCATTTGTACTAATAACACATAAGAACGTAGCTAACACGAGTAAATTAAATTTTTTCATATTTATGTAATTAATTGATTTATAATAAGAGCGTAAATGTAAGTTTTGGATTACTGATAGATTATTTTTCTTTGTTAAATTTTAGAGCTCTTTATCGACAAAAGAGAACATAAAATATGCCATTTAGATTTCATTACCTTAAGTAAAAGAACAAACATTACATTAAAAAATAAAAATTCGTTTTTATGGTTTTGGAACAATTGAATAATGTCACAAATCTATTTGCTAAAATAAAGCGTTACTATGATATTAATCAGTCTAATAATTTTTTAAAGCCTAACGATGACTATTAATAATTTTATTAAAGTATAAAACAAAAAAAAGAGACCAATATTGGTCTCTTTTTAATTTTATGTTTGTGAGATTAGAATCTGTAACCTACACCTGCATTTAATGTATTTACAGCACCTATACCGTCAACGTGCTCATTTAATTGGAACCCATAACGAGCTTGAACAAAGATGTTTTCCGTAATATTATAAGCAGCACCAAGTGCTAATTGCAAATTCATTGAAGAAAAATCATCACCAAAAGCGTCATCCAAAGCATCTGGAATATCACCACTTGCAAATCCAATTTGAGGACCAGCTAAAATACTGAATTCTTCTGACACATGGTATCTTGCCATTGCATTAACATTAATTAAGTCATAGCTTGCATCATCAACGCTTGAAGTTGTGTATGCGACTTCTGGTTGAACAGAGAAACTCTCTGAGATTTCAAAATCGGCTAAAACACCAAAACTGAAACCAGAAGCATTGTCATTTCCGTCAAATGAGTTACTTGCAAAATTAGCAAATACACCAAAATCTTGAGCATTTACACTCGCAAAAGCGAAAACTGCAAAAGCAGCTAAAAATAATTTTTTCATAATCTTTAAGTTTTAAAATTGATTGCAGCAAAATAAAACCTTTTTTTTCAAATAATAAAGTTTATTATGACAGTTATTAACAATTTTGTAAAACAGATTGAATCAAAGTATTGATATTCAATATTTTAAATTTATTATTATTAACAATTATTTGCTAAAATACGATGAAATACGTAGGTAATTTCATAAATTTTAGGTCTAAAATCCCTAATTTTAAGCATGAAATGGCGAGAAGCAATCAAGGATTACCAAAATTATCTTCGAATTGAACGAGGTTTATCTAAAAATTCAATTGAAAACTATAGTTATGACATTAAGAAATTAATGACGTATTTAGAATCAAATTCAATTGCAGTCTCACCTATTAATATAGATAATGAAGAACTTAAAGCCTTCATATACTCCATTTCTAATACCATTAACGCAAGATCACAAGCAAGATTAATTTCTGGTCTTCGTAATTTTTTCGACTATTTAATTTTTGAAAAATATCGCACTAAAAACCCACTACAACTTATTGAGTCTCCAAAAATAGGACGAAAATTACCAGACTCCTTAACTATTGAAGATATTGATACTATTATTTCTGCTATAGATGTTAATTATCAATTTAGAGGAATTAACCTGGGTCATAGAAATAAAGCTATTATCGAAACATTATACAGTTGTGGATTGCGTGTAAGTGAACTAATTGGGCTTAAAATTTCTGATTTGTTTTTTGATGAAGGCTTTATTAAAGTAATTGGTAAAGGAAATAAAGAGCGGTTTGTACCTATTAGTGGCACTACTCAGAAATATATCAATATATGGATTGATCTAAGAAAACATATAGAAGTTAACCAAGACTCAAAAGATATCTTATTCTTAAATTATAAAGGAGGTAAATTAACACGCGCCATGATTTTTACAATAATTAAAAAACTTGTTGAAAAAATTGGCTTGAAAAAGACGGTATCTCCACACACTTTTAGACACTCTTTCGCTACACATCTTTTAGAAAATGGTGCAGACTTAAGAGCTATACAAATGATGCTTGGACATGAAAGTATAACGACTACAGAGATTTATATGCATGTTAATAGATCACATCTTAGTGATGTACTAAATAAATATCATCCAAGAAAATAGATTATATAAAAAAAGGTATTTTATAATAAATACCTTTTAATTTTATTTAAAATCGTAAATTTTTATTTAGCAATATTTACTGCTCTTGTTTCTCTTATTACGGTAACTTTAACTTGTCCAGGATAAGTCATATCTGTTTGTATCTTCTGAGAGATTTCGAACGATAAAGACGCTGCTCTATCATCTGATACCTTTTCACTTTCTACAATAACACGTAACTCTCTACCTGCTTGAATAGCATAAGCTTTTTTGACACCAGTAAAACCAAAAGCAACATCTTCTAAATCTTTTAGTCTTTGTATATAAGAATCTAAAACCTGACGTCGTGCACCTGGTCGTGCCCCAGAAATGGCATCACAGACCTGAATGATTGGAGATAATAACGTTGTCATTTCTATTTCATCGTGGTGAGCACCGATAGCATTACAAACTTCTGGCTTTTCACCGTGTTTTTCTGCCCATTGCATACCTAAGATAGCGTGAGGTGTTTCTATATCGGCTTCTGATGATGGTACCTTACCTATATCGTGTAATAATCCAGCACGTTTTGCGAGTTTAGGATTGAGGCCTAATTCTGCAGCCATTACACCACAGAGTTTTGCAACTTCTCTCGAGTGTTGTAGTAAGTTTTGTCCGTATGAAGATCTGTATTTCATACGGCCTACCATTTTAATTAATTCAGGGTTTAATCCGTGAATACCTAGATCAATTACGGTACGTTTACCGACTTCAATGATTTCTTGTTCAATTTGTTTCTCTGTTTTCCTTACAACCTCTTCAATTCTTGCAGGATGAATTCTACCATCTGTCACTAATTTATGAAGCGATAATCGGGCAATTTCTCGTCTTACTGAATCGAAACAAGATAAAATAATAGCTTCTGGTGTATCATCTACAATTATTTCAACTCCAGTTGCTGCTTCTATTGCTCTAATGTTTCTTCCTTCTCTTCCTATAATTCGTCCTTTAACATCATCTGATTCTATGTTAAATACAGAAACACAATTATCTACAGCTTCTTCCGTTCCAATTCGCTGTATGGTATTAATAATAATCTTCTTGGCTTCTTGTTGCGCAGTTAATTTAGCCTCTTCTACTCTATCTTGCACAAAAGCCATTGCATCTGTCTTGGCTTCCTCTTTAAGTGATTCTATAAGTTGTTCTTTAGCTTCTTCTGCTGATAATTGAGAAATGACTTCGAGTTGCTTTATTTGACTTTTATGGGCTTTTTCTACTTCATCTTTCTTTTTCTCTAAAAATTCCAGTCTAAAGTCGTAATCTTTTATTTTGTCTTCTAGTGATTTATTAGCATTTTTGCTTTTAGATAACTCATTAGATACTTGAGATTCTTTATCCCTAATGCGCTTTTCAGCTTCAGCCATTTTCTTATCTCGAGATAAAATAACTTTCTCATGTTCCGATTTTAATTCGATGAATTTTTCTTTGGCTTGAAGTATTTTATCTTTCTTTATTGTTTCAGCGTCAGATTTGGCTTGTTTTATAATTGATTTAGACTCACTTTGAGCCTCTGCAATTAATTTTGATGCTTTTCCTTTCTCTAAGGACTTTGCTATAATATATCCTAGTATTAAGCCTAATACTATTCCTCCAACAATGTATAAAATTGTGTTCGTGTCCATGTTTGTAATTTAGTTTAGTATATAAAAAAAGCCTACATCAGTTATCGGTTTTGTATAAACTCCTTAAAAACAAGTTTAGGGCTAACAAGCTGATCAAAAATCTGTCTAAGATACTGAAACAAGTTCAGCACTAACAGCACGATTTTACAACTTAAACTCACCCTTTTTAAAGAATTAACGTTGAGTTTATCAAAAAATGTAACTAATGTAGGCAGTAACCTTTGTATTTTAAAGAACGTACGAGTTTTATATATGCTCATTTAAAAGGTCATTTAAAGCTACTAACTTCTCCTGAACTTCTTCATTCACATACTCTTTATCTATTGACTTTTGCTCTACTTGAGCTGCAAATTGCAAAGCACACATAGCTAATACATCTTGCTTATCTCTTACAGAGTAATTCTGCTCAAATTGTCCAATCATTGCCTCTATCTTTTTAGTGGCCTTACGTAAACCTTCTTCCTGACTTGGATTAATCGTTAAAGGATATACTCTATTAGCGATTGAAAGTTTAATTTTTAATTGATTTGACATCTAATCTAAATTTACAACTTTATTCTGAGAGTTGACTTATACAATGATCAATATCTCTAATAAGTGCATTTATTTTGAGCTTTGTTTCTCGTTTATTTTCGTCACTACCAAGCATTGAATTTGCTATTTTGAGAGTTTCATACTTTTCTGCCCAAGACACAATTTCTTCTTGTTGCTCCAGAAGTTTTTGTTGCTGATTTTCTAATCGTTCAGAGAGCTTTTCATTGGTTTTTTTTAAAACCTCTTGCTTGTGTAAAACCTTACTGATTTTATTCTCTAAAGCATCAACAATTTCTTCTATTTTACTCATTTAAGTAATTCAATACTATTGAAACAAAGTTAACATACCAATTGAAAAAATACAATTCTTTTACAATTATTTTTGATGACGGTAACATTATAAGAATTACAACGTTATCAAAAATATTACGGTTTTATCGTTTGTAAATCTTATTCAAATTAATATTTTAGCTTCAATTGTTTGTTTTATGAAAAAGATTTTATTGTTCTGTTTAATATGCTGCTCAGCTTATGCACAATCAGAATACCCTCAAGACTACTTTAGAAATCCATTAGATATTACATTAGTGCTTTCTGGCACCTTTGCAGAATTGAGATCTTCGCATTTTCACGGTGGTTTGGATATTAAAACGCAGCAAAAACAAGGTTTAAAAGTTTATGCATCTGCTGCAGGTTATGTGAGTAGAATAAAAATTTCTCATTACGGTTATGGAAAAGCCATTTACATTACACATCCTAACGGCTATACTACCGTTTATGGTCATTTACAGAAGTTTTCCAAACGACTAGAAGATTATATAAAAGAATGCCAATATGACAAAGAAAGTTATGAAGTAGAAGTTTTTCCAAATTCAGAAGAGCTACTAATTTCAGAAAACGAGATTATTGCATATTCAGGTAATACTGGTGGTTCTGGTGGACCACACTTACATTTTGAGATTAGAGATAATCAAGAACGACCTATGAATCCGATGCTTTTTGGTATTAATGTAAAAGACACTAAAGCACCATTTGTTCTTGGAGTTTTTGCTTACCCTAAAGATGAAAACGCAGTAATAAATGGTAAAAATGAGCGCGTTCCTCTACGATTAATTCCGCATAAAAATGGTGATTACGAAGTTGAAAAAATCACAGCTTACGGCGATATTGGTTTTGGAGTGACGACTTACGATAAGCAAGATCTGGCACCAAACAATAATGGAGTTAGTAATATTCAAACCTATTTTAATGGTAATAAAAGTTTAGAAATAGACTTTAAACGCTTCAGTTTTGCAGAGTCTAAACACATTAAACGATTAATAGATTATGAATATTTTAAAACCAACAGATCCAGAATTCATAAATTATTTGTACAACCCAATAATCCGCTTAGTCTCTATAAAGATGTAAATGATAATGGGTATTTAAAAATTGAAGATAGCACATCTTCCGTTTACAAAATTAGAATAAGAGATTATCAACAAAACGAAACCTGGATAAGCATCCCTGTAACTGGTGAATATGAAGTTTTAGAACAAGAGGAAGTAAACATTAGTCCTGATAAGTCTCTAGTTTATAGTGATCAACCAACCACACTTCAACAAGATAAGGTAACCGTAAATTTTTACAAGAATACGGTATATGATAATGTACTCATTGATTTTAAAGTCAATTCAGATACATTACACCTTCATAAAGACGTCATTCCGTTACAAAAGAACTTTTACATTAATTATGATATTAGTAATTATAAAAAAGAAGATCAAAGTAAACTCTTTATTGCCAGATTATACGGCTATTATAAAAAGCCAAGCTATGTAAACACTAAAAGAAAAGGCAATATTTTAAGTGCAGGTAGCAAGACTTTTGGTTTGTATACCTTAGCGATGGATACTGTCTCTCCAAACATAACGCCCATTAATTTTCAAGATAAGAAATGGTTAAGCAAATATCGTTATTTACGAGTAAAAATAGAAGATAAATTATCTGGTATCAACAAGTATAGAGCTACGGTAAATGGACATTGGATATTAATGGAATATGATTATAAAACCAACACATTAGTACACGATTTTAATGATAACATCGTTCAAGACACTAAAAACGATTTAAAAATAATTGTTACTGATAATATTGGAAATAGTTCTACATTTGAAGCAACATTCTACAGGAAATAAAACTAAACTATTTGAAACGCTTACATTATACCTTTCTCCTAAGTTTACTTTTTAGTATGCTTTCTTTCGCGCAAACCGCCACCATAAGAGGTGTGATATTAGATGAAGCTAACAATCCAATCAGTGGCGTTAATGTAAAAGCAAATACTGGTGAGGGTACCGCGAGTAATGAAAACGGTTTTTATGAGTTAAAAATTCCATTTGGTCAGGAAATTACTATTGAGTTCACACATCTTTCTCACGAAAGGCTTGTTGCTAAATTCAGTTTAAAGAATGGACAAGGGATTGAGTTTAATCCTGTTCTTAAAATAGATGTAGAACAAATTGCGGCTGTTGTTATTTCAACAAACACAAGGCAGCGCGTAGATGGAGTGGTTTCTGTTGCACCAAGAACATTAAGAACTATAAAAGGTGCTCAACCAGGTTTAGAAAACATTTTAAAAACATTACCAGGTGTAAACATTTCAAATGAATTAAGTACACAGTATTCTGTTCGTGGTGGTAATTTTGACGAGAATTTAGTCTACGTCAACGAAATTGAAGTGTACAGACCATTTTTAATTCGATCTGGTAATCAAGAAGGGTTAAGCTTTGTAAACACCGATTTAGTACAAAATGTAGAATTCTCCGCAGGTGGATTTCAGGCAAAATTTGGTGATAAATTATCTTCAGTATTAGATATTACCTATAGAAATCCTGTTGATTTTGGTATTATGACCGACCTAAGTTTATTAGGTGGAAGTATAGCTGCAGAAACTATTTCGAAAGATGGTAAATTCTCTGGTATTGCCGGTGTTAGATACCGAGACAATAGTCTTATTTTAAATAATTTAGAAACCGAAGGTAATGTAGAACCTGTTTTTGCAGATGCGCAAACGTATTTAACGTATCGTTTTTCTAGTAAATTTCACCTTAACTTTTTAGGTAATATTTCATTCAATAAATATAATTTCGAACCTGAAAACAGACAGACCAATTTCGGAACCCTACAGGAACCTGTGGCGCTTTTAGTGTTTTATGATGGTCAGGAAAAAGATCAATATCAAACCTATTTTGGTGCATTCAAAGCCAATTACTTCGTTAATGAAGATCTAACCTTAAAATTTATTGGTTCTACCTACCATACGCTAGAACAAGAGTATTTTGACATCTTTGCGCAATATCGTTTAGGTGAAGTAAACACTAACATAGGAGATGATGATTTAGGTGAAGTAGAATTTAGTGAAGGTATCGGTTCTCAATTAACTCACGCTCGTAACGATTTAGATGCTTTAATCATAAATACAGAACACAGAGGTGATTATAAAATCGACGAAGAAACTACTGTTGAGTGGTCTGTAAAATACACACATGAAGATATTAGAGACCGATTAGTAGAATATGAAGTTATTGATTCTGCTGGCTTTTCTATTAGACCACCAAATTTCAGTGAGCCTAACTTACAACCCTATGAGCCGTTTTCCGGACCACTGACTGCTTTTGAGAACATAAGAGCGCTAAATAAAGTTAAAATAAATCGTTTGCAGGCTTTTGGACAGTACAGTAAACGCACAACTTGGGGAAACAGTGACGTGTTTTATAATGTTGGAGTTCGCGCACATAATTGGTCAGTAAGTGGGGATAACATTAATAGCTCAACCCAAACAGTTTTCAGTCCGAGAGCACAATTTGCTATTAAACCAGATTGGGATAAAGACATGCTCTTTAGAGTAGCAGGTGGCTTATATTACCAACCACCTTTTTATAGAGAATTGAGAGATTCTTCTGGTGTTGTTCAGCCAGATGTAAAAGCCCAAAAATCATTTCATATTGTATTAGGGAATGAATATAGTTTTCAACTCTGGGATAGACCTTTTAAATTAGTTACAGAAGCCTATTACAAGAATTTATCTGATGTTAATCCTTATACATTAGAAAACGTAAGAATTCGTTATCGCGCAACTAATAATGCAGAGGCCTATGCCTATGGACTAGATATGCGACTTAATGGAGAGTTTGTACCTGGCACTGAATCCTGGTTTAGTTTTGGTTATTTAAAAACCGAGGAAAATATAGATAATCGTGGGTTTATTGCCAGACCAACAGATCAACGTTTAAAATTCGGTGCTTTGTTTCAAGATTATGTACCCAATATGCCTGCTTTAAAAATGTATTTAAATCTTGTTTATAATACTGGAGTACCCGGAGGATCACCTAGTTATGCAGATCCGTATGATTTTCAAATTCGATTACGAGACTATCGAAGAGCCGATTTAGGTATCTCTTATGAATTGGTAAATCCTGAAAACACATACAATGCTAAATGGAAAAAGGCTTTTAAAGAATTGTCTTTTGGTTTTGAAATTTATAACATGTTTAATAATCAGAACACCATTACCAATACCTGGGTGAGAGATGTCTACACCAAACGACAATTTGCAATTCCTAACTTCTTAACACCACGTATTTTTAATTTGAGATTGTCTGCAAGATTTTAATTCGAATCTTTAAAATTTAGTAAAATGCTCCATATTTTTAGTGGAAACACCAAAATTGACGATAATTGAACCTTTGAAAACATATATTTTTATTAGACTTGTAACTATCTAATATACTTTAGGTTACCCTACTAAGCTTTAGTCCTAAATTTATTCAGCATGAAATATTCCCTCATCACATGCATGATGCTATGTTTTAGTATGGCTACTGCACAATTAAGTGTTCAAAACGATGCTTACGTTTACGTTAAAGATCAAGTTCTTTTTGTAAACGATTACGTTAACATAGACGATGCGAATTCAAAAATTTATTTGAGAGACGAATCTCAACTGCTACAAGGTACTGGTACAACTGGTAATTCTGGTGTAGGTGAATTGAGTGTTTATCAAAATGGTACCGTAAATCAGTGGAGCTATAATTATTGGTGTTCACCAGTAGGAGGTATTTTGTCTAATAACTTTATAAACAATGATTTTAGAATTAATCAGTTAGACGATCCTCTTTTAGCTACAATAAGTACTATTGACAGTAATAATAGTACGTTTACAACAGCATATAACGGTACAGCAGATCCACTACTTATATCCACAAGGTGGCTATGGATGTTCGAATCTTCAGATGAGTACAGCGAATGGATTCCAGCAGCTACTCCTGGCAATGCTAACGTAGATGTCAGTACAGGTTTAGGATTTACCATGAAAGGTAGTAGAACTGGTACCACAGGTAATACGACTTACGATTTTAGAGGAAAACCAAACAATGGCACAATAGCCAATCCTGTTGCTGCGGGTGATTTTACTTTGGTAGGTAATCCTTATCCAAGTGCTATAGATTCTGCAGAATACATTCATGATGCTCAAAATCAGGCAGCTATTACAGGCACTTTATTCTATTGGGAACAATATGGTAGTGTTCCTTCTCATGTTTTACAAGATTATATTGGCGGCTATTCTGAATATACGATTAATGCAGCTGGTACATTAATAACGACTGCTCCTGCGGCATTTTTCACCTATGACGAACAGGATAATATTTACACACTTCCTCCTGGTCCACCTGCAACAGGTGCAAAAATTGCAAGACGTTACATTCCAATAGGTCAAGGCTTTATGGTAGAGGGCAGAGCTGGTACAACTGGAATTGTCCGTGCAAAAAATACACATCGGGTTTATGAAAAAGAAGGTACCGATAGCTATTTTTTTAGAAACAATCCAGGTATAGATTATTATGAAAATGGGTTAAACATTGTGCCAAATGACTACAAACGTTTTAGACTAAATATTGATTTTACTGTTGGAGAAGACCAATACACAAGACAGGTTGTTTTAAACTTTCATGACTCTGCTACAGCGGGCTTTGATTATGGATTAGAACTTAGTAGATCTGATAATTATCCTTCTGATGCTTATTTTACTTTAGATGATAAGGCATATTCTGGACAGGCTTATCCTGTTGAAGTGTCTTTAAAAATCCCATTAGTGGTAGATATTGAAGTACAACAGCCATTGCGTTTTAGAATATTCGATATTCAAAATTTTGATGAATCCCAAGGTATTTATATTCATGATATTGAGAATGATACTTATGTCAATTTAAGAAATTTAGATTACGAACTTAATATTGAACCTGGTAATTACACCGACCGTTTTGAAGTAGTTTTCACATCAGAAGACGTCTTAGACATTGAGGAATTTGATGTAAAATCTTTAACAATCAATCAAAACAATAGTGTCCATGAGCTTTCGGTACTAAACCCTAAGAACTTAGATATCAACTCTATTGAAGTGTATGATGTTGCCGGAAAACGCTTATTAAAAGGTCAATACGATGCTGTACTAGAGCGTTATACTTTATCTACTGTTGACTTAAGTGATGGTGTGTATGTTGTTAACGTAATGTCTAATAGCAATACGGTAAAATCGCAAAAGATTATCGTTAAGAATTAACAAAATCCTTTAAAACATCTATTACATAATCTATTTCGTCTTTTGTATTATAAATACTAAAGGAAAAACGAACAGACGGTTGCCTTAGTTTGTCTTCTGTAAGAATTGCAGAAAGTACATGAGATTGTTGACTGCTCCCACTTTGACACGCACTGCCCTTTGAACATGCAATACCTTTTAAATCTAATTGAAACTGAAGCATAGATGCCTTTTCCGGAGCTATGGGTAAACATACATTAACTAAAGTGTAAGTACTAGTCGTTAAGTCTTGGCAACCACCATTAAAGCTCAAATTGGGTATTTGTGTTTTTAATTGTTCTATAAAGTGCATTTTTAAACCTGTAACATAGGCTTTTTCTAGCTCTAAGTTAGCGTAAGAGATTTTTAATGCTTCGTCCATGCCTGCAATGTTATGGATAGACTCTGTACCCGCTCTTACTCCTCTCTCCTGTTCTCCACCAAAAATTAATGGTTTTAATCCAGATTCTTTTCGCACAAAACAAAACCCTACACCTTTTGGCCCATGAAATTTATGAGCACTTGCCGCCATAAAATCAATAGGAATTTCACTTAAATCTATTTTGAAATGACCAACTGATTGCACTGTGTCTGTATGGAATAAACCATCATTAGCCTTACATAAGTGTGCCACTTTCTTGATATCTAAAATATTACCAATTTCATTATTAATGTGCATTAAACTTACGATTGCCTTGTTACAAGATTGAAGTAAGTCTTCTAAATGATTATAATCAACAATACCACAATTATCTAAATCTACAAAATGTACATTTACATTATACTCATCTTTTAACTGTTCTGCAGTATGTAAAACAGCATGATGTTCGATTTTCGAGGTAATAATATCAGTGACACCTAAATCTCTAGCAGCACTTCGAAGTGCTAAATTATCAGCTTCAGTACCACCAGAAGTGAAGATAATCTCTGCAGCAGACACATTAAAATAACTAGCTATAGTCTTTCTGCATTGCTCCAATAACGCTTTAGACGACCTACCAATACTATGTGTTGAAGATGCATTTCCGTAATTTTCCTGTAAAACTTCAGTCATACGATTAATAACCTCTGGTCTCAATGCAGTTGTCGCTGCGTTATCTAGATATACTGACTTCATGGTGCAAAAATATTGTAAATAAAATTATTTAGATAATGCAACGTTATAATTTTACAAATCCTTTATTTTTGTTGAAAATTGAGTCTATGATACGCCGTTTTTTTATAATAATCTGTTTGCTTTTTTTAACTGCTTGTGATGATGGTGATATTATTACTGTTGACTTAGAATTTGACCAGGAGTTAGAACGATGTGACAATTTTGAAGATGTCTATTTATTATATGACACCAGAGAAGACCCTAACGAATCATTGACTCTAATTTTGCCGAAACCTGCATACAACTATCTTTTTACAACAGCAACACCAGAAGGTATTCCAGAAGTTATTACAATTGCTAATGATATACGATTTAATTATAGAATTTATAATAAGCCACTAAGTAATGATGTGTTGTGTAATCCGTTATCTGATCCTGATTTAGTGGTACAAGAAGATTATGAAGCTACATCAGGGAATATTAAAGTAACGGTCACAGTAGTGGATGATGACGATGATGGTATACCAAGTGCGGATGAAGGTCAGGATCCTAATGGTGACGGCGATTTTAGTGATGCTCAAGATTCTGATGGTGATGGAATTCCAGATTATTTAGATGAAGATGATGACAATGATAATGTAAAAACAGAAGATGAAGATGACAATAACGATAATGACGATAATCCATTTACCGACTTTAGAGATACTGATGGAGACTCCATACCAGACTATTTAGATACTGATGACGATGGAGATGGAATAGACACTAACTTAGAAGACGAAAATGGTGATATTCTAGGGATCCCAAATCCGTTAGACGATTTTCAGGAAAGTAATGATGGTACTCCAGTTCCACCACGATTTTTAGACAATAACGCCGTTGAAAGTTTTGCTTTTCCAGGATTAATTGAGAATTCTTATATAAGAACGATAAGGTCAAGATTTAGTATTGAAAATGCTGGATTAACTATTATTAACTCTGATATTATAGAGTTTGGTACATTTGAGACTACAGAAACCATAGAAGACTAAGGGGCAATATTCTGAAATATTCTAACCTCAGTAGCACCTAAGCCATAAGTTTTGTAGTCAGCATCGTAAAACTGGACATTGTTATAACGACCAAACAGAGTTTCCAGCTCTTGTCGTAGCACTCCTTCTCCCACTCCATGAATAAAAACTACTTTGGGTATACGTTTTTTAATCGCAAACTCCAATTGACGCTTTGCAGTATCTAATTGAATATTTAGGATGTCAAAATTGGTCATGTATTTCGTAGAGTCTGTGAGATGATGGATATGCAGATCAACTTCAAATTTTGGTGCGTTACGCTCTTTTGGTTTAACCTTTGGGACTGGTTTCCTTCGCTTTGATTCCTTTTCTTTTTTTACAGCTTCAATATCAGAATCGTATATAGCTCTTTTTATAACATCCTTAGAAAAGGACAGGATCAATTCCTGAGCTACAAATTGAAACTCAAAGCCATCAGAATCTTCAACCGTTATACTATTACCTGATATTTGAGTTACTATACCAGTAACATTATCGTCAATAGCTTCAACCTTATCACCAACTTTAATCTTCATCTTCAGATTTTACAAAGGATTCTTCTTCTTGATTGTCGTACTTACTTGGTATATTTCTAGACACCCTGTAAATACCAAACATGAGCAGTATTATACCTCCCATAAGTAAATATGTATTTTGTTTTTCTTCAGCTTGTGCATAAATTGCTACGGCTCCACCAACAACAATACAAATGAGATTAATCAGTCTAGAAATTGTCATATTAATATTTATTATTCAATAGCAAAAATAAGACATAGATTATTTTTAACGTCTTATCAATAAAGTTTTAGCAAATTATTAAATTAGCGACATGCTAATGATGTTAAAAGGAATAGAAGATTATATGTTACCATGTCTTAATAAGAAATTATTAGGGTTTGAGTGTTTGGGTTGTGGTTTACAGCGCTCTATTGCTCTTCTTTTTAAAGGTGAATTTCTTCAGGCATTTTACATGTATCCTGCAGTGTATACAATTATTGGTCTTTTTGGGTTTTTAATCATCAACCATTTTAAAGACATAAAATACGGCAATAAAATAATTATTATCTTGGCATTGCTAAACGTAGTTACTATTATTAGCAGCTATTTAATTAAACTTTATTTAAAATAAAATTATATGGAACAACAAAAATTACCCAATGCAACAATATCTATAGTATTAGGAAGTTTATCCTTTATTTGCTGTTGCTTTAGTATGGGAATTGGAGGTGTAATACTATCTGCAATTGCCTTTTTTCTTGCTAAAAAAGATGAAAACCTATACGCTGAACAACCAGACTTATATAGTAACTTTGGACAAGTAAAAACAGCTAAAATTATTGCCATAATCGGATTAATAATTGGAGTAATTACATTTGCATGGTCGCTATACTACATCAACTCATTAGGTGGTTGGGATGCTTACATGGAGCAAACCAAAGATGTTTACAGACAAATGGGAATTGACATGGAATAGTACTTTATTGACTATATAAAAAAAGCGATTCTAAATTAGAATCGCTTTTTTATTTTTTTATGCATTAAAACATAATTATTGTTCAAACTCCTTTAAAGTTTTAGTAATTATAGAGACACAGTCTAGCAACTGGTCTTCGGTCATTACTAAAGGTGGTGCAAAACGAATTATATTACCATGTGTTGGTTTAGCTAATAAGCCATTGTCTCTTAATTTTAGACAAATATTCCAAGCTGTATCACTATCCTCATCATCATTAATTACAATTGCATTTAATAATCCTCGTCCTCTTACTGAGTTAACAATATTGCTATTAGCAATATACTTATTCATTTCTGCTCTAAATAACTTTCCAAGGTGATCAGCATTTTCTGCTAATTTTTCTTCTTTTACTACTTCTAATGCAGCAATAGCTACTGCGGCTGCGATAGGATTTCCACCAAAAGTACTTCCATGATTTCCTGGTTGAATAACGTTCATAATTTCATTACTTGCCATTACTGCAGACACTGGATACAACCCACCACTTAGGGCTTTACCTAAAACCAATACATCTGGCTTTACATCTGGAGTACCAGAACAGTCTTTATTTTCACAAGAACAGTCTCCGCATGTTGCCAATAAACGTCCTGTGCGTGCTATACCTGTTTGTACTTCATCTGCTATAAATAGTACATTATACTTTTCACAAAGTGCTTTAGCTTCTTTTAAATAGTTTTCACCTGGTACATAAACTCCTGCTTCACCTTGTATTGGTTCCACCATAAACCCAGCTACATTCTCATTAGTACTTAGTACCTCTTCTAATTCCCTAAGATTATCATATTCAACCTTAATGAACCCATCAGTATATGGTCCAAAATGTTTACGCGCTACAGGATCATTAGAGAATGATATAATCGTTGTTGTTCTTCCATGGAAGTTATTTTTGCAAACAACAATTTCTGCTTTATTTAAGTCAATACCTTTGACTTCGTAAGCCCATTTTCTACATAGCTTTAAAGCTGTTTCTACAGCTTCAGCTCCTGAGTTCATTGGCAACATCTTATCGAATTTAAAATATTCAGTTGCATATTTCTCATATTTTCCGAGCATGTCATTGTAAAATGCACGAGACGTTAAGGTTAAACGTTGTGCTTGCTCATTCATTGCATTGACAATCTTAGGATGACAATGTCCTTGATTTAATGAGGAGTAAGCCGAAAGAAAATCGTAATACTTTTTTCCTTCAACATCCCATACAAAAACACCTTCTCCTTTACTTAGTACTACTGGTAATGGATGATAATTTTGTGCTCCGTATTTGTTTTCTAGTGCCATCGCTTCTTGCGATGAAATGTGGTCTAAAACAGCCATTTTAATATCGTTTTTAAATTAAAAAAATAACCATTCCTTATCTACCTTTATCCTTTCATAATCCCGAAAGACATCGAGACGAAAATTCAGCGTGGGAAAGAAATCATCCCTGAAAGTGTGAAATTAGTAAAAACTTAGCAATTGCCATTTCCAAAATAAAAATATCTTTGCAATCTAATTTGAAATTCATGCCGCGCAGAGAACGTAATAAATTTGTAAAACGAGGACAATTCATTGAAATCCTTATTGAAGACTATGCTTTTGGTGGCAAAGGTATTGGTCGTATCCGTAATGAGCATGGAGAATTTGTGGTATTTATACCAAATACCTTACCTGGACAATTAGTAAAAGCTCAGGTGAAAAAATCCAGTAAAAAATACGCAGAATGCAAATTACTGGATATAATAAAAACTTCAGATGATGAAGTTGATGTACCATACCAAGGTATTCCTGGTGCACCTTATATTAAACTTCCACTTGAAAAACAGCTCCAATACAAAAAGAAAAGTACCTTAGAACTATTTAAACGAATTGGAAAGGTTAACAATATTGAGGATAAGTTTGATGAGTTTGTGAGCTCTCCAAATACATTTCATTATAGAAATAAAATGGAATACGGCTTTTCTGCTATTGGTTACGATAGAGTACTCAAAACTGATGTAGATGAATTCACCCTGGGCTTTAAACGACGAGGATTATGGTGGTGTGGTGAAAATTTAGATAAAGATTCTGGCTTGTTTGACATCCAACTAGAAAACAACTTAAATAAGATAAGATCGTATTGTGAGCAAACAGGGTTAGCGCCTTGGCATGGCCCTAAAAAAGAAGGTTTCTTTAGATATTTTGTTGTACGTAAGTCCTATAAAACAAATAAACTATTATTCAATTTAGTAACAACATCTAAAGAATTATCGAAATTCAATTTAAATAAATTTGCAAGCTTTTTAGTTGACTTATTTGGAGAAAGAGTTGCGGGCTTATTGCACACAATTAATGACGAAATTGGTGATAGGACAATTGCTACTACTGGTAGTATAGGGCTCATTTATGGTGAAGACAAAATAGTTGAAGAACTATTAGGATTAAACTTTGAAATTAGTATGAAAAGCTTTTTTCAAACTAATCCTAAATGTGCAGAAAAGCTATATAATAAGGTCATTGATTATGCATTAGAAACTAAAGAAGCTATCGATAATTCTGTAGTATTAGATCTATTTTGTGGTACTGGTACAATTGGGCAGATTTTAGCCAGCAAAGCCACAAATGCTAAAATAGTTGGCGTAGATATTGTAGCATCTGCTATAGAAAACGCTAAAGAAAATGCCAAACGAAATAATATTAATGGGCTTCAGTTTTACACTTCTGATGTTGGTAAGTTTATATTAGAACATCCTGAATATAAAGATACCATTGGAACCATAATCTTAGACCCTGCAAGAGCTGGTATAGCCCCAAAAACTCTTAAAAAAATAATAAACCTAAATGCAGACCGTTTGGTTTATGTATCTTGTAATCCGGCAACACAGGCAAGAGATACTGAGCAACTTATGCATGCAGGATATAACATCAAAAAGCTGAGTCTGGTTGATCAATTTCCACATACAGCACATATTGAAACTGTTGTATTATTTGAAAAATAATTAATGAGAAAACTAAAATTCTTAACGCTTTTATTTGCAATAGCCTTGATAAGCTGCGAACGAGATGATATATGCCCTGAAGGCACACCTACAACTCCACGACTAATTGTTGAGTTTTATGATGCTGCAAATACAGATGATTTAAAAAGTGTTACTCGATTAACCGCTTATGGTGAAGGATTATTGACAGAACCTCCGGTGGAAGAAACAAATGAAACTATTGTGTTTGATAGTAATGTTAACAGATTAGAATTGCCATTAATTATAGGTGAAGAAGGCTTAGTTACAACCACGAGCTATGTCTTAGAAAAAGATACTAATCTAAGAGATGAAGGCAACTCTAATGAAGATATACTTACAATTTCATATACCAATGAGTATGATTATGTTTCAAGAGCATGTGGTTACAAAAACATATTTAATGACATAATTGTCACATTTACGCAAGATGGTAATACATGGATTACTTCAATACAAGTAGATGAAATAAATGTTGAAAATGAAAACACAGTACATGTACGCATCTTACATTAAAAGTATATTAATCGTGCTATTGTGCTCTACAATGGCTTTTGCTCAAGACAAAGAAACTGTAGCAGATACTTTAGTATACAAACAAAAATATGGTCTACGTTTAGGTGCGGACTTTAGCAAAATTGGTAGAACATTCTTTGATAAAGACTACACTGGTTTTGAAATTATGGGTGATTATCGCTTAACGCAACGTATTTATATTGCTGGTGAAATTGGCAATGAAGAGCGCGATATTGAAAATGAATTTTTAAGCAATACAACTAAAGGAAGTTATTTTAAAGGTGGTATAGACTTAAATTTTTATAAGAATTGGTTAGACATGGAAAATATGATCTATGTCGGTTTTAGAGCTGGAGCAAGTACATTTAGCCAAACACTTAATAGTTATAAAATCTATGATATTAATAACCAATATTGGAATGACGATCTGTTTTCTGTTAATGAAGGAACCGAGTTCAAAGGGCTAACAGCTATTTGGGCAGAAATTCAGATTGGATTAAAAGCAGAACTATTCAATAATTTCTTTGCAGGAATTAACACACAATTAAAATTCCTTGTTACAGAAACTGCGCCAGATAATTTTGAGAATTTGTACATCCCTGGCTTTGGAAGAACTTATGATAGTGGTAGCTTTGGTGTGGGCTTTGGCTTTAATATGTCTTACCTCATTCCTATTTTCAAAAAAGACAAAATTGTAGTCCAAGAAAAAGAGATTGAAGAATAAGTGCTTTCTTAAATCAATTAAGTATTAAACAAAATTTCCTATCTTTTCTTTATCAATTCTACAATTATGGATAAAGAAACTATTGCAGATCTCCTCGAAAAAAAGCATTCGGATTTAATCAATTGGTTAGAACAGCAACCAGACGAAGCATGGGAGAACGGACCAGAAGGTAAGTGGACGCAAGGTCAGCAAGCATTACATTTGTTACAAAGCATTAAACCTTTAAACAATGCTTTAAGTTTACCTAAGTTTTTTCTACGCTATAAATTTGGTAAAGCCAATAGACCTGTTAGAGCGTATAATGCCATAGCAGGAAGGTATCATGAAAGATTAAAAGATGCTCAAGGCAGAACATTTAGAGGCTCTCAAAACATGAAAGTACCAACAATTGCTGACAAGCATTTTATCCTTAACAGACTGCAAACAGAAAGCAAAAAGTTACAGTACAAAACTAAGAAGATTAGTGATAAAAATTTGGATTCAGTTGTTCTCCCACATCCATTAATGGGAAAAATGCCAGTACGTGAAATTATTATGTGGACAGCATATCATGTTGAGCATCATACTGAAACTTTGAAGGCTAATTATTAATACAATTTGAGATTTTTTATTTGCTTTCCTGATAAGCGTCGGTAGTGTGGCGATAAATCTAAAAACAATCTAAATCAATAAACCTTCTTACTGTAAAACAATATGATGTCTAAGATGACTTCGAAATAACAAAAAACTATTCTAAATACTCTAAAACATTAGCTTCTATTCTGCTCTGAATATTTGAAACATCAGCTTTTACGAATGTTTCACCAGTGATATTCTCATAAAGTTCAATGTAGCGTTCACTAACAGTTTCAATGTAGTCATCATTCATAAATGGCACTGACTGCCCTTCTAAGCCTTGAAACCCGTTAGATATTAACCACTGCCGCACAAACTCTTTAGAGAGTTGTTTCTGTGCTTCTCCTCTATCCTGTCGCTCTTGGTAACCATCAGCATAAAAATAACGCGAAGAATCTGGTGTATGAATCTCATCAATCAATACAATTTTTCCATCTTTTGTTTTACCAAATTCGTATTTGGTATCTACTAATATTAATCCACGTTTTGCTGCAATTTCCGTGCCTCGTTGAAAAAGTTTTCTGGTGTAGTCTTCAAGAACCAAGTAATCTTCTTCAGATACTATACCACGTTTTAAAATATCTTCTCTAGAGATATCTTCATCATGATCTCCTTGTTCTGCTTTAGTAGCTGGAGTAATGATTGGTTCAGGGAATTTATCATTTTCTTTCATGCCATCTGGCATTGGCACTCCACAGAGTGTGCGTTTTCCATCTTTGTATTCTCGCGCAGCATGACCAGACATATAACCACGTATTACCATTTCAACTTTAAAGGGTTCACATAAATGACCAATAGCAACGTTTGGATCTGGTGTTGCGACTAACCAATTTGGAACTAAATCTTCAGTGTCTGCCATCATTTTGGTAGCAATCTGGTTTAGTATCTGACCTTTGTAAGGTATCCCTTTAGGCATTACTACATCAAAGGCACTTAGTCTATCTGTAGCAATCATAACTAATTGCTCGTCATTAATATTGTAAACCTCTCTAACTTTTCCTTTATAAACACTTTTTTGGTTTGGGAAATTGAAGTTGGTATCTATGATGGTTCTACTATGACTCATTAATCTCTGTTTTCTATATTTTTATAAGCTGCAATGACTTTCTTCACTAATTTATGACGAATGACATCTTTATCATCTAAATAAATCATTCCTATACCTTCAACATTTTTAAGGACTAATAAAGCTTCTTTTAATCCAGAAATAGTTCTACGTGGTAAGTCAACTTGTCCAGGATCGCCAGTTAATAAAAACTTAGCATTTTTACCCATACGCGTTAAAAACATCTTCATTTGGGCATGTGTCGTGTTTTGACCTTCGTCTAAAATTACAAAGGCATTATCTAAGGTTCTTCCTCGCATAAAAGCTAATGGTGCAATTTGAATAACTCCCTTTTCAATATAATTATCTAATTTTTCGTGAGGAATCATGTCTCGCAACGCATCATACAATGGTTGCATGTAAGGATCTAGTTTTTCTTTTAAATCCCCTGGTAAAAAACCTAAATTTTCTCCAGCCTCAACTGCAGGACGTGTTAATATAATTCGCTTTACTTCTTTACTTTTCAAAGCCTGTACTGCTAACGCAACACCGGTATACGTTTTACCTGTACCTGCAGGACCAATAGCAAATACCATATCATTTTTACGCATACTCTCAACTAATTTACGTTGATTTGCGGTTTGGGCTTTGATTAGTTTTCCACCAACGCCATGCACAATAACTTCACCGCTTTTGGCAGACGTGTTGTAATCATCACTACTATTACTAGTCAGCACGCGTTCTATTGCATTTTCATCTAATTTATTATATTGACCAAAATGTTTCATTAACATCATCATTCTGGTATCAAATTCTTCTAATAAATCTTCATCGCCATAGGCCTTTATTTTATTGCCTCTGGCAACAATTTTTAGTTTCGGGAAATATTTTTTTAAGAGTTCAATATTAGCATTTTGTGCACCGAAGAATTCTTTTGGAGTAATTTCTTCTAGTTCTAAGATAAGTTCATTCAAAAGCGTGCTTTATTTAGTGTGTTAATCTGTTTTCTTTTATTAGTTTTGTGTAACATTTATGTACAAACAAATCTAACAATTTTACAACCTCAATTCTAAAAAAAATATCAACAATCAATCCATGGCAATAATCACTTTAACAACTGATTTTGGAGAAAAAGATCATTTTTCTGGTGCCATAAAAGGAGCCATTTATAGTGAACTTTCGGATATTAGGATTGTAGATGTTTCACATTCTGTTTCACCTTTTAATATTTCTGAGGCAGCTTATATTATTTTAAATGCCTATAGCAGTTTCCCAAAAGGAACTATACATATTATAGGAATAGATTCTGAGTTAAATCCTGATAATAAGCATATTGCAGTTAATTTAGACGACCATTACTTTATATGCGCAAACAATGGCATTATGAGCATGATTTGTGCAGAAATAGCTCCAGAAAAAATCGTAGAGATAAATATTCATGATAAAGTTGAAACAAGTTTCCCTGTGCTAGATGTATTTGTTAAAGCTGCTTGCCATATTGCAAGAGGAGGTACATTAGAAGTCATTGGAAAAGTTATTAACACTATTAAGCCAATAAAGAATTTAATTCCGTTTGTTAATGACGAAAAAAATCAAATTATAGGTAGTGTAATTTATATCGATAATTATGGCAATGTGGTCACAAATATTAAACAGAAATTTTTTGAAAATGTACAAAAAACAAGAAATTATGAAATTTCTGCACGAAACCATAAATTCAGAAAGATTCATTCCAGATATAGCGATATTGTAAATTTTGATCTAGAGGAGTCTAAAAGAAATGACGAAGGAAAAGGACTGGTAGTGTTCAATTCTTCTGGGTATCTAGAAATCGCCGTTTATAAAAGTAATTGTAACACTGTAGGCGGAGCATCTACACTTATGGGGTTAAAAACCATGGATACAGTCACCGTTAATTTCTTAAAATCTTAGGCATTGTTAGTAAGAATTGTAAAAATGAGTTTTGAACCTTCTAAGATTGATGAATTCTTAGCTAATTTTGAATCTAATAAAACTAAAATCAGGAATTTTGATGGTTGTCAGTTTTTAGAATTATATCGCGATCAGAACAATACCAATATCTTTTTTACGTATAGTTATTGGAATTCTGTGGCAGATTTAAATAATTACAGACATTCAGAGTTATTTAAAACGGTTTGGTCTAAAACTAAGCCCTTATTTAATGCAAAACCTGAAACTTGGAGTGTAGACAAACTTCATAGCCTAGAATAAATATATGCTGGCAATACTAAAAAAAGAAATAAACACCTTTTTCGCTTCACCAATTGGCTATTTGGTTATAGGTGTGTTTTTATTATTAAACGGATTATTTCTTTGGATGTTTAAAGGAGAATTCAATATACTAGATAACGGATTAGCAAGTTTATCATCATTTTTTTTATTAGCACCTTGGATTCTTATCTTTTTAGTACCAGCAGTGACCATGCGCAGTTTTAGTGATGAAAAAAAACAAGGTACATTAGAGTTATTAATGACTAAACCAATATCTCATTTTCAAATTGTTTTAGGAAAATATTTTGGTGCTTTTGCTCTTATTATTTTAGCACTCATTCCAACACTTTTATATGTATACACGGTATCCTCTTTAGGTAATCCAGAAGGCAATCTCGATTTAGGAAGCACAATTGGGTCATATTTTGGTTTGTTATTTCTGGTTGCAGCCTATACTGCCATTGGCGTCTTTGCTTCTACCCTTTCGGACAATCAAATTGTAGCATTTATTATATCAGTTTTTATTTGTTTCTTTTTCTATTATGGTTTTGAAGGACTCTCTAACTATAATGTTTTTGGCAATCTTGTATACATGGAAAATCTAGGTATGGCAGCACATTACAATAGTATGAGCCGCGGAGTGATTGACACCAGAGATCTTATTTATTTTATTAGCATAGCTCTTGCATTTTTATTATTCACAAAACTTAGAATTCAAAAGCAATGATCATTACGCCAATATTAGTCATATTTATGGTGGTAGTTTTTGTGCTACTATTTTTGTTTTTTAATACAGTTGATAGACGAAAATGGCTCACGGCAATTATAAGTATAGTATTGACACCATTAGTGTATTTCTACATGTTTTATCCGTTTATTAATATAATAAGCAACTACCATCACCAAAAGTATTTTGACAGTGAAGCTTGGATCGAAAAACCCGCTTTACGCTATGAAATGATTGATAACACGATAGAATCTGACACACTAATTGGCTCGACAAAAGAAGATGTTACACAATTACTTGGCAAGTATGAATGGCTTTCCTGGAATGAAACTAAAATAGCCCATGATGACAACAAATGGAATTACGGTTTAGGCATTGAGCCTGGTGCTTTTAACAAGCAAAAAGAATGTATAGAAGTTACGTTTAAGAATAATAAAG
Source organism: Winogradskyella sp. (assembly GCF_965656915.1). Classification (GTDB taxonomy): domain Bacteria; phylum Bacteroidota; class Bacteroidia; order Flavobacteriales; family Flavobacteriaceae; genus Winogradskyella. The sequence goes on along the minus strand of NZ_CBFHMI010000017.1, from coordinate 3,176 downwards.
TAGTAAAACTAAAATCCTATCAGGAAGAAATCACATTCGAGGATGAAAAAGAGTAAAACTTTAATTTACATACTCGGAGTTATTATCGGGCTTGTTATTATCAATATGATTTCAAGCCAATTTTATGGTCGTTTTGATTTGACTAAAGACAAGCGCTACACCTTATCAGAAGCATCAAAAAACCTAATCCAAGACATAGATGCTCCTCTAATAATAGATGTGTTTTTAGAAGGTGAGTTTCCTTCTGAATTTAGATTGTTACAGATAGAAGTACGTCAAATCATTGAAGAGTTTCAACTAGAAACCAATAACATTAAGGTGAATTATATCAACCCTATTGAAGATGAAGCTACCAGAGAACGAAATATTGAAGAACTCACCAAATCTGGATTAGAGCCATATATCAATACCGAGAACAGTACTGCTAAAGTAACACAAGAAATCATCTTTCCGTGGGCTTTTGCCAGTTACAAAGATAAAACGGTTAAAATTCCACTATTAAAACGAAGTATTACTCAAGGTCTGCAAGAACAGATCAATAATTCGGTGCAAGGCTTAGAATATGCATTTGCTGATGGATTTAATAAACTGGTAAAATCAAAATCAAAAACTATAGCCATTTTAAAAGGTAACGGAGAACTCGATGACATTTTTATCGCAGATTTCCTTAAGACCATGCAGCAATACTATAAAATTGCAGCTTTTACTTTAGATAGTGTAGCTAGGAATCCATTAGGCACTTTAGATAAATTAAAACAATACGATTTAATTATTGCGGCAAAACCAAGTGAAGCTTTTACTGAAAATGAAAAATTAGTTCTAGATCAATACACCATGCATGGTGGAAATAGTCTGTGGTTAAGCGAATCTGTTGTTATGGACAAGGACAGTTTATATAACGATACAGGTTCTGGAGTATCTATTATGAGAGATTTAAAACTCAATGATTTCTTTTTTAAATACGGAGTGCGTATAAATCCAAGTTTAGTAAAAGACCTCTACTCTGCACCAATAATGTTAGCGATTGGTGAAGGAAGTCAGGCACAACTACAGCCTATCCAATGGCAATATTCGCCATTAGCAGCGTCGAACCCAAATCATCCAATTACAAAGAATTTAAATCTTGTTAAATACGATTTTGCAAGTCCTATCGACACTCTTAAAAACAACATCAATAAAACTATTCTTTTGCAGAGTTCTCCTAAATCTAAGTTAGAAGGAACACCAACAGCTATTACACTAGCAGATGTGACGGAATCTCCAGACGAATCAACTTATAATCTGGGTCCACAAAATTTAGCCGTATTGCTCGAAGGGGAATTTACTTCTGTATACGATAAACGTGTATTACCTTTTAAGTTAAAAGACTATAAAACAAAGGGATCTCCAGCTAAAATGGCGATAATTTCTGATGGAGATATCATAAAGAATGAAGTCATTCGAAATCGACCACAAGAATTAGGGTTTGATCAACTCACTGGTAAAGCATTTGGTAATAAAGAGTTTCTATTAAACACTGTTAATTATCTCTTGGACGATACCGGACTTATAAACATTAGAGCAAAAGAAATTAGACTTGCTTTTTTAGATTCAGAAAAAATAAAAGAGAGCAAAGGGAAATGGCAACTTATAAATATTGTATTACCGCTTTTTATTCTTGGTATATTTGGATCTGTTTTTAATTATTTCCGAAAGAAAAAATACACCTAGAATTTGTTAATAAGTTTGTTTTATAAAACCCTTCTATTAAGATATATTTGTAAGACAAATTAAAAGATTAAAACTTTACATATTAAGCATGAAATTCATTGTTTCAAGTACATATTTATTAAAACAACTTCAGGTCTTAGGAGGTGTTATTAATAATAGCAATACGCTTCCAATCTTAGATAATTTCTTATTTGAACTAAGCAAGTCAAAATTGACTGTTTCTGCTAGTGATTTAGAAACTACCATGTCTTCTACAATAGATGTAGAAAGTGATTCTGAAGGTAGTATTGCATTACCAGCACGTCTGTTATTAGATACTTTAAAGACGTTTCCGGAACAACCTTTAACCTTTGTAGTTGAAGACAACAACACTGTTGAGATAAGCTCTAATCATGGTAAATATGCCTTAGCTTATGCAGATGGCGCTGAGTTTCCTAATGCAGTTTCTGTAGAAGATGCAAGCACAACAACTATAGTTGGTGATATTTTAGCAACAGCTATTAGCAAAACGATATTTGCAGCAGGAAATGATGATTTAAGACCTGTAATGAGTGGAGTGTTTTTTCAATTCTCACAAGACAATCTAACGTTTGTTGCTACAGACGCTCACAAATTGGTTAAATATACCAGAGACGATGTAAGTGCAACCGAATCAGCTGAATTTATTATGCCTAAAAAACCTTTAAATCTTATTAAAGGGATTTTAGCAGGTAGCGACGATGACGTACTTGTAGAATACAACGAGTCTAATGCTAAATTTACGTTTGAAAATTCAGTTTTAATTTGCCGTTTAATTGATGGAAAGTATCCTAATTACGAAGCTGTAATTCCAAAGGAGAATCCAAATAAATTAGTGATAGACAGAACACAATTCTTAAACTCAGTAAGACGTGTTAGTATTTTCTCTAATAAAACAACACATCAAATTCGTTTGAAAATTGCTGGAGCTGAGCTAAATATTTCAGCAGAAGATATCGATTACAGCAATAAGGCAGAAGAGCGTTTAACGTGCGATTATCAAGGTGACGACATGCAAATAGGATTTAACTCACGTTTCTTAACCGAAATGATAAACAATCTTAGTTCTGATAACGTTCAACTAGAAATGAGTTTACCAAACAGAGCAGGTATTCTCACACCTATCGATGGTTTAGATGAAGGTGAACATGTGACTATGCTTGTTATGCCAGTAATGTTAAATAACTAAAATTATAAAATATTAAAATATTAAAAGGCTCACCATTTGGTGAGCCTTTTACATTTACCTCTTTACGTACCTGAAAAGATTCAGATTAAAAAATAACTAACTAACAAAATTAAGAGATAATGGGTAGCTAGGTAATTCTCCATTACTAGCTTTTATACCGTTTACAATTGGCATTACAAATGCTAATATGCCAATTAGTATTAATGTCAGGATTCCTAAACCAAAAACAAGAATTAAAGGAACACTTAAAATACAGTAC
>NZ_CBFHMI010000016.1:0-51531 GCF_965656915.1 Winogradskyella sp. | reverse complement strand
CCCTTTGGGTAGTTGGAGAATCGCCTCTGATGATTATACTGCAGTTTCAGTGTTAGAAGGCATGAAAGCATATGAATGTAATACTATAAACAGTAGCAAAGGTGTAAATCTTTTTGAAGGAGAAACAGCCTTTATTAAAGAAGTAAAAATCAACACAACTGATAATTCTGGAATTAAAGAAGCTGTTGAAACAGCAAAATCTGCAGATGTTGTTGTTATTGTACTAGGGGAACACGGTTTTCAAAGTGGAGAAGCAAGAAGTAGAACTCAATTAAATTTGCCAGGCCTACAGCAAGACTTGTTAGAAGAGGTTTATAAGGCAAACAAAAATGTAGTTTTAGTACTAAATAATGGCAGACCGCTTGCTATTGAGTGGGCTGCTGAAAACATACCATCTATTGTTGTTGGTTGGCAATTGGGAACACAAACTGGTAATGCTATTGCTCAAGTACTATATGGAGACTACAATCCTAGTGGTAAACTACCTATAACATTCCCAAGAAATGTTGGGCAAATCCCAATTTATTATAACCATTTAAATACTGGTAGAGCTACAGACAGAGAAAATAATGTCTTTTGGTCTCACTACATTGACAAAGAAAACTCACCTCTTTATCCTTTTGGATTTGGTCTTAGTTATACCAAGTTTAAGTATAGTAACTTTAAGATTGATAAAGCTAATTATTCAATCAATGATACAGTAGAGGTAACAGTAGATATTACTAATATTGGTGATTTTGATGGTAAAGAAGTTGTTCAACTTTACATAAGAGACCTTTATGGTAGTATATCACGACCGGTAAGAGAGCTCAAAGGATTTGAGTTAGTACATCTCAAAAAGAACAGATCAAAAACCGTAACATTTAATTTGACAAAAGGTGAATTAGGTTTTTATAACAACAACGGAGAATATATAATTGAGCCTGGTGATTTTGAAGTTTTTGTAGGAGGTAGCTCTACTACAACCCTTAAAACTCAATTTACTTTAACAAAGTAATTTTTTACTATTAACATAAAATATTCATACTCTAAACAAATGTTTAAAGCATGAATATTTTTTTAGTTAATTTTAAAACACCTGAAATTACTCTCATGGTATTCTTTAAATTAGATAACATTACGTTATCTTCAAAAGTAGGTTCTGGTAGATTTGGTTTTGTTTTCATAAGCAGAAATTCATGATAGATTTGGGGCAAATCATAAATTGAGTTTATGGCAAATTTGGTTAATTTAATTTAGTTCGATTTGAGACTGCTAATATGAAATATATTTTCAATATATCAGTCAAGATACATTAAAAATCGATGAAATACATTGTTTTTTAACATTTTAATGTAGTAATGTAGATTTATCTTACAATTAAAGTTAACTTAGTGAAGAGGAAAGTACAAATCTTTTGTTTTATATTTATAAAGTCATTTCTGGAATTTCACCATCGATTATTAAATGACCTTCTGTAGCATTTTTAATATCATCAATTGAAACGCCAGGAGCACGTTCTAATAACCTAAACCCATCAGCAGTAACTTCTATAACAGCCATATTGGTTACAATTTTCTTCACACAAGCGACTCCTGTTAATGGTAATGAGCATTCTTCTAGTAGTTTAGAGGCTCCTGCTCTATTTGTATGCATCATGGCCACAATTATATTTTCAGCACTTGCCACCAAATCCATAGCTCCGCCCATTCCTTTAACCATTTTTCCAGGAATTTTCCAATTGGCAATATCTCCGTTTTCTGACACTTCCATAGCTCCAAGAATTGTTAAATCAACGTGTTGACCTCTAATCATTGAAAAACTCATGGCTGAATCAAAGAAAGAAGCTCCCGGTAGTGTTGTTATGGTTTGTTTCCCCGCATTAATAACGTCAGCATCTTCTTCTCCTTCAAATGGGAAAGGCCCCATACCTAAGACACCATTTTCACTCTGAAATTCTACTTCAATATCATCTCTAACAAAGTTAGCCACCAAAGTTGGTATACCTATTCCTAGATTAACGTAGTAACCATCTTTTACTTCCTTTGCAATTCGTTTTGCAATACCATTTTTATCTAACATAATTAATTGCGTTGTCTAACCGTTAAATTTTCAATTCGCTTCTCGTAACGTTCTCCCTGAAATATACGTTGCACAAAAATTCCAGGTATATGAATTTGATTAGGATCTAATTCTCCTGCAGGAACTAATTCTTCCACCTCAGCTACAGTAATTTTTGCGGCTCCACACATATTAGGATTAAAATTACGAGCCGTGCCTTTAAAAATTAAATTACCTGCTTCGTCTCCTTTCCATGCTTTTATAAACCCGAAATTTGCATTAAATGCTTGTTCTAAGACGTACATTTTTCCATCAAATTCTCGCGTTTCTTTTCCTTCTGCAACTTCGGTACCATATCCGGCAGGAGTATAAAAAGCTGGAAAACCAGCTTGAGCCGCTCTAGCGCGCTCTGCCAATGTACCTTGTGGAATCAATTCTACATCTAACTCACCATCTAACATCTGACGTTCAAATTCATCATTCTCTCCGACGTAAGATGAAATCATTTTTTTTATTTGCTTTTGTTGTAATAGTAGGCCAAGACCAAAGTCATCTACACCTGCATTATTAGATATGCATGTAAGTCCTTTTATATTTAGTCGTACGAGTTCTGCAATAGCATTTTCAGGAATACCTGAAAGTCCAAATCCACCAAACATAAAGGTCATATCATTGTCTACACCCTTTAGAGCTTCAGTGACAGAAGCTACTTTTTTATTAATCATAAATCACGAAATTTAGCTTCTGAAAAATACGAAACTAAGTGGAGAAATCATATGAAAAATATCCAAAAAAAGAGAAGAACTAATGCTAGTTATCGAAAATCTACCTCTATTTCATCATCATCAGATTCTTCCGTTTGGTCAACTAAATCACCCTCATCTTCTGCTGTACAATCTACATTTATCGATAGGTTAGAAGGTTTTTCAAAATTATCGGTTGAAACATTTAACGTTTCATCGGCATAGCACGCTTTCATATATAAGCCCCAAATTGGTAAAGCCATTGATGCACCTTGTCCATAGGAAATACTCTTAAAGTGAGCAGCCCTATCTTCTGCGCCAACCCAAACACCTGTTACAAGATTAGGTACCATTCCCATAAACCATCCATCACTTTGATTTTGAGTTGTTCCGGTTTTTCCTGCGATAGGATTTGTTAGTTCATACGGATAACCCGTGATAATCTCCCTATAGATAGCGTTCCATTTATCAAATCCTTTGTGTCTTAATCTTCTACCAGATCCTGCCTGAGTTACTCCTTCCATTAGATTGACTGTAACATAGGCAACCTCTTCACTTAATACATCTTTACTTTCTGGGGTAAACTGAAAAAGTACGGTACCATTTTTATCTTCAATACGTGTCACCATTACAGGTTTATTGTAGACACCTTTATTTGCGAATGTAGAATAAGCAGCAACCATTTCATAGACACTAATGTCGGGTGTTCCTAATGCAATCGCTGGTACAGGTAAAATTTCTTGTTCTACACCTAGTTTTTTAGCCATCTCAACAACAGGTTGTGGTCCAATTTCGTTCATAAGCCTTGCAGTTACCGTATTAGTAGAACTTGCTAAAGCATCTTTTAAGGTTTGTGTACCAGAATAATTACCATCAGAATTTTTAACGGTCCACGGTTCGGGGTTTCCGTATTTCTCTGCCTCAATGGTAATAGGTGTTCTCGGAAATGAATCGCATGGAGATAATTGTAATTGATCAATCGCCGTGGCGTAAACAAATGGTTTAAAAGTAGAACCTACTTGACGCTTTCCTTGTTTAACCATATCGTACTTAAAGTGCTTGTAATCCATACCTCCTACCCATGCTTTTACATGACCAGTTAATGGATCCATAGACATCATACCTGTGCGCATAAACGATTTATAATATCTCATAGAATCAATTGGCTTCATAACGGTATCTACCTCACTTGCTTTCCCATCTACCCACTTGAATACGCGCATTTCAGTCGGTTTCTTAAATGACGCTCTTATCTCCTTATCTGATTTTCCTTGTTCTTTTAATATTCTCCATCGTTCACCACGTTTCATACCATCATTCATCAATTTGGTGATTTCTGCTTGATCGAGTTCTAAAAATGGTGCGGTTTTATTTCTATCTGGTGTATTTTGATCGTCAAATTCTGCCTGAAGTTTGGGCATATGCAATGCCACGGCTTCTTCTGCATATTTCTGCATACGTGAATCTATAGTCGTATAGACTTTTAAGCCATCACTATACAAATCGTATTTGCTACCGTCTGGTTTACGGTTGTTTTTATCATTAGCCCAATCTTTCATAAAAGATCGCAAATATTCTCTAAAATAAGTCGCAATACCTTCTTTATGTGATTCTGGCGTATAGTTTAAATCCAACTCAGTATTTTGTAATGAATCCTTAACTTCTTCAGAAATGTATTCATACTTGTACATTTGGGCTAAAACCACATTGCGTCTGTTTTTAACACCAACAGGGTTTCTCCTTGGATTATAAAGCGAAGAATTTTTAAACATTCCAACCAGCATTGCCGATTCTTTCATATCCAAATCTTTCGGCTCTTTACCAAAATATATTCTTGAAGCTGATCTAATGCCATCACCATTATTTCCAAAATCATAAATATTAAAATACATCGCAATGATTTCTTCTTTGGTATACTGTCGCTCCAAGCGTATAGCAATAACCCATTCTTTGATTTTTTGAATAGATCTTTTAACAATATTTCCTGCAGCCTTCTTTGTAAACAATAACTTTGCTAATTGTTGGGTAATGGTACTTGCACCTCCTCTTTTTCCAAGGAAAAATGCTGCCCTCAGTGTTCCACGACCATCAATCCCAGAATGATCATAATAACGTGCATCTTCAGTAGCAATTAAGGCGTCTACTAGATTTTTAGGCAAATCATCATATCCTACTGGCGTTCTGTTATCATTAAAATAAAATTTTCCGAGTGTTTGCCCATCAGAGGAAATTATTTCAGTTGCTAAATTAGTTTCTGGATTTTCTAATTTAGTATGATCTGGCATTTCACCTAAAAGTTCCCAAGAAGCAAATAGAAATAACAATACAATTGCTAAGATTCCACCAGAAAACACCATCCAAAACCAACGTACGTATTTTGAAAAATCTAATTCCGTTTTTTTATTTTGAGTTGCTTTTTTTCTTGCCATATCTTAATTGTTTGCTACACTTTCAATTCTAAAACCAACGTCAGTTATTCCTTCTAAGTTTTCTACTCCATCAACTTCTCCATTTTTTCTCATAGCATGTTGAATATTGACTATATAGTCACCATTTTCAGTAAACTTAAATGGTGATTCGTATCCTTTGTACCACAATTTATTTTCTTTAATATCAGAAAATCCGGCGCCTAACAACTCTCCGTTAGGTGCCGCCATGTTATATTTTAGGGTATCCTTTACTGCTTTTCCATTAGGATAGTTTAATTCTACAATTAAAAATAAGTTATTGAATTGATAATCGTTTGTGTTTCTGAGATTCACAAAAAGATTGTAATTATTTAAAGTATCGGGTGCGGTAAAATTAAAACTAGCTAATGAATCTTTATGCCATTGATTTGGCACTGACTTATACTTATCAAAAACTGCATTAGAGTCGCAGCTTTGAAACAGAAAACATACAATAACAATTACAAATAACTCACTAATTCTTTTTTGCATTTTGTCTTTGATTTCTATTACGATTGTGGTTTTTGTTTCTACCCTTCCTATTGTTTTTACGTTTCCTTTTGGATTTTGGACTATCGAAACGTGTTAAACTATCTTGACCTACAACGTTTTCAAATTCATTTTTAGTGTCTTGTATGTGCTCTGCCGCATATTCTTCGAGACTTGCTACTTTTTCTTTTTTCTTATTTTTTTCGATTATTTCATTGGCTTGTTCTGTTGTAATTACGTGCCAATTCATCCATTCTCCTTCATAAGCGTACCACATTAATCCTTTAAAAATATCTGTTTTCTGACATACTGCAGTTCCTTTTTCAGTATACAGTTTAGTATCATTTTTTGGAAAAGCCTTTAAGGCATCTAAATAAGCGTCTAGTTCATAATTTAGGCAACACTTTAATTTGCCACACTGACCAGCTAACTTTAAAGGATTTAAAGACAATTGCTGGTATCGTGCTGCAGATGTACTTACGGATCTAAAATCTGTGAGCCATGTAGAACAGCAAAGTTCTCTACCACAAGACCCAATACCGCCAAGTCTTGCTGCCTCTTGTCTGAAACCGACTTGACGCATTTCAATACGTGTTTTAAACTCTCTGGCAAATACTTTAATGAGTTCTCTAAAGTCTACTCGCTCTTCGGCGGTGTAATAAAACGTAGCTTTACTACCATCTCCCTGATACTCAATATCAGAAATCTTCATCTTTAGATTAAGATCTATAGCAAATTGACGTGCTTTAACCTTCATGGGTTCTTCCTTGTCTCTAGAAGAGGACCATACATCAATATCTTTTTGAGAAGCTTTTCTATATATTTTTAACAAGTTTTCAGAGTCTTCAATATCTATTTTTTTTCGCTTCATTTGTACACGGACAAGTTCACCTGTAAGTGTTACCATACCAATATCGTGACCAGATTTTGCCTGGGTAGCGACGATATCTCCTATGTTAAGTGTAAGGTTTTCTGTATTCTTATAATAATGTTTTCTGCCGTTTTTATAACGTACTTCAACACCTATAAAAGGTTCTTGTCCGTTAGGAAGTGACATATTAGCCAACCAGTCAAAAACAGTAAGTTTATTGCAGCTATCTGTGCCACAAGTGCCATTGTTTTTACACCCTTTTGGTTGGCCATCTTTACCAGTTGAGCAACTGTTACAAGCCATAAAAAGTTATATATATTTAATCTAGAAGCTTAATCGACTAGATAAAGGATTCATAATTTATTAATAAGTAAAGATAAGATTATTTATTTAGTTAAATAACTAATTGTCTTTCAATACATTAAAATATATTCATTACCTTAATGCTCACATTTTCAGAATACTTCGATGTAAACATAAACCAACACATTAAAGACATGAAACCAAAAATTACTCTATTTTTCTTTCTGATACTTTTGTCAATTAGTTATTCTCAAAATCCCTTTTCTGAACTTGTACACGGAAAATACACAAATAACCCATCCGAAACACCTTGCTTAACTGCAGAACAACGCCATGAAGTAGAGTAATTAACTTCTGCAGGAATTGAATCGTTAAGATTACAAAACAGGTTAGGCTATAACGAAGCTAACCGAGGAACACATCCTTTATTTGCAAGGCCTGTGCAAAAAGCAACTAATGCCTCTTATAATGATGTTTGGGCAATTTCTAACTATGTAGATCATAATCCTGTTGCGCCAGACGCATTATCTGATTATAATTGTGGTCCTAGAACTTATGATACAACAAGTGGTTACAATCATCAGGGTTTAGATATTTTTTCCTGGCCATTTACCTGGCATATGATGGATAACAATTATGTAGAAATCATATCAGCAGCACCAGGACAAATCATTGCTAAAAATGATGGTCAATTTGATAGAAGTTGTGATTTTAACAGCAACTTTTGGAACGCGGTTTATATACAACATAACGATGGAAGCATTGCATGGTATGGGCACTTAAAAAATGGCTCATTAACTAGTAAAAATGTTGGAGATATGGTTTCTGAAGGAGAATTTCTAGGTGTTATGGGAAGTTCTGGAAATTCTACAGGACCACATTTACATTTTGAAGTTTGGGTTGATGCGACTTATACACAATTGGTAGATCCGTATATTGGTACATGCAATACAATGGATAGTGAAACCTGGTGGCAATCTCAGAAACCGTATGTTAATCCTGGGATAAATGCAGCCTTAACTCATTCCGATGCACCTGTATTCCCTAATTGCCCAACTCAAGAAATCACTAATATCAGTGAACAGTTTGATATAGATGACACCATTTATTTTGGTCTTTATTTAAGAGACCAGGTTATGGGTGAAAGTGTAAACTTAAAAATCATAAGACCAGATAATTCTATTTTATAAAATTGAAATTATACACTTACTGCAACTTATTACGCTTCATGGTTGTATTGGTTTTATCAAGGTGTATATAATATGGAAGGTGAATGGAAATGGGAAGCCACATACAATGGTGAAACAGTTACACACTCATTTAATATCGGAACTTTTAGTGTTGATGAAGAATCCTTAGAATCGACTTCAGTTTATCCTAATCCATCAAATGATGTTGTTAATATTTCTTCTACTTCTAAAATTAAGTTTGTACAAATTTTCGATGTCTTAGGAAAAAATGTGTTTACACAGGAGGATAGCACTGGAAATGGCATACAAAAAATGAATTTAACCAGTCTGTCGAAAGGAGTCTATTTTATTAAACTTGAAGGAGAACAAAATCAGACAAAAACAATAAAACTCATTAAGAAATAAACTAAAAAAGGCTCTAATTTAATTAGAGCCTTTACTTTATTTAGTTGTATTTAAGGTGTCAAAAATATTGCGTAAATCTTTTTTATAGGGCAAATAATCTGCTCTTCCTTTTTTAAATATATCATTACTATTGCCTTGCCCTTTTCGTAATACCTTTTGTTCTTCGTAAGGTAATTTTATAATGTCCTGACAATTGGAAGAACAGCAATTATCCATTTTTTCTTTGCACTCATCACATTGAATAAATAATAAATGGCAAGCTTCATTAGCACAATTTGTATGTAAATCTGCTGGTTTACCGCATTGGTGACAATTAGCAATGACATCATCTGAGATACGTTCCGAACGTCTTTGATCAAACACAAAGTTTTTCCCTATAAATTTATTTTCTATACCTTCAGATTCTACTTGTCTTCTATAATTAATAATACCACCTTCTAATTGAAATACGTTTTTAAACCCTTTATGCTTGTAATAGGCACTGGCTTTTTCGCAACGAATACCACCAGTACAATACATCACTAATTTTTTATCCTCTTTATGTTCTCTTAAGTCTTCCTCAATTAAGTCTAAAGATTCTCTAAAAGTGTCTACATCTGGAGTAATGGCATTTTTAAAATGACCGATTTCACTTTCGTAATGATTACGCATATCTACCAGTACTGTATCTGGGTCTTCAATTAACTCATTAAACTGTTCTGCACCAACGTGTATTCCTTTGTTAGTAACATCAAACGTAGTATCATTTAATCCGTCCGCAACAATTTTAAGTCTCACCTTCACTTTTAATTTTAGGAATGCGAAATTGTCGTGCTCAATAGCAATATTTAATCGTACATTTTCTAAAAACGTGATGGTATCCAGATGCTTTTTAAAAGCATCAAAATTTTCAGCAGGTACCGAGAGTTGTGCATTTATGCCTTCGTTGGCCACATAGATTCTACCTAAGACATCTAAATTATCCCAAGCTAAATACATGTGATTTCTAAAAATTTCTGGATTACCAATTTTGGCGTACTTATAGAAAGAGATTGTTAAGCGTTCTTTTCCCGCTTGTTTAATAAGTTCTGCTCTTTCTTTAGCACTTAAGTTATTGTACAGTTGCATGCTATACTAATTTTTAAGGTTAAAGAATAATAAAGGACAAAGGTATTATTTTTAAGCAATTAGGCATAAAAAAAGCACTTTGATAATGTCAAAGTGCTTTTTTAGATTAACTATAACTAAAACTAAATTTAAAAAAGGTTAATCTTTTGGCTTTACAGCTGCTGCATTAATCAGCAGCCGTTCTACCTTGTTTTTGCTAATTTGTGTTTAAAAAGTAGAAAATTTTTACAAGACCTATCTCGACTTTTTAAGGGGTTTTCATAGCAACTATTTCCTTTTTCATTTAGTAGATGCAAAAAGTGCAAAATGGTTGCGTCATAAAATTGAAAAAATTAAAATAAGTGGTATTTTTGATGTCAATATAATTTAGAACATAGAAAGAAATGAGTAGTGAAAAAGACGCAAAATTAAAAGCCCTAAAACTTACGTTAGACAAATTAGATAAAGCCTATGGTAAGGGTACCGTAATGAAAATGAGTGACCAGGCGATTGAAGATGTTGACGCTATATCTTCTGGATCATTAGGCTTAGATATCGCATTAGGTGTAGGTGGTTATCCAAGAGGTAGAGTAATAGAAATCTATGGACCAGAATCATCTGGTAAAACAACTTTAACGCTTCACGCTATTGCAGAGGCACAAAAAGCTGGTGGAATTGCTGCATTTATAGATGCAGAACATGCCTTTGACCGTTTCTATGCTGAAAAATTAGGTGTGGATATTGATAATTTAATTATTTCACAACCAGATAATGGAGAACAAGCTTTAGAAATTGCAGATAATTTAATCCGCTCTGGAGCTATCGATATTGTTGTTGTTGACTCCGTTGCAGCATTAACTCCTAAAAGCGAAATTGAAGGCGAAATGGGAGATTCTAAAATGGGTTTACATGCACGTTTAATGTCTCAAGCTTTAAGAAAATTAACGGCGTCTATAAGCAAGACGCATTGTACTGTAATATTCATTAACCAATTGCGTGAAAAAATTGGTGTGATGTTCGGTAATCCTGAAACCACAACGGGTGGTAATGCATTAAAATTCTATGCTTCTGTACGTTTAGATATTAGACGTTCTACTCAGATTAAAGATAGCAATAGTAATGTAATGGGTAATAAAACAAGAGTTAAGGTGGTAAAGAATAAAGTAGCACCACCTTTTAGACTTGCTGAATTCGATATTATGTATGGAGAGGGCATTTCTAAAGTGGGTGAAATTCTAGATTTAGCTGTTGAGTACGAGATTGTAAAAAAGAGCGGCTCTTGGTTTAGTTATGAGGACACCAAGCTCGGTCAGGGAAGAGATGCTGTAAAATCTCTAATTAAAGATAATCCAGATTTAATGGATGAATTAGAAGAAAAAGTAAGGGCCTTGATAAACGAAGCTTAATACATAAAATAGAAATCCTGAAAAAAAATTCAGGATTTTTTTATTTTTAGACGCAACCATTTAACACTTTTTGCATCTACAGAGTGAAATTGATTATAATTATTTATGAAAAGATGCTTTTTATTGGTTTCAATATTCATTCTAACTTTAACCTCGTGTTCTGTTGAGAATGAGGAACGACAAGAGTTTCAGCTCGAAGTCTTACCAATTGAAAGTGTTGAAGTACCTAAGCAATTTGTACTCGGAAATACTTATGAAATCAATGTCACTTATTACAGACCATCGTCTTGTCATGAGTTCAATGATTTCTATTATGAAGTTAGCGGTAATGAAAAAACTATTGCAGTAATTAACACGGTTTATAAAGACCTAAATTGTGAAACTACTGCAGAGAAAGTTACAGTAAGCTTTAATTATGTAGCTACTGAGGTTGATACAAGTGTATTTAATTTTTATCAAGGTGAAGATGCCAACGGTAAAGACAAGTATCAAAAACTAGAAGTTTCCGTAACAGATAGCCAAACAATCAAGAATGATGTAGGAGAGATAAAATAATTATTAATTAATTCCAGCTAAAATGTGAGTTTAGAGAGACTCATAGAAAATTGTATTAAACAAGATGCTAAAGCTCAAAGTCAATTATACAAGCAATTTGCAAGTAAATTATTTTCACTTTGTCTTAAGTACTCTAAAAATTATGTAGAAGCAGAAGATAATCTGCACGATGCATTTATAACTGTATTTAGTAAAATAGATCAGTATAACAATAAAGGTTCTTTTGAAGGTTGGTTAAAACGAATAGCAATTAATACATCATTGCAACGCTACAGAGAAAATGTTGGCGTTTATGATATCATCAATGAAGGTAACATTGCAGATGTAGATGTAGAAATTGATGACGAAGGTTTAAGCATTGATTTTTTATTAAAAATCATACAGGAATTACCAGATCGTTACAGGTTAGTTTTTAATCTTTATGTATTAGATGGTTACTCTCACTTAGAAATCAGTGAGTTAATTAACATTTCAACAGGAACCTCAAAATCTAATTTAGCACGAGCTAGATTAATTTTAAAAGAAAAAATAGAAGATTACAAGTCGAATGCAAATTCGCAGTCAATATAAAAATGAATAATAAGAAAAACATAGACAGACTTTTTCAAGAAAAGTTTAAAGATTTTGAAGTCGCACCAAATGATGCGATGTGGGATCGTATAAGCCAAGGTCTGCCTAACAAAAAGGAAAAACGCAGAGTAATACCTATCTGGTGGCAGATTGGTGGAGTTGCTGCAGTTATTGCTATTCTATTAACGGTTGGTGTTTCTGTTTTTAACTCTGGTAATATTAATAATGATTTACCTATTGTTGATACAAAACAAAATAGCACTCAAAAAGAGAATATTAATTCATCTTCTAATGATAAACAGGACAAGTTAAAAACTTTAGAAAATCAAGAGCTTCAGGTTACAGAAGCAAATAATAATGTTGGGTCTAGCATAAAAGAAGAAGAAAATTCAGTAAAGAATACTTCTAACAAACAATCACCATCAAATCAGTTAACTGTACCAAATAAAACACAGTTAAAATCTTCTAACGCGGTAGTTAATGCCGTTAAAGAAAAAGTAGGTAAAACTGAGGATGAACAAAAGCGAAATGTTTTAACAGCCCTACCGAATAAAGAGAACAACACAAAGGTTGCTGCTAATACTAAAAAGACATCTTCTAATTCTAAAAAGACAGAAAATAAAGATGGATCTAGTATTAACAAATCTGACATAAAATCGGCCATCAAGAAAACGTTAGAGAATAATTCTACTGAAGTTGCAGAGAACACAACATCTAAAAATTTAGAATCTTCTAATACTGATGGTACTGACACAAAGAATTCAGATATCGAAGACACAAAAAACACAATAGTTGAAGATCCTGAAAAGCAGTCTATAGAAGATGCTATTGTAGAAAACACAATTGAAAAAGAAGATAAACAAAACAGGTGGAGCATCGCTCCGAATGTTGCGCCTGTTTATTTTGGGTCTTTAGGCGAAGGTTCACCTATTAATGATCAATTTGTAATGAACTCTAAGAGTGGTGATATTAATATGAGTTATGGTATTGCTGGTTCTTATGCTGTATCTAAACGTTTAAAAGTACGTGCTGGTATTAATAGAGTTAATTTAAATCACGTTACAACCAATGTTGTTGCATTTACAGGTACTGAAGCTTTAATGCGAGGGGAAAGTACGCATATGTCAAATGTTAAATACAAAAATCACAATTATACGGTTTCTTTTATGGATGCTAAGAAATATAAGAGTATTTCTAAAGCAGAAATTATTAACACCAAGATCGCAGGTGAAATTGATCAACGTTTTGGATTTATAGAAGTGCCTTTAGAGTTAGAGTATCGTTTATTAGATAAGAAGCTTGGTATTAACGTCATTGGCGGTTTTAGTACATTCTTTTTAAGTAACAATGAAATATATGCCGACATAGATGGTATAAGTACTTTAATCGGTGAAGCCAATAATATTAATAGCACAAGTTTTAGTGCAAACTTTGGATTAGGTTTAGATTATAGCCTATCAAAGCAATGGAATATAAATCTTGAACCACAATTCAAGTATCAACTGAATACCTTTAATAACACGTCTGGTAATTTTAGACCATTCTTTATTGGAGTGTATACAGGATTAAGTTTTAAGTTTTAGGTAAAATTTATATTAGGTTATTGCAGTACAAAAAGCAATGATGAATGCAATGATGACAAAAGCTACTCCTGGTTAGAGTGGCTTTTTTGTTTTTACTGTTTGACTTAATTCTTCTAAGATTAACTGCCTTGTGCTTACATTTAGTGTTTTGGTGTCTTCAATGGTTAATCCTTTAGTATCGAAGAATTTGTGGATTTTAGCACGCATCCTTCCAGGACCACCACTAAAGAAGGTATATGAAAAACGTTTTTTGTTGTCGTAAAACGTAATGGGTACTACTGGTATTTGATGGTTAATGGCCAACCGAAACGCTCCATCTTTAAAACTATCTAAAACTATATGCTCTTCTGGCACACCACCTTCCGGGAAAATACAAATACTGAGACCTTGTTTCAATCTTCGCTGGGCTCTCAAAAAAACAGCTTGTCTACTTTTTGCACTACTTCTATCTACCAAAATACAGGTGCGTTTATAGAAAAATCCAAACAATGGAATTTTGACTAATTCTTTTTTGCCCACAAAAACAAAGGGGTTTTTTACAGTTACCAACATTAACATAATATCTACCATAGACGTGTGGTTGGCAACAAACATGTAACTACGTGCAGGATCAGGGTTTTGTTCTTTCTTAATTTTATAGGCAAACCCCATCCCAATAAGTATAAATTTTGCCCAAAAACGTGCAAATTTAAAGAAAAATGGGTACCATTTCTCTCTTGAAATTGAGGCTAGAAGAATTGGGAATAGAATAATAATCGGTAAGGCTACCAAAATGTAGAACCAAATGCGATACAAAACCCAAAACGGATATTTAAATATAGCCATGGCATCAAAACTAAGTATTTAATTCAAATAGCTTCACATAGTTCTCTCAAAAATTTATCTTTGTTTTAGATTTTCGAATTAAGTTTAATTTAATGAGATTCCCTGTTTTTTGGGAAGTTAACATGGCAAGAATACTAACAGGCATACAAAGTACAGGTACACCACACTTAGGAAACATTTTAGGTGCTATTTTACCAGCAATAGAAAAAGCAAAGAACGAAGCAAATGATTCGTATTTGTTTATTGCAGATTTACATTCTTTAACACAAATAAAGAATGCCAATACACTTAGAAGTAACACCTACTCCACTGCTGCTACCTGGTTAGCTTTTGATTTAGACATTGATAAAACCGTGTTTTATCGCCAGAGTGATGTACCACAGGTTACTGAACTCGCTTGGTACCTCAACTGCTTTTTTCCGTTTAAACGTTTAGAATTGGCACATAGTTTTAAAGATAAAGCGGATCGGTTAGACGACGTTAATGGTGGCTTATTTACCTATCCAATGTTAATGGCTGCAGACATTTTGTTGTATGATTCTGAAATTATTCCTGTTGGAAAAGATCAGGAGCAACATATTGAAATGACGCGCGATGTTGCTTCTCGTTTTCATGCAAAAATGGGTGGAGAAACATTTGTATTGCCAAAAGCAGATATTCAAAAAGATACGATGCTTATTCCTGGTACTGATGGTGCTAAAATGAGTAAGAGTAAGGGTAATATTATCAATATCTTTTTACCAGAAAAGAAATTACGCAAGCAGATAATGACTATCCAAACCGATAGTACACCGCTTGAAGAACCAAAAGACTGGACTACTTGTAACTGTTTCGCTATTTATAATTTATTAGCATCAGATGAGCAAATAGCAACTATGAAAGCTAATTATGAAGGTGGTAATTATGGTTACGGCCATGCTAAACAAGCTTTATATGAATTGATTATAGAGCGATTTGCAGAACCAAGAGAACGCTATAATTATTATATGGACAACCTCAGCGAAATTGATGCAGCTTTAGCCAAAGGCGCTGCAAAAGCAAAGGTTGTAGCTAATGATGTTTTAAAACGTGTTAGAACAAAGGTTGGGTATTAAATCACCTCAAACAACTTACCTGGCAAAGGTCTAATCACACCTTTTAATTCCATATTGAGTAATATACTAGCTAACTTATATGAAGGTATACCACATTCAAAAGCGATGACATCTAGTAACTCCTTGTCATGTTCTTTTAGATAGTTATAAATGGTTTTTTCATCTGGTTCTAACTCAACGAACAGTTGTTTTTGCACCACTGGTTTTTCATCCTTTTCGAGTTGCCAATTCAACAAATAAGGTATATCTAATGGATTTGAAAGCAAATGTGCTTTCTGAAACTTTATTAAATTATTACAGCCTACGCTTTGACTATCCGTAGTTCTACCAGGTACAGCAAACACCTCTCTATCATATGAATTAGCGATGTCCGCGGTAACCAAACTTCCACCTTTCTCAGCCGATTCTATAACTATGGTAGCTTCACTAAGACCTGCGATTATTCGGTTTCGTTTTAAAAAGTTATTTCTATCAAAGGTGTCTGTACTCCAAAAGTCGCTATAAAAACCACCATGACGTTCAATATCTGCCACATATTTTTTATGTGCTTTAGGGTAAATCTGGTTTAAACCATGCGCCAAACATCCTATAGTCTGGAGATTATGCCTTACGGCAGCTTTTTGTGCGGTAATATCCGTGCCATAAGCAAAGCCTGATACAATGACTGGATTAAACTGTGCCAATGTCTCCACTAATTTTTCACAAAACGCAATACCGTTTGTGGTGATTTTTCGAGCACCAACAATACTAATAATGGGTTGATCTTTTAGATTAATATTACCCGATTGAAACAACACTATTGGTCCATCAACACAATGTTTTAATTTTCCAGGATAAGTATCATCGGTAAAATAATGGGCAAAAATGTTATTGTCTCTAACAAACTGTAACTCGCGCTCAGCTTCTTCAAGATGAAATTTATCAAAAAGCCCTTCTATTGTAATAGTACCAATGCCATCAATTTTTAAAAGTGTAGATTTCTTTTCATTTAATACAGCTTCAGCAGATCCGCAATGATTTATTAATTTTTTAGCCGTTGTAGCACCAATCTTTGGTACATGCTGTAAAGCCAAAGCATAAATTAATTGCTGATCTGTCATTTTTAATGTATTGATTTCAAACATACAAAAAACAAAATTTTTCTGATGTTAATAACTAAATCGCTTCAAATTTTCATCAGAATTAAAAAATTTTAACTTTGCTATACTATGCAGTTAGAGACTTACATAAGCGACCTTTTATACCGATACGATTGTGTAACTGTACCAGAGTTTGGAGCATTTTTAACCAATCGTGTTTCGGCAAAAGTACATGAAACGACACACACATTTTATCCACCTAAAAAAGTATTGTCTTTTAATGAGCAGCTACAGAATAACGATGGCTTATTAGGCAATTACATCGCTGAGGTTGAAAAAATACCTTATGAGGTGGCTATTACCAAAATCGCGAAACAAGTAAAATCTATTAAGTCGTATTTAATAGAAGGTGAAACCATTCAGTTTGAACATATAGGCGAATTAATTCTTAACGCAGATGGTAAGATTGTTTTTGATCCGTCTAGCCACATTAATTACTTAACGGATGCGTTTGGTTTATCGCATTTCAGTTCCACAGATATTAAGCGCGAAGTTTATAAAGAGACTGCTGAAGTTATAGTAGAAAAAGCACCAATTGCGTTTACACCAGAAAAACGTTCTAATAACGGATGGATAAAATATGCTGCCGCGGCAGTCATCGTTTTAGGTCTAGGTGGTTATTTTGGCTATAACTACTATAACAACAGTATTGAGAGCCATAATCAACTTGCGCAAGAAGAAGCTAATGCACAGCTTGATGCTAAAGTGCAGGAAGCGACATTTGTAATTAGTAATCCATTACCAGCCGCTACATTAACCGTTGAAAAACAAAGTGGTAATTACCATATCGTTGCTGGTGCTTTTAGGATTGAAGCCAACTCAGATAAGAAAGTAAAGCAATTAAGAGCTAAAGGTTACAAAGCCAGAAAAATTGGTGCTAACCGTTATGGGTTGCATGAAGTGGTTTATGCCAGTTTTGAAACCAGAGTTGAAGCGCAACGCGAACTTTATAAAGTTAGGCGTGAGCATAACCGTGATGCCTGGTTGCTGATTAAGAACTTAGATTAATTTTTGATTACAGATATATAAAAAACCCTTTCAATTATGAAAGGGTTTTGTGTTTTATTTAATCTTGTTTTACCATTTCGTAGTAACCATCTGGCACTTCTATTCTGGCATTAACATCATCTGCAAGTGTTGTATAATCATAAACACACACCTGTATTTTTTCTACACCATTATCGTTGATATATCTTAAAATAAGCCTTCCTTCAATATCATCGTCATCTGGACTAACAATAAACAGCTCAATTTTTATTTCAGTAACATCACTATTGTCTAGGCAATTATCTGGCAATTCATGCACAAATATACCGCCACTAATTCTGTGATCATAACCAGATAGTGTAGTACTGTCAAAATCTGACAAGGTATTTACTTTTTGTATACCATTTTCAATATATTTATATTCGCCAACTAACATATCAGTGTAATAATTTGAAGGAGATAAATACTGCTCTTCCTTTTTAAGTTTAAAAGTTAGTTCAGTATCTCCGTTAGTATAGCTCCAGGTACCTGTATATTTGCCAAATTCATTATTAACATCTTTTTCATAATAATCAGGTGAATGCACAATATCCTGATTGCCTCCAAGAGGTATAATTACCGATTGTGCTTTGCAAGAAATAAAACTTACAGTTATTAATATTCTTAATATATTTTTCATTGTATTTTATTTTAAGTACATGGTATTTTTATGGTAGTATCATTTTTATCAACTTTATCCCAACTGTCTATATTCCAATCTTCAGCATTAAAATTAACTTCAAAGATTGTCATATTCAAGCCATAATCCTCTAATACTTCATAAAGATGAGCTTGTTGTTTTGATATTGTAGTTTCATCAGTGTAAGTCGAATAATTCCAATCATTTTGATAAGCATTTTTTATTCGTCTTTTAAATTCACGTTGTTTACGTTTATTATTCCTTACATGTAATAATACCTGAATACTCTGGATGTCGTCAAAACGAATCGCAAAAAACCCAAAGGTATTATTTTCTCTATAAACAACCATTTGAGTAATATTCAAATATTGCACTGTACTTACACCAAAATCTTGTATCCGTTGAACAATCTGGACTAGTTTTAAAATATCATCTGCCGAAAACATTTTATATTTAACACTTGTTGGATGTGAATGGACTACAGCAGTTGTTTGATGATGTACCGAGATATTTGCATGGTTTGAGCCGTTATTGTCTTCAATAATTGGACTAGGCAAATATTCGCCTGTATTACTGTTTATATCAATTCTAAAAATTTTCTCATGATTTCCTGAATCCTGTTGTACCGTTTGTAACTTTGATTTTATTGATGGTACATCTGATAATGCTTTAAGTCTACCACATTCATTAGCACAATCTGTATCACTACCTCCATTTGCTTTACATTCACAAAATTCTGGGCTATTTCCACTTAAAATACAATCTTTTATATCTACCACACAATCACCATTCAAATCACCTGGCGGTGGATTATCACATTGCTCAGGATTTGAATCATCTACAATTGTAGTGTATGAACCATCATCCTCTCCATCATTTGGTCCATTAGGATTTGGTACTCCATCATCTCCATCTCCTGTGCCATTATCGTTTGTATTTGTTGAGTTATTAGAACCATCATTATTACCGCCAAAATCAAAAGGAAAACATTGATAAGTAGGAATCATCTCCCAATAGCCAGGAGAACTGCACGGACCATTACATTCACCTGGTGCATGAGGTGGTGTGGCACAACCACATGGCACCGCTCTAAAAACGAAGGTTGTTTCTACATACCCATCACAATCTGTTGGATACTCATCCGTTGTTGTAATGTTGCCTATAATTATACCAGCACCTCCATCTGGTGGAAACTCATTAGTAATTACATCTATTCTTGCTGTTTTTACATTTCCTTCGTATGGTTTGCTTTTATCATTTTTCTATTCTTCTGTTGGTGTATATTTGGTCATAAACATAGCTTCAACACCATTTTTATCTTCAATAGTAAGGTTATAAAAGTTTTCACTATCAGAGTCTGGCAAAACTATTCTCATTGTGTACGAGGTGTAATCATCTATAGTGATTTCTTTTATATCATCAATATAAATTGTAATGCCTAAAGTATCTATTGTTTCTCTAGCAAGCACATTAGATACACTTTCTAGCTGTAGATATTCATCAAGCTGAAATTTGCTTTTTAATTGATTAAACTTATTACCAACATTGGTATAAGATACATTTTTAATAGTTGGTGTTATTTGCCCATTATTTGTCTTAATCTCTTACTTTTCTTTGACGATTACCTCATCTTTTTCGCAATTAAAGTAGACCAACAGCAGTCCTAGGCAGAGAAATGCCCATAAAAACTTGTTTTTCATATGTATATAACGATTATAATTAGTACTCTAATTCATCGCTATTAATAATCCTTAGGAGGGAATACTTAAAATTAATAATACCTCCTGTTAAAATAAAACTGGTAAATGTTAAACTATAAGAAAATACATTGTTTTAATTACGGTAAAACCGTATTGGCTATCTAAAATCCAATTATCTTTGCAGAAATTTTAAAGTTTATGCAATCCAAAACAGCGTTTCAGTCTAAAACTACTCTTACAGATTTAGTATTACCAAGCGAAACTAATCCTATAAATAATCTTTTTGGTGGTGAGTTGTTAGCACGTATGGATCGTGCAGCAAGTATCGCAGCAAGGCGTCACTCCAGACGTATTGTAGTAACAGCATCTGTTAACCATGTGGCTTTTAATCGTGCTATTCCGTTAGGTAGCGTGGTTACGGTTGAAGCTAAAGTGTCTCGTGCGTTTTCGTCTTCTATGGAAGTCTATTTAGATGTTTGGGTTGAAGATAGAGAATCTGGTGAGTCTATTAAGGCTAATGAAGCGATTTACACCTTTGTTGCTGTAGATGAGACGGGAAGACCTGTTAAAGTGCCAGAGCTTATCCCAGAATCTAATCTGGAAAAAGAGCGCTATGATGGTGCGCTAAGAAGAAAGCAATTGAGTCTTGTACTTGCAGGCAAAATGAAACCTTCTGATGCTACAGAACTTAAGGCCATTTTTGAGTAACTCTTTTGTCATTACTGCGAAGACGCAGGAAACCAGATAACATAGTTTTTGATTAAAATAGATTCCTGCCTTCGCAAGAATGGCTGGTCTGATTAAACTTTTTTGTATTTGAATGGTCTTATCATTAAACCAAATTTATTTAATGATGAGACATATCGTATACACCTTAGTATTTGTATTTGCATTAAGCTTTACATCTTGTGCAACTCGTGTCGTTGTAAAACAACCTGCTTCAGTAACCGTAGTAAAAAAATTACCTAGACCATATAAAGTAGTACGTGTAAAAGGAAAGCGCTATTACTTTTTTAATGGTAAACACTATAGAAAAACCAGAAATGGTTATGTAATAGTACGAGTATAGTTTAAAATTGAGTTAGTTGGTTTAATCCTTAAGGCATTTGCGTTAAGGATTTTTTATTTTGCTAACCAATACTGTGGGTTGAGTTTTTGGCTGTTTTTATAAATCCTGAATCCTAACATGGCTTCACCACTAGATTTGCTGGTAAACACCTGTCCTATAACCTGACCTGTTGTAATTTTATCACCTGACTTTACGTAAATCTTAGAAAGGTTAGTATATATAGTTAGGTAATTACCATGTCTTACAATAATAGCAGGATTACCATTTTTTACAATGACAATTTTAGAAACTTCTCCGTTAAAAACTGCTTTTACATCAGCATTGGCTTCTGTGGCAATTTTAACTCCAGGATTATTAACCTCAACGGAACTATCCGTTAAAGACCGTCCTTTTCCAAATTTAGATTTAATAACTCCTCTAGATACAGGCCAACCCAATTTTCCTTTATTTGATTCAAAATTATCACCAACTATTTTATCCGCAGGTGTTAAGACAAATTTTCCGGTAGAAGTGGCTTTTCCTGCTTTTTTATTAGATGCCGCAATAGCTTCTCTAATTAATCGGTTAATCTCTTTGTCTAAGCGATCTGCTTCTTGTTGTTTCTTTTTTATCTGAGCGGCAAACTTGCTCATATCAGATTTAATAGAAGCCATTAATACTTCACGCTCTTTTAATTCCTTTTCTAATTCGCGCTTGGCTACTCTATTTTCTTCAATAAGCTTTTGCTTGTCTTCTTTTTGCTTTGACAGCTGTATGTTTAAATCTTGTAATTCTTTGGTCTTTGCCTTAATAGCTTCTGCTTGCTCTTTCTGGTAATTAGCGTATTGTTTAATATACTGTAATCGCTTATAAGCTTGTTTAAAGTTATCCGAAGACAATAAAAACATCACCTTACTCTGCTCAGATTTACTTTTATAGGCCTTTACTAACATTGCAGCATAATCATCCTTTAATTCTTGTAGCTGCGTTCTTAGGCTTGTAATCTCTTTTTGATTGGTATTAATTTCTCTGGTCAATAAATTAGCTTGTTCATTAGTCACTCTAATAAGGTTTTGTCGTTTTCTTACCTTATAGGTTAGGTCTTCAATTAATGAAATTTCAGATTTCTCTTCTTTCTTTTTTCCTTGTAGAATAGCCCTAAATTCCTTTATTTCCTTTAAAATCTGTTGACGTTGCTGCTCTAAAGCTTTTTGTTTGTTAGATTGTGCGTCTAACGACAACGTAGATAGTAAAAATCCTAAAAGGATATAAATATAAAGTTGCGTGTGTTTCATTATCTAATGACTATTTCTTTATAACCTGAAGGAATTCTGAACGGAAACCGTACTTCTTCATTAAGTGAAACGGATTTAAACTCCATAGTAATGGCGACTTCATCAGATTCTTCAACGGCAACAATTCTTATATTTTGAGGTAAGATTTGTTTTTTAACTTCTTGATAGGACGCATAATCGACCTGAAGCATACGTTTTTTTAATTGCTGAAATAACTGAAGGCTATCCATCTTAAAATGAGATGGATTAACTAAATAAAATAGCTCTAACAGCACGTTTTGATCTTTAGGCTGTAAAGCATAAGAATTGTTGTTGACAGATACATTGTGAGGTTCCTCTTTGAGATTGTAAATGGCCTGTCCTAAAAGGATGTTTTGCACTTTATTGAAGTCTAATTCTACTCCAACAAAGTCACTTAACAACTTATAATCTCCATCAAAATACTCGTTGTCCAATTTATTATAAAATCGAACACGTTCTGGTGTAATCATCATCCTAGCCAAACCTAATTTTGCGCTTAACCAAATCACTTTATCTTTCTCCATACGCATATTAAACGTAGACCCTTGTTCTTTTTGATTTTGAATTATGTCTATTTTTACTTTTGCTTGAAAAGTTTTAAAATCAGTTTGCGTTTTTTGATGTTGTCTTATTACCTGTTTGGCAGAAAGTTTCTCACTCGCTTCACCGGAAGCTATTACACTTTTAGCAGACTTACAACCAACTAAGAATACCACTAAAAATAAGCTTAGCATTAATTTGAAACCCGTATGAAATTTTATTAGCCTCATTTATTGTTCTGCTTTTATGGCTTGTGCCTTTTTAGCAAACGTTTCAGATTTGGTAATATTATTTAAACCTTTGTAAGCAATGCTAAGTTCGGAATAAAAATCTGCTTCCATATTTGGGTTGTCAATCAGAAAATCTAGACCCATTTCTAAGCTGTCACGTGCTTTTTTGTATTTATTTAATTTATTCTGTGCCACACCATTAACCAAGTATAAAATTGGTTGAGCTGGATATAATTCTAAAGCGTTTTCGCTATCCGTCACCACTGTTTTATAATCTTGTAAATCTAACTGCAATAACAAGACATCCTTAATGAGTTTAAAGTCATTTGGGTTTTGATTTAATGCAGCTTTATAGTTACTGAGTGCCTTAACCTTATCTCCTGCCTTGAGGTAATATTCAGCCAAATCACTGTGTGTTTGGGCGTCTTTATTTTCATCGACCAAAGATGTTATATCAATTAAATCTGATTCGTATTCAGGGTTTTTTGACACAAAACTCACAAAGTCTTTAAGCACTTTTGCTTTAGCATCTGCATTTATTCCCGGACTTGTTAATGCTATTTTAACTGAGTTAATAGCGTCACCTACTCTGTCATCTTGCAGATAAAACTTATATAAAGCTAAATGGACAAATTTAGAATCTGGTTTTATTTTTAATAGATTCTGCGCCGCTTTATAGGCTTTCTTTTTGTCTCCTGTTTGGCTGTATCTATAAATAAGTTTTAGGTGATTATCTTCATTATTTGGGTTACTTGCTATGCGTTGTTCTAGATTTTCAATACGATCTTCTGCATTGCCTGTTATGCTGTAAATGTCATTTCGCATAGCATCTCTAGATTCACTTAGCCCATACTCTTCATCTAAGTCATCTAATAATTCTAAAGCCTGCTTATATTTCTTTTCTCGCACATATAATGCTGCTAAGTCTTCTTTATAATCTGGATGATATTTTACTAATTGCTTAATTGTTTTAATAGCATTATCTATATCTTCTTGTTGATAGTATACGTCGTAAAGCTCATCTAAAAACCACTCATTGTCTGGTTGCATATCAATGGCTTTTTTGAGATTTTCTTCTGCAGCTCCAAAGTTCTTTAGCTTACTGTAGTTTTTACCTAACTCAAAATAGATAACTGGCTTTTTACTATCAAGATTAAGGCATTTGAAAAGAGCTTCAATCGCTCTGTCATAGTTTTCAATACCTTTTTGTTTTAAGGCTTCAAAAAAGTGCTCTTGAAATTCGTCTTCTACATTGCCCAGGTCATCATCTGGTCGTTTGTTGAAGTCAACTTGAGCCATAGCAAGCATCGGCACTACTAAAAGTGCAATGAAAAGTCTTTTTATTTTCTTATTCAATTTCATTTGAGATTCTTCTCTATCGCTCTGAATGACATTATTAGTTCAAAAGTTATTCCAAAACTGTATAATCGCCAATACTAATTTTAGTAAACTCGCCATTATAAGTTACATGATTACCAATCATGGCTTCGTCTAAATTAGCATTTTTAATACTGGTTTGATTCTGTATTAGGCTATTTTTAACGGTTGTGTTTTCTATAACACAATCTTTTCCTATGGAAACATATGGCCCAACTGTAGTGTTCTTTAATACTGTTCCTTTTCCTATACAGCAAGGTTCAATAACTTTGGCATTATCTAAAACGACGGAAGCATCTATTAATTGTTCTTCGTTGTCTGCTGCTAAGAATCCTAGCATTTTAGCATTGGTCTCTAAGGTCACAGTTTTATTACCACAATCCATCCATTCGTCTACAGTACCTGTTTTAAATACTCTACCATCAGCCATCATGCGCTTAATACCATCATTAATTTGGTATTCACCACCATTCATTACATTTTCGTCGAGCACTTCCTGTAGTTTTTCTTTTAAAACCGAAACGTCTTTGAAATAGTAAATTCCAATCACAGCTTGATCACTTACAAAGGTCTCAGGTTTTTCAACAAGTTCTACTATATTTTCATTTGAATCAAGCTTCACCACTCCATAGGCTTCTGGATTAGCAACACGTTTTGTCCAAATAACGCTATCTGCTGAAGGGTCTAAATCAAACTCAGCTCTAATCAGTGTATCTGCATAGGCAATAACAGCAGGACCAGATAAAGATGGTTTTGCACTCATAATAGCATGACCTGTTCCTAAGGGTTGATCTTGTCTGTAAATTGACGCTTTAGCACCTAAGTCTTTAGCTAATTCAGTTAAACTTTCCACAACATCATCACCAAAAAATGCCTGATCACCTAATACAAAGGCAATTTCTTCTATGGGTTGTTTTAATACTTTAGCAATATCCTTTACTAAGCGATGGACTATAGGTTGACCTGCAACTGGTATTAATGGTTTTGGTACGGTTAAACTATGTGGTCTAAGGCGAGAACCTCTGCCTGCCATTGGTACTATTATTTTCATTTTTTAAGTTTATGCGTTTATCTGTTTATTTGGTACCTGTACTTCCGAAACCACCTTCTCCTCTGTCGGTCGAGGATAATTCTTGTACTACTTCCCACTCAGCACGTTCATGCTTGGCTATCACTAATTGTGCGATACGTTCTCCATTATTAACAGTAAAATCTTCATTAGATAGATTAACTAAAATCACGCCTATTTCCCCTCTGTAATCGGCATCAATAGTACCAGGTGCATTGAGTACCGTGATTCCATTTTTTGCTGCTAAACCACTTCGTGGTCTTACTTGCGCTTCTGTACCGATAGGAAGTTCTATAAATAAACCTGTACCGACGATGGTGCGTTCAAGAGGTTTAAGCGTTCTAGATTCTGTTAAACTAGCACGTAAATCCATTCCGGCAGATGCAATGGTTTCATAATGTGGTAAATCGTGTCTCGATTTATTTATAATTTTAATTTTCATGCTTTCAACGTTTGAAGATTTTTTTTAGTTGGTTCTTTTCCAACATAATAACCAATCCCAAAAATACAATTAACATTGCAATTCCTATAAGGAATTCTCCACGATATCGATAGAAAGATAACGCAGATAAACCAATAGAAATAACTAAGTATAATCCAATCTTTTTGAGATTATAAGGTATTGGGTAATATTTTCTCCCAAAGTAATATGATAATAACATCATAGTTGCGTAAGCTATAAGTGTAGCAAAAGCAGATGCTTTGTAACTATACGCTTCTATAAACATAAAATTTATTATTAGCGTTACGATGGCACCAATGACCGAAATATAAGCACCAAATTTTGTACGATCGGTAATCTTGTACCATACAGAAAGATTGTGATAAATCCCTAAACAGAAATTAGCCAAAAGTATTATTGGAACAATCCACATCGCTTCCCAATAGGCTTCACTTCTAATTATAAAAGGTTTAATTATATCGGCAAATACAACAACAGTTAACAGAATTATAGATCCAAATGCTACAAAGAATTCCAAAATATTAGCATAATTTTTTTGTGGATTTTGAGTCTTTGCATGACTAAAAAAATAAGGCTCTATTCCTAGTCGATACGCCGTCGCAAAGAGTGTCATAAATAACGCCAATTTGTAGCAGGCTGAGTACATGCCTATTTCATTCTCGGCAACATCTGCTGGCAATAATTCTTTAAGCAATATTCTATCAAAGGTTTCATTGATAGAGAAGGCGATACCAGCTATTAAGACAGGCAATGCGTATCGCATCATTTGTCTCCAAAGTTCTTTATCAAACTTGTATTTGAGCTTGGTATAGAACGATAACATTAATACAAGTGTAAATGCGCTGGCTACTAAATTTGCGATGAATATATAACTGATTTCATAGTTAGGTTTGTAAATACTCTCTAATAACCCTTCTTTTTGCGCTAAGTCTTTTAAGGCTAACAAGAAAAATAGATTTAGGCCTATATTGATTATAACATTGATTATTTTAATAATGGCATATCGCGCGGGCTTTTCGTTAGCTCTTAACCATGCAAATGGAATAATTACTAAAGCATCTAGAAGCAATATCCAAATTACCAGGTTGATATATTTTGTGTCAATACCAATGTATTGAGAGATTTGATTCTGAAATAGTAATGCAACACTAAAGAATCCAACAGAAGAAACAATTAATGAGATTGTAGACGTTCCTATGACTTTATCTTTGTTATCTTCTTTATTGAAGAACCTAAAAAAAGCCGTCTCCATACCATAGGCTAATATGACATTGAATAACACAAAATACGAGAATATTACTGATACTTTACCATATTCTGCAGGATTTGCAAGAACAGCTTCGCTTGTATATAGTGGCACCAATAAAAAGCTTAACATTCTGGGCAGAACCGTTGCTAAACCATAAATGAATGTTTGCTTAAAAAGTGACCTAAATCCGCTCAATCGTATAAATTATTGTCTTGTCCAAAAGTATTAAATATAAATTGGTCATGTAGTCTCAACCCATAAAAAAGCCTTACCATAAAAGTAAGGCCATTAAATAATTTAAAGTTAACTACTTACTCATCATTCTCTTCGTCTAAAGTAGCTAAACCCGATGCGCTTTGTCTTACATAAATTGAAGGTGGACCATTTTCGTAATACGTACCAGCAAATTCTGTGATTTCATTTATTTTGTAATATTTTATTACACCTTGTTCTGTATAGCTTATGACACATTCATTGATTCCTAAAGTAAATGGGTAATTTTCTGGTTTTTCAGGAATCCCAAATGCGTAATTCTTTGATGGGTTTTTTAGAATGGCTATATATTTACCATTTTGCTTTGTTAAGCGTCCTTGTAAATTTCTAAAGAAAATATTCTCTATTGAAACGTTCTTTGCCTTGTCAGATATAGGCACAAAAATATTAATTCCTGTACCTCCAACTTTAGTACCTGCATACCATTCTTGGAAGGATACAGGTTTTACATTAAATGGAATCTCATCTTGAAAAGCAATAGCAGTTTGAGTACTTGCGCATTGGTAAGTTGTAGAAATAAATACCGTAAATAATAGGGCGTAGCTCGCTTTTTTAAGTAGTTTCATAACATTATAGGTTAAGGTTAAGGTTAAGGCAACCAATATATAATATTCATCTTTTAAGCGGCATTATCTGTATTTCATCGATAAAATGCAAAGAAAATACCAATACAACTAAGAAGTTAAGTTGGAAAATGGCAAGTGTCTACAAATTGTTTGGAGAGCCTTCAGGGTAATACACTCCTTCCTTTTCTCTTAGTTTAGATATTTTAAGGTATTTAATTTCCCCAGATTCAATGTAGCTTATAACACACTCCATTCTGTTCAATTCAAAAGGGAAAAATGGTTTTTCCTCTTTTTTGTTAGCTGCCTCTATGCTCATATCTCTATCATAAGGGGATGGAGGATTATTTAATTGCGCTTTGTACATAGCAGCGCCTTTTACTAGCTTAGCTTTTAAGTCTCTAAAATAGACACTGTCCATAGTAACTTTTTCATCAGGATTTAGATTAGGAAAGTAAATATGATAACCAGATCCGCCTTTCCTTATACCCGCTGTCCAGGTTTGAAAATATGGTCCTTTTGGTGATAAAACAGATTCTTTTTGAAGTTTGTACTTAGAACTTGAACAGTGAAATAAAGTGAATGTGATGCTATACAACACTAAAGTGGTAATAAATTTCTTCATTGTTAAGAATTAAGACTTTAGTCTCAAAGTTAATAAATCTAATTATTACGTATAAAAAAACCTAGCTTCATTAAGCTAGGTTTCAATATTAATAAAATTTATATAGATTTAATTATTTAAAGCCTCAGCACCACCAACAATTTCAAGTATTTCGTTAGTAATTGCTGCCTGACGAGCTTTATTGTAAGTTAACTTCAATTGATCTCTCAATTCTGTTGCATTATCCGTTGCTTTGTGCATCGCTGTCATGCGTGCTCCATGCTCTGATGCAAATGAATCTCTAATCCCTTTAAATAGTTGTGTCTTTAAAGATTTAGGTATTAATGTTTCAACTATTTCTTGTTTAGTTGGTTCATAAATATAATCTAAATTTACATTAGCATTACCTTCAACTGGAACAATTGGTAAGAATTGTTCAGTCATTACAATCTGAGTTGCAGCATTCTTAAAACTATTGTAAACAATCTCAATTTTATCAAAATCACCCTCAACAAATTTTTCCATTAACATCTCTGCTATTTCTGCTACATTGTCAAAAGTTAAGTTATCAAATACTTCGCTTTTATTTGCAATAACTCTATCCTGCTTAGCAAAAGCATCATTTGCTTTTTTACCTATTGCTAATACTGATACTTTCTTATCTGAATAAACATCTTCAATTAATGCATTTGTCTGCTTAATGATGTTAGAGTTAAAAGCACCACACAACCCTCTATTAGATGTAATAGCTACAATTAAAACGTTATTAATCTCTCGTTGTACAGAATACTTACTCCCAGAATCTGCATCTAATGTTGCACTTAAACTCTGAAGTAACTCTGTTAACTTATTAGAGTAAGGACGCATAGCAGTAATTGCATCTTGAGCTTTCTTTAACTTAGCAGCAGATACCATTTTCATGGCACTTGTTATCTGCATCGTTGAAGATACTGAAGATATTCTGTTACGTATTTCTTTTAAGTTTGCCATCCTTTATATTCTAAAGACTCTTCGTTAATGTGCTTCGACTAGCTCAGCATGATACTCAGAGTGACATTAATTTAATTATTAAGCTCTATACTTTCCTGTAAGGTCTTTTGCAACACTTGTTAATGTATCGATAACCTCATCAGTCAATTTACCTGACTTTAATGTATCAAGCGTATCTCTATGCTTAGCATTTAAGAATTCGATATAATCTCTTTCAAATTCTTTTACTTTCTCAACAGGAACATCTCTTAATAAATTCTTAGAACCTGCGTAGATAATTGCCACCTGATCTTCTACAGTAAACGGATCATTTTGTGCTTGCTTTAAGATCTCAACGTTGCGCTTACCTTTTTCAATTACATTTAAAGTAGATGCATCTAAATCTGAACCAAACTTAGCAAATGCTTCCAACTCACGGAATTGCGCCTGATCTAATTTTAATGTACCTGAGACTTTCTTCATTGATTTAATCTGTGCGTTACCACCAACACGTGATACAGAAATACCTACGTTAATTGCCGGACGAACACCAGAGTTAAATAAATCACCATCTAAGAAGATCTGACCATCTGTAATAGAAATTACGTTAGTTGGGATATATGCTGATACGTCACCCGCTTGTGTTTCAATAATTGGTAGAGCGGTTAAAGAACCACCACCTTTTACCATTGGCTTAAGAGCTTCTGGTAAATCGTTCATCTCTTTAGCAATAGCATCATCATTGATAATTTTTGCAGAACGCTCTAATAATCTTGAGTGTAAGTAGAAAACGTCACCAGGATACGCCTCACGTCCTGGAGGACGACGTAATAATAATGACACCTCACGGTAAGCAACGGCTTGTTTAGATAAATCATCATAAATGATTAATGCCGGTCTACCAGTATCTCTAAAATATTCTCCAATAGAAGCTCCGGTCATAGGTGCGTATACTTGCATCGCTGCAGGATCAGATGCGTTGGCCGCTACAATTGTAGTATAAGCTAATGCACCTCTTTCTTCTAATGTTTTTGCAATGTTCGCAACTGTTGATGCTTTTTGACCAACGGCTACATATATACAATAAACAGGCTCACCTGCATCGTAAAATTCTTTTTGATTTAAGATGGTATCAATACAAACTGTAGTCTTACCTGTTTGACGGTCACCAATTACCAACTCACGTTGCCCTCTACCTACAGGAATCATAGCATCAATTGCCTTAATACCTGTTTGTAATGGTTCTGTTACTGGCTCTCTATAGATAACACCAGGCGCTTTACGCTCAACTGGCATCTCATAAGTTTCACCTGTAATCGGTCCTTTACCATCAATAGGATTTCCTAAAGTATCAACAACACGTCCTACAATCCCTTCACCTACTTTTACAGATGCGATACGCTCAGTACGTTTTACTGTAGAACCTTCTTTTACTCCTACTGAAGTACCTAAAAGTACAATACCTACATTGTCTTCTTCAAGGTTAAGTACAATTCCTTCTGCACCACCATCGAATTCTACTAACTCACCATATTGTGCATTAGCTAATCCGTAAGCACGTACAATACCATCACCTACAGTTAATACTGTTCCTACTTCGTCTAATGAAGCACCTGCTTCAAACCCTGAAAGTTGTTGTTTTAAGATTGCTGATATCTCAGCTGGTTTTACTTCTGCCATCTTTATTTATATTAGATAGATATTATCTTAATTTAATGTAAATTCTTTTTTTAATTTATCGAGTTTATTTGAAATACTAGCATTATATTGTATATCTCCAACTCGTAAAATGAAACCACCTAAAATGCTCTCATCTATTATATTTTCAACTTCTGCTTCTTTACCAGTAAGTTCTTTTACTTTTGCTAAAACTTTTGTTTTTAAATCTGATGTTAAGGGTACTGCCGTAGTTACTGTTGCAACTTGAGAGCCTCTCATCTGATCATATAAATGTATATAACTAGCCGCTACATCATTCAATAGCGCTAGTCTTTTATTAGATATTAGAGTATCTATTAAATTGGTTGTAGCCACATTAGCATTTTTAAATACTGATGACAATACACCCTTTTTATCTGAAGATCTTACTACAGGACTTTGAAGCATTTGACTTAATTCTTCACTTTGACCGATAGTGTAAGTGATTAATTTCATATCACTATTTACCACCTCAGCAGATTTTTGATCTGTTGCTAAGCTTAAAACTGCTTTTGCATAACGTATTGCTGCTCTTGATCCTGACATTTATTCTTAGTTTAAAGTTGCTTCACCTAACATGTCTTCAACCAACTTCAATTGCTTGTCTTTGTTAGATAATTCATCACGTACTACTTTTTCAGCTATATCCAATGATAATCCTGCTACATGACTTTTTAATTCTGCCATAGCCGCTTTTTTCTCACTTTCTATTGCTACTTGTGCCTGCTCAATCATTTTATTTGCTTGAGCTTGAGCTTCATCTTTTGCATCAGTTATCATTTTGTTCTTCATTTCACGGGCATCTTTTAACATTGCTTCGCGCTCCGCACGTGCTTCTTGTAAAATACGCTCATTATCTGCATGAAGATTCTCCATCTCTTTACGTGCTTTTTCAGCAGAAGCTAAGGCATCTTTTATACCTTCTTCTCTATCGCTAACAGCACCCAAAATAGGCTTCCAAGCAAACTTTCTTAAAATAAAAAGTAAGATTAAGAACGTAATTGCCGTCCAAAAAACTAATCCAAAACCTGGTTGTACTAAATCCATTTCTTTTGTGTTAAATAATTTAAATTTTATACACAGAAGCAACCAACCGTTACTTCTGTGTATAATTTAGTGCATTACTTATGCTGCTGGTGCTGCTTGTAATAAAGCAACAACAACACCAAATAGTGCTACCGCTTCTACGAAGGCTGCTAAGATTAATGCAGAAGATTGAATCTTTCCGTGCATTTCTGGTTGACGAGCCATAGCTTCCATAGCTGACCCACCAATTTTACCAATACCTACACCAGCTCCAATCGCTGCTAAACCAGCTCCTAACGCTGCAATTCCATAAATAGTCATAATATAAAATTTAAATTAATTAATGATGCGCTTCTTCAGTTGCCATCCCAAAATAAAGGGCTGACAATATTGTAAAAATATATGCCTGTATTGCTGTTACAACAATTTCTATAACCGTAATAAATAATGAAAAGGCTACAGATACTGGTGCTATTGCTACAGATTTAAAAATAAATATTAAAGACATTAACGCTAAAATGATAATGTGACCTGCTGTAATGTTGGCAAACAAACGAATCATTAACGAAATTGGCTTTGTGAACATACCTATGATTTCTATAGGCATTAAAAATATTTTCATTGGTACAGGAACGCCTGGCATCCAAAAGATGTGTTTCCAGTAATTCTTGTTACCACTTAATGTTGTAATAATAAAGGTGAATATTGCTAATACCATTGTAAATGCAATATTTCCACTTAGATTAGCGCCATTTAAAATTGGTATTAAACCAAAAATATTGTTAATCCATATAAAGAAGAATATGGTTAACAAGTACGGCATGTATCTCTTGTATTTGTGTTCGCCAATCATTGGCTTTGCAATCTCATCTCTAACAAATACAACTAATGGCTCTACAAAACTTCCAATTCCCGAAGGTACATTGTTTTCGCTTTTTCTGTAACTGCGTGCAGCTGAAAAGAAAATAAACAATAATACTGCTACAGAAACCCACATCATAAATACGTTTCTTGTAATAGAAAAATCTAAAGGTTTTGTTCCGTTAATTATATTGTGCTTCTCATCAAACTTAGCCTCAAAAGCTCCTTCGTTTAATTGATAAATTTTTTCGTGAAACTTTACAAACTTAGCACCGTTTCTTTCAACGACTTCATGACCAGAATCATCGTGATGAAAAGCAGAGGACAAAAAAGTCGTTAAGCCATTATCTGTCCAAAGAATAATTGGTAAAGGTAATGAAACAGGTTTTTCATTCCAGTCAATAATATGAAACTCATGAGCATCTTTTACGTGATGCATAATCATTTCTTTTGGATCAAATGTTTCATCATCTCCTCCTTCTTTCGTGTCTTTGGCAAAACCAACGCTACATACTGATAAAAACAGAACGGTAAATACTATACGTTTAAAGTTGCTTAATGTCATTATCTACGGCTTTAAAATACCATGCTTTAAATTCCGTGCAAATGTACGTACATTATATGAATTGACAAACAATAATTTTGCGATAATTTTTTAAGGTCTTTCATCGATAAAAACCTTTGATATATAGACTGTTTTAAAAATTATGTCTTAAGGCTTTTGAAGAAATTTTGTAAGTGCAAAAACCTCGAAAAATAAATACAAGAAATAAGGGATGAAAAAATTGAAAACGTCTGGTTGTTTGTTTTTAAAATCAGACAATATTAGTGGTAATAGAAATAATATTGCCAATACCATTTTTATGATGGTCATAGCCATGAATAAATTAAATATGTCTTTTTTTCCAGAGGAATATCTATAGTTAATAAAAGTAAATAATAAAAAAGTAATAATAAGGTGGAAGGAATATATCTGCCACATAGGGAAAAAGAACGTTATGTCCCCTGCAAAATTATGTAATAGATAACTATGAATTGCAAATAAAACGGCACTTACACCTACTAATTGAAGTAGAAAAATAATTTGTCTTTTTTTAAACTCTTCCATTTTTATTTATGAATTGTCTTTTGAAGCTGCAATTATACGTCTTATTACAAAAACAATAGATAAAATAACTGACAATAACGATAATACTAGTGTATAGAGATTGTGTTTATTCGGATAATATTCATCCAGTTTTACACCTAAGTATGTACCTATTCCAATGATTGCAAACATTTGGATAGCAATACTTGAAAAACGAGCATATGAATTAAGCTTGTCTTTCTGTTCTTTGGGATTGTGAGGATTGTTGTGATTTGATTGGCTCATTAGATAATGCTTTTACCGCTCCCTTCATGCTACAGGTCGCATTAAAGGTTGCTCCTGGTTCTACAGCTAATTTGCTTACCTGAACCTCACCTTCTATGTGTGCTGTTGCTTTTAATGACAGCGTGCCTGAAAGAATGAGCTTACCAGAGAATTTACCTTCAAAATCTGCATTTTCACCTTGTAATGTGCCTTTAATGATGCCAGATTTACCGACTACAACTTTACCTGTAGTTTTTAAATTTCCGTCTATTGTTCCGTCTATTCTAAAAGGACCTTGGCTTTCAATATCACCAACTATTTTTGTGCCTTGTGCTATAATATTCTGCGATGTCGTAGTTTCCATACTTGGTTTGGTTTTTTTATTGTCTGAGGAAAACATGATTACTAATTTTTTTACTGTAATTTTAAATACGCACTTAAGTTTTTGTGTCGTTGAATAATAGAATAATTCGGTGATGAAATAGCAAAGTAGGGTTTGGTAATTTTCGGTTTAACTGGTCTACCTCTTTTATCTTTTTCATCGGTTTGTAAAAGTTGGGCAAAACCACTTGCTCCCGCAATACTTTTTAATCCATGCACCACCACAAAGGTAGTATTTTCATCATAGACATCTTTAGAGGTTGTTAAATCAAAGTATTTAACTTTTGCTACTTCCTCATCTAATATCTTTATAAAGGCATCTATATCTTCGTCAGAATTGTTTTCAAATTTGTAGATGACATTAAAGTATTCCGCTTTGTCATCTGGTAAAAATTCATTCTTAGCCAATGCTGGTATGGCCTCTTTCATTAACTGTTGCGCTTTTTTACCTTCTTCTGTATTGGCATATGTTAATGCGATATAGTTTACACCTTCCTTATAGGCTTCAAATCCGTAGAGTCTTCCTTTGGCTGAAGCTTTAAGGATTTCAAATTTAGGCACAAAAGGGTCACCTTCCAGTCTTTTTATTTGTGTTTGAGCAGCTTCTATAACAGCAGCATACTCTTGGTTATTAAATTGTTCGTAAAGCTTGGTATAAATTGCTTCCGGACTATTTTCGTCTTTCGATAATTCAGATTGTGGATTTAGTAAAATTTCTGCGTATCGAGAGTCTGGATAATTCTTAATAATATCTGCTTTAACCAACTCAGCTTTTCTACTTAAACCTAACTCTTCGTAAATACGATATAAATTATATTTAGAAGGTAGGACTAAACGATCTTCAGGGTTGTTTTCAAGAAGTGTTTCTAATTTATTTTTAGCAAGCACAAATTCCTTGAATTTTTCCTTATAAATAATTCCCAATTGATAGTAAGCGTAATTGCGCTCTTTAAAAATACTGTCTATTTCTTTTTGTTCTGTTGGTAGTTGTGCTAAATAAAATTCGGGCGAAAAACGTTCTTCTTTCTTTTTTGATTTAACAACTTCCTTTTTAGCTGTGTTTTGAGTTGATACCAGTTGTTTAGATAGTCTCCAATTATCTTGCAGCTTTCGTTCTCCCCAAATTCGGATAAATTCATTCTTACCGTATGCAACAGTAGATGGGTTGTAAAAATAAAAACTACTTGCACCTCTTTTATTTGAATTCCCTATAGAAAGTGCATTAGGATTTCTTCCAATCTTTGCTTTGCCTTTATCAAACTTACTGTTTGCTTTATCTGAAGCCGACTTGTTTTTTCGCTTCTCTAAAATCTCTTGTTTCTTTTGTTCTTCTTCTATAGCTTTAGCTTTTAATTGCTCAGCATATTCCGTATAAATTGCTAATTGTTCTTCTTTAGGTAAACTAACCATATTAAGAATACTATCGTTAGTTTGCGCTATACCTTCGTAATAAATAACATCGTCTAGATTCTCTCTTTTCTTTTTAATTATACGATATGGTCTAGAATTCTCTACCATAGCTGTCATAGTACTATCATAATATTCACCAGCAGTTTTATAACTATTGCGATCAAAATACATGTTCCCTAAAGTCTCATAATTTAAAGCCGTTAGGTAATTGTCGCCTTTACTTTTTGTGAGTGACTTATTGTAATAGACTTCAGACAAACTATCTGAGGCATTCTGACGATGAAACTCTGCAATACGATAATATATCTTGTCTAAATAAGGGCGATTTTCTCTGTTTTCTTCTAAATCGGTGAGGTATTCTGTAAACTCATCTAGGTTTCCATTCTCAGGATCAAAATTGTAAGATTTTTGTAAATGTGCATTGATGTAAAAAGCACGTGGAATTTGACGATGCATGTCTATAACAGCATCAAACTCTAAATTAGCACTATCCTTTTTTCCAAACTCATTAAACAACTGTCCTCTAATAAAATGATAACGAGCTTTTTCACTTTTAATCTTGGTGTTTTTTGCAGCAATAGCCAATTCTGCCATAGCACTATCTTTGGTTTCTATATTAATATAGGCTTGTGCCAGAGTTGCCGTTGCGTCTGCTAAGTCTTGATCCTCCAAGAGCTCTTCTCGCATTAAACGTTTTAGTTTTTTAATGGCAATCTGATTATTGTCTAAACGCATATCTGCTTTTTCTCGCCAAATCTTAACCTGATTAATTTTGTCGCTAGTTGGATATTTGTTTAAAATATTATTGAAAGCTGCAAGTGCTGGTACAAAACGTTGATCAAAATACCTAGCTTTCCCAAGCAATAAATATGCTTCGTCTATTTGAGGATTTTTCTCTTTTCCTTCGATATTCATGCCATGCAACTGAATAGCTTTTATGGCCTTTTCTTCAGCACGCTCAAAATCTTCATTTTTGGTTTGTCCAGGAAGAAAAACATCATCCTTAACGTCAATTCTCTCTATCGGTAGTAATTCCCAAAAATTCTCAGTGTACTCATTATTAACAGCTGCTTTGCCTCTTTCTAGCGCTATATTTCCATTATACAAAACATTGTATTTGGTACCTAAAGCATGAAAGTTCCTGTTAATAAACGTGTTTTTTTTACGCGAACAACTTTGGGTAATAAGCGCAACACAAAAAAGAGATAATATGATTTTGAAATGGGTCTTCAACGTTGGTTCTATTTGATTAATAGATAACTAAATTCTAACGTATTTAGTGTGTTAAGTGGTAAAAATAAACATCTTTTTGAATTTTAGGCTTAATTTGAAGGTTTTTCAGGGTCTTAGAACTTCTGTAATAAGAAAACCCACGATAAATATTTATCGCGGGCCAACTTGAATCTTTAGGTTTTTAATCTTTATTCCTCTTCTTGTGAAGCTATCATGTTACTAGAAAAATATGCTTCTAATTCCTTCAATGTGGCAGGGTTAGTTTCTAAATCTTTAACTATCTCTCCTTTTTCTAACACAACTATGCGTTCGCAAACATCAGTAACATGCATTAAATCGTGACTAGAGATTAAAATGGTTACCCCTTGTTTTTCTGCCAAATCCTTCAAGACTTGCTTTAAGCGAATTTGTGTTGTAGGGTCTAGATTAGCAAACGGCTCATCTAGAATAATCACATCTGGGTTTCCAATTAAAGCGGCTACAATACCAGCTTTCTTTTGATTACCCTTACTTAAATCTCTTAGATATTTCTTTTTACCTATAATTTCTCCATTAAAGAAATCTTCAAATTTAGACGTAAGCGCATCCACATCTGCCTTGTTCTGACCTCTTAAATCGCCAATGAAGTAAAAGTATTCTTCTGGAGTTAAGTAACCAATTAAAAAACTTTCGTCAATAAAGGAGGATGTAAATGGTTTCCAATCTTCACTCTCATCTACAACAACGCTATTATTTGTAATATTTCCGGTTGTTGGCTTTATAAGATCTAATAATAAACTAAAGTAAGTGGTTTTACCTGCTCCATTATTTCCTACTAATCCGAAACTTTGACCTTTAGGTATACTTAATTCTTCTACTTTTAAAACAATTGTTCCATTATATGCTTTTGTGATGTCTTTTGTATATATCATGATGTATTCTATTATTAATTATCTTGACTAAAAGCGTCAATCATTTTATATTTTGAGTCTAAGTAACGTTTTGTAATCTTTTTCATTAATTTTTTATGAAGTACAATACCTGTAATACCCATTAATATAAGTACGGCAATACCCACTTCAAAACCAACCAACCAATTGAGCAAAGCGAATATTAGCATTGGTAGTATCATTAACGGTAATCCAATAATCCATTGCACAGCTCCAGTGCCTTGATAATTAAATGCAGCTCGTTGATTCAGGTCTATTTTCTTTCGATTAAACGAACCACCATAGAGCATTACATGCGAGTTAATACCAATATTATATATGGCTGCAGCAAAATGTGCGACTAATATTTTCCAACCAAAATATACATATGGAATACTGAGTACAAACATAATTCCTACGCTTAGTACCATTAAAATAAATTTAGATCGCAGATACTGTTCGTATTTGATATTTTGGCTCATAAGCATCTTGTAATAGCCGCTGTCCCAAGCCGGAATAAACTGGCCAAAATTGATTAGAAAA
This sequence comes from Winogradskyella sp., assembly GCF_965656915.1. Classification (GTDB taxonomy): domain Bacteria; phylum Bacteroidota; class Bacteroidia; order Flavobacteriales; family Flavobacteriaceae; genus Winogradskyella. The sequence continues at coordinate 12,307 of NZ_CBFHMI010000016.1, read as the reverse complement.
ATACCTGTAACAAATATGCCTATAAAAGGAAATAACCAAACCATTTCTCTATACATAGGTTGTGGATAGAAAAATAATCCATATAACAAACCAATAACCATAATAAATACCGATGATTTTGTGCGCTTATTTCTCCAGATTAATTTTAAGTCTAATTGCATAAAAGGTGCAATATTCCCAAAACGCTTCGTCCATGATAAGTCTGCCGCTTTTACTTCGGTAACTTTTGATTTTAATGAGCTATCTAAGAAGAGTTTTTCTCTAAGAATTTTAAAATTATACCAATAGCAAAGCAATAAAATAGCTATTGGAATAAGTATTAATATGGGACTATTTGCAACGGCTAATAAAGCGTCTCCGATGGCTGATTTTATTGGTAGTACGTTAAAATAATCTAAAGCATATAAAGTTCCTACAACTATTATTAAAGGTAGAAATGATAGTTCGGTCTCTGCAGACAATGCTTCAATAATAAAATTTAGAAAATTTATAATTAAGACAACAATGATCATTGTGAACATCCACGTTAAAATCATAGCTGCTGAATAACCCTGAGTAATGAGTACAATACTGAACGGTATTATTGCAAATAAGGGTAAAAAATTAAAAAAAGATAGCGCTGATTTCCCTAAAACATAATGCACAACCGTAGAACGCTTAATAGGTAATGTCAATAAGGGTTTTACACTCATTACAGGTAGTTTCTGCAGAAAGAAGCGCATCATGAGGTCTACCATGATCCAGAAAAATAAAAACCCGTTAGCAATAATGAAAGGGTCTTGATCTGGATAGATCTTTTTAAGTATAGGAAATAATCCAAACCCTAAGGCTAAAAATACAACGATAAAATACAAAGCAAAAAACACCATAAGTATGTTTAATGCTAAGTTTTTTTGCCAATAAGATGAACGGAAATATTGTTTCCATTCTAAATTAATAAAATGCTTTATCATAGCGTTTTCGGTTAGTTTTTTCTATTAGTAAACATAATTGTTAATTTGTTACAAACAAATATAAGTTTATATCTCCGCTTCCTTATTTTTGCACAAAAAATATTGTAATGGCACAATTTCATTCACTACACATAAAATCAGTAGATAAAATAACTGAGCAATCTGTTGCTCTTACTTTTGACGTACCCGAGCGCTTAAAAGACTCATTTTTGTTTAAAGCTGGTCAGTATATTACTTTAAAGACAACCATAAATGGTGAAGATGTTCGTAGAGATTATTCTATATGTTCGTCACAAAGTAGCGGAGAACTCACTGTAGCTGTTAAAGCAGTTGAAAACGGAATGTTTTCAGTTTATGCAAACAAAAACTTAAAACCAGGTGATAGTTTGGAGGTTGCAGAACCTAATGGTCGTTTTATATTTGAAGCTAATGAGGCGAAAACAAGAACTATAGCTGCGTTTGCTGCTGGAAGCGGTATTACTCCTGTTCTAAGCATTGCTAAAACACTTTTAGAAGACGAGCCTTATAGCAATTTTATTTTGGTTTATGGAAATAAGTCCGTTAAAGACGCCATGTTTTTTAAAGACTTAATGGCATTAAAAAATACATATGGTAATCGCCTGCATGTACATTTTATTTATAGCCAATCTAGAGAAGAAGATGCTTTATTTGGGCGTATAGAAAAAAGTACGGTTAATCTGATAGTAAAGAATAAATATAAGGACGTTACTATTGAAAAATTCTATTTGTGCGGACCAGAACAAATGATTCATACCGTGAAAGATGTATTAGTTGAAAATGGTGTAAAAGAAAAAGCTATATTATTTGAATTATTTACTGCTCCGGTTGAAGCTGAAAGTGATTCTAACACTGAAGTGCCATCCGGAAATTCAAAAATTAAAGTTCTCGTTGATGACGAAGACTTTGAATTTGAAATGTCTAAAGAACAATCAATTCTAGAAGCTACGTTAAAGCAAGATATTGACGCCCCATATTCTTGTCAAGGTGGTATTTGCAGTAGTTGTATTGCAAGAATAACTGAAGGTGAAGCTAAAATGCGTCAGAATAATATTTTAACCGATAATGAAGTTGCTGAAGGATTAGTATTGACATGCCAGGCACATCCAACATCTTCAATTGTTGTGGTAGATTATGACGATGTTTAAATCTTAATGTTTTTTTCTGAAATAACTTTATTCACTTTTGAAATAATTTTGCTTACAAGAATACTTCCTGCCGCATTTTCATAACCCTGTGGATACTTATTACCATAGACAGACGTTGGTATTAACGGATATGCTTCTCTATCTGCAACTAAAGCAAAATCTTTTGGTTGGTTAAAAGGTTCAAAACCAGCATAAGGATGTGTTACGCCCCAAATTGTAATCACTTTATTTCCTAGCATTGCAGCTAAATGCGCATTACCAGAATCCATAGACAACATCACATCTAAGTTCGATATTAATGCAAGTTCGTCTTCAAAGTTAAATTTTCCTGCTATGGAGATTACATTCTTGAATTTACTTTCGATTTTATTTAAAAGCTTAGCCTCACTTTTTCCACCACCAAATAAAATAATAGTATTATCCTTTGAAAGCTCTGCAATCACCCTATCCATTTTTTCTAATGGATACATTTTACTCTTATGCGCCGCAAATGGTGCAATACCAATTATTTTATTTGGTGGTGGAATAAGCTTTTTTAATTCTGAAGATAGGTTTGCTTTTGTCGGAAATATTGGTTGTGATAAGTCAACAGCATATCCTAAAGCATCAAATACATCAGCATAGCGTTGATGAGTAGTTTTTAGTTGTTCAAATCTTTTGCCAGAAATAAGAGATGTCTTTTCACTTCTACCCTTATCTATTTGAATAACTTTTTTACCAGTAAAAAAGAACTTTAAAATTTTACTCCGCATTACATTATGTAAATCAGCTACAACATTGAATTTTAAAGCTTTTAATTCTTTTGATAATCTATAAAGGCCAAAAAGACCTTCGTGCTTTCCTTTTAAGTCCGCTTCAAAAACAGTAACATTTTTTAATTCATTAAAGAAGGGTTTAAAAAATGCTCTTGTTACAACAGTAATCTTTAAATCAGGATATTGATTGGTTAATGCTCGTAACACAGGAACTGTCATAGCTACATCTCCCATGGCGGAAAATCGAATGACTAGTATGTGGTTTGGGTTTGGCATTTATTTTCAGAATGCGAGATCCTGAAACGCGTTCAGGATGACAAATTATTTTTGCCCTCTTAAAACCGGGTTTAACTCATCATCATTGTACATTTTCATCTGCTTATAAACTTTCATGTACTTATCTCCATTTGCAATGTCATTTAGCAAATCATCAATAGCTGTACTTAGATCTTTTCTTTGCTCTAACAATACATCTAACTTTTTCTGGCATGTAGCTCTATGAGCATCTGAAGCGTCGTCTCTGACTGTTTCTAAATGCATATGATAAATCTTAAGCGCCAAAATAGATAATCTGTCTATTGCCCAAGCAGGACTTTCAGAATTGATTTTTGCATTAGGTTTTACCTCGACATTATTATATTTTTCTAAGAAGTAACTATCTATATATTCAACTGTATCAGTTCTGTCTTGATTAGAAGCATCAATCTTTCTTTTAAGTTTTAATGCGGCAACCGGATCTATGTTCGGGTCTCTGATAATATCTTCGTAAGCCCATTGTACTGTATCAATCCAACATTTCCTGTACAATAAATGTGCGATTAAATCATCGTTTTTATCATACTTATTAATAAAGGATTGATCAACCGTATTTAATACTTTATATGTCTTAATAACGTCTTGAAAAATGGAATTGGCTTTGTCTGAAAACATTTTGAAAAAATTTAGAATATGCAAATATAGTTTGAATTATTAACTTAGCCATTCATCTAAACACGCATCTATGTATATTCATAACCTCTCAGATACACCCTCAATATTAAATACATTTATTTCAGAAATACGAGATAAAACAATTCAAAAAGACAGTATGCGTTTTAGACGAAATATTGAAAGAATCGGTGAAATATTGGGGTATGAAATGAGTAAATCGCTCAACTTTAATGCTTATGAAATCGAAACTCCTTTAGGAACTTTCAACACCAAATTACTAAGCAATGATATCGTTCTTTGTTCAATTCTAAGAGCTGGGGTACCATTACATAATGGACTGCTTAATTATTTTGATACTGCAGAAAACGCATTTATTTCTGCTTACAGACAGCACAAGCACAATCCTGAAAGTTTTGAAATTATAGTTGAATATTTGGCTTGTCCAAGTTTAGAAGGTAAAACGTTGATACTTGCAGATCCTATGCTGGCAACAGGACAATCTATGGTTGCTACTTATGAAGCTTTAAAGCCTTTTGGAAATCCTAAAGAAATTCATTTGGTTAGTGTTATTGGAGCACAAAAAGGGGTAGATTTTGTTAAAAATAATTTTGACTCTAATTCACATTTATGGATAGCTTCAATAGACAAAATCTTAAACGTTAATGGTTATATTATTCCTGGATTGGGTGACGCTGGTGATTTAGCTTTTGGAAATAAATTACAGAACTAGACTAAGAATAGGTACTATAATAAATAAGGCAACAAAAATTTCTTTGAACCAGCGTTCCGATATGGCCTCAATATAATTCGCCATAATTATTGAGAAAGGAGCAAATAAAAATATAAATTCACTACCATTTTTATTTGGTGATATTATAGCGACTAATATAGCTATAACAGAAGCACATGCTATTATAAAATATGAAGGCCTTAGTTTTTTACTCTTATCAGGAAATATTCTAAAATAATAAATGAGAGTCCAAACAAATGAGGTGAACAAGACCGTGAATTTCAATATGCTTTCTTTCGCGTTATAAGGCGTATAATCTAAACTGGCTGATCTGCTGAAGTTTGCAGGTTGTATATAAACATCGTGAAAAATTATATTGTAGATGAGAAGTAAGATTAACACTGTAACTAGGCCAAATAGAGGAATTATAGTGTTTTTTATATCGTTCTGGGAATAATAAATTAAAGCCACAATAACTAGAGAGAAAAACAGGATAGACCAGAAATAAAATAAAGCTGATAATGCTATCCAAAAACCTGCATCATATAACTTCTTTTTAATATGAAATTTTGAATGCATGCTTATTAATCTTCTTAGAGCAAAGACAATAAATAGGTTTGAAAATAATAAATCAGAATATTTTAATGCCTCAGGAAACATGCCAAACAACAAGCCAAATGTCATAATAGCATAACTGTTTTTCTGAGTAAGATTATTTTTAGAAATGATAAAATCGAGAACAAATACCAAAAATAAAGTCACAAAGAGCTTTAGAAAGTGCTCAACTGTAGTATTAAATTCTATAAATAAGGTGGAATAATTGGTTATTACAAAAAGTAAAATGATAAAAACTGCAACGAGGATGAAGTTTATGGGTTTAGATTTACTAAAAATGCTTGTAATCATTAACTCTTTTTGTATTTTTGCTCTGTAAATTTAAAAAGTTATGAAGGATTTCTTTTACGGAATAGAAGATTTATTTGTAGGTGTCTTATTTGCACCTTTTGATGCCTTAAGAGCATTAGAGTTAGAAAGTTGGTTTGCTGCTAATACAATTTCATGGATATTTATGCTTATTGGTTTTGTTGCATTTGTATATTGGATGATGAAATTAGGAGAATACAACTCTAATAATGAGGAAGATAAAAGTGTGACAGCACATTCTTATCTATAAGTCAAAACCTATATCCTTTCTATAATACATCTTATCAAAACATAATAAATTTATGCTTTGATAAGATTTTTTTATGGCTTCTTCGTAACTATTCCCGTAAGAAGTCACAGCCATAACACGGCCGCCAGAAGTTACAATTTTTTCGTTTTCTGATTTTGAACCTGCGTGAAAAACTATAGACTCAGAGATGTTTTCTAATCCGAATATTTCTTTTCCTTTTTCATAAGCCTCTGGGTAACCACCTGAGACCAACATAACGGTTGTTGCAGCACGATTATCTATATCAATGTCTACTTTTGATAAAGTTTGATTAGACATTGCCTTAAAAATTTTCACAATGTCCGTTTTAAGTCTTGGAAGTACCACTTCCGTTTCTGGATCACCCATTCTTACGTTATACTCAATAACCTTCGGATCATCACCGACTTTTATAAGACCAATAAATATAAAACCAACATATGGTAAGTTATCTTTTTTCAACCCTTCGACCGTAGGTTTTACAATTCTGTTTTCAATCTTATTCAGAAACTCTTCAGTTGCAAAAGGCACTGGAGATACCGCACCCATACCACCTGTGTTCAACCCTATATCACCTTCACCAATTCTTTTATAGTCTTTAGCTGTAGGTAATATTTTATAATCGTTACCATCAGTTAGCACAAAACAACTTAATTCTATACCGTCTAAGAATTCTTCTATTACTACTTTAGTACTTGCATCACCAAATTTCGCATCAACCAACATGTTTTTTAATTCTGTTTTTGCTTCATTAAGATTATCTAATATCAATACGCCCTTTCCAGCAGCAAGCCCGTCTGCCTTTAGCACATAAGGCGGTTTTAAAGTTTCTAAAAACTTATAGCCTTCTTCAACATTGTCCTTCTTAAAACTCTGATAAGCCGCGGTTGGAATATTATGACGCTTCATAAATTCTTTAGCAAATTCTTTACTACCTTCTAATTCCGCTGCTGCTTTTTGAGGTCCGATAACTGCCACATTCTTTAAATCTAAATCGTTTAAAAAGAAATCGTGTATGCCTTGTACCAAAGGATCTTCCGGGCCAACGATGACTATGTCTATTTTATTAGTGATTACAGCGCTTTTAATAGCTTCAAAATCTGTAACTCCTATATCTAAATTTGTAGCTAGAGCCTTAGTACCCGAATTTCCTGGTGCTACAAAAAGCTTTGAGCAATGTTTGCTTTGTGCAATTTTCCATGCAAATGTATGTTCTCTTCCTCCAGATCCAAGTACTAAAATATTCATGATTAAATTTTCTTTGGGCAAAAATAATTGGTTTTAAGTTGAAAAAACAATTAATTTACAGAAACCTTAATTGCTCTATTTATCTTGAGACTTTTTGATTTTTCTCTTAAAATAAATGGCTTTGACATTGACAAAGCCAAAATAGAACTTGCTAAAATTCAAGAAAAAGATGATTTAACATTCTCAAAATATATTAAGGACCAAAAAAAGGAAATTATATCCTATCATTTGCAAAATAATCCATTTTATAAATCATTTGGAAGATCCATAAACAATGAGGACTGGAATTCTGTCCCAATTCTAACTAAACGCCATTTGCAGTGCCCCATTTCACAACGGTTAAGTGCTGGTTATACGTCAAAAAATGTTTATCTTAATAAAACTTCTGGTAGTTCTGGAGATCCTTTTGTATTTGCAAAAGACAAATGGTGCCATGCAATGACCTGGGCAGAAATTACAAATCGATTTTCTTGGTATAATATTGATTTCAATACTTCTAAACAGGCCCGTTTTTATGGTATTCCATTAGACAAAAAAGGCTATTATAAGGAGCGCTTAAAAGATTGTTTCAGTAATCGGTACAGGTTTTCTGTATTTGATCTTAGTGACCAAGCTTTTGAAAAAGTGTTAGATAAATTTAAGTGCACTTCTTTTAACTTTATAAACGGTTATACGAGTCCTATTGTACAATTTGCTAAATTTTTAAATAGACACAATATCATTTTAAAAGATGCCTGTCCATCTCTTAAGGTGTGTATTGTAACTTCTGAAATGTTATTTGATGACGATAGGGCTTTAATGCAACATCAGTTTGGAGTGCCTTTAGTTAATGAATATGGTGCTTCTGAATTAGATTTGATTGCTTTTGAAAATAAAGACAACCTTTGGCAAGCAAATAGTGAGACACTTTATGTCGAAGTGATAGACGAAAACAACAATGTGTTAGAATATGGTAAAGAAGGCCGAATAGTAATCACCTCGCTTTACAATAAAGCACACCCATTTATTCGCTATGATATTGGTGATATTGGTTCCTTGTCAGTGACTAGTACCGATAGATTACCCATACTTGAAAAGCTTTCTGGAAGAACCAATGACATAGCAATACTTCCAAGCGGTAAAAAAGCAGCAGGCTTAACTTTTTATTACATTACTAAAAGTATTATTGAGGACGATGGCAACGTAACAGAATTTATAATTGAACAAGTTGCTTTAAATCATTTTAAAATATATTACGTGAGTCTGAAAGAATTAATACCTGAGAAAAAAGAATTTATTACTAAAGAAATGAAGCACTATTTAGAGCCTGGAATTAAGGTTAGTTTCCTAAGAGAGGACAAACTGGTTAGAAGTAAATCGGGTAAATTAAAGCAATTTATTTCTCGCTTATAGTCTTTACCAATCGTTGTTTTATTATAAGTTGCTCATAAAAAAATTCTACCATTAAAAATGCCGATTTAAAAAATGACAAGCCTAAACCTTTTCTGTAAACATTAAAATTGTGCTTAATTAAATTGGTTTTATTAGATGATAATGAGCCTTCAGAAATACGATAATAAGCAATAGTCTCTTCTATGCCTATTGCTGGTTTTTCACTTCTTTTTAGAGCTTCTAACCAAAGCAACCAATCTTGCCTTTTCTTTAGGTCTTTGGTATAGATTTTTCCAAGGTTTTTGCAGTTATAAATCCCTGTTGAATTCCCTATATAATTGGCTTTTAATAGCTTCTTATAAGATAACCTAGGAAGGGCTTGTACCTTCTTATGGAGTGGCCTACCTTTTGAATCAATATGTTCGTAACTACCAAAGCAGATATCAGTAGTATCCGATTCTAAGATTTTTACTTGTTTTTCCAATTTATTTTTTTCCCATAAGTCGTCAGCATCTAAAAATGCAATATAACTTCCATTGGCATTTTTTGTTCCTAAATTTCTAGCTTCTGCGGCACCTTTATTTTTTTTTTTACTAAATAGGTGTATTCTACCATCGTTTGGCTGAAGTGACTCTACTATACTTTTTGTATCGTCATTGGAGGCATCATCGACCAATAAAAGTTCCCAGTTTTTATAAGTTTGGTTTAATACGCTTTCTATTGTTTCTGTAATAACAGCTTGGTTATTATACATTGGTGTTATTACAGAAACTAATGGTTGCATTTATTTAATAGGCTTTATCTTCACCTTTAACAATATTGATGAACGTCTGAAAAATAATTTTTAAATCTAAAAGTAACGACCAATTCTCAATGTAGAAAATATCGTATTTCACTCGGCCAATAATATCTTTATCTGTTTCAACTTCTCCTCTAAAACCACTTGTTTGAGCCAGCCCAGTAATCCCAGGTTTTACAAAATGACGCACCATAAATTTGTCAATACGTTTGGCATACATATCAGTATGACTTACCATATGTGGTCTTGGGCCAACTACTGACATACTACCAAATAATACATTAAAAAACTGCGGCAACTCATCAATACTGGTTTTTCTAATAAATTTACCTATTTTAGTTACCCTTTGATCATTTTTTGTAGCTTGATATAGGTGGGCTTTCTCATTTGGAGTCATTGATCGAAACTTATAACAATCAAATTCCCTGTAATTAAAACCATTTCTTGATTGCTTAAAAAATACTGGCCCTTTAGACTCTAACTTTATCAATATAGCAATTAACGGTGTTAACCAAGATAGAATGAAAACAATAACTAAGATAGAAAATATAATATCAAAGCCACGTTTAATAATGGTGTTTACAGAATCTTCTAACGGAATTGTTCTTAAGGTTAGGATTGGAATGTAATCGTAATACTCATATCGAAGCCTTTTTGAATAAATCTCCCTACTATCTGGTATAAACTTTAAAATCTTAAGGTTATTATCGGCAAAATCTACAATGTCTGCAATCTGAGAATTGGTGAGTTCAGAGATAGAACAATATATCTCGTCGACTTTCTCATTTAAAATATATTCAAAACACTCATTAAGAGCATTCTCTTTATTATTAAAGTTATAGGTCTTCTTATGTAAATAGCCATATTCAGGGTTTTTATTGAAAAAATTCTCTAAAGCTAATGTCTTGTTGTTTAAACCTACAATTACTGTTGACCTATAATTTCCACCAAATGAAACCCTATATTTCTGTAATAAATAATAAACTGTAAATTTTAAAATAGTTATGAATAAAAAGCATGCTAAAGTATATTTAACTATTGGTCTAGGATATATTTTCATCTCATGGTAAAGTCCAGAGAATGCAAATACAAAAAGTAAAAATAGAATTGATTGTTTTAATAATAGAGATAAAATATTTACTGGCCTTGTATACCTATATACCTCATAAAACCTAGAATAAACAGATAATAAAACCCATCCAATTGATATAAATATTGCAAAAACAAGTAGGTCTTTAGCATCTAACAAATAAAGAATAGCCACAACATTAATGACACTTAAGTCAATTAAGTATGAAATAGGTCTTAAGTAGCCTGAATATCTTCCGTGTTTAAATAAGCTCAAATTACTCTTCAATATTGAAATTAATCCATGTAAAACAGGAATTTAAGTTGATTTAATTTATAAACCAAAAAAGTGACTTTAATTCCTTAAAAAAAATAAAAACGCGATTTACTTTACTTTGTGATATAAAAATACCCAATACTTTCTTTTAACGGTTCTCCTATGGCATTTAATAACATAGAGTCTCTGAAATAATCTGCAATGACTAATATATATTATATATTAAACGAGGAAGTGCATCTGCATCTTGTGGCAAGGCTAAAACTAAAAATATCACAAAAACTCAAATCCTTTGCTACAGAGAGGTGTTAAATTTTAATCCAAAAGCTTTAATATTTTACTCAAAAACAACACCTGAATTAGTATGTTTACTTATATTATTAGTAATTAGAGAGTTTTTTGGTTTTACTCTTTATTACTTCTTTTATTTTGGGAAAATCTGTTCTTTGAAATATGCAATTCATAATCACAAATAAAAACACGCCTCTATGTACCCACAAAAAAGATTCAGTAATGAAAATCATTACCATTAAAAAATAAAACATGAGCATAAAAAAAGACTTTGCTTTAAAAGATTTCTTAAATCCTAGGCCTAAAATTACTAATAGTGTTAGCAGCCCAAATATTCCTAACTCTGAAAGAATCTGAGCATACATATTATGATAATTATACCTATGAAAACCATAATATGTGTTAAAAGCAAGGTGTCTTTCGCTTAAATTTTTTCTAGATGCAAATAAACCAAATCCTTTCCAAAAAATCCCATCTTCTTCAATTTGTCCTTTTAAATTTCTTAGTTGAAGTAACCTAATAGATGTTCCTGTCCATGGATAGACCCTATTAAACTTTTCTCTATTAATAACTTCTTCAAGATTAGTCGTGGATTCAATAAGTATTCGGTTTACAATTTCACGAGACGCAAATGAAAGCACCACAATTGTAACTAAAAGCACTCCTATTGTTTTTTTAGATTTTAAAGCTCGTATCCCTTTATAAATAAAAAAGTATATAAGGTTCCCTAAAAGAAAAACAGCAATTGTGGATTTTGATGATAATAATAAAATAAGTACTCCTAAAAATAAAAGACCAAAATAATCAAAACGTTTTTTTATTTGTTTAGACAGTAAAAAGAAGTAGCTTAATGTATAAAACACCGAAACATAAATAGCATTAAGATCTAAAACCTGAACAAAATCATGGTATGTAAACACCGTTGCATTTCCATTCTTAAAATAGTTTACAAATGCCAGTACTAAGAAAAAGAAGCCTAATAAAATGTTAGATATAGTAAATCCATTTAGAACAGTTTGAAATGATCTAAATGTAAATCTTGGAATAATACTGAATATTAGAGGTAATAACACAAACAAAAAAAGTCTTCCTAATCCTTTTAGTGTCAATGCTTGGTCAACTGTCCAAAAATAAGATGCACAACACAACACATAAAGTAACATACATAGTGATAGTAAGGGTGTTAATTCAAACTTAATTTTGTTTTTTAATGCATATCGAATCGCAAACAAACAAAATAAAACCATGGCAATACTACTTGGCGCATAACCTACTAAAAGTGTTGAAAGTGTTAACGCAAGTAAGTAATTTAAAAAATCCTTATGATTAATTACAGATTCTATTTTACTTTTTACACTCATAAAAAAAGTTTAAATATGCTTTATTTATAATGTCCCAACTAAAATGTTTCTCAATATCATTAAAACAGTTTTCAACCATGTCTAAATGCTCTGTTTTAGAAAGGTTATCTAAATATTCTTGAACCTCATTTACGGTTTTAAAATAAAAGGCGTTGTTTTTTAAAAT
>NZ_CBFHMI010000015.1:0-53684 GCF_965656915.1 Winogradskyella sp. | reverse complement strand
ATGCTGCGCGTTGAAATGGGATTTTCTTTTCTTCGGCAGTATCTATAATTAAATCTCTTAATTTTTGCTGAACAGCAGGCGCGTAAGCTACAACAGGTCCTTTACCGATCTCAGCATAGCCTTGCTTTTTCTGGTCAATCATTGGTGTTGTCGTATCGTGTGTTACATCAGTGACAATCGCCACATTAGGCTGTATAGTTTCCGTTATCATTTGCGCACCTCTAAGACCAATTTCTTCCTGTACAGAGTTGGTGACATATAATCCAAAAGGTAGTTTCTTTTTATTCTCATGTAGTAAACGTGCAACTTCTACAATCATAAAACCTCCTATTCTATTGTCTAAGGCACGACAAACAAACTTATCGCCATTTAAAATATGAAACTCATCAGGATATGTAATCACACAACCGACATGCACTCCCATTTTTTCGACTTCTTTTTTGTCTTTTGCGCCGATGTCGATACAAATATTATCAGGTTTTGGAGCTTCTTCTTTGGACTTGTTTCTGGTATGTATTGCAGGCCATCCAAACACACCTTTTATAATACCCTTTTTGGTATGAATATTAACCACTTTACTAGGTGCTATCTGATGGTCGCTTCCACCATTTCTTACCACATAGAGTAAACCATTATCCGAAATATAGTTGACATACCATGAGATTTCATCAGCATGCCCTTCAATGACCACTTTATATTTTGCTTTAGGATTTATAACAGCTACTGCAGTACCGTAGGTATCTGTTATAAACTCATCGACGTATGGCTTAAGGTAATCCATCCATAATTTTTGCCCATCCCACTCATAACCTGTAGGAGATGCATTATTTAAATATTTTTCTAAAAAGTCCATTGACTTTTTCGTTAATAACTGCTTTTTTGCCATGTGTAAAATTTTTTCTTTAAAAATAATAATATTAATACGATTTTGAGGTTAGAGGTTGTATTAATTCTTAATTTTGAATTCAATCAGAATTGCAACACTTTGGAACGATTTTGGTGACACTCATAATCATGAAATACTTTGTACTTTTATTGTTTTTCTTTTCGGTGTCTTTAGCGGCACAGGTAGATCCTGTAAAGCAAGATTCTACACAAGTGGAGTATATCATTATTGAAGGTGACTCTATACCTAGAACAGCCATAGATCTAGATGAGGTTTATGTCCTTCCAAATTTAGAGTTTGAGGATAAAGCTGCAAGAATTCGATATATCATATTGAGGCGAAAAACACTAAAAGTATACCCTTATGCTAAACTAGCTGCAGAGCGATTAGAGACGCTTCAAAAACGGCTTAATGAATTAGAGCGTAAACGTGATAAAAAACGTTATGCTAAAATCATACAGAAATATATTGAAAATGAGTTTTCTGCCGAATTAAAGAAGTTAACTAAAACCGAAGGACAAATATTAGTTAAGCTAATACATCGTCAGACCGGAAAAACAACGTTTCAACTTATTAAAGAATTACGCAGTGGTTGGCGTGCATTTTGGTTTAATAATACAGCCAGCTTATTTGATATTTCTTTAAAGAAAGAATTTAATCCTTTAGTGGAAGAAGAAGATTATCTTATTGAAGACATTTTACAACGTGCATTTCACAACGAACAATTAGAGCGACAAAACCCAGCGTTTGATATTGACTTTTACACCTGTGTTAATAAGTGGGCCAAACCGAGTAAAAAATCTAAAGCCAAGTCTAAACAATAAATGCGTACCGAAACAAAACTAGAAGAACAACTCAATGCATGGTCTCATGGTATTGGCGCAGCATTAGGTATTGCTGCACTCTTATTGTTGATTAGTTATGTAGATGACACAAAACCATTTAGTTTGTTTGGTGTTATTGTTTATGGCATTTCTATAATTGTTTTGTTTTTGGCCTCAACATTCTATCATGCTGTAAAAGGGGAGAGGCGTAAGCATTATTTTAGAATCGTAGACCATGTGAGTATTTATTTACTCATAGCTGGTACCTATACACCAGTACTCTTAATTTCATTAACTGATAGTTTAGGTTGGACATTGTTTTGGGTGGTATGGGGAATCGCTGGTTTTGGTGTTATTCTTAAACTCTTTTTTACAGGACGCTTTGAAGTGTTTTCAACCTTATTATACTTAGTGATGGGTTGGCTAATAATCTTTGATTTTTCGAATCTGTCTGATTCTATTGGACCAAAAGGTGTGCTTTGGTTATTTGCTGGTGGATTGTCTTATACTGTTGGTATTATTTTTTATGCTATTCAACGGATTCCTTATAATCATGTGATTTGGCACTTATTTGTTTTAGGTGGCGCTATTTGTCATTTCTTTATGATCTTTTTACATGTGATATAATCTAGTTGTTAAGGTTTTATTTTCTAGAATTCTTATTTCCTTTTTACAAACACCATACAATGTTGCCAAGGTAAATTGCTAATATTCTCATCTAACTCAAAACCAACGGCTTTCATTTCTTTTATAGCTTGTGCTTCGGTCATTTTATGTACTTTTTTAATTGGTACTGTTTTATCTTCACCTCGATATTCAATTAAATATATTTTTCCATTTTTTCTTAATGACTTTTTAATAGATAGCATCATCTCATAAGGAAAACCAAACTCGTGGTACACATCTACCATAAGAACTTTATCTACAGAATTGTTAGGAAGATTAATACTTTTTTCGCTACCAAGTACAGTTTCAATATTATTATTTACCTCAAATGAAGGATGAGTGATTATCGCGGCTAACATTTCTTTTTGAATATCTACAGCATATACTTTACCTTCTTTAGCTAATGGAGCTATTTTGTAAACATGGTAACCAGATCCTGCACCAATATCTGCAATAACATCCGTAGAATTTATAGACATATTCGAAATAAGTTTTGATGTGTTTTCCTCTTTTTCTCTCTCAGGACGCTCTAACCATTCAATACCTTGAAATCCCATAACATAAGCTATCTCTCTACCCAAATACCATTTTCCAGTTCCATTCGGATCGCCTTTTTTATATGTATAATGATCTTGTTTTTTATGCTCTTTTACCGCACACCTTGATAAAGGAGATATAAGCAGTGTCAGTAGTACTATTTTTAGATATAATCTCATAATTAAAATTCTAATTCTTCATAAATAACTTCGTTAGAGATATCTTCAACATTGCCTTTATAAGATTTACCTCTTAGCTTGCTAACGGTATGAAAATCTAATTTATCTTCAGGAAATGATGTAATTAATTGTTGAATACGCATTTTATCCTTGTCATTTTCTATTGGATTTAACCATGATTCTTTTGAACTTTCGGAAAGGATTAAAGGCATTCTTGGTCCTTGAAGCTTAGGATTATTATGGACTTTTTTTAATAAAGCATTACCTTCTGTAGTCACTATAGAAAAGGTGTTGAGTTTTCCACCTGTTTCAGGGTTTGTCCATTCACTGTAAAGGCCTGCTAAAGCCAATGGTTCATTGTCTTTTCTATAGATATAAAATGGATACGAGTTATTGTTAAAATGATGATGTTCATAAAACCCATCGACGTAGATAATACATCTATGATGTTCAGCAGCATCTCTAAACGATGGTTTTTCAAAAATGGATTCTCCACGGGCGTTAAGAGTGTTGTTCCAAAACTTTTTTATTTGTATTTCATCTTTAACCCAATGTGGTACAAGTCCCCAAGTCGCCACTTCTGGATATTCTGGTTGTCGGTCGGTGTAAATTAATAATTCCGGATGGCTAAAACCAGATGCGTGGTGTAATGGTAAATCTGTAAAGGGAATCAATTTTTCTCTAATTTCATCGATAGCTCCTAAGTCACCTTTGTGTTTAGCACGTTTTAATTGTGCTTCTAAACTGGCTTTAATATCGTAACACATAATTATTTAGTACATGGTATTATTGTGAGCAGAAATATCTGGTATTTGTTGCATGGCATCCCAATGCTCAACAATTTTACCGTGAGTATCAAATCTAAAAAAATCCATGGTAATATACTCATCATTACCTGGCCAGATTTGATGTGTGTAATGCCACTAAATCTCCTTCTGCAATACATCGTACAAATTCAATAGTTTTATCCTCATACTCAGAGTGCATACGTTCAAAATAATCAATAAATGCTTGCTTACCATCACCTACTAATGGATTATGCTGAATGTAATCTTCGCCAACAAAGCGTTTAACAGCATCTTTGGGATTACCTTCATAAGCCATTTTATATAATTCTACCGCATGATTTTTATTAGCTTCTAAGTCCATTACTAAAGGTTTTCTTATTTTAAAGATACTAATAACTTCATTTATTTAAGCAAAAATAATTTATACTTAATATGATAAACTATCTTTGCGCCAAAATTAAAATACTTAATGCCTAAGTCTTATACAGAAGCCCACGAACTCACACTTTATAAAACAGAAATGCAAAATTATGGCTACAAAATTGTAGATGCTATAGTTGAACATTTTGAAACACAAGATTCTAAAAAACCTGTGGTAACAGCAACTCGTAAAGAGATGGATAACTTGTTTTTAGAAAATGTGCCAGAAAAGGGTACAGATGCTCATAAAGTTTTAGATTTTGTTATTGACAAAGTACTTTCCGAAAGTAATATTGTTTCACATCCAAAATCGTATTCTTTTGTACCTGGTCCAAGCAATTTTATCAGTGTTATGGCAGACACTTTAGCTACTGGGTTTAATATATTTTCTGGTGGTTGGGCAGCGTCACCAGCAGCTACAGAGTTAGAGATTGTAACCATTAATTGGCTACTTAAATTGTTTAAGTTTCCAAATAAAAAAGGTGGTGGTATTTTTACTAGTGGTGGTTCAATGGCTAATCTTACGGCTTTGGTGACCGCAAGGCGCCAAAAATGTGGTGATGACTTTTCTAAAGCAATTGTGTATATGTCTAATCAGACTCATTCGTCTAATATTAAAGCTCTAAAAACGATTGGGTTTAAAAAAGAACAAGTGCGATTAATTCCAGTAGATTCTGACTATAAGATATCTATTAATAAATTAAAAAACGCCATTGCAAAAGATCGTATAGAAGATCTTAAACCTTTCTGTATAATAGCTAATGCAGGAACAACCAATACAGGTAGTGTAGATCAATTAGATGATATTGCAAAGTTGTGTAAAGC
This sequence comes from Winogradskyella sp., assembly GCF_965656915.1. Classification (GTDB taxonomy): domain Bacteria; phylum Bacteroidota; class Bacteroidia; order Flavobacteriales; family Flavobacteriaceae; genus Winogradskyella. Next base: position 48,559 of record NZ_CBFHMI010000015.1, on the reverse strand, counting down.
AGAAGATATCTGGTTTCATGTCGATGGTGCTTATGGTGGAGCAGCAATATTATCAGAAAGTGGTGCAAAACTTCTAAAAGGCATTCAGAAAGCAGACTCTTTAACTATAGATCCTCATAAATGGTTTTTTCAACCTTATGAAATGGGATGTTTGTTAGTGAGAAATCATAAATGGTTAAGTTCTACATTTAGTGAGAAGCCAGAGTATTTAAGAGATATTGAAGGTAATACTTCTGAAATTAATTTCTATGACCATGGTATTCAGCTTACACGTCGTTTTAGAGCTTTAAAATTTTATATGTCTATTAAGTCATTTGGACTAAAGGCGTTTAGAGATGCTATTACTTACAATATAGAATTAGCAGAACGTGTGGAAGATGTATTAAGAAAAAGTAAAGATTGGGAAATTGTATCACATGCCACATTAGCAGTCATTAACTTTAGGTACAACCCGATTCATCAAGACTATTCTGAAAAACAATTAGATCAACTTAATCAAGAGATTTCTAAGCGTGTTATGGCGACTAAAGAAGCGTTGTTAGTTACAACAGTATTGCAAGGTCAGGTTGTTTTAAGAATGTGTTTAATTAACCCTAGAACCAGTTTGGCAGATGTTAAAGAAACTTTAGATATGTGCTTACAATTTGCTGAAGATATTACAAAAACAAAGGATTTAACTTTATAGCGACACAGATAAGTGTTTTAAAACACTGAAGCTTTTATATTGTAATTTTAATGACATCTTTATACTCTTCAAAGAAAGCTTCAAATAACATCATATTGGTATTGAAGAATTCCATAACATCTCGCCAGGTGTTTTTGTTATGGATTGACACCTTTTTTTCTAAAGGCAAGTATATACGAGAGATTTCCTTGCCATTCTCTAAGTAGTATTCTTCCTCGTAAATTGCGTCAGGTAAGTAATCATTTTGTAAAATACTTTTTAAAGCGACTAACTTTTCCCAGCAATTGATACGATTTTCGAGATCGTCCTCTATATCTAAAGCTATTAATGCCAACTTGGTGTCAAAATGGAATTTAAAGGCTAAACCTTTTATTTTTGTATTATACAAGAGCCATTTTCTGGGAAATGATTTCCCGAAACTAGTCCAGAATTCTTGTCTTAATAAGCGGCTTTCTTCTTTAGAGAACATTGGTTAGTTAGGTAATTCAGTAACTAATGTAGTAATTACAGACTAAATATAAAATCTAACAGAATTTTGTTTAGTAAACTAGGACCAAAAATTAACTAAATAAGCTGATAGCAAAAGTTCTATTACAAATAAAAGTTCCAGCTTATAATAAGGTTTAAAGAGATGGTTTTGGTAGAATCAAAAATGGTATTGCTATTTTTATTTAGTTTTCTTAATCCAAAATTATTCCTTAATTCAAATGATAGATAATTGATTTCATCGAGATCAAGATTGTAGCCAATACCCATTACCAAGCCAAAGTCCAACTTGTTAAATTCATCGTTGAAATTTAAATCGCTTTCTTCTCCGTCGTCAATATTTTTAATATTTAAAAGGTAACTTAGATATGGTCCACCATTAATATAAAAGTTATGACGATTATCTATATAATAATTGAGTGTAATCGGTACTGTTATAAACTCGAATCTTGTTTGAAATTTTAATTCATCCTTTTGAGCTGGATTTTCACCTATTGGTGTTACAATTATAGTTCCACCTGGACCGACAGTAGTATTATCTTCATAAAAATAATTTGTAGATTTTCGGTCGTAGTTCAAATCTGCAGCGATAAATAGATTACTTTTTATTTGATAATCTACAGAAAAACCAATTAAAAAGTCAAATCCATAATCGTAATTATCAAAAAAATCATTTCCTCTAAAATTTGAATAGGTTAAACCCGAATTTATACCGACTGATATTTTTTCTTGACTAAATAACGAGGCACTAATTAAGATAATTACTAAAGTTAGTTTTTTTGTAATCACTATATATTAATTTCTACTGACTATATGATATACGCTATGAGAATTCCCAAACAAATAGCAATAAGCTTAGATAAATTGAATTTATGACCTTCGCCAGATTCAAAAAGAATTGTCGTAGATATATGCAAAAATATACCAATGGCTATGGCACTTACCACATCTACATAATCGGCAGCAATTGCCACCTTATTAGAAATTAAAGTACCTAAAGGTGTCATAGCAGCAAAAACCACTAAAAACCCAATGATTTGAAACTTACTGTATTTAGATTGTAATAAAAACACCGTAATTAGAGCAGCAATAGGTATTTTGTGAATAAACACTCCATACACCATATCGTTATGCTGGTGAATAGGAAATCCTTCAATTAAACTATGAATACATAAACTTAAAAAGAGTAACCATGGAAATTGAGCATTATGTTTATGAATGTGTACATGGCCATGCTCAGCACCCTTAGAAAAGAATTCTAAAATGATCTGAAGTAAGATGCCACACATAATGTAAAGTCCGGTTTGCTTGGCTTCCAGATGTTCGTAGACTTCTGGTAAGAGATCAAAAAGTGTTAGTGCTAATAAAAAAGCACCACTAAATGAAAGTAATAATTTGGTGCCCAGAGATTTTTGCTACTTGGTTAAAAAGGCAATAGCAATACCAATTATGATAGCATATACAGGAAAAAGGTACTTGTTCATCCTTATACTTATTTAAATATCATTATCATACGTTCTGACGTTTGTGTATGATATTTTCGTAATTTATAATCGCCAAAAACATCTAGTAAATGTACTCCTGCTTTTTCAAATAAGTCTAAAAAGTCTTCTAAGGTGAATGCTTTTACACGCTCCTGATATTTATAAAGCTCTCCATCGGCATCAAAACTTATGTCTTTTACAATGTAACCATCTTTAACACGTCGCTTTTGATGAAAGTCTAAGCCTTCAATGGATTTTACATTTTCAGTAACTAAATTATCAATAACGTAATTGGTGTTCATAAAATCAATGACACCAAAACCAAATTCATTTAATTCTGCCTTTATTGATTTTATAGTATTAAGATTACAGGATTCATCTTCAAAATACCCAAAACTCGTAAATAGATTAAACACCGCGTCAAATTGTTCAGGATAGGGTTTACTCATATCATGAACTCTAAATTTTAAAGTGTCATTTTCAAATTGTTTGGCATGACCTATACTTTGTTCCGATAAATCGACTCCAGTAACATTATAACCCAATGTATTGAGGTATAAAGAGTGTCTGCCTTTGCCACAAGCTAAGTCTAATATTTTACCACCTTGAGGGATGTTGAGGTAATTGGTTAAATTATCCATAAACACTTGAGCTTCTGAATAATCCCTATCTTTATATAATATGTGGTAATATGGTGTATCAAACCACGATGTGTACCACTGCTTCGTTGATTTAGTCATAATGATTAATGTCGTACAAAAATAGTGTAAATTTGCAACCTATTCGACGTAGCACATGGACAATAATTTCACAATGGTAGCCAAAACCTTATTTGGCTTTGAAGATATTTTAGCAAAAGAACTCACACAACTTGGTGCCATGAATGTGGAGAAAGGTGTGCGAAATGTAAGCTTCGTTGGTGATAAAGGTTTTATGTACAAAGCCAATCTAGGTTTACGAACAGCTATAAAAATCCTAAAACCTATACATTCTTTTAGAGTAACTAGAGAGGATGATTTGTACAGGAATGTTAAGAAAATGAAGTGGGAAGAGTATTTAAAACCAACAGGTTCTCTTGCTATTGATGCCACTGTGCATAATAGTATATTTACGCATTCTCAATATACTGCTCTTAAGACCAAAGATGCTATTGTAGACCGATTTAGAGATCAAGATGGTACACGACCTGATGTAGATTTACGTTTTCCGGATTTAAAAATTAATGTGCATATAGATCGTCAGCGATGTACAATTTCATTAGATGCTTCTGGTGAATCCTTACATAGAAGAGGTTACAAAACTGCTACTAATATTGCGCCAATTAACGAAGTGCTTGCTGCTGGTTTAATTTTAATGAGTGGTTGGGATGGACAAACGGATTTTATGGACCCAATGTGTGGTAGTGGAACGATGTTGGCAGAAGCGGCGATGATTGCCTGTAATATTCCACCAAATTTAATGCGAAAGGAATTTGCTTTTGAGCGCTGGGAAGATTGGGATGTAGATTTGTTTGAAAAAATTGAAGAGTCCCTATTAAAAAAGACACGGGATTTTCATTACAAAATTATAGGCTATGATAAATCGCCTTCAGCTGTTAGAAAAGCTATTGAAAACATTAAAAATGCGCATCTGGAAGAGTTTATTAATATTCAGCACGAAGATTTTTTTAAAACTCAAAAAGCAGGAACAGAAAAATTACATATGGTATTTAATCCACCGTATGGTGAGCGTCTAGAAAACCTTAATGTTGAAGAATTTTATGGAAATATAGGTACCACATTAAAGCATGGTTACCCGAACACTGATGCATGGCTTATTACTTCAAATCTTGAAGCGTTAAAATTCATAGGACTACGGCCATCTCGAAAAATTAAAGTTTTTAATGCAAAGCTTGAAGCACGTTTAGTCAAATACGAAATGTATGAAGGTAGCCGAAAGGCCAAGAAAAATTAGAATCTAAACTTGAATAAAAGCCCTATTGTATTTAGGGTTGTAATAGCTTGTTCATCTTCAAAAGAAGCGTCATTTTTAGTATCTAATTTATTAAAGTCTGATTGTGTTGCTATATTAATACCCATAGACCAATCCTCTGATATTTCGTACTCAAAAGTAAAACTACTTTGAAGGCCAAAACTCCAACCTCCAAAAACATCTTTCTCTAGACTATTCAGATATCTAAATTCTTCATTGACTATGGTCTGACCGTAAAAGCCGATTAAGGCATAAATATTAAACTTATCACCAAAATTTTTGTTAGCTCTTAATAATAACGGAATTTTAATAAGATCGCGTTCATGATAAAAGTTACCATTGGTATTAAACCCGTTACCGCTAAGTTGAAGATAACCAACTCCTGTTGCTATACCTAGATTTTCCTTAAGATTATAAGTGAACAGTAACTCACCTATATTAGCATTAAGGTCGTAGTTAGGTTGATTTTCATTTTCTACTTTTCCGTATCCAATACCTGTGGTGATACTTATATTGTACTTTTCGAAGGCTTTATCCTCTTCCTCTTGAGCGCTACTATTTGTTATTATAAAAATTGAGAATAAGACACTGAATAAAACTGAGGATTTCATAGAAGTTTTGTTCCAAAAATAATTGAGAATTGAAAAATTTAAAAAACTATTAATGAAAAATTAACATATTAAGTGTAGGATGTATCGCGCTCTAATTTTACAAACTATTAAATAGTGCACATTAATAGCATTAAGAAAAATTGAAAGTTTAATATACTTCATAAGGCCTACCTGGTTCCGTGCAAAATTTGCACAGTCAGTAAAAAACTAGTGTAAAAATTCCCTAGAGCTGTTCTTTAGCTTCATCTGGATTTTTAGCAACATATGTTTTAGGATATGTCTCAAATAAGTCGTTAACTAATCCCTGAATATAAGGCTGTAATTTCTTGTTAGGCTTATTGAGATCACAGATAATTGAAGCGTGCCATAAGACCTTATTTGTATTAAAATCTGCAACATAAACCACTAAAGTCTCCTCCTCATAGGTTTCGGTATGAATGGTGCAACTTTCCCAATATTCTAATTCTTCTGAGTGTTCGCAGTGTTCAAATTCAGCTGTTTCTTCACTAATAAGAAGTCTGAACCCTGCTTGTAATTGTGGATCAAAGACATTTGTTCTATGGTTGGTATTTTCCATCTCTACTGCGACGGCATCACCTAGTAATCTTCGAATTTCTTCATTATCTAAATTAGGATGTTTAGAATGTTCCACGAAAAAATCATCGACACACAGCACATAAGTATCGTAGTCGTTGAAGTTAACATCTAAATTATAGTCGTACACCACTTCGCTAGAAGATGCACAACTAAAAACTACTAGTAAAACAAAGGCAGATAATACTTTATAAACTTTCATAACTCTAGGATTTTCTTAGATACTAAAGTTCTGAAATACTACTTAGAAATTCTATGACAAATGTCAAGTTTGAGAAAATGAGGTAAATTTTATCTGTTCAATTCAAGGTCTTCTAGCTGAAGATTGTAGTCATACTGCAAATCTTCATGCAATACACTAATTTTTTTCTTAATAGATATAATTTGGCGCTGATATAAATTACTTAAGGTCGTATTTCTATGAATTGAAGGTTTTAGCTCGTTCAATCGTTCACAAAAATAGAGTAGGAGTTCAACTTCAGTAGTTTTTTTTAAAGAATAGCGACTGTAAATTCTAATTTGTCTAAGGATTTTACGAATCGTTTTTTTTATGTAAAAGTAGCTATCGGAATTTATGCCTTCAAATAACTCGTCTAGAGTAGTTTTTACACTGGCTATGTAACCATCTTCATCATGAGCTTCAAAAAGAAGATAGGTGAGGAGTGCTTTATTTTCTTTTTTGAATTTGCCTAGTCTTAAGGTTAAGGCCAATAATTCTTCTTTAGATAGGTGCTGTAGCTCCTTTTTAATAGTGACTATAGATTCGATCTTCATGTCACAAATTTAAGGCTTTTAAAACAGTTTTTTTATAAGTCTGACCAATAGGAATTGTATGACAATCTACTGTTATTTGATTACCAGAAAGCTGATTCATTCTATTAAGATTAATGCTAAAAGACTTGTGTGTTCTTAAAAAGTAATCGGGTAAACTTTCTATAAACTTTGAAAAAGTACTATGCGTTGTAATGATTTTCTCTTCTGTATGAACTCTAACATAGTCACCAAATGCTTCAACATATTGAATGTCATTAAAAATCACTTTATGTAGAGCTTTGTTTTCCTTTAAGATTATAAAAGCATCATTGTCTACCGATTGATCTAAGTTAGTCAGTACTTTATTGATCGCTGTGAGAAAACGTTCGTACGCAATAGGCTTTAACAAATAATCGATAGCACTAACTTCAAAACCTTCTACTGCAAATTGTGGATATGCCGTTGTAAAAATAACCTGTGGAGGATTTTTGAGGGATTTGTAGAAGTCTAAACCCGATTGTTTGGGCATATTAATATCTAAAAACAAAAGGTCTACATTGCCTTTCAATTGAAGGTATTTAAATGCTTCTGCAGTATTATTACAGGTAGCTTTTAAATTTAAGATATCTGTCTCTGCTATAAAATGTTGTAGCACGCGTTGTGACGATAATTCATCGTCTACAATTACACATGTTATAGTCGTTTTAGGATTCATTATTGATTAATAGCTTCACGGTAAATGTGTCGTTTTTAATTTCTGTCGCAAACTCATGCTGTTTTGGGTAAACCAAATTTAAATTATTTCTTAGATTTTCTAAACCTACACCAGAGTACTTTTCGTCTAAGGTGTTTTTAGTGTCTAAATTTGCGTTTTTGATAGTGAATTGAAACTGATGTTCTTTTTGATTTAATCTAATCTTTATCGGCTGATTAGCCTCACCAGAAATAACACCATGCTTATAACTATTTTCTAATAAAGGCAGTAAAAGCATTGGGTAGATTTCATAATTTTCGTTTTCAATATCAATTTTTATTTCTGTAGCTATATATGTTTCTATTCTATGATTTTGAAACGCAATATAATTTTTAAGAAGTGTGATTTCGTCTTTTAGTAATACACGTTGCGTGTCTGAATCGTAAATAATATATCGTAAAATATCTGAAAGTTGAACAATGGCTTTGGTTGTATCTTTCTTTTTTTCTAGAGCTAAGGCATAAATCACATTAAGTGAATTAAAAAGAAAATGAGGATTTATTTGTGAACGTAATGCAGATAATTGTGTCTCAATCTGTTGGTTTTTAAGGAGCAATAGTTTGTTTTGATTAGTGTTAAAATGAAACCAGTCTTCTGTTAATTTTAGAAGCGTACTGACAATCAAGAAAATTATAAAGACAAGAAGAATGTTAGTCTGAGATACATACGAAATAAAAAAGTAATTAGGGAATGCAACATCTAAAACAGGTTGCAAAAACCAGGAACTTAAGAATGCAAATACAATGAGGTTGGTTAAAAATGTAAAGACATAAATAAGATATTTTTCTTGTTTTAAAAACTTAGGAATTAATACATAGAAATTAATTAAAACAGGTACAGCTAATGCGGTTAGAAATATTACAGTGTAGGCATAATCTACAAGGATTGGTGATTGTCCTTTTGAGAAAATGAACAGTAAAATTATAAATGCTAAAGACCACAGCCCACTATTAAAAAGTAGTGGTCTGTGGTAATTAGAATTTTTTATAACTGAATTTAGACTAAGTTTTTGCATCTGTTTTAGCTAATTTTAATTGGTCTGATGATTTCCATTTGTCTTCAATATTAGTTTTTAAATATTTCTTTAAAAATGCATAAAGTTCTTCGGATGAAGCCGTTAATAATAAGGTTTCTTCCGGCCCTATACTTTCGTGCTTAATTCGCATTTTTTTCTCATTTAGAATATCTTGTATACGCTCTTCACTTAACCATGAAAATACAACATCTGCTTTTGAATTTACATCTATTTTTGCGACGGAATGTGTTTTTAAAAGGTGTTCTGCTGCTAAGCTGTTAATTTCCTCATCCTCAATCTCTATGGGTATAAAGTCTAAGAAATATTGATTATCTACCTTAAACGGCATTGCAATAAAACCAGCTTCTTTTTCTTTTTTAATATATTGAATATAATACCCTTCTTTATAGGTTTCGTAGGCGAGCATATCTTCTTCAGAGGGTTTCATACCTTCCTTACGATCTTGATCAAATTTTGCTTTTAAAGATTCTATTGTCCATTCCCCTTTTTTATTATCTGTCCAGCTACCAATTAAGTTTTCATTAAAACTAAGACTGCTTTTAATATAGAAGGGTTGAAGTGATTTTACTATGCAAGAGCTAAACAGTAAAGCACTTAATACTATAATAATTCCGCTTTTCTTCATAATGCGTTGTTTTTAAAAGTTGAAGCTAATCTCTACAAACTTATGAGCTATTACAACAAATTTCGACAAACAAAATGCAACTCATGTCAAACAATTAAGCGCACAAAAAAAGAAGGCATTCTAGCCTTCTTTTTTAAGTTTTATTGAATAAGGAATTAACTTTTACAGTATTCGTCGACGATGAGTTTTAAATTGTCTAAATTAGATAAATCGAATTCACCATTACTAATATCTTCAGATAGGCTTTTACAAGACGAAATATATTTTGCAAGTTTAGGCGAGATTTTATCATTACTCCTACTATCTATCATAAACCCTTCTTTTTTATCTGAGAACTTTAAAACAAAAGTACCTTCTTCACCTGGTTTAGATAAAACCATATGGCCATTGTTTTCATAAATAATTTCATAGAAATAGGAATTGTCAAAACCAAAGTTAGAGGCATTTGAGAGCTTTTTGAGAGCATTTCCTTTTGTTTTCATTCCCATAAAACACTTCTCAACTCCATCATCCATAGCACAGAACTTAACCTTATTTTTAGCAGCGAACTTTTTTGTGCGAGGTCTGTTTTTTTCATTCATGTAATTTACACTAACGAACTTTCCAAATTTATCAATAGAATTCATTTCTGCATAATCACTCTGTTGTTTTGCAGGATTTATATCTAGTTTTTCAAAAATCGCAAAAACAGTGCCTTCATACGTTTTACCATCTTCATCTGTTACTGCGCCATCAACACCATAAAGATTTATACTATTTTCCTTGGCTACTTTAACTCGTTCTTTGTGCAAACGCGCTTTGTAGGCTTTAGCTTCGTGTTGTAATTGGTAGCCTCTACCTAATAATTCTTCTACAAAAATTTGCGCTAAGGCTCTATCAAAACGACCAGACATCATAGTGCGAGATCCATAGTCGAATTTAAATGCTTCATCTGTATAGGTTTTGGCATCAACATCAGTACATGTTGAACATCCTTTTGCAGTACCAACAGTAATACCGTCTAAATCTATAACTGTATAGGTATTTTCTCCATAAGTAACTCTACCGGCAATTTTAGTACCTCTAGAACCACCAAATAAAATCGTACCATCGTCCTTCACAAATGGGTTATAGCGACCCACTGTTTTTTGACGCTCGGCTTCATCAGCTTTTGCAGATACTACTGCCTTGGTGTATTTATCGCTTAATTTTTCTCGTTCAACACTAAAAAAAGCATCAACTTTAGACATATCAATTCCATCTGAGGTTATAAGCTCGTACTTGGCACTTAATAGTTTAATGATGAGTTTAGAAACACTGAATGAGGTCATTAATACTTCATAAGGAACTTCAGTAACTCTGCTATCTGCAGATGTTAATTCTAACCATTGAAAGCCTTCTAAATTATTTGCTGACATACCTTTAAAAACAACATCAAATGCTTTTTCGTCACTAAGTGTAGAGAATTTATAATTATCTCTAAGGGCGTCGTTTAGTTTTGCAACTTCTTTACCATCAAAGGTTACAATTCCTTTTTTTACTTTGATTTTTTGTCCAAAACTTAGCAGAGGAAGAGTTATTAAAAAGGCAAGGATTAATTTTTTCATTTTGTTTAATTATTGATTTTAGAAAGATTTATTCATTAATTATTTTAATTCATAAATCGGCTGACGAAAATACAATAATTAGGTCAAATAATTAATTCACAATTTAATTTCCTTTAAGTAGATTAATACTTACAGTTGCTAGTTCGCTATCAGGGAATTTCGCAAAGTGATTGTCATCTGGTAGTAATCCGATTTTTTCAGCGGCAGCTCTAAAAACATCAACTTCTAATATATATTGATCGCTGTAGCCATGTGTAGCATCGTAAGCTGTAGCCGCAGTTTTACCTAAGTTCTTCGCGGTTAACGCCGGATTTATGGTGTGTAATTCTATAATCAATAATCCAAATTTTTCGACAAAAGGTTTCCATTTTTCAAGATGCGCCATAAGTGACGCTTCAACATTGTTATTAGACAATCGTTCACCTTTATAAGCATAGGCACCAGATGAATTGCTAATTATAGAGTGCTCTTTTTCTGGAGCCACCCAAATACGGTTGTGGTCTAAAAATGTTCTTACATTGAGTAGTTCATATAGCTCAATATTATAATCCTCTTTTAGGTCTTGAGCAAGTAGATCTGGTCTTCCAATATCGCCCCAAATCACTTTAGCCCAAATATCTGCTTTTATAAGATTGGCTCTGGTCACTTTGAGTGCCGCTTTATTAAAGTCAGCACCTACTAAAAACAAGGGATAATCGTCTAACAATGTACCTCTAAGCGTTTGTTGCTCAATGACATTGAATATATATTCTATAAAGGCACCATTACCACAACCCATGTCTAAAATACCTTTAGGTTGCTCTTCTATAGGTTTGTTGAATAAGTCAATAATCACCTTGTCTATCACCTTAAAATACGTGGCATGTGCGCCACCGCTTCCCCAAACATTCATTTCTCTATGAACATGTTTTTCAGTTTCATCTGGTGATTCTGTTTTTAAAATTAATGGGTTACCAAACAGCAATTCATCTAATTGTAAAAACGTCGGAATGTAAGATACTGTTACTCCATAAGCACTGGCGCGTTTTGCAAAAAATAAACCTCTATCTGTAAACTGATAGGTATTTTTCTTTTTATTAAACCAGCCTAAGTGTGATAGAAAATCTAAAATCTTTTTGAAGCTTTCAGGATCTCTATGATATTCTTCTGCAGTAAATGATGCTTCCATAAAGTACTTATGAAATAGGCCATTAACTCCCAGCAATACAATAATTGGACCCGCTATAACACCTTCAATATGCTTTAAAACTTGATAATTTATAGAGGTTTCATTAGAAACATCGATGCCATAGTTAGATTCAAAATTTTTAAAAATACGTTCTAATACTATAAAAGCATCTGCACTTATTATCTTATCTGAAGCAAAATGATCTGAGTATTTTAATAGATTAAACGCATCTTCATACAAATGCACCAAGCTGAATGCTTCTTTACTTTTGCTGTTTATAGAAAATTCTACGGTGTTTTTTTGAGTATTTAAAGTTTGGTCTAACCAGCCTTGAGAAGAGAGTACTCTTAATGCAATATTTAAGTAGCCTTCGTTGGCATTAAATTCCTTTGTTACAGTTTTTAATTGTACTTTCTTTGATCTTAACAGATAATCTAAAACACCTTTTTTGTGCAACGCATAAGCGGTTGTTGCTGTCGCAATTCCGTCTAAATGTCTAAATATAGAACTCCTTAGTTTAGACTTGTCTGATTTTGAAAGCATAACGTATTGATTGGTTAGTAAATAAATATAAAAAAACCATTATCTAAATAATGGTTTTAGAGTTAAAAAGTCAATTATACTAGTTAAAGAGGTTTATCACTTTTAAAAGATTTATTTAAACGATTTCATCTAATCTTCCATAATATATTTTAGAGGTTTATGACGAATACGTTCTATGTCTTTGACTTCGTAAGGAATTTGTTTTAGTATGTACTCAATCGCTCTAATTCTCGCACTGGTTTTTCTGTTGGCTTTTATCACTTTCCATGGTGCTGCCTTTTGCGTATTTGCGAACATGACTTCCTTATACTTAGTGTATTCGTCCCATAAGGATAAAGCACGTCTATCGACGTCACTATATTTCCATTTTTTTATAGGAGAACTAACAATGTCTTTAAATCGTCGTTCTTGTTCTTTTTTAGTGATTGAGAAATAGAGCTTCAGTAAGTGTATTCCCGAATCTTGAATCATTTTTTCAAACTCATTAACCTGACCCATAAATACCTCATATTCTTTTTTAGTACAAAAGTCATTAACCGGCTCTACAACGGCGCGATTATACCAGCTTCTATCAAAGAAAACTATTTCTCCATTATTGGGTAATCTATTAATATAGCGTTGAAAATACCATTGACCCATTTCAGTTTCGTTGGGCTTTGGTAAAGCTACAACACGAATGGCACGAGGTGGTAAATGCTGTATAATACGTCTTATGGCTCCGCCTTTACCTGCAGCATCTCGACCTTCAAAAAGTATGACGACTTTTTTATTGTTCTTTGCAACCCACTGCTGTAAAATGAGCATTTCTTCCTGTAATTTTTCTAAACGCTTTTCGTATTTCACATTTTTAAGCGCTTTTGGTATATCTAATCGCTCTTGTCTTAATAATGCAGCAAGTCCCTTCTTTGAATTTATAATTTTCATATCTTTTTCTGTCATAGTATACTTGTTACATTATTGGTCTAATTGAATGGTGTTTCTAAAATAGCGCTGCACAATATTCGGGTCTGGTAGGAGAGCCTTGCAACTTCTACCTTTATTTTCGTAATCAAACAGACTAAGAACATATTTGATACTCTCTAATCGTGCACGTTTTTTATCATTAGATTTAATAACCACCCAAGGCGAGAATGAATTATGGGTTCTGGAAAACATCTGATTTTTATAAACTGTAAATTTATCCCACAGTTCTTGTCCCTTTTCGTCTACAGGACTAAACTTCCATTTTTTAAGAGGATTATTTAAGCGTTTTTCAAAACGGCGTTGTTGTTCTTCTTTAGATACTGAAAACCAAAATTTAATGAGTGTGGTACCAGATTCATAGAGCATATTTTCAAATTCAGGAACCTGAATCATAAACCGATTATATTGTTGTTTATTACAGAAACCCATTACTGGTTCTACAACAGCTCTGTTGTACCAACTTCTATCAAAAAATACAATCTCCCCTGCATTTGGTAGTTCTTTGATATAACGATTAAAGTACCATTGGTTTTTCTCCATTTCGGTAGGTTTATTTAAGGCTACAATGCGCATAGCTCTCGGATTGAGATGTTCTTTAAAACGCTTAATAGTACCACCTTTTCCTGAAGCATCGCGTCCTTCAAAAATGATAGCGATTTTTTTGTTTTCTTTCTGAACCCAGCGCTGTAAATCCACAAGTTCCGCCTGCAAGGGCAATAGTTCTTGTTCATAGTCATATTTTTCTAAAGCAGATTGAAAAATTGGGTTTGTAGTTTTGTGTTGTTGTAAATAGTTAATTAAATCCGATTTTCGATTGAAGGATTTTAAGATGTCTTCTGTAATCATAAAATAATTCTAAGTTTAACTACCAAATTAATTATATCTCAAGAAACTTTTCATGATATAAGTCATAATACAAAATAAAAAAGCCCTCTCTTAATAAAGAAGGCTTTAAAGAAGGCTTTAATCAAATGCTATTAATCGACTACTAGCGTAATTTTGGAAAATCTGTTGGGTTGAATTCGTGCATTACACTATATACGGCTTCAAAAACGTCTTCTACAGATGGTTTTGAGAAATAATCTCCATCCGATCCATAGGCTGGTCTATGTGGTTGAGCAGCCAAGGTTTTCGGCTGACTGTCTAAATGCCCATAGGCATTTTGAATATTTATTAACTGGTCTAATATATAGGCAGAGGCACCACCTTTTACATCTTCATCAATAACCATCACTCTGTTGGTTTTGGCTATACTTTTTACGATATCATGATTTAAATCAAATGGTAATAACGATTGTACGTCAATAATTTCTGCATCAATACCTACTTCTAATAATTCTTTCGCCGCCTGCTCAACAAGTCGTAGAGTAGAACCATAGGATACCAAAGTAATATCATCACCTTCTTTTAAGGTTTCAACAACACCGATTGGAGTTTTAAATTCACCAATGTTGTTAGGCATCTTTTCTTTTAGTCGATACCCATTTAAACATTCTACGATAAGGGCTGGTTCGTCACTTTCAAGTAGGGTATTGTAGAATCCAGCAGCCTTGGTCATATCTCTTGGAACTAAGACATGAATACCTCTTAATAAGTTTAATATTCCACCCATTTGAGAACCAGAGTGCCAAATACCTTCTAAACGATGACCACGTGTTCTTACAATTAAAGGAGCTTTTTGACGACCTTTTGTTCTGTACTGTACAGTAGCTAGGTCATCACTCATTATTTGTAAGGCGTATAATAGATAATCTAAATACTGAATTTCAGCAATAGGGCGTAACCCTCGCATGGCCATTCCGATACCTTGGCCTAAAATGGTCGCTTCTCGTATACCAGTATCTGATACACGTAACTCTCCGAATTTTTCCTGAAGTCCTTCTAGGCCTTGGTTGACATCACCAATATGACCTGCATCTTCTCCAAATATCAAAGCTTCTGGATAGTTGCTAAAGATAGCGTCAAAATTATCTCTTAAAATGATTCTTCCATCTACATCTATTGCATCGTCACTATAGGTTGGTAAGACTTTGGTTTGATTTATTGCTTTTGAGTTAGATTCACTATATAAGTGTGAACTGTACTTTGGCTGTACGTCTTCAATATAACTATTGATCCACTGTTGTAATTGTGTTTTTTCAGCTGAATCCTCTGAAATAAGATAACGCAAAGCTTTACGTGCAGCGGCTAAAACATCTTTACGTAAAGGCTCATCAATAGCTATTAAATCATTCTTTAGTTTAGTAATAAACACACCATTAGAACTTGTGTTTGCAGCATTTTGTAATAATGCTACAACCTCTTTTTGTTCTGCTTTTATTGGATTAATGTAAGCTGCCCATGCCGCTTTTTTACCGTCTCTAACTTCTTTTTTAATCGATTTTTCAAGTTGTGTTAATTCTTCATCAGTGGCAATATTGTTAATGACCATCCATTGACGCATTTGGGCATTACAATCATATTCTACTTCCCATGCCAAACGCTCAGCATCCTTATATCGCTCGTGTGATCCTGAAGTAGAATGTCCTTGTGGTTGTGTTAATTGTTGCACATGAATCATTACTGGAACATGTTCCTTTCGTGATAATTGTGCAGCACGTTGATAAGTGTCAATTAGTTCAGGGTAATTCCAGCCATTAACTCTAAATATTTCATAGCCGTCAGCATTCTCATCGCGTTGAAACCCTTTAAGAATTTCTGATATATTTTCTTTTGTTGTTTGGTGTTTTGCATGAACAGAAATACCATACTCATCGTCCCAAATACTTACCACCATTGGTACCTGTAAGACACCTGCGGCATTTATAGTTTCAAAAAATAAACCTTCACTTGTACTTGCATTTCCAATCGTACCCCAAGCTATCTCATTACCTTTTTTAGAAAACTTAGTGGTATCAATACCATCAACTTGTCTATAAATTTTTGAAGCCTGGGCTAAACCTAAAAGTCTAGGCATTTGTCCTGCAGTAGGTGAGATGTCTGCACTCGAGTTTTTTTGCTCAGTCAAATTTTTCCATTGACCTTGGTCATCTAAACTATGGGTCGCAAAATGACCGCCCATTTGTCTACCAGCAGACATTGGTTCTTCTTTTAAATCGGTGTTGGCGTAAAGTCCTGCGAAGAATTGTTCTATAGTGAGTTCGCCGATAGCCATCATAAATGTTTGATCGCGGTAATATCCAGATCTAAAATCTCCATCTTCAAACGATTTTGCCCAGGCAATCTGAGGCACTTCCTTACCACCACCAAAAATACCAAATTTAGCCTTTCCTGTTAGCACCTCTCTACGACCAAGAACACTACACTCGCGACTCGTAACAGCAATCTTATAGTCGTTTAAAACCTCTGTTTTGAAATCTTCAAATGTTATCTCTGTTTTGGTCTTGGAGTTTGTCTTCATGAATAGCTAAATTTACCAAGCAAAAGTAGTAAATTCCATCAAGATTTGCAATAGCCAGACTTGTTATAAATTTGAATTATTCTTAAAAAAATTAGCTTAAAACGAAGAAATTATTAAAAATTGCTAAAAAATTAACACCTAAGTAAGAATGTGTTAATACCATTTACGTCTAAATAGGCCTAAAAGAACCTGTGGGTCTACTGTAAACATAAAGCGAATTCTTTGGTCATAATTTGGTTGTCCAATTTCCCATCCTAAGTTTGAATAAATCGGGAAATATATCTCAAAATAATCTTCGACTAGATTTAATCGAATACCAGAATCATAAACCAGTTTTGCTGTATCAAATTTATTCTTAACCACGCCTAAATCACCATAAGCTTGAATGTATCTCCAAATTGATGTACTGAAGTTTGCAGTTGTCATCCATTGATTAGCAAATGGTGTTTCTAATTTAGATTTAAAACCACCTTCTGCCATAATGATTTGTTGACTAAATAAACCTGCTGCTTCAGAACGTCCTAAGTAATTAAGGTCAAATAAATAATCGGTTGGTCGATCTAGTGCAAAACTAAAATAATCTGACGATGGATTAGTGTTGTTGTCTAAGAAGAATCCTGCAAAAAATCTAAAATTGATGTTTCTATTACTTTTTGTCAATTTTCTGGTTTCGTAATTAAATGAAAGCTTACTAAACTTATCGGCTAGCTGAAAATCGACATTAAAATTGGAGTAACTTATTATGCCTGGATTAGAATGTGTATATATTAAGTTGAGTACTCCATAATCAGGCTCATCTATTTCAATGATGGCATTTTCACCAATATCTCTACTAATGCTGACATAGCGAGCTGAAATAACATCAATAGCATCTGCTCTAAAATCTTTATCGTTTCTAAATGAAAATGAAATCGAAGGATTTATGTTAGTAGAGAAGGCGTCTTCCGCAAACGATCGGTAACCAGCAGAAATACCATAAGTGATATTAAATAAGTTCTGGTTTTCAAGATTATGTGTATAAAAAATTGATGTAGATCCGGTTAATGATCTCGATTTCGTTGCATATTGTGGTGAAAAGCGATAATTGAGACGTTTTCTAAGAATAGTTTTGTTATACATTTTGACACCTAAGGTAAGACCATCGTAAATATTCCTGAATTCAGCCAATGGCATAAAGAATATTTGATTATAATTTGGATCTTCTACATCTTTAAATAAGCGGAATTGTAATGGTTTGTTATTTAAAAATGTACCATCTACCGCTTTATAGTTATCACGCTGATTGAATTCTGGAATAACATTATAATAATCTAAAGCAAACTTATCAGTGCTGTCTTTTGGGATAGTCACTGTTTTTTCACCTTTCACATGTTCAACCCAAAGTTGACCAGCTACAGTATCATTTTGTAATTTAAAAAGTGATACAGGCATGCTATTATCACGTTTATTTTTAATCGTAATACGTAAGGAATCTTCCATAGATTCTACACTTGATATTTTAAAATCTATTTTTTTACGCGTGCCAACATAATCAGTAAAAAACCAGTTGATGTCTTTATTAGTGCTAGATTTAATAAAGCGTTCAAAATCTGAAACTGATACTTCTTTCAGCGTATTGGTTTTTAAGAATTCTGTAATGACATTGCGTAATTCAATGTCATCTGCAAAAGCATCTAAATATTTTAATCCGACACCAGCCTTATATTTTCCAGCGATATTAGCATTGAATTTAATTAGAGAGTCTTTAGATGTATTTATAGGTTGATCTCTGTTTTTACGAGCTACTTCCATGGAATAGAGAAAGTATTGGAAATTAAAATCTAGATCTGCCGCATGAAATGCACGTATGCCCCAAATATTAGCTAAGGTACCTAGTAGCTTCATATCTGGATAATATTCATCAACGTATTTTATTAAAAAATAAATCTGAAGCCCTTCGCTTAACCAGTGTTCTTTTCTGGGATTTAATAGAAGTACATTGTCAATATATTTTTTTAAAGCTGTTTTTAATAGCTTTAATTCGTATTGAAATTCGTTTGGAAACGGTCTAAGAAAACGAGGTAATTGATTTAATCCATACAATGGATCTTTATTGTAATCTAACTTGCTAACTAAAAGCTGGTTATGCGGATAGTCACCTAAATTAGTGGTTAAAAAGCGTGTGATTTTATCAGTTAGTATAGCTTTATTTGTAGGTTCTAAGCCTTTTTCATCGATATTAGAGATAACAATAAAGTCATCAGTCTTTACAAAACTATATCTGGGAAATCTATTGAGGGATAAAAAAGTATCAACACGATTCTTTCCTTCTAATACAGTTGTTTGCGTTGTGTTATTATTACTGGGCTCTAAGACAACCAAGTCTAGTTCAGAGGTCACTCTATAATTAATAGGGTGCGAAATACTTAGGTTGATATCTGCTTTGGGTATATAGAGATCGTCTAAATTTTTGTTACTGTAATAATGCCATTTACCATCATATACTGTAGGAGTGAGGTACCAATATTTAAGATTAAAGTTCTCATTTTTTGTAAATCCGTAATCGGTAAATGTAGCATCTGATAAAACCAAGATATACTCTAGTGTAATGTTATAGCTGTCTTGTGGAAGTAAAGCTTGATTTAGTTTAACCTCTACAACATCCGGGTGAAGCTCTAAATTAGAGTAGGCTAAAGAAGTCGCATTCTCATCTTTCATGGATGTGATAGTAGTATAACCACGCTGTTCACTTTTAGCTAAATGAAACTTAGTGCTAAATTCCTCTTCAAAGCGTTTTGCTAATGGAGTAGATTTGGTAGAGTAGGCATTATTCCAATCGTTTAAATAAATTGTGGTTAAAGTATCTTCAGTTGTATTCTTATAAATAATAGTTTGAGAAATACTAATAGACTTGGTGTCAACATCTACAACAGCATTGATATCTATTTTGTTTTGTGCAGAAATTTGCACACTAAAACAAATAAGCAAAATAAATATGTAACTGTCTTTGATCAATGCGAAATGATAAATTTAATGGGATTTAAATTTGAATTTGGAGCCGCTAAAATGTATAAACCATTTTGAAGATCAGACAGGTCATATTCTTGTCTTGTATTTGTGTTTGTTCGTAAGGTTTTAACGCGTTTACCTGTCATATCAAACACATATAATTGTTCATTTAATAATTCAAATGAGTTGATATAAATAAATATATTATAATCTATTATGTTTTTTTCTAAACTTAAAGCATCAACAAGAGAAACGTCTTTGGTGCTTAATAATGTAGCATCAGTTTCTAAAGATAAGGTTACAGGTAAATGATCACTAAAATTATGTAATGCATCTCTAATTTCGAATGAAAACTGCGAGTTAATAGTACCGCAATCTGAAGAATTGATACGTCGGTTATAACAGGAGGCTAAACCGTTATTACCATACACTTGATAAGAATCGGGCACATAAGTCACATCTGATGTGTCTAGCATATTCTCAGAAGTGAGGATAAAGTCAAAACGATCGTCAAAACCTCCGGTAGATCCTCCTAATCCATTTTGAGTTCGGGTAGATTGTGTAAATACATCGACAAAATTCACATTGTTATTCCAGCTACCAACACGATTTGGTGGATCAGCAAAAACGATATTATTTGTACCATCTAATAATTCCTGAAATGCGGATTCCGAAGCCGTGTACAAATTAAGATCTCCTCCTAACAATATATTGGTCTCCTCAGGTAAGGTGTTTAAATAGGCATCCAATTCTTGTACCATCTCAAAACGACGCTGTGCATTCTCAACACCACTAGAGGCTTTTAAATGACAAATTACAACATAGATATCGATGGGATTGGTATCTTGGTCTATGGTATTCAATCGTATTCTGTAAATATTAAAATCCCTTAAGTCTGTTGGGACAATAAGTTCTTCTTCTATAGTAAACTTAGTGCTGTCGTAATACAATAAATTTTGAAGATCGTTTTGGTCACTACCAGAATCATCTGAGGTATTAGACACATAGGTCGCCATTTCAAAATTGATATTTATAGCGCTACGTGTTATATTTAAAACATTATCTGCACCTGTGCTGTTATTAAGTTCGCATACCAAGAATAAATCAGGTTGATAATTAGAAAGAATAAGTTCTAAATCATCTTCGCGATTAGGGACGGCGTCTTCTAGCGGGTAGTTGAGTAGATTATAAAACATGACTTTAAAGGTCTCTTGTCCAGAAACATTTAAAATACTTAGTAAACTAACCGCAAAAAAACCGATTAATGTCTTTTTCATAGCAATGTAAAAAGGTTTTTTAGAAATTCGGGCTTAAATCATATTCCTTGTAGAAATCATTTAATATATGTATAACTTCATCAGATGTGTCTACTAGATGCATCAGGTCTAAATCCTTAGGACTTATATTTCCAGCCTCTAGTAGTGTCGTTTTAACCCAATCAAATAAGCCTCCCCAAAATTCTTTTCCTACTAATATAATTGGAAATGTCTCGATTTTATGTGTTTGGATCAGCGTCATGGCTTCAAATAATTCATCTAAGGTACCAAAGCCACCTGGCATAACTACAAAGCCTTGTGAGTACTTTACAAACATCACCTTACGTACAAAGAAATAATCAAAGTCTAAACTCTTATCACTATCAATGTAAGGATTATCGTGTTGTTCAAAAGGTAATTCTATATTGAGACCAACAGAAGTTCCACCAGCTATATGTGCTCCTTTATTACCAGCTTCCATAATACCTGGACCACCTCCTGTAATAACACCATAACCGTGTTCTACAATTTTCTCAGCAACATCAACAGCGAGTTGGTAGTATTTATGATCTGGTTTTGTTCTGGCTGAACCAAATATAGAGACGCAAGGGCCTATTTTGCTCAGCTTTTCATAACCACCAACAAATTCACCCATGATTTTAAAAATCGCCCAGGAGTCGTTAGTTTTTATTTCATTCCAGCCTTTATGTTTATTCTCTTTCCTCATGTATTTTAATATCTATATCTGTGTTTTAGAATTGCAAACCTGCTAATTTAACAGTTTCGCAAAACATCACCAATTGAAAATTGACAATATATTGTTAATTCAATTCTTTTCTCAAAAATTGGGCTGTATAACTTTTCTGGTCTTTAATGATTTGTTCTGGTGTACCTTTGGCGACCACGTCACCGCCACCTTTGCCACCTTCGTAGCCAATGTCTATGATATAATCAACGGTTTTTATTACATCTAAATTGTGTTCAATAATTAAAACCGTATTCCCTTTGTCAACCAATTTATTGAGGACTTTCATTAAAACACGAATATCTTCAAAATGTAAGCCAGTCGTAGGTTCATCTAAGATGTAAAACGTATTACCTGTGTCACGCTTACTTAATTCCGTGGCCAGTTTAATACGTTGGGCTTCACCACCAGAAAGTGTGGTACTTTGTTGTCCTAGAGTAATATAGCCTAAGCCGACATCTTTTATAGTTTTTAATTTTCGATAAATTTTAGGGATATGTTCAAAGAAGTCTACAGCTTCTTCTATCGTCATATTTAAAACATCACTAATCGATTTTCCTTTATAACGAATCTCCAAGGTTTCACGGTTAAAACGTTTGCCCTGACAGGTTTCACATTCAACATAAACATCTGGTAGAAAGTTCATTTCTATAACACGTAAACCACCACCTTGGCAAGTTTCACAGCGACCACCTGCTACGTTAAAGCTGAAACGACCGGGTTTGTAGCCACGAATCATAGCTTCAGGTATCTTAGCAAACAACTTTCGGATTTCATCAAAGGTTTTGGTGTAAGTTGCCGGATTACTTCGTGGTGTTCTACCAATTGGTGATTGATTAATGTCAATGACCTTATCGATATGTTCTAAGCCTTTAATACTTTTATAAGGCATGGGTTTTTTAACTCCATTGAAGTAATGCGCATTGAGAATAGGGTAGAGTGTTTCATTGATTAAGGTCGATTTACCACTGCCTGATACGCCAGTAACACCAATCATTTTCCCTAGTGGGAATTCAACATTAATGTTTTTTAGGTTATTTCCGGTACAGCCTTTAAGCACCATCTTCTTGCCATTGCCTTTACGGCGTTGTTTTGGGACTTCAATTTCTTTTTCGCCATTTAAATAAGCAGCTGTTAAGGTATGATACTTTAATAATTCATCGGGAGTACCTTCACTAATGATTTCACCACCATGCTTCCCTGCGAAAGGGCCAATATCAATTACATGATCGGCACGTTCTATCATATCCTTATCGTGCTCAACTACAATGACTGAATTACCAACATCTCGAAGTGATTCCAGAGAATTTATAAGCTTTTCATTATCACGTTGATGCAGTCCAATACTAGGTTCATCCAAGATGTAAAGTACACCTACCAATTGTGAACCAATCTGAGTGGCTAATCGAATACGCTGTGCTTCACCACCAGAGAGGGATTTAGAACTTCGGTTTAAGGATAAATAGGTGAGACCTACATCGAGCAAAAACTGTACCCGATTCCTGATTTCTTTTATGACTTCTGCAGATATTTGCTGTTGCTTGTCACTTAAGCGGTCCGTTAAGTCTTCCAGCCAAAAACCAAGTTCAACAATATCCATCTTTACGAGATCTGATATGCTTTTGCCATCGACTTTAAAATAAAGTGATTCTTTGCGCAAACGAGAGCCTTCGCATACCGAACATTCAACTTTGTCCATATACGACTTCGCCCAACGTACCAAAGATGTAGAATTAGACTTATACTGATTCTCAATAAAATTAGCGACACCTTCAAAGTCAATTTTATAATCGCGTTTTACGCCAAGTAGTTTGCTCTCCACAGAAAAGCTGTCTTTTCCTCCGTAGAGAATCACCTGCTTGGCTTCTTCAGGAATGTCTTTCCAGGCATCGTTCAATGAGAACTCAAAGCGCTGGGCTATAGTGTTAAACTGTTTAAAGATCCAGCTTTTCTTTTCTGGTCCATGTGGTGCTAATGCACCATTTTTAATTGATAAACTATCGTCTGGCACTAATTTTTCTTCATTAACTACATACAGTTCTCCAATACCATTACAGTTTTGGCAGGCACCTTTTGGTGAATTGAATGAAAAGTTATTCGGTTCAGGGTTAGGATAGGATACTCCTGAGGAAGGACACATGAGGTTTCGGCTAAAATAACGTGGTTCGTTAGTCTCCTGGTCAATGACCATCAACACATCATCACCATGATACATGGCGGTGTTAATCGACTCCATAAGGCGCTTCTCATTATCTTGACTCTCATCGATCTTTAAGCGATCGATTACTATTTCTATGTCGTGGGTTTTGTAACGGTCTAGCTTCATACCTTTTTCAAGATCCACAATTTCGCCGTCCGTGCGTACTTTTACAAAGCCTTGTTTCGCAATTTGATCAAATAATTCACGGTAATGACCTTTACGCGAGCGAATGACTGGAGACAGAATATTGATGCGTTTACCCTTATACGATTCTAAAATTAAATCTTTGATCTGCTCGTCACTATAGCTCACCATTTTATCACCAGTTTCGTAACTGTAGGCATCTGCAGCTCTGGCGAATAGTAATCGTAAAAAGTCATAGATTTCAGTAATGGTACCAACGGTAGAACGTGGCGACTTGCTCGTTGTTTTTTGCTCAATAGCAATCACTGGTGAGAGACCGTCAATTTTATCGACATCAGGTCGTTCTAGACTTCCTAAAAATTGACGTGCGTATGCCGAAAAAGTTTCGATGTAGCGACGCTGACCTTCGGCATAAATGGTATCGAAAGCTAGGGATGATTTTCCACTACCAGACAAGCCTGTAATGACGACCAGTTTCTCTCTGGGAATGCTTACATCAATGTTTTTAAGGTTGTGAACACGTGCTCCTTGTACTTCAATAGAATCGTCGAATTGGCTCATAAATGGGTTTAGTCCTTCTGTGTTTTTTAGCAAAAGTGCAAAGTTACAATTTTAGATGTTAAATTGGAGTGAAGGTTTGGTCTGTTAGTTTTGTTTATTCATTTTTTTTGACCAAAAAACGAATCAAAGAAGTCAAGACTGCCAATTATTTAGCTAAACATTTTGTTTGCTTCGGCGCAAAAATGGTGGGTATTGCTGTTGTGATTATTTGAGCTTCCCAATTAACGGCGACAATGATAAGATTGTTTTTGTATTTCATCGATTTTTGCTAATTCCTGCACTTCACTGCAGGTTTTACTCTAAATAATCGAATGTTGGGTTTCCGTCGTTGTCGGAATTTCAAGTTTAGATAGGGGTTTTAACTATTTTTGAATACCGTTTATAGTCATAAGGCTTAACCTGTCGAAAAATAGGGGCTTAGTTTTTTAAAACGCGCAGATTTTCCCTAAATTCAAAATTTTTAAGTCATTAGCTATTATAACTTATGGGAAACGTAACATCAAGGTGTTGTTCTATGCCGTTGGTCTGGTTACTGGAATTACCAGTGCATTATTTGCTTCAGATCTCTTTCGGAAGTCAACAGCAGACCTTTCAGCATTTAGTGCTTTTGCAGAAGTTCTGCCACCGTCAGCCACAATCTCTGGCTCCACAACAGTCTGTCTCAATGAAAGTCCACAACCACAAATCACTTTTACCGGCTCAGGAGGAGATACACTCTACGAGTTTACTTATACTTTAAATGGAGGCGCTAATCAAACCATAAGTACCACAGGCAACAATAGCTAAAGGCTAAAGGCTAAAACGACAATCCCTTAACATCTCCCATATCGATATCTAACACGAGTAACTTATGGGTTTTTGGTAGAAGCACTCCGCTCTCAGTAATCACCCATTGGTTCCAGGTAGCTTCTAAACCACCTATTGGTAATATATCTACCCACATTTGGAAGCTTTTTGGTTTACCTGTATCGTCTAAATGCCAGAGATATGAATCGCCAGGTGTTGTTCCGCCAGACGTATAAGTTACTAACAAGGCGTCTTTACCATCTTCGGTTTTTACTAAACGACGTTCTGTACCAGGATCAAATACCTTGTATGGCGCTACCAGCCAAAAGGAATCATTATTAAAGTAAGCTTCTGCTTTATTAATGTAATCTTGCTTCTCTTTTCCGTTGTACGCTTCTTGTCCTGCAAACACTTTAGACTGGTCGTTATTATTTAAATCTAATAAAACGGTCATATTATCCCATGAGACTTCGCAGGTTTGGTCTGTTTTGTACCATTTGTAGTGATGTCCACCTTTGAAGGTCCATTCTAAATAGTCAGTATTCAAATAAGCTTCTTCGTTTAAAGTACGAAGCATTTGTATGGCTAATTGATCGGCTTTTGGTCCTTGTTGGCCTTCGGGAAGGTCTTCATCGTATTTAAGATATAAAAACCCAAAGAAAAGAAGAGTAGGAAGGGTGAGGAAGATAATGACTCCACCTATGATTTTTAGGATGCGTTTGGTTTTGTTCTTTTTTGCCAAAATAAAATGTGTTTAAAGTAAAGATAATTTTTCTTTAGTGGCTTTTGCCAAAATTTCTGCTGCTTCAGGAAAATTTCTAAACCACAGCTCAGGTTCTATAATCTCTAATTCTGCCAAAGCGATGCGTCCTTGATTATCATTAAAAATATCGACTCTGGCGTATAAAGGCATTTCATCACAGGCATTGACGCATTGTACAGCAAATGAAATTTCTTCCTCTGTTGGTGTGTAGTCATGCACCGATCCACCAAAATCGTCTTGTACTCTAAAATCTCCTGCTTTAGCTTTTTTAAGAATAGCGTGTGTAAACTGTCCATTGCATACCATCATAGAAACTTCCCCTTTAGAGACTATATTATGCTGAAAAGGTTGCAGCATCATGGCTTCTTGTGCAATTAATTCTTTGAATAGAACTTCGTGCTGTGCTATATTATCTGCATTGAGTTTATAGGTATGTCTTGCTGCACCAGAGATACAGGGTTTCAGAACAGTGTCTTTCCATTCTGTTTCCGCATGTAATGCTTCTAAAGTTCTGGTATCTCCAGTTTCAACAAACTTTGTTTCAGCAATATGAATGCCTTTGTTTTGTAGGTCTAGTAGATAATGCTTGTCTAAATTCCAACGAATTAAAGTTTCAGAATTTATCAATGTCGTAAGCTTAGACACTTTATTTAACCATTCGGAGAACTTTTTAAAATCATCGAAATAATCCCACGTGGTTCTAAACATCACTGCTTTTGTGGTAGACCAATCAAAATTTGGATCGCTCCATGCTAATCGAATCACATTTAAACCTAATTTCCCCAATGCGTTTGCGACTAAGGCATCTTCTGTAATTACGTTTTTTACATAGTTATCAATTGTACTAGGGTAGGCTTGTTTTTTATCTGTTAGAATGACGACGTCATATTTTGTCATAACTCAATTATTAGAAATGTTTAAGTGCTTCATATATGCAAGCATAGGCAAAGCATTTGTTTTATTTCTATGTGCTTCAAATTGTGCAGTCAAATGCTTTATAAATCCCATGAATACTCTTAAAATAGTAACGCTTTATTAAAAGTAAGACACTCTAATATTAATGAGATTGCCGCGCTTTGCTCGCAATGACTTTTACATTATTGTTTTTGAATGATTAATTATCACTTTTATAGCCTTGTGGACGTTTCCAACGAACAGGAGCTTTTGGTTCTGGTTGTAGTTGAAACTCATTACCTTTCAACAGTTTTAAAGCTTCTTGTACCGCACGTTCCAATTGTGGGTCATTGCCTTGTGATGTTTCTTTAGGATGTTGAATCACTTCAATATCTGGTGCAACACCATCTCCTTCAACAGCCCACTCACCATTCACATCATAAAAGCCACCTCGTGGTGCGACCATACGTCCACCATCGATGAATCTAGGAGTATCCCAAGTCCCTACTAATCCTCCCCAAGTTCTGGTGCCGATTAGAGGTCCTAAGTTTTTCATCTTAAACATATATGGTAACAAATCTCCACCAGAACCTGCACGCTCGTTAATTAGCATCACTTTTGGGCCCCAAATTCCAGCCATAGGCGTCGTCCACGGTCTATTGTCACCAGCTTTACTGTTGAAGTACCCAAAGAGTTCACGAGACATAATGTCTATCATATAATCTGCAGCAGAACCACCACCATTATTACGTTCGTCTATAATTACCCCTTTTTTGTCTTGTTGTGAAAAGTAATAGCGATTAAATGACGTGAAGCCACCACCACCAGTATTTGGCACATAGACATACGCTAATTTACCATTAGATAATTCGTCAACCTTTCTTCGGTTGCCCTCAACCCAATCGATACTTCTTAGACCACGTTCACTTCCGACTGGCTTTACCAATACCGATCTGGCATCTGTCATTGAAGGTTTTGAGTTCACTGTAATATTAATTTCTCTTCCTGCCGTTTGCTCTAACAACCTATATGGATTTGAGTTTGCATTTAATGTCTGTCCATTGATAGCAAGAATATAATCACCTTCATTGATATCTATACCAGGTTGTGCTAATGGCGCTGTAATATTTGGATTCCAACGTTCGCCATTATAGATTTTAGAAATTTTAAAATTGCCATTCTCTAATTTAAAATCACAGCCTAACAGGCCAACTGGTACACGATCTACATCTGGAAAATCGCCACCAGATACATAAGAATGCCCTACGGCAACCTCACCACTCATAATATCTACTACGTAATTAAGATCTGTTCTATGTCTCACGTGGTCTATCCATGGTGCATACCATTTATAGACATCGTCCCAAGGCGCTCCATGAACGTTATCTACATATAAAAAATCACGCATATATCTCCAACCTTCTTTAAAGATTTGATGCGCTTCCGCTTTTGGATCTAGCTTTGTTTTGATATTAATCTTTAGATTGTCCTTGCCTGGTTTAGGTGGAGTCGCAGCACTGGTTAGGACCCAACTTCCTTTTTGAAATAATAAAATTGAATTTCTATCCTCAGATGCTACCATTTGCGATACACCATCCGCATAATCGGTGGCTTTTTCTTTTTCTACATCATAGCTATGTACTTTTAAGCCTTGTGCATTTGGAATGGCTTCTGCGATAAACACCTTGTGCTTAGGACCTTTTAAAAGTGCTACGTAGTTTCTGGCAGGTAAGTCTAAAGCAATGGCTCTATCGTAAATACCATCCTTATCGATAGTGACTGTTACACCATTGGCTTTCTTTTCACCATTATTCTTATCGTCTTTTTTATTTCCATTGTCTTCGTCAGTGTCTTTTTTCACCTCTGCCATGTCGTTCTTTGGTAAATTAGGTGCTTTGTCTTTTGCACTTAAAACCACAGCGTATAAGTTACGCGTTAAGTTAGCACCGGGATCATAATTACTCATATCTAACCAACCAGAAGTCAATCCATAGTTTGTACTTGCCAGAGTATATAAGTATTTACCGTTTGCATCCCAAACAGGAGTTATAGCGTCTGCAATAGGATCTGTTAATTGTATGGTTTCTTTAGAATCTATATTGTAAGCAAATATGGCTTTAAAATGACTGTCTTGTTGTTTTGCAAATGCAATCCATTTGCTATCTGGTGACCATACCGGATTCATTGAGCGATTAGGATGTGCATAGCGATCTGTAGCTACAATTTTGGTCTTTTTAGTTTCTAAGTTGATGATCCAGATATTGTAATGCGTGTCGGTATATGCTATGTATTTACCATCTGGTGACCAATCTGGTTGAAAATAAAAGGTTGGATCTGGAAGTTTAATGGCTTCTGCATTTTGGCCATCCTGATCAGCTAACATCAATTGGTATTCTCCACTTTGATCTGAGAACCATGCAATTTTGTCTCCTTTTGGAGACCATATAGGGTTGCGGTCAGCCACACCAGGTGAATTTGTAATGTTCATCCAAGTCCCATTTTCCTTAGGCACTGTAAAAATCTCACCGCGATGTTCAAACACGGCTCGTTTACCTTTTGGTGAAACGTTTGGATTTGATAAATTAAATGCTGAAACATTATCCCATTTGGTGCGGTAAAAATTAAGATCTGCTTTAACGTCTATATTTAATTGTTTGGATGTACCAGAATTTGGATTGTACACATGTAGATATCCTCCTTGTTCATAAACCAGTTTGTCATCACTCGCATCTAAACTTTTAACGTCGAATTTTTTATGAAAGGTCACTTGTTTTTCCTCTTTAGTTGAAGGGTTGAAAGACCAGATATTCATGGTATAATCACGTTCAGACATAAAATATACAAGTCCATTCAACCAAACCGGATCTAAATGGCGTTCTTGCGTTGGTTGAGATGTTCTTATTAATTCTTTAGTAGCCATATCAACCACCCATATTGGCATCGCCTGACCACCTCGATAGTTTCTCCATTCTGCGTCCCATCCTGTAATTGGAGTGTAAGCCAAATGCTTTCCATCTGGTGATAGTTCACCGTAGGCAGCTCTCGGAATATCTAAAGCTTCTGGTAAGCCACCATCTGTACCTACTGTAAAGAATTTATTAGTCACGGTAGGTTGTGCTTCTCTACCAGAACGAAATAATACTTTTCCATCTGGTGTCCAACCTTGAACAAAATCACCACCAGGATGGTAGGTGAGCCGTTTAGGTTCTCCACCTTCAGCAGGTATCACAAAGACGTCTATATTTCCGTCATATTGTGCTGTAAATGCAATCATTTTACCGTCATTAGAAAAATGTGGACTGGATTCGTAACCTTCATCACTGGTGAGTCTAATGGCTGTACCACCATTCGTCGTAGACCTCCATAAATCGTTTGCATATACAAAAACGATATTATCTCCATGTAATGTAGGTTGTCGTAATAATTGTGTGCCTTGGGAAAAGCTGTTTAATGTAAATAGAAGAGTTAGAGAAGCAATAAAATTCTTCATTTTTTGATTGGTTTTAAGTTGTAAGTTTTATTCTGACTTTTGGTGATTATAAATATACAATTTAGAGTTTGTCAATGTTGTAAAACAATGTTAAAACGTGATTGCCTGGTTATAAGTTTTCTATGTTGATTTCTTTAATTAAGAAACGAACAAAAAAATCAAGACTTGAATGCAGCTAATTCTTAGATTAAAATCCAACGGCAGTGTCATCACCACGTTTATCGGCACCACCTTCAAGCGTGCCGTCTTCTAGTACTAAAATGCCGTCAACTTTAACTATGACAGGTGTTTTGGTGAGATTAATAGTGCAACCTAAATCTTGAAGTTGTTTTAGAAGTTTATTATCAAAACTATTCGGCTCCATACGAATTTCGTCAGGTAGCCATTGATTATGAAAACGTGGAGCATTTACAGCTTCTTGCATGGTTAATCCAAATTCGTGTACGTTTACTATGGTTTGTAATACAGACGTAATAATTGTTGAACCACCTGGCGTTCCAACAGACATATAAAATTCCCCATCTTTCTCTACAATACTTGGTGTCATAGAGCTTAACATACGTTTTTCTGGTGCTATGCTATTGGCTTCAGCACCAATAAGTCCATAATAATTGGGTACACCAGGTTTACTGCTAAAATCGTCCATTTCATTATTTAAGAAAAACCCTAATTCATCAACATATAATTTAGAACCATAACCACCATTGACGGTTGTTGTTACCGCAATGGCATTACCAAACTGATCTACGATGGAGTAGTGGGTTGTTTCGTCACTTTCATAGCCGACAATTTCTCCATGTGAAATTGAATCTACTGGAGTCGGTTGTTTAAATGAAAAATCTTTCATTCGGTTTTGGAGATACACATCACTTGTAAGTGTTTCGACAGGAATATCAACAAAGTTTGGATCACCGAGATAATGACTTCTATCAGCATAAGCACGTTTTTCTGCTTCAACGATTACTTGAATAGCTTTGAGTGAATTATGCCCATAATCCTGAAGATCAAAAGGTTCTATCATTGTCATAATTTGATTTAGACAAATTCCACCAGACGATGGTGGTGACATCGATGTGATACTTAGATTGTCATAATGAAACGTAATAGGGTCTCGCCATTTAGATTGATATTTGGCCAGATCTTCAAGCGTAATAAAGCTACCTTTAGATTGTAAATAGTTCACCAATATTTTAGCGGTTTCACCTTTGTAGAATTCGTCCACATCATTATCTGCGAAACGTTGAAGTGTATGTGCTAATTTATCATTACTGATATTATCACCTGCATTTAGCTTACTGTTGTAAATTATTTTCTTCCCATTTACAGCCGTTAAGATACTATCAAACTCTACAAATCGTTTAGCTTGCATTTCTGTGATCACATAACCTCTGTCAGCAAGATTTATGACAGGTTTTAAAATGGTTTTGACGTCTAGTTTTCCAAAGCGTTCCTGTGCTTTAAAAATTACTGCAATAGTGCCAGGAATTCCAACTGCCATAGCACTAACGGTACTGTTATTTCTTATGATTTGACCGTCTTCATCTAAATACATGTCTTTACTTGCAGCCAATGGTGCCTTTTCCCTTTAGTCTAAAGCACCTTTTGTGCCACCTGGTAAACGGTAGATTAAAAAGCCGCCACCACCTAGATTTCCGGCATAAGGGTAGCACACGGCAAGTGCCATTTCGGTAGCCATCATGGCATCAAATGCATTGCCTCCTTGTTTTAAAATTTCTGCACCAATTTTGGAAGCCTCTTTTCTTGCACTAACCACCATAGCGTTTTCAGTAACTAAGCCTCTGTTTTCTACTTTATGTGTAGTTGTATTAATTTTCTTTTTACAACTTGTTAAAACAATAAAAAACAAACTAATTGCTATAATGATGTTTCTCATAAATGTAATTGATTTTCTAATTCTAATCTTTTGGTAGCGCTAAACGCGATTAATTCAGCAAAGAAATTGGTAAATTCTTGTTCAAATTCTTGGTAATGTTCTTTTAACTCTTTTGTAGCTTTGTTCATTATTGAAATTCCTTTGGTACGTCTGTTCATTCCATTTAATACCAATTGAATACCATATACGGTAGCATAGCTTAAAAGCCAGTTACCTTGAATCATAATGGGTGTCATGGTTTTATATCGTGGTGGTAAAATATCAATATGATTATTTAAATTGTTATAAAAATTATCTACATAAATCGCTAAAGGTACATCTGAATAGCTATTCCAATTCTTTGCCAAAAAATGATCGTAAAAAATATCTACAATGACACCACTGTAATGGCCATAGGGCTTGTGCAGTCGTTTTGTACTTTGTCTAAATACTGGATGCGCATCAGTAAACGTATCAATTTCTCTGTGTAAGCGAATACCAATCTGTACATCTCTAGAATAGTTCTTGTATTTATTACCTCTAACACCATCAGCCATAAAGTTTCCGATGGTTACCCATGGGTTATCTCCAGACAAGTAAATGTGGGCAAGAAAATTCATATGCCGAATTTACAAATTCATAATAACAAAATCGTGGTTTAGTTTTTAAACAGTTTCTAAGATATTATATTTGTTCAAAATCAAAATTTCATGACTTTAATAAAATCGATTTCTGGAATACGAGGTACCATTGGAGGACCTGTTGAAGAGAATTTAACACCTATTGATGCTGTAAAATTTGCAGCTGCCTATGGTACTTGGCTTAAGCAACAGCGTAATAAGGACAATTACAGTGTTGTTGTTGGAAGAGATGCGCGTATTTCTGGTGAAATGATTCAGAATTTAGTTATGCATACTTTAGTCGGTCTTGGTATCCATGTCATTGATGTTGGATTATCTACGACTCCAACCGTTGAGGTTGCTGTACCCATGGAACATGCCGATGGAGGCATCATTTTAACAGCAAGTCATAATCCTAAACAGTGGAACGCTTTAAAACTGTTAAATGCTAAGGGTGAATTTTTAAATGGTGCAGAAGGACAAAAGATTTTAGAGTTTGCAGCATCTAATACCATGGTATTTGCTGAAGTCGATGATTTAGGTAAAATCACAAAGAATGAAGCTTATATCGATTTACACATCGATGAAGTATTAGACTTACCCTTAGTTAACAAAAAGGCCGTTGAGGATGCTAACTTTAAAGTGGTTGTAGATGGTGTTAATTCTACAGGAGGTATCGCCATTCCGTTATTATTAGAACGCTTAGGAGTTCACGCGGTGAAATTATATTGTGATCCGACAGGTCATTTTCCTCATAATCCTGAGCCTTTAAAAGAGCATTTAGGTGATTTAGCGGCAGCAGTAGTTAAAGAACGTGCTGACTTTGGAATTGTGGTAGATCCTGATGTAGATCGCTTGGCTTTTATGGATGAAAAAGGGGATATGTTTGGGGAAGAATATACACTTGTAGCATGTGCAGATTATGTATTGGGTAAAACTCCTGGAAATACCGTAAGTAATATGAGTTCTACACGTGCCTTACGAGATGTTACTGAAAAGCATGGTGGCATGTATGAGGCCAGTGCAGTAGGTGAGGTCAATGTGGTGGAGTTAATGAAGAAAAATAATGTGGTTATTGGTGGAGAAGGCAATGGTGGAATTATATATCCAGAATTGCATTATGGTCGTGATGCTTTAGTAGGTGTGGCCTTATTTTTAAGTCTTTTAGCCGAAAAGAAAATGACAGTTAGTGAGTTAAGAGCCACCTATCCTAATTATTATATGAGCAAGAAGAAAATTCAATTAACTCCTGGATTAGATGTTGACAGTATCCTAAAGACTATGGAAGCAAATTATAGTGATGAAAAATTAACCACTATTGATGGTGTTAAGATAGATTTTAAAGATAGTTGGGTGCATTTGCGCAAAAGCAATACCGAGCCCATTATTAGAATATATACAGAAGCGCCTACACAAGATACGGCTGATGCACTTACAGACCGCTTTATAGCAGAGATAAAAGCTGTGGCTAATATTTAGTATATTTGATAACAAGAAAACGTATAGATTAAGCAATGATTCCTGATACTATAAAAACCCCTATTTCTGATTTAGAAACCTATTTTAATCAATTTAGGAAACACATTATTGGTCAGGAT
Source organism: Winogradskyella sp. (assembly GCF_965656915.1). Taxonomy (GTDB): domain Bacteria; phylum Bacteroidota; class Bacteroidia; order Flavobacteriales; family Flavobacteriaceae; genus Winogradskyella. The sequence continues at coordinate 13,982 of NZ_CBFHMI010000015.1, read as the reverse complement.
CAGACATTTGTATCTCCGTATGGAGAACAAAAAATAATTTATACAGATTGGACAGCATCAGGACGCTTATACCGACCTATTGAAGAAAAACTTTGTAATGAGTTTGGTCCTTTTGTGGCAAATACTCACACTGAGACTACGGTTTCTGGTACTGCAATGACCAAAGCGTACCACAAAGCGAAGCATATTATTAAGTCGCATGTTAATGCCAGCGAAGATGATGTTTTAATTGTTTCAGGAAATGGTATGACAGGCGTTGTGAATAAGTTTCAACGTATTCTTGGATTGAAAATTCCTGAAAATTTAAAGAAGTTTACAGAGATTCCAGATGAAATTAAACCTGTTGTTTTTATATCTCATATGGAACACCATTCTAATCAAACTTCATGGTTGGAAACTATGGCTAAGGTTGAAATTGTTCCACCAGATGACAATGGTTTATTCAGTTTAAAAAATCTTGAGAAACTCTTACATCAGTATAAAAATCACACTATAAAAATTGCCTCAGTTATTGGTGGCTCAAATGTTACAGGAATACAAACACCATATCATGATATTGCCAAATTAATGCATCAACATGGTGGTGTTTGTTTTGTGGATTTTGCCTGCTCTGCTCCATATGTTGAGGTCAATATGCATCCTGAAGAAAAAGACGCTTATTTAGATGCTATTTTTTTTTCACCTCATAAGTTCTTAGGTGGACCTGGTTCATCAGGTGTATTAGTATTTAATAAAAAACTATACAAAAATATGGTGCCGGATTGTCCTGGTGGAGGTACGGTGAGTTGGACAAATCCTTGGGGAGAACATAAGTATATCGATAATATTGAAGATAGAGAAGATGGTGGTACACCAGGATTTCTTCAAACAATCAAGACAGCACTTTCCATAAACCTTAAAGAACAAATGGGCATTGATAATATGTTAAAACGTGAGCATGAAATCATTGACATTATTTTTAAACGACTAGAACCAATATCTAATATTACTATTCTTGCTGGTCAACATAAAGACAGACTAGGTGTCATTTCATTTTACATTGATAATTTGCACTATAATTTGGGCGTAAAATTACTTAATGATAAATTTGGTATACAGACCAGAGGCGGTTGCAGTTGTGCAGGAACTTACGGTCATTTCTTGTTGCACGTCGATCAGAAAACATCGCACGAATTAACCAGTGAAATTTCTATTGGGGATCTTGTAAGAAAACCCGGTTGGATTCGTATGTCTATTCATCCTACAACTACAGATGCTGAAATAGAATATGTTTGTGATAGTATTATTGCTTTAGCTAAACAGCACCGAGAATGGTCAAAGGATTATGAGTATGCCAAATGCAATAATGAATTTATTCATAAATCACTGGTAGAAAAAGAGAGTGATTCAAGTCATATCGAGGATTGGTTTAGCTTAGATTAAGCTATTTTTTATTGAAATTCTTCTGGAATTTCATTCATATGTTTCCAACGCTTGTGTGTCCATAAATAATATTCAGGTTTTTCGTAGATCTGCTTTTCTATATACTCAATAAATTTATCTGTTATTTCATTTTCCTTGCAGTCTAGAGGATTCATGATAACTCGATCAATCGTAGCTTCATAGTAGCCGCGTTTTATCTTATCAATTCTAAAAAACATTACTGGTACATCAAGGCGTTTAGCTATCATTTCTGGTCCTGTGATTACTGGTGCTTTTATACCCATAAATTCTCTCCAGTAGTGAGCCTTATGTTTCTTTGGAGACTGATCTGCTGCAAAGCCAGCAACGAATAATTCACCTTCAGACTTTAATTTTGTTAAGGTAGAAATGGTTTGCTTGGTTGTTATGAGATAAGCATTATATCTCGCTCGCATACGTTTTACAAGGTTGTCAAAGTACTTATTTCTTAGGCGCTTATAAATTGCGTAACCTTTATGCTTAATATGGCATTGTATGACAACGGACCATTCCCAATTGGCATAATGTGAACACATTAATAGTACACTTTTGTTTTGCGCTTCAAGTGCTTTAATTTCCTCTATATTTTTATAAACAAAGCGTTTTTTAATCTCGCTTTCTTTTATGGTTAAAGATTTAATAGCTTCTAATACTAAATCGCATAAATGATGATAAAATTTTCTTGTAATAGTAGCAATTTCTTTATCGGATTTTTCTGGAAATACTAATTTCAGATTTTCTTTAACTGTAGCAGTTCTGTAACCAAATATTTTATACAAAAAGAGATATAAGACATCAGACAAAGCATATAGTAATCTAAATGGTAAAATAGACACTAACCAAAGTATAGGGTAAACAATTATATAGGCAATAAGATGCATTAAAATATGTTATCTGTAAAGCGCAAATATATGTTATATTTGATTCATAAGTTTAGAGTTTATGTACAATTTAGGATTAGTAACCATAGTAATAATAGCTGCCAATGTCATTACTTCTTTAAAAGGATTTGATGATCGCTTATTTTTTGAAAAATATAAGTTTAACGTTGGGAGTATAAGACGTGGTGAGCAAATACGAATGTTTAGCTCTGGATTTTTACATGTTGACACCACGCATCTCTTATTTAATATGTTAACGCTTTACTTCTTTGCAGATACGGTTATTTTAGAATTAGGGCAATTCAATTTTATTATTATTTATATTGCCAGTTTAATCTTTGGTAATTTACTATCGCTTTATTTTCACAAAGAAGAATTTTGGTATAGTGCCGTTGGCGCGAGTGGCGCAGTAACAGGAGTGCTGTATGCTGCTATATTATTACGACCAGAAATGAATTTGTATATGTTTTTTGTACCTGTACCAATTCCTGGTTATGTATTTGGTATAGGCTATTTATTGTATTCTATTTATGGTATGAAGAATAGAATAGGAAATATAGGTCACGATGCGCATTTTGGTGGCGCCATTGGTGGCTATATTGTTACCTTACTGTTAAAGCCAAGTCTTTTTAAAACAGATTTAGGACATATTGGTCTGTTAGCTATACCAATTATTATACTCTTTGTTCTCTATAAAACAGGTAAACTACATTAAAAAAAGCCAACTTTATTAGTTGACTTTTTATTTACATTAAATTATCAGAATTATTTTTCCAGCAGTTCTTTTACTTTGAGTTCCAGAGCGCGTCCTCTTAAGTTTTTAGCTGCTATTTTTCCTTCTTCATCCAAGATGTATGTTGCAGGTATAGATGTGATATTATATAAACGCGCTACAGGATCATTAAAATACTGTAAGTGAGACACATGATTCCATGTTAAATTGTCTTTTTCTATAGCATCTAACCAAGCCTTTTTAGGGTCTTGCTGTCGCGACGTACCATCTAAGGACACTCCTACGATTTCTAAACCATCATTATGATACTGATTATATATTCTTACCACATTTGGGTTTTCTCGTCTACATGGTCCACACCAAGCAGCCCAGAAATCAACAATCGTTACTTTACCTTTAAGTTCTTCTAAACTCACAATAGTACCATCTGGTTTAGGAGCTTCAAAATTAGGAGCTACTTTCCCTATTTCTAAATACGCTGTCTTTTCATATTCTGTTAATAAGCTATCTAACTTCTTTTTGACTTCTTTTCCTTTTGCACTTTCCTTTAATCGTGGAGTTAAATTATCGTAAGCCTCAATAAATGCTTTGATATCAATTTTTGGCTTATTGGTTTCTAAACCAATTAAATTTAAACTAAAGTAGCTGTCATTGTGCTCCTTGATAAATTTTGTAGGATATGCTAAATATTTTTGACCACTTATTTCCAATAGATTTTTAAGTGAATCTTTTTGTGCAATATCCTCTGCCATATTTAATTGTCTGTAGGCCGCTACTAATTCTCTGCTTTCATCCTGAAACACTTTCATGCCGTTTTGGTAAGCTACCAAATCACTATGGGTTTTAGAGCCTTCTACTTTAGACTCTAGCATCAGATCTTTATTAACCTCAATATCAATTTCACTATTTTCAAGCATAAATAAAAGATCACCTTCAACATTATTAACTGATAAATAGCGCACTTGAGGATAATCTACTTTACCTGTCATTGTAAATTTTTCGTCAAAAACTATAGCCGTGTCATTGACAATCTCTCTTCCTCTTTCGTCAAGACTTTTCATGTATACTCGTATACCATTATAAACACCTTTGGCAGAACCATTGATTACGTAATCTGTTCTGTTTTCTTGTTTACAACTAAAAAGTAAAAGTCCGATAGTTGTTAAAGTCAGTAGTCGTTTCATAAGTCTTCTTTATTAATAATAGCTGTTAATATTTAAATTCTATACTAATATAGCCTTGCAAATATAAGCACTATGGTTAAAATTCTTTAATTTGGATTGTGAATTAAATCTTAAATTAGTCCTTCACGAAATATGAGCTTTCATATATTTTGCAATACTTTTGCATTAAAGACTTAAAGTATGCATAACGATACTATTGTAGCATTAGCAACACCTTCTGGAAGTGGAGCCATAGCCGTAATTAGATTGTCTGGTAAAGAGGCGATTGCAATTGCAGACAAGCATTTTAGTTCTGTTACTAAAAATAAAAGGTTAACCGAACAAAATACACATACCATACACTTAGGTCATATTGTAGAAGATAACCGAGCTATAGATGAAGTTTTAGTATCAGTTTTTAAAAATCCTAATTCTTATACAGGTGAGGACGTTGTTGAAATTTCTTGTCATGGATCGTCTTACATTCAGCAGGAAATTATTCAATTATTTCTACGTAATGGTTGTAGAATGGCGTCTGCAGGTGAGTTCACCTTACGTGCGTTTTTAAATGGAAAGTTAGATTTGAGTCAGGCTGAAGCTGTTGCCGATTTAATTTCTAGTGATAATGAAGCGTCACATCAAATTGCTATGCAACAAATGCGTGGAGGTTTTTCTTCTGAAATTGCTAGGCTGAGAGAGGAACTTTTAAATTTTGCTTCACTCATAGAATTAGAGTTAGATTTTGCAGAAGAAGATGTTGAGTTTGCTGATAGAACAGAGTTTAAAAACCTTATTGAACGCATCTTATTTGTATTAAAACGATTGATTGATTCTTTTGCTGTAGGTAATGTGATTAAAAACGGCATTCCTGTGGCAATTGTTGGCGAACCTAATGTTGGTAAGTCTACATTATTGAATGCTTTATTGAACGAAGATAGAGCTATAGTTTCTGAAATAGCCGGAACTACAAGAGATACAATTGAAGATGAAATTAGTATTGGTGGTATAGGCTTTCGTTTTATTGATACAGCTGGAATTAGAGAAACCAAAGATGTTGTTGAAAGTATAGGCATAAAAAAGACCTTTGAAAAGATTGAGCAATCGCAAGTCACTATTTACTTGTTTGATGCTGAGAAAAATAGTAATGATCTAGAAGCCGTTAGAATCGAAATAGAAAAAATACGAAATAGGTATCCTCAGAAACCACTATTGGTCATAGCTAATAAAATAGATACTTTATCAGAAACTCAATTGGCGGAAATCAATACCACAATTGCTGATGTCTTGTTATTATCTGCAAAAACAGGATTTGGTGTAGAACAATTGACCAATTCTCTATTGAATCTCATCAATACTGGTGCTCTTCGTAATAATGGAACCATTGTTACTAATACACGCCATTATGATGCCTTGTTAAAAGCATTTGAAGAGATTCAAAAAGTACAGCATGGCTTAGAAACTGGTTTGTCAGGGGATTTACTAGCTATTGATATTCGACAAGCCTTATGCCATTTTGGTGAAATTACTGGAGAAATCACCAACGATGATCTACTTGCGAATATTTTTGCAAATATTGCATCGGAAAGTAATTTTAATTAAAAGAAAATGCGGAATACAGCATTAGTTGTTAGACCTAACGAGAATCTTGAAAACCTGTTTACCACGTCATTTTCATTAATCCTGTAATAATTATTAATAGCATTCTCTCTATTTGAGATATTCCAAATTGAAGCACCAATTTCTGACCTAAAGGTGTTGCTTATTTTAAACTTATAAAGTGCAGATGCATCTATTCTCAAGTAATCTAATAATCGTTCACTATTGGCTGTATCAAAATTGATATTATCATCAATGATTTCATTACCAGAAAGCGGAATTGAAGTAGGTTTACCTGTTCTGTAATTGATGCCTGCCGAAATATTCCAAGACGAATTACTGTACGTTGTGCCTAAAGCAACAGAATGTGAAATATCAAAATTACTAGGAAACTCAATTTCATTAAGGTTTTCAAATGTGTAGGTATTATTTATGTATGAATAACTCAGCCAACTACTAAAATTCCCATAATTTTTTCTACCTAACAGCTCAAAACCATAGGCATCGTAATTCCCTTTTTCTTTTGCAAATTCGTATTTGGTTGTGAAACTTTGACTTTGCGTAGTAATTCCAGCTACTGTTTTGTAGTAAGCCTTAATATCTAATAACCAACCTTTATTTTTATATGTTATACCAACAGAAGCTTGTTTACTTTGCAAAACAGGAATACTGTCGTTATCCGTTAATTGCCAGCGTCTCTTTTCAATACCTAAAAAGTCATTCTGAAAATTAACAATTTGTGAAGTACTTTGATGTTTAAACTCACCTAAAGCTTCAACATTAATATGTTTCCCAATAGAGGTTCTAATACTCAATCTTGGTTCTATAATTAGCTTTTCAAAGCGAGTCAAGTAATTTGACCTAACACCACCTCTTACTGAAAAAGTATTATCAGGACTTTTATACCAAGCCTGTCCAAAAGCTCCATGCTCTCTTAGTATTTCTTCGTCACGTCTAACAAATCGAGGTAAATCAATATCGTTTAGATTAATGACTTCGGTTTCTGTAAACTGATACCCAAGATTAAATCGCCAATGATCTTCTTCAATTGAATTATTAAGTTGAATACTTGTTTCAGATACGTTGTTTTCTTGTAATTGTAACTGATTATTTAAAACATCTGCATTTAAGGCTTCGAGTTTATACTCATTATTATAAATATTTATTGAGGAAGATAATTTCTCGTTCCATTGACGTTTGTACTTAAGGCCCACTGCAAGTGTATTTTGCGATACATTACTACGTCTGGTTCTTTGTATACCATTGATATCAGCCGCTTCATTAAAGCCTAATTCGTTATTTATTAGAATAAAATTTAGTCTAATTAAATCATTTTCTGATGGCTGATATAACCATCGCAAAGACGCATCGTAAAAATTAAATTCCTGATTAGAATTTGTAACATTGGCGACATTATTTTCAGCTTCGGTGTCTTGTGTTACTCTGTCAAAATATACATCATAGGTTGGTGTTCTTACTAAATCATCTAAAGACTTTCTCGATGCAACTTGTAGTGAGGACTTATTGCCAATAGGAATGTTAGAAAATAATTCAGCATTTAAAAAGTTAACACCAAAAATACCGTTGAAATTAGAATCTATTTTTTTCTCTGTTTTCATATGAATAGTCCCAGAGACACCATCGGTTAATGCTACGTCTGATCCATTGTTAATAACACTTGCTTTTTGTGTCATAAGCGGATTAAAGCTAGAAATAAGGCCGAAAAAATGTCCTGTTTGATACATTTTAATATCGTCCCATAATATCAAATTCTGATCATGAGAACCTCCTCTTATGTTAATGTTAGAAACGGTTTCGTCAACACTTAAAATACTTGGTAATGCTTGTGCGGTTTGTAACACATCAGATTCAATAAGACCCGGTAAAAGACTAAAACGGTCGTAGTCTATTGAAGTGGTCCAATCTTGTCTTTTGTCTATACCTCTAACCAAATACGATTCTATTAGGACTGGAGCAATAACTTCTTGATGTATTAACATTGTAATTGTTACGCAGTCTTTTGTATCGAAATATTTTGCCTGTCGCTCAATGGTTTTAAAACCTATGTATCTTATAGTTAATTCTTCACTTTTAGATTTCAGATCAATTTCAAAATATCCATTTTTATCACTTAAAGCATAAGCAGATGTGCTTGTAATAGTAGCATCCTTGAGTGGTTGTTCAGATTCTGAATCTATAATATAGCCGCACAATTGAATTACTTCTGAAATGGTGTAAACCAGGTCACTGACCTTTTCAAAAACTAAATTGGTTTGATCTTCGAGGTTTTTAATTTTTGCAGAAAGGCTTAAGTTTTCTGAAACAGGAACCACTTTGATACCATCTAAAAGACTACTCTCATAGTTAAAAGCCACTGCATGGGCTTTGGTGATTTGTTCTAGAGCTACAGTAATAGGTACTTTCTGTTCTGAACTTTGTCCTAGCGTTTTAAACATAGAACAGCAAAATAGTATAAGAAATATGTAAATTCTAGTTCTGTGCATTCCTTATAACGACCTCGTTAGTGTTTAATATAGTATAGGTCAAATTAAGGGGTTTTGTAATAGATTTTAGGGCATTTATAAGTTGGTTATGTTCAAAAGCTCCAGTGAAGTTTAAGTTTAAATCAGATGGATATTCAACTTTAATATTGTATTGTTTTTCAAGTTCTTCAATCACCACTTTAAAGGAAACATCTTCAAAAACACTCATGTTTTTAAGCCAATATGGTTCTGCTATTGCAATCGCGGATTTTAAACCTTTTCCTGACGCCAAAACAAACTCGGTACCGGCAGGCAGTTTAACTTTATTATTATTATAGCTAACTTGTACCAAACCTTCATAACAAGAGACTTTAAAAATACTATCTCGCGATAAAACGTTGAACTCAGTTCCTAGGACACTTACTTTACCAAATGTTGTATTGACATTGAATTGATTACCTTTTTCTACATCAAAAAAAGCTTCACCTTTAAGATCTAAAGATCTATTGTCATTCCAATTAGAACTATTGTATTCAACTTGTGATAATTCGTTAAGGTTAACTATGGAGTTGTCTGGTAGCGTTATAGTTTCGTTTTGAGCAAATTCGGTCTTAAACGTATTTATTTGTTCTTTGTTAGTTAGGGTAAACAAAGCAAACCCGAATATTAGAATAGCTGCGGCACTAGAAACAATTTTGATCCAATTTATTGACTTCCTTTTTTGTGAAACTAATTTCTTGTCCAAAACTTCAAAAGAGGCTACTTTGGCATTTACATCACCTTTGAATCGTTGAGCTTCCTCTATAATTTCTTTATATAAATTATTGTCTTCCAACGTATTGAAAGCCTTTGACTCTGACTCAGACAGGTCGTTATTTAGCCATTTCGTAATTAATTGTTCTTTGTCCATAACTTGCTGTTATATATTTAGAACAACTTAATCCTTAATTGTCCCAAAACTATTTTCAATTTAATTCTTCAAGTTCATTTTTAAGTTTATTGAAAGCTGCATAAATCCTGTGTTCAGCGACTTTTTTTGTAATACCCAAAATTTCTGCAACCTCTTTATGTGTTTTACCATCCACCTTGTTTAATAAAAAAGCAGTGCGTTCTTCTTCCTTTAATTGTGAAAGTACATTCTGAAATCGTTTTAGAAACTCTTTTTTGCGTAAAACAAATTCTGGAGACTCATTGGTATAGTCTTTTGGTTTTACTTGATGGTATTTTAAAACTACTTTTTGATGCTTTACTTCATTAAGCATCATATTATTTGCTGTGGTGTACAAATATGATTTTGCAGCTTCTGGTTTTATTTTTGCACAGTTTTCCCACAACTTAATAAAGGCTTCCTGTACCTTATCAGAAGGATTTAAAAGCTCACCATATTTATAAAACAAAATGTTACCTAACGATTGTGCATACTTCTCATAAAGCCTTGAGAAGCGAATTTTATCACATATATTTTGATGTAATGATTTTGGCAAAAATCTTTTTTTAAATTTTAGAAAATAAAGATAAATAAAAAAAAATCTATTTTTTCTTGGGATTATTCTTTAATAAGTTGTTTTAAGAATAAAGAGGCCTTTTTAAATGCCAATTAACAATTTTAAATATTATAAAATTTAATTTATTATGAAAACATTAAAACCAATTTTACTACTATTTATTGCTGTCTTGTTAACCATGACATCATGTAGAACAGAAGACGATGTGTCTATTGATCCACCAGTAGAGGAAACAATCGAAGCCAACTCAACAGTAGCAATTTTAATGCGTAGTGTCGCTATCAATGATGGTTCTAGCGATAATATTATAGATAATGCGAGTTGTTTGAGTATACAATTCCCTTTTACAGTAACTGTTAACGGTATAACACTTCAAATAGATGAAGAAGATGACCTAGATGACATTGAAGATATTTTTGATGAATTTGATGATGATGAGGATGATATTATAATTTCTTATCCAATAACTATTGAATTCTCAGACTTTACAACATTAGAAATAAATTCGGAAGATGAATTGGAGGACTTTGCCGAAGATTGTTTTGAAGATAATTTTGACGATGACGACATAGAATGTATAGACTTTCAATATCCTATTACAGCTTCAGTGTTTGATGAGAGTAATGATTTAATTGATACCATCACTATTAATGATGATAATGATATGTACGATTTCATTGATGATTTAGACGATTATGAAGCTGTTACCATTAACTTTCCAATCACCGTAATACTTGCAGACGGAACAACACAGGTTATAAACAGCATTCAAGAACTGGCAGTGGCCATTGAAGATGCAGATGATACTTGTGATGAAGATGATGATAATGATTTTGACGATGATGACTGTGATAATTGTACGGAAAGTCAAGTAGCGGATTTTTTAACAGGCTGTTCTGATTGGTATATAGATGAGCTTGAACGTAACGATCAAGATCTAGAAGATAATTATACAGGCTACTTATTCAGTTTTAGTGCTGACAATAGCGTATCGGTTGCCTGGGATAACCAAACAGAAAATGGAACATGGAGTGCTTCAGGCAGTGGTAACGATATCACTTTTGTGATTGATATTCCTGGATTCGAAGATGTTAATGATACGTGGTTTGTCCATGAAATTGAAGAAGAAGGTAATGAAAAGGAAATAACACTTCGTATAGGTGACGACGATGAGTTAGAATTTAAAAACGATAACTGTAATTAAACAAATAATCAAAACAACTAATTATGAAAAAAGTATTCAATTTAGGATTTATCTTAATGCTAAGCATTACACTAATGTCATCGATGTGTTCTAGTGACGATGATGATGGAAGTCCGAACGATTACAGTCAGCAAATTGCACAGATTGAAGATACTGCCGAATCTGGCACATGGCGTATCACAAATTTTAATGATTCAGGTGATAACGAAACATCAGATTTCAACGGCTATAACTTTACGTTCAATTCTGATGGATCTCTTGTTGCAACCAATGGTTCAAATACAATGACAGGAACTTGGTCAATAACAGATGATAGTAGTAGTGATGATAGCAATGATGACGATGATATTGATTTTAATATTTTCTTTCCTGTGCCAGACACTAATGATTTTGAAGATTTAAATGATGATTGGGATGTTGTAACTACAACATCAACTAGAATTGAACTCATTGATATCAGCGGTGGAAATGGTGGTACAGACATGCTTACATTTGAGAAAAACTAGGTAACATTAATTTTCGATGGATTGTCTTTAAATTTATCTAAGATTTATTGACTAATAGCAGACCAACCATAACTATTTATGGTTGGTTTTTTTATTCTATTGAATACAAATGCATTTAGAAAAAGAGTAGTATTTTTAGAACGTAACAAATGTTACTCGTATAAACAAACACATCAATTAGCTTTGAAATCAAACTAATCAATCTTTTATGGATATAAATCAGATATTCGGATATATTGGCGCCTTAGTTATTGGAGTTGTTTTAGGGCTCATTGGCGGTGGAGGTTCAATATTAACGGTTCCTATTTTGGTTTATTTACTTTTTATAAATCCAGTAACCGCAACAGCATATTCATTATTTGTAGTTGGTGTCTCGTCTTTGGTTGGTGCGATTAGAAATATTCAAAAGGGCTTAGTAGATTTTAGAACGGCTATAGTTTTTGCAATACCAGCTTTTATTGCTGTATACATTGCTAGAAAATATTTGGTGCCAGCTATTCCAGAAACCATTTTTACAATGGGTGATTTTTCTGTAACTAAGAACATTGCTATAATGTTGTTTTTTGCTTTAGTGATGTTAGTCGCTTCAATATCCATGATAAGAAATAAACGAGCAGACTCGGATGAAGAAACCGAGATTTCGTATAATTATCCATTAATTATTATTGAAGGTCTATTAGTAGGACTTATCACTGGTATAGTAGGAGCTGGTGGTGGTTTTCTTATAATACCTGCATTGGTCTTATTGGCTAAGCTTCCTATGAAAAAAGCGGTAGCGACTTCACTTTTAATTATAGCTATAAAATCATTAATTGGGTTTATTGGTGATGTTGAAAATCTAGAAATCGATTGGTCATTCTTATTGATTTTTACCTCAATTTCTGTAGTTGGTATTTTCTTGGGTATTTACTTGTCTAATTTTATAGAAGGGAAGAAGCTGAAAAAGGGTTTTGGGTGGTTCGTTTTATTAATGGGTATTTATATCATTTACAAGGAGTTATCTATGTAACCTTTGTTACACCAAAAAAGTAAAATCATAGTTATTTTAGTAAAGATTCGTTTAACATTAACCAAACAACACATGAAAATAGAACAAATTTATACAGGATGTTTAGCACATGCCGCTTACTACCTTGAAAGTAATGGTGAAGCCGCCATATTTGACCCACTTCGAGAAGTTCAGCCCTATATTAATAGAGCAAAATTAGATGATGCAAAAATCAAATATATTTTTGAAACGCATTTTCATGCCGATTTTGTTTCAGGACATTTAGATCTTAAGGAAAAAACTGGAGCAAGTATTGTATTTGGTCCAACAGCCAAACCAAATTATGATGCTATAGTTGCAGAAGACAATCAGATATTTGAAGTTGGTAATTACAAAGTTAAAGTACTTCATACACCTGGTCATACCATGGAAAGTACCACATATTTATTAATTGATGAAAATGGTAAAGAGCATGGTATTGTTACCGGAGATACCTTATTTATCGGAGATGTTGGAAGACCAGACTTGGCACAAAAAGTTGTCGCGGAATTCACTCAAGATAAGTTAGCTGCTCATTTATATGACTCTTTACGAAACAAAATAATGCCATTAAGTGATGATTTAATTGTATATCCAAATCATGGTGCAGGTTCAGCTTGTGGGAAGAATATGAGTAAAGAAACAACCGATACCTTAGGCAACCAGAAGAAAACAAATTATGCACTGCGTGCAGATATGACTAAAGAAGAATTTATTGAGGAATTGCTAGACGGTTTAACAGAGCCACCTGGATATTTTCCTCAGAATGTGATGATGAATATCAAAGGGTACGAAAGCTTTGATAAAGTTATGACCAAATCTAAGAATCCATTATCACCAAAAGCATTTGAAGCTGCCGCTAATGAAACGGAAGCCATTGTTTTAGATGTACGCAAACAAGAAGAATTTGCTAATGGTCATATACCAAGATCTATCTTTATTGGTATTGATGGCAATTTTGCACCTTGGGTAGGAGCTTTAATTGTAGATGTAACACAACCCATCTTGCTAGTGGTTCCAAATGGTAGAGAAGAAGAAGTTGTAACACGATTGTCTAGAGTTGGTTTTGACAATGTAATTGGTTATTTAGAGGGAAGTTTTGATACATGGAAAAAAGCAGAAATGGACTATGATACTATAACATCAATAAGTGCTGAGGAATTTGCTAAGCTATATGAAGATAATAAAGATCAGGTTTTTGATGTAAGAAGAGAAGGTGAATTTAAGGCAGAACATGTTAATCTTGCAAAACATACACCATTAGATTATATCAACGATCATTTAAGTGAATTCCCAGAAGATAAAACTTTTTACGTGCATTGCGCAGGTGGTTATCGCTCTATTATTGCCGCTTCTATTTTAAAAAGTAGAGGTATCCATAATTTAGTTGATGTCGCAGGTGGTTATGGTGCAATAAAGAAAACAGACATTCCTAAAACGGATT
>NZ_CBFHMI010000014.1:0-58853 GCF_965656915.1 Winogradskyella sp. | reverse complement strand
TAAAACCTTCCTGCTCATCGTCTGGTGTCACTGCATCACATAACTCTAATGGTGCTGGTTGTACCAATACGGGTAATGGGTTAACAATCAGCTCTAAAGTCGTTAGCTTATAACAGCCTGCTACAGTCATAGTATCGGCAACGCGTATCCATATGATCTGTGTATTGGCTGTGGTATTGGTATAGGCGTTTGGATTGGCTATTGGGTTAGTGCCTGCGTTGGCATTGGCCTCTGTTTCGTGATAGCTAACCATATACTGCATAGGATCCTGACCGTTTAAGACTTCTGATGCCTTGGTCGTTAAGTCAAAGGTGGCAAAACCGTCTGCTGAGATATCATCACACTCCTCCAGTGGTGTTGGCTCTATAAGCTGTGGTGTTGGCTCTACGATTAATTGTAACTCCACAACTGTGGCGCAGGCCGTGGCTATAGTACTACTCTCTACTCGTACATATAGGGTCTGAGTGTTAATCACAATATTGTTATAGGTCACCGTAGTGTCTATAGCATCTACATTGTTATCGGCATTAGCAAAGGTCTCGTGATAACTTACTGTTAATCCTGGTGCTCCTCCGGTGATCTCATTATCAACATCGGTTAAAGTAAACAGTCCAAAACCGTCATTATCCGGATCACAATAGCGTAATGGGTTTGGTGTATTGGCTACTGGTGCCTGCTCTACCACTACATCTAATGTGGTCGTGTCATAACAACCCGTATTGATATCTTCTACGCGGACAAATATGGTCTGTGGATTTGTGGTGTTGGTATATAGCGTTGGTAATGGGTTCACCTCGGCATCGGCATCCGCCTGTGTCGCATAATAACTCACTGAATAGTTTGGATTGTTACCTGTGATCTCTGTGTTCTTAATACTTAAGTCAATCTCTGTAAAACCATCTGGTACTCCGTCGTCACAAACTTCTAATGGGGTTGGTGCTACTACCGCTGGTAATGGATTAACGACTAAATCAAAACTTACGCTAGATGTACAGCCTGTTAGTGTATTGGTTAATACCGCAACGACCGGTTGTGGGTTACTGGTATTGCCGTATAAGGTTGTAATAGCATTGATTCCTGCATCGGCATCTGCCTGATTTTCATAATAGCTCACCGTTACATTGACTTGACCATCTAAGATCTCTGCATCCTTGGTCGGTAAATCAAATAACTCTTGCTCATCTCCTGGATTGTTAGCATCGCATAACTCATAAGGTGTGACCGCCACTACGGTTGGTCGTGGATTGACAATTAACTGCAAGGTCGTGATATCGTAGCAGCCCGTTGTGCCATCTTCTATGCGTACAAAAATCTGTTGTGATCCCGCTACAATATTCGTGTAATTTATGGGTAAAGAATTAGTGCCTGCGTCCGCCTCGGCCGGTGTGTCGTAATAACTTACTATCACTCCAGCCTGTGCACCTATTACCTCCGCATCCTTCGTGCTTAAATCGAATTCAGCAAAACCATCATTATCATCGTCGCAAACCTCTAAGGGAGTTGTCGCGTTGGCTGTTGGGTTGGCGATTACTTCTAAGTTTAATACATTTAAATTAAAGCAAGTTGTTGTTGAATTTTCTAAACGAATAAATATTGTTTGATTATTAGCTGTTGTATTAATATAACCATCTGTAATTTCTGGCGTACCAGCTGTAGCATCAGCCAGAGTCTCATGGAAAGTAACCGTAACTCCTGTTTGTCCATTTAGAATTTCAGCAATTTTTGTCGTTAAATTAAACATCATAAACCCATCTGTATCATCATCACATACTTGTAAAGGTGATACTGGCACTATATCTGGCACTGGATTAACAATTAAATCAAAAGTTATTGTCCCAAAACAGTCAGGATTTGCTGGGTCTTCTACTCTTACAAATACTGGTTCAAGATTTGGAATGGTATTAGTATAATTCGTCGCCAGAGGCATTGAATTATTATCTGCATCAGCCTGAGTACTATGAAATGACACATTAAATGTTGCTGGATCTTGTCCACCAAGAATATCTGGAATTTGAGAACCTAAATCAAAAGTTTCAAAACCATCATTACTTGAATCATCACAAACAACCATATCCATTGGTTGATTAGCAATTGCTCTATCGTTAACAATTAGTCTAAATTCTTCTACAGCTGAAGCATTATAACAAGCTGCATCGGTTACACTTTCAATACGAACAAATATTGGTTGAGAATCGGCAACAGTATTCACATAGTTTAAAGATAAAGCACCAGTATCTCCATCTGCATCAGCAAAACTTAAATGATACGTCACTTCATAATCGGTTGCAGGTTGTGCACCTAAAATACCCGCTGTTTGAGCACTTAAATCAAATTCTTCAAATCCATCATTAGAATCATCATCACATATTTCTATATTAGCAACTGGATTAATTATTGGTTGAGCCGAAAAATTCAATGTTATAGTACTTGTTGCAAAACAACTCGTACCATTAGCTTCTGTTCTTACATAAACAATCTCTCCATTTGTGCCGTTATAGGCATTAGTTCCTGTTAAAGCAGCCGTACCATTTTCAGCATCATTTAATGTAGGGTGAAATGTTACTGTATAATCCATTACATCTAATGGATTTAAAATATTTGCAATTTCTGCATCTAAATCAAACTCAGCTGTAACTGCAGCACTGCACTCAGTCAATGAAATGTTATTAAGTACAAATGGATCTGCAATTCCTATAACAATTTCATCTTGTGTGCTACAAGGATCACCAAAAACAGCATCAAAACCATCTGCCAAAAGCGTATAGGTACCAGACTGTGTTGCATTTAAAGTTGGACCTGTCTCACCTGGTATCGTTACACCATCTAATTGCCATTCGAACGTATTGAAAGCACCGTTAAATGTTGGATCTATTAAATAACTATCACCATCACATAAATCTTGATCAGCACCCAAATTTACCTGACAAATAATATCACAGTTTGTAGTAGCGGTAGAATTTACTGTATCTAATTCTAGATTAATAAATCCTGCATCACCACTAAAATTAGTAATTAACAAAACATAGAAAGAGTTTGCAGGAGCTCCGAGTATAGTAATATCCTCTGTCGCAGAGGCTGAATAACTACAATCCTCTTGAGTTGTTGCATTCAAATCATCTGCACCACATTCTGGCTGTGAAAATGGGCCCCAGATTATAAAATCAACATCATTATCCGCAGGTCCATTCGGAGTACTAGATTGTGTTAAAGTAAAAAACAAATCACCAGGAGTATCTCCTGTTTGTAAAAAATACCATCTTGGATTAGGTTGGGAACCTAAGCAATCATAATCTATTCCACCTTCTGCATCACCTATACCTACTGGTGATGGTACATTACTGATATCAGAACAAATTGGTAATGCACCGGCGCAAGTATCGTTATCTAACACATCTACCTGTATAGAATTATCTGTTTCTGTACATCCCAATGGATTAGTATCAGTAACAATTAATGTTACAGTATATGTACCAGGATTTGGATAAGCATAATTAACGTTTTGACCATTTAAAGTATCACCATTACCAAAATCCCATGTATATGTAGCTCCTGTTCCGTCTACAGAAAAAGTTGAACTTCCTTCAAAATTTATTATTTCACCTGGATCCACCTCTATGGTTCCTGCTACTGCAGCTGGAGTAGTATTATCTATAGACGGTGTTATAGTTTGACAAGGCGTAAAACAAACAATATCTGCTGCCCATCCATCTGCAATACCAGATCCACCAGAAATAAATTCAATTGTTAAACATCCTGAAGTATTTGTGTCTGATGCATTCACAGAGAACGCACCGACAGGTCCAAAGTAAGACCCTAATAATGTGGCTGTAACGTCATCACCATCATATATATTCATGGTATCAACATTAAGACCTTGTTGTGTGAAAAATTCAGTAAAATCTAACTGAATAAAATCTCCGGCCACATCAGGACAAATTGTAGTTACTAAATTTTCATCAAGACTATAAGGTCCGAATTCACCTCCAGAATCATAAAACACATCAGAACATTGGTTGAATGTGCCATTGGACATGATAATATCTTGAGAGAATCCTAAGCCTGCAGTGAAAAGCGTTAGTAAGAGTAATATTTTTTTCATTATACTGAGTTGTCAGTTAGTGTTAGCTTTTTGTTCTTCTATATTGAGAAGTAATTTGAATAAAATAATCGGTGTTATCAATTCGATAGACGTAAGTTCCTTTTGTGAAAAAGTCTAATTTATATTTTAATGGATTAAAACTGTTAAAATCAAATGTTGAGTCTCTTTGTAAATCACTATTGTACTCATTAAACAATGGAACTTCAGAAAGCAATTTACTATGTTTCTGTGTTTTTGGATTGGTGTCTTTATAAATGGTAATTCTATTTCTAAGTAAGTGTTTAATATCTTTTAAGAAATTTGCATTTTGATAAACCAATTCATTAGCGTTAGATTGATATACCTCATCAATCATTGCTTTTTCCTTTTTTGATAAAGGTGCATCAACATTATCTGGAAAACTTATTGGAACATTTTTAGAATCTTGGCTGAATACAGAAAAACTTATAAATAATACAGGTAGCAAGATTAATAATTTGGTTTTCATTTTTTATGATTTTGTTTAATCTCGAAAATTAAGAAAATTTTAGGATAACGAAGGTTAATTCGTCAATGATATTGGCATTTTAACGGTTTTACTTATATAACAGCCAGGATAAAAAAACTCCTACCCTACTCATACTATTTTTATTGCGTATCTTTGCAATCTTATTTATAACAGTAAAGAACAGTTACAATGAAAATCGATAGCGATTTTAACGATATTGATGCTTTAGGTGATGACCACGTTGGTTCATCGAGCGAAACTCCTTTAAGAGACGATGCTTTTAAATTGTCTAATAATGAGAAAATCGAAATTATTAAAGACGATGTTAGACACATTATGGAGACTTTGGGCTTGGATCTCGGTGACGATAGTTTAAAAGGTACTCCAAATAGAGTTGCAAAAATGTTTGTTAACGAAATTTTCAGCGGCTTAGATCCAGATAAAAAACCTAGTGCTTCTACCTTTGATAATAAGTATAAGTATGGAGAAATGTTAGTAGAAAAAAACATAACCGTTTACTCTACTTGCGAGCACCATCTATTACCAATTGTTGGTAAAGCCCATGTCGCCTACATTTCTAATGGTATAGTTGTAGGATTATCTAAAATGAATAGAATTGTCGACTACTTTGCTAAACGTCCTCAAGTACAAGAAAGATTGACTATACAAATAGTTAAAGAGCTTCAAAAAGTATTAAACACTGAAGACGTAGCCTGTGTCGTAGACGCTAAACATTTATGTGTTAACTCTCGAGGAATTAGAGATACAGAAAGTAGCACTGTTACTTCAGAATTTGGAGGTAAATTCAAAGAAAAAGAAACACGACGAGAGTTTTTAGATTACATAAACTTAGATACTCAATTTTAGTTTGCTTTGTCAGAGCTAGTTATTTAGTTTTGTTAGTAAATTACTCAATCTTACATCATGGCTTTATACCAAAACCAAACCATTAAAATATACAATTCACTTTCGGGTGAAAAAGAAGAGTTTATACCTATAACAGAAGGTTATGTTGGTATGTATGTTTGTGGACCAACAGTATACAGTAATGTACACTTGGGAAATGTTAGAACTTTTATGTCTTTTGATGTTATCTACAGATATTTAAAACATCTGGATTACAAAGTTAGGTTTGTTAGAAATATTACCGATGCAGGCCATTTGGAAAATGACGCAGATGAAGGTGAAGATAGAATTGCTAAAAAAGCAAGACTAGAAGCTATAGAGCCAATGGAAGTTGTTCAACGCTATACCGTTGATTTTCATAATACCTTAAACAAATTTAATTTTTTACCACCTAGTATTGAGCCAACTGCTACTGGCCATATTATTGAACAGATTGAAATTATTAAGAGCATTATTGACAATGGTTTTGCTTACGAAGTCAATGGATCGGTATATTTTGATGTACATAAATATAATGAGAGTAAAACCTATGGTATTTTAAGTAAGCGCAAACTTGAAGATCTTATACACAATACCAGGCAGTTAGATGGTCAATCTGACAAAAAGAATCCACAGGATTTCGCACTCTGGAAAAAGGCTGAACCACAACACATTATGCGCTGGCCATCACCTTGGAGTGACGGATTTCCAGGATGGCATTTAGAATGTACAGCAATGAGTACTAAATATCTGGGTGAAAAGTTTGATATCCATGGTGGCGGAATGGATTTAAAGTTTCCGCATCACGAGTGTGAAATTGCTCAAGCAGAAGCCACAAATAACGAAAGTCCGGTAAACTATTGGATGCATGCCAATATGTTAATAATGAATGGCAAAAAAATGGCAAAATCTACAGGTAATTTTATTTTGCCTAATGAGATTTTCTCTGGTAATAATCCACATATCACGAAAGCCTATTCACCAATTGTAGCGAGATTCTTTATGTTGCAGGCACATTACAGAAGTATATTAGACTTTACAAATAATGGCTTACTAGCAAGTGAGAAAGGATTTCATCGATTAATGGATGCCATTAACTTACTAGACGGTCTAAAAGTTAGTAATGATTCTTCATTTGACGTTTCAGCATGGAAACAAAAGTGTTACGGTGCTATGAATGACGATTTTAATACACCTATTTTAATTGCTACCTTGTTTGATGCTGTAAAATTTATCAATCAAATTAATGACGGAAGTGCGAGTATTTCAAAAGATGATTTAGAATTACTAAAACGTACTATTGAAGCTTTCACCTTTGATATTTTGGGATTAATTAATGTATCTCAAGACAATACTGGGACAGATAAACTCTCTGGTGCTGTTGAAATATTAATAAACCTTAGAAAAGAAGCCAGAATCAACAAAGATTTTGCTTTATCTGATAAAATTAGAGATGAATTAGCAGAAGTTGGTATTCAGTTAAATGATAGTAGAGAAGGTACCACGTTTACGACTAACTAAATGTGAAAAAGATTCTTACATATCCATTTTTGTTTCTAATAAAAGTTTATCAAACGCTTCTGTCGCCTCTTTTTCCAGCAACTTGCAGATATCAGCCGACTTGCTCACATTATGCAAAGGAAGCCTTAGAAGTTCATGGATTTTTTAAAGGTGGTAAGTTAGCGCTAAAACGAATTTTTAGTTGTCATCCGTGGGGAGGACAAGGTTTTGATCCTGTACCTCCAAAAGAAGACTAATATTACGTTAATCTCATTTTCAATCGCTTTCAAAATATTATATTTACTGCATAAACAGAATTTTTATGTATTTGTTACAAATTGAATGGGATCCTATAAAATCTCTGGATCTAGGTTTTTTTGAACTTCATTTTTACAGTGTAATGTGGATAGTTGCCTTTATTTTAGGCTTTTATATTACGAAACGTATTTATAAAAACGACGGACAGTCTGAAGAGTCACTTGATTCATTATTTATTTATTCTGTTTTAGGAATTATGTTAGGAGCACGGTTAGGTCATGTAATATTCTACCAACCAGAATTAATTACGGAAGACTTCTTTAGTATCTTTTTACCATTTAGCTTTAAAGATGGTATAAGATTTACCGGCTTTCAAGGTCTTGCTAGTCATGGTGCAGCAATTGCCATGATAATTTCCATGTATCTCTACAATAAAAAAGTACTCAAAAAAACAGTACTTTGGATCTTAGATCGTGTGGTTATACCAGTGGCCTTAGGTGCTGTATTCGTTAGAATAGGGAACTTTATTAATTCTGAAATAATAGGTATGAAAACAGATTCTGCCTTTGGTGTTATCTTTAAACAGCTTGGTGAAACTGAGGCCAGACATCCTGCGCAATTGTATGAAGCTTTCTTTTATATTTTTGTGTTTTTAATCCTTTTCTTTTTTTACTGGAAAACAAAAAAATCAGAACAACAAGGGTTTTTATTCGGTCTGTTTTTAGTTTTACTTTGGACCGTTAGGTTCTTTGTGGAATTTGTAAAAGAAGCACAAGTAGACGAACGTGCTGATTGGGTATTAAATACAGGTCAACTTTTAAGTATTCCGTTTGTTTTAATTGGTTTATATTTTATGTTTTTATACAAACCAAAAACTAAATTGAGTTAACACTTTTGAAACATCTATTTAAATATTCTTTATTCGTTTTAACCCTGTTATTTGCTTTTAACTGCAAAGAAGAAAAGCCGAAAAAAAGCAACGACAAAGTCGTTATCAGTTTTAAAAAGGAAGGTGAATTGACAATTAAAAAAGCTGAGACTGATTCTATTATAAGGACTTTAGATATTGAGATTGCAGATAATGAGTATGAAACTCAAACTGGTTTAATGTATCGTACGAAATTAGAGACCAACCGTGCGATGTTGTTTATTTTTCCTAATGAAGACTTTAGAAGTTTTTATATGAAAAACACAAAAATTCCTTTAGATATTATATATATATCTAAAAATAAGACTATTGTGAGTTTTCAAAAAAACGCTCAACCATTCGATGAAACTAGCATGCCTTCTGACGCTCCTGCTAAATATGTTCTCGAGATAAATGCAGGCCTCTCTGATGAGTGGTTACTTGAGATCGGAGATAGTATTGAATTTGAAATTTTAGATTAGAATATTAATTAAGTGTTACTTAAAAACTTTTTTACGTTAATGTATCAGAGAATAAATGGTACAATATCATTCTTTGGTGGGAATTAAGACGAATCCCATATAACCTAATTTTAATTACCTTTCTCATAGTTACATTAGAAGTGTTAAGTTTATTACCTTATAAAGGGTTTATTATATTACATAATGGACCCGTTTTAACCATTAGCATTTATTTAGTTTTATTCCTTTATTTTTTATTGCTAATTTATGCTATACATCAGGCTGGATTTTTCAACTTATGACCAATAAATCAAATTACAAGCTACTTAATACCATAACAAAAAAGTCGTTCATTTACGGTGTAATGATTTCAATTTTAATCACTTTAAGTCCTATTCTAATTTGGCTTATTAATTTTTTATTCGAACAAAAATAATATCATTTCAACAAAAATGCCCCTCTTTTCAGAAGGGCATTATAATTATTAAGTAAAGGAGTCGATTACTCTTCTCCCTCTTCTTTTACTTTATCCTTTAATGACTCAGCAGCATCACCTTTCTTCGCTGTATCGTACATTAATGGTGTTGCGATAAACATAGATGAGTACGTACCCACAACTACACCAACAATTAAGGCAAATAGTAATCCTCTTAATGAATCTGCACCAAAGATGAACATTGCTAATAATACCACCAATGTTGTTACAGAGGTATTTAATGTTCTACTTAATGTACTATTTAACGACGTATTAATTGTTTTACCAAATTCCCAAGATGTATGCTCATTTAAGAATTCTCTAATTCTATCAAACACAACCACGGTATCATTTAATGAATAACCAATTACGGTTAAGATAGCCGCAATAAACGCTTGGTCAATTTCCATACTAAAAGGCATGAATTTCCAAGTTATTGAGAAGATACCTAATACAATTAATACATCATGGAAAACTGCTGCAACAGCACCAAGTGAAAATTGCCATTTCTTAAATCTTAATAAGATATATAAGAATACAACCACCAAAGATCCTAAGACAGCCCAAACAGAAGATTTCTTTATATCATCTGCAATTGTTGGACTCACCTTACTAGAAAGCATCTTACCTATTTTAGCATTACCAGAACCATCTAAGAATTCCTGATATGTCATTCCAGCAGGAAGGTACTTCTGTAAAGCTTCAAATAATTTAGATTGTACTTCTTCATCTGCCTCTGTAGAATTATCTTCAACTTTGTATTTAGTAGATATCTTTAATTGATTAGCACCACCAATAGTTTTAACTTCTGCACTATTAAATACCGCATTTAGATCACCTTTTACTTCTTCTACACTCACCTCTTGATCAAAACGTACTTGGTATGTTCTACCACCTACAAAATCAATACCTTGGTCTAATCCTGTTGTAAATAAAGATCCTAAACTTGCAATAATGAAAATACCAGAAATTACATAAGCTATTTTACGTTTTTTCAGAAAGCTAATATTAACATTCTTAAAAAGACCTTTAGTCATCGCTGTTGAGAAGTCTAATTTTCCTCCTCTATTTGTGTACCAGTCTATTAATAGTCTTGTAATGAATATTGCAGTAAATAGAGATGTTAAAATACCAATGATTAACGTCGTGGCAAAACCTTTAATAGGACCTGTACCAAATACAAATAAGATTAAAGCTGTTAATCCTGTTGTGATATTAGCATCTAAGATTGAAGATAATGCATTAGCAAAACCATCTTTAATAGATTCTTTCTGAGATTTTCCTTTCTCAATTTCTTCTCGTATTCGCTCAAAGATAAGTACGTTAGCATCTACCGAAATACCTATAGTTAATACTATACCGGCAATACCAGGTAAAGTTAATACCGCACCTAAACTCGCTAATACACCAAATATTAATAAGATATTGAATAATAAAGCGATATCTGCAAAACCACCTGCTTTACCATAATAGAAAATCATCCATAGCAAAACGAAGATTAATGCAATACCAAAAGACTTCATACCACTATCGATAGCTTCTTGTCCTAAGGAAGGACCCACCTCATCTGCTTGCACTATTTCAGCAGAAGCTGGTAATTTACCTGCTCTTAATACGTTAGCTAAATCTACTGCTTCTGTTAATGAGAACGCTCCTGATATTTGCGACCTACCACCAGCTATTGGTCCAGTAGTAACACTTGGTGCAGAATATACAGTATTGTCTAATACTATAGCAATAAAACCTTGGGTTTCATAAGCCTTCTTTGTCATTTCTTCCCAAACCTTAGCTCCTTTAGCATTCATTTGCATGCTTACTGCAGGTCTGCTTATTTGGTCATAATCTTGATTTGCATCCGTAATTACTGCACCACTTAATTGCGGTACTCCTTCTCTATTACTTTTAATAGCATATAACTCTGAATACTCAGAATCTTCTTGCTGCTTTCCCCATACAAATCTTACATTACGCATTTCTGCAGATAATAATGATCTGTTTTTAGAATCATTTAATTCAGACATTACCTTTTCTCTATCCTTAGCTAAGAATACGCCTACAACTGGTCCACCGTTTCCATAGCTCTGAATACCTAAAGGGTTTACATCTGCAACGTTTGTTGAGTCACTCTCAATCTGTCCGGTTAAATCATCTATAGCACTAGACGTTGTATCCTGTACTTCTTCTGATTCGGCAACCTCAGCTTCAGGTTCTGCATCTTTATTTGCTTCAACTAAAGCTTGATTTACCTGTAATAAATAAGGTAAAACCTCTTGTGTTTTATAAGTTGGCCAAAATTGTAATTGTGCTGTTTTTGTAACTAAATCCTTTACACGCTCTATGTCTTTAGCACCAGGCAATTCTAATAGGATCCGACCAGAATTTCCTAACCTTTGGATATTTGGTGATGTTACACCAAACTTATCAATACGCTTACGAAGTACTTCAAAAGCAGAAACAATTGATTCGTCTATTTTTGTTTCTATGATGCTTTTTACTTCGTCATCAGACATATCAAACTTAATCTCATCACTTAAAGTACGATTAGCAAAGATATCTGGTGATGCTAATTTGGTATCACCTTTAATCTCATCAAATGCTCTAAAAAACGACTCTAAATAAGATTCTTGTGCATCCTTCTGTAATTCTTCAGCATCATCTAATGCTTTATTAAAAACAGGATCTTTACTATTGTTAGCTAATCCCTTTAAAATATCTCTAACTGAAATCTGAAGTATAACATTAATACCACCTTTAAGGTCTAATCCTAAATTCATGGCATTTTTTTCTACATCTGTGTAGGTATATTGTGCTATTCCAAGATCATAAACTTCAATAGGTTCAAAGTTATCACCAACCTTATTTTTTGTGGTCTTTAAAGAATCTAAATAGCTTATTTCTGCCTGATTTCTTTTTGTTTGGAAATCCTCTTCTGTTTCAGCATATTTTGCAACTGCAGCTTCTCTGGCAGCGTCTTCTAATTGGTTACCTTTAAAAGTAAATGATAATTGGTAAATACTTACCAAACCAAACAAAATAGCAAATAGCTTTATTATTCCTTTGTTTTGCATTTTTATAGTTGTTTAATGTCTAATTTTTGAAACGCGCAAATATAAAGTTTACGGTCTTATCAGACAATTGTTTTTAAATATTAATGTGTTTAGCTTTTTGATTGAATGAGAAAATTTTTCTCTAAACAATTGGAATTATTGTAGATTATTTAATTCCTTATACTAAAGGCCCTGCACGTACTTCAGGGATTTTATAAGACAACGAATCAATGTAAAAAGCTATTATTTCTGCTTTTATTAATTCATTTGAACATAAAACATTATGTGCATTACTGCTATTGTGCTTCGCTGATGAATTAACTTTTAAATGATTAAATCTATCACTTTTATGGTTTAATTCTACTACCTGAGTACCTTCAAAGTCCCAACTATTACTACCACTATTCTGAATTTCAGAAATATTAAGTTGATAACTATGTTCATCTGAACTTATAGGAGTTTTGAATGGGTTTTCGTTATTTGAATCTGGATATAAGCTATAATCTGTTTCTTGTGATAAAACATTTTGAACTATATCTATAGCTGCATCACTATAGTATGTGATTTTTAATCGCCCATCTTCATTATCACCTATAAGAATAGCTTCCGCACCAATATTATGCAATTTCTCTCTAATGTTATTTATAGCAGATTCTGCATCACTAGCAGAAATAGAACCATCTTCAAACTGAATTACTATTTGCTGATTAGGAACTGAAGTATGCTCTACATACGTTCCAAGAAACGCAAAGAGCATAATTAAAATACCAATTTGAAGTTTGGTTTTCATGCGCCAAATATAGGAAAAAATAAAGACTGCATTTCTACAGTCTTTATTTCATATATTTTAAATGTCCTTTAGACTATAATTCTAATAATCCATTTGTTTTCTTAACACCTTCGGCACTTTCTTTCATATGTGCCTTTTCGGCATCACTTAATGGCACATCAACTATTTTTTCTATACCATTTCTACCTAATATTACTGGCACACCAATACAAAGATCACTTAATCCATATTCACCATCTAATAAAGTAGAACATGGGAACATTTTTTTCTGGTCACAAGCGATAGCTTGAACCAATCCGCTTACAGCAGCACCAGGAGCGTACCAAGCTGAAGTTCCTAATAATTTAGTTAATGTCGCTCCACCAACCTTAGTGTCTTCTTTTACCTGATTAAGTCTCTCTTCTGTTATGAACTCGGAGACATTAATACTGTTTCTAGTGGCATGAGATGTTAATGGTACCATACCTTTATCGCTATGACCACCGATTACCATGCCATCAATATCACTAATCGGAGCATCTAATGCCTCAGCCAATCTGTATTTAAAGCGAGCAGAATCTAAAGCTCCACCCATACCAATAATTCTGTGCTTTGGTAAGTTTGTTGTTTGGTGCACTAAATACGTCATAGTATCCATTGGGTTACTAACCACAATTAAAATAGTATTTGGAGAGTGCTCAACTAAACTTGCAGAAACAGATTTCACAATCCCTGCATTGATACCAATTAATTCTTCTCTAGTCATTCCAGGTTTACGCGGAATACCTGAGGTAATAACACAGATATCACTATTTGCAGTTTTAGAATAATCACTAGTGCTTCCTGTAATTTTAGTGTCGAATCCGTTTAATGAGGCACACTGCATTAAATCCATAGCTTTACCTTCGGCATAGCCCTCTTTAATGTCTAAGATGACAACTTCTGAAGCAAAATTTTTAATTGCAATATATTCTGCACAACTTGCTCCTACGGCACCTGCACCTACTACTGTTACTTTCATGTTTTATATTTTTAATTTGAAACAACTCGTTTTAAACGATTGCAAAATTACGAATAAAATCGCTTTTAATAAAGAAAGCACCAGAGTAAATCTAGTGCTTTAATATTATCGATGACGAAACTTTCGTTTTATCTAAATCCAAAATTTATACCCACTGAAAATGTATCAAATTCTGATATATTATACTCAGCGTTCAGTCTAAAAAACCCTAATTTTAATTTTGTTCCTATAGTCCCTCTTAAAGCTGTAATTTCGGATGATACTGAAAACGGATCCTCAATGGTTTCTGAGGTTAGTAGTCCATCGGTAACCCTATAACTACCTATTAAATCAGATTCTGATGTTCCACTTATGTAGCCGATACCACCATAAAAATTAATAACTGGCATTTTAGTTGAAGCTATTAATTGAAACAACCAGGTATTGGTATCATTTTTTAATTTTTGATTTTCTCCCTCTATTTCAGAAGATTCTGTGATATCGTAAGAGCCGTTCACATGATTATAAGCTACTAAACCTGATAAGGCAACTGGCCAGATTTTATCAGCTGGAAGCCATTTAGTAAACTCTAATTGCAGCCCAGCTCCATACATACTTAAACTAACGTTATCAGTTTCGATTTCAGGAATATATCTTGCCTTTATCTCTAATCCACTACCCAAACCAACTGCACCTTGTAAAGTTGCTGTAGGTAATAAATTAGAACTTGCGTCTCCTATTCCCTGAGGTAATTCTAATTCTACAGTTTGAGATCCAAAAATAGGATCATCATATTCTACCTCAACAAAAATCGATGGATTATTCTCTCCTAATACTGAAGCAACCGATTGAGAACTCGAACTTTGAACAAATCGTACATTATTATACTCGGACGTATTCAATATAAAGTTTTTATCCTCATCCTTAACCAATGCGGCATTTGCAATTATTGAAATTTCAAATCCTCCTAAAGGTTTCACTTTTGCAGAATTAAACCAGTTAGCATTCATGCTATGCATTAATCCGTTAGTTCCTGGTGCTAAAAAATCATTTGCAAAGCGTTCAGCATCTTCCACACCAGCAGTTAATAAAACATCAATATCGTTCTGTGCTTCAGATATTAAAGAAGATAAAAATAAAAGTAAAAATAGGCCTATATTTTTCATTGGATAAATTTCAATAGTGCTTGTTAAATATAATAAAACTAATTAAAAAAAACGTATTTCATCGTTATTTATTGCTTTTAATCGTAGTTGTGAGTAACAAAAAAAGCAATTACATTATTAATATAATTGCTTTTAAAATGGTTTAATTTGTTCTACTTATGCATCAATATTGGCATAAATAGCATTCTTTTCGATGAACTCTCTACGCGGAGGTACTTCGTCTCCCATTAACATTGAAAAAACACGATCAGCTTCAGTACCGTTATCTATTTGCACTTGTCGCATGGTTCTAAATTCTGGATCCATTGTAGTGTCCCAAAGTTGTTCAGCATTCATTTCACCAAGACCTTTGTAACGCTGAATTTTAGCGTTTTCACCAAAATTCTCCATAATTTCATCACGCTCTTTATCACTCCAAGCATACTGCTTTTTTGCTCCTTTTTTCACCAAATACAATGGTGGTGTTGCGATATAAACATGACCGCCTTCCACTAGCTCTCGCATATATCTAAAGAAGAACGTTAAGATTAAGGTTGCAATATGACTACCATCAATATCAGCATCACACATAATTACAATTTTGTGATAGCGTAACTTTGACAGGTTTAAAGCTCTTGGGTCTTCTTCTGTACCAATAGTAACTCCTAAAGCAGTAAAGATATTTTTGATCTCTTCATTTTCAAAAACCTTATGCTGCATAGCTTTTTCGACATTAAGAATTTTACCTCTTAATGGCAATATAGCTTGAAAGTTTCTGTCGCGCCCAGCTTTTGCAGTACCACCTGCAGAATCACCCTCAACAAGATATAATTCACATTTTTCAGGATCTTGCTCTGAGCAGTCAGATAACTTACCAGGCAATCCTCCTATGCTCATTACCGTTTTACGTTGCACCATTTCACGTGCTTTTTGTGCTGCGTGACGTGCTTGAGCGGCCAATATTACTTTTTGTACAATGATTTTAGCATCATCTGGGTGTTCTTCTAAGTAATTGGTAAGCATTTCTGAAACGGATTGACTTACCGCTGAAGACACTTCTCTATTACCTAGTTTGGTTTTGGTCTGACCTTCAAACTGAGGTTCTTGTACTTTTACAGAAACTATTGCTGTTAAACCTTCACGGAAATCGTCACCAGCAATATCAAACTTTAATTTATCTAACATACCAGACTCATCAGCATACTTTTTCAAGGTATGTGTTAATCCTCGACGAAAACCTGTTAAATGCGTACCACCTTCGTGTGTATTAATATTGTTTACATACGAATGTAAGTTTTCTGCATACGATGTATTGTACACCATAGCTACCTCAACTGGCACACCGTTCTTTTCGCCTTCAAAAGCAATCACATCTTTCATTAATGGCTCACGATTACCATCTAAGAATTTTACAAATTCTGGTAATCCATTTTCTGAATGAAAGGTTTCCCCTTCAAATTCACCATCTTCCTTTTTATGACGACGATCTACTAAATGTATAGTAATGCCTTTATTAAGAAATGATAATTCGCGCATACGACTTGCAAGCGTATCGTAATTATATTCTAAAGTTTGTGTAAATATTGTAGAGTCTGGTCTAAAGGTTACCGTAGTTCCTCTTTTTTCCGTATCACCAACTACTTTTACAGGATACATGGTTTTACCACGCTCATATTCTTGTTCGTAGATTTTACCATCTCTGTAAACAGTAGCCTTTAAATGTTCTGACAAAGCGTTAACACAACTTACACCAACACCATGTAATCCACCAGATACTTTATAAGAATCTTTATCAAATTTACCACCAGCACCAATCTTAGTCATTACAACCTCTAATGCAGATACTCCTTCTTTTTTGTGTAAATCTACAGGAATACCACGACCATCATCTTCTGTTGTAATGGAGTTATCTTCGTTTATGGTTACGGTAATATTATCGCAATGACCTGCTAAAGCCTCATCAATAGAGTTATCTACAACCTCATACACTAAATGGTGTAAACCTCTTGTACCCACGTCACCAATATACATCGATGGTCGCATACGTACATGCTCCATTCCCTCTAATGCCTGAATACTATCAGCCGAGTAATTGTGCTTGTTAAATTCTTCTTTCTTTTCGCTCATTAGTTTGAATAAATTTAGTTCGATTTATGGCATAAAAAAATGACACGAGTGTATCATTTTTGAACACTAACAAATATACGAAATAATGGTGCTTTATAAAAGCAATTTAAGGCCGCAAAGGGATAATTATCAACAATTGTTAAAAACCTAAAAGTGGCTTAAAACGTCTAAAAATAGGCTTAAATTGGATTTTATTGCGAAAAATATACGAAATGAATTAAGAAAATTATTAAAATCATTACAGGGCTTTTAATGAGTTAATTGAAGAATAAAAAAAAGATAATATATACAATATAAACACTTATTTAAAGACATTATCTTATGAATTAAACAATTATTTTTGCTAGATGCCTTTTACCATAAAATAAGTTTTTATGGATATGATGGTGGAGTTTAGTTATGGTTTTCATTTAGCCCCTCATCAATCATAGCAATAATGTCATTTATGTAAGATTGAATCTGCTTTTCATTTATGTGCACATAACTTTGATTTAAATAATGATCCATAATGGCACCATCAACTTCTAAAGAGGTTACGAATTTTGTATAGTTTTCTCTTGGAATGGTAATTGGTTTAATAATACTATCTCTACTATAATCCGATCTATAGGATTTCTAGTTGGGATATGTTTTCTAATAATAGGCAATAGCTATTTTAGCCAATGCTCCCTTCTAATCACAATATCTTCTGCTAAATCATTAAGCTCTCCAGTCCATTGACTGAGTTTGTTTTTAAGAGAATCATTTTTAATAAGGTCTAATTTACCAGAAGAAATGGTTTCGTTATTATACCTACTCTCGCATCGAAGCTTGCAAATGTGGTAAAAACACCGTTCATACTATCGATCTCATTTGGTGTTAATAAGGTTTTATCGGACTGTAAAAAATTATATAAAGTGTTAAGGCAATTTGTATTAATTTGTTGATCAAATTTCAGTTCGTCGAGGTTGGTTTTAAATTCTTGTCTTAAATTAATAAGTAATTGTTTTTCTTTTAAGCGATCATTTCTATTATTATTCCAATTATTAATCTGTAGCGCGATTAGAATACCAATAACAACAAGTACAATTTCGCCAATGGCATATTTAAAGTATTTACCTGTTTTATTTTCACTCATAAGCTTGTATTGTAAATGTCTGAAGAATTTAATCATTTTAGCTTTTTCAATAATTCATTAACTTCTATTTCAGTCTCACTTAAAATTTTATTGTACCAGTTTAGTTGTATATAATGAAAATGAAAATCATCAAGCATTATAGTATATGAATCATTATTCACTGTGTTAAAAGCACCAGTTCTTCTATTATGAATATATTTTTCACTCAAACTACCCCCATCTGTCATCTACAATTTTTCCATTGTCTATTAACCTATCATAATTAGAGCTATATAGTTTTATAATGCTTTGAATCAGGGGTTTTTGACTGTAGGTATTAATTTCATTACCTGCTATTGCGGATTTAAACGACCCTGAGACTGGGTAGAATGTGCGTTGTCCAGAAAAAAGATAAATAGACATTAAAGAATCTATTTCTACTTTATTGTTCACATAATCTTTTGAATACTTGCTGTTTAAAAGATGGTAAGCGTCAATTTTTGGTTTTGTATACTTTTGAACGTAGTTTAGAAATTCTAAGTCTTGTAAAAGGTCATCTTTAACACCCTTGTAAAATTCATTTTCTGCTATACTTTGTTTTCTATTCTCATTCCAATTGTTAATCTGTAGTGCAATCAAAACACCGATGACTACGAGAATAATTTCACCAATAGCATATAGTATGTATTTACTTATTCGATTTTTTTGAATCATATTTTGGCGTATTTTACGTAAAAATTTAATCATTGTTTTAACCTCTATTTAAATCCTCTTGTATCAATTCATTCAATTTCTCAAGATGAGCTATCAATTCCTCATGCATCTGCTTAATGAACGTATTATTCATTATTGAGAGTTTTATACCATTATTAAATGTTTTGTTATTTAATAATCTATGGTATTGTGGTATTAAGTTTTCAATTTGGATTTGAGAAGGCTCCTTAAGTATTATCGTTCCTATTTCTGCCGTGGACTGAAAATCCATTACATTTAACATATCGCCATTAATGATAGAAGCATCATATAAATACTTGTCATATTCGCTTCGCATGTGTTCTTCGGCATTTTCAATACTAACATACTTTTTATCGAGTTCTAATAAGTAATCTTTAATGGAATCGTTTTTTATAAAATTTAGATTCCCTGAGCTAATTAACTCTCTGTACATATTATTTGTTGGTATAAATGTGGTCCACCAAAAGACAGTTTGTATGGTGCCTTCTAACTCAAAAATATCGTTTACGGATTCCAGCTTTTTAAAAGTAAGCATCTCTGCACCTGCTTTTGCTTTATTTGCTCTAAAAGCAATAATGGTATCATTGTTTTTGAGCTCTGACTGTATATCTACTTGTAGATTTTTAAGATATTTTATTTCTTGCTGACGTGCTTTTCTGTCTTCATTTGCATTGTTGATTTGTAATGCAATAAGAATACCAATAACAACGAGTATAATTTCGCTAATAGCATATTTAAAATACTTGCCGGTTTTACCTTCGGAAAGTAAATTTTGTCTAATTTTTCTAAAGAATTTAATCATACTTACAGATCGCTGTAAGCAGGAAATCGGCTATGTAGAATTGGTTGGTTATAGTTATATGTTTATAAATGTAATAAAATGTAATAAAATGTTACAAGTAAAACACTTTACATAGTATATTAAAAAAGACGAACCACAAAATTCGTCTTTCAATTAAAGTGTATATTACTTTAGTTAGGTTGTTATATTTTTATGTATACATCTTAAAAACGTATGCCCATTCCATTAATAAGCATCTTCATGTATTTTCGCTACGGCTCTACCAGAAGGGTCGTTCATGTTTTTAAATGCTTCATCCCATTCCAAAGCTATCTTAGTGCTACACGCCACACTTGGCTCTTGTGGTACACTTAAGGCCGCCGCATCACTTGGAAAATGGCCTTCGAAAATAGTTCTATAATAGTACTCTTCTTTGTTTTGAGGTGTTTGTATTGGGTAACGGAAATGTGCACTAGCTAATTGTTCATCGCTCACTTCGGCTTCTACAACCTCTTTTAATGTATCTATCCAACTGTAACCAACTCCATCACTAAATTGTTCTTTTTGTCTCCATGCTACACTTTCTGGTAACATATCTTCAAATGCTTTACGTATCACCCATTTTTCCATGCGTTCTCCATTTATCATTTTATCTTGTGGGTTAATACGCATGGCTACATCCATAAATTCTTTATCTAAAAATGGTACACGACCTTCTATTCCCCAAGCAGCTAAACTTTTGTTGGCGCGCAGGCAATCGTACATATGCAACTTACTTAACTTTCTTACCGTTTCTTCGTGGAATTCTTGCGCACTTGGTGCTTTATGAAAGTATAAGTAACCACCAAATAACTCATCAGCTCCTTCACCAGAAAGCACCATTTTTATTCCCATAGATTTTATAACGCGCGCCATTAAATACATTGGTGTACTAGCTCTAATGGTTGTAATATCATAAGTTTCTAACTGATAGATAACATCTTTTATGGCATCTAAACCTTCTTGGATTGTAAATTTTATTTCGTGATGAACAGTCCCTATGTGATCCGCAACCTTTTGAGCAGCTGCTAGATCTGGAGAACCATCTAAACCAACCGAGAATGAGTGTAACTGTGGCCACCATGCTTGTTCTTTATCATCAGCTTCAATACGACGTTGAGAATATTTTTTCGCAATAGCTGAAGTCACCGAAGAATCTAATCCGCCTGACAATAATACACCATATGGTACATCACTCATTAATTGTCTGTACACAGCATCTTCCAACGCTTCTCTCACTTCGGCAATACTCGTTTGATTATCTTTTACTGTGTTGTATTCTTCCCATTCGCGCTTATACCATTGTACGAGTTTGCCGTCTTTACTACTCATGTAATGACCTGGTGGAAACAACTCAATTTTTGTACAAACACCTTCTAAAGCTTTTAATTCTGAAGCAACATAGAAGGTACCGTGTTTGTCCCATCCCATATATAAAGGAATAATTCCCATATGATCTCTTGCAATAAAATACTCGTCTTTGTCCACATCATAAATAGCAAAGCCAAAAACACCGTTCATATCATCTACAAAGTCAGCTCCTTTTTCCTTGTATAAAGCTAAAATGACTTCACAATCACTTTCTGTCTTAAACTTATAGTCTGGAAATTCAGCTCTTAAAGCTTTATGGTTATAGATTTCTCCATTTGCCGCTAATATCAATTTTTTATCTTCACTAAATAAGGGTTGTTTACCAGAAGCCGGATCTACAATGGCCAGACGCTCATGCGCCATTATCACTTTATTATCACTATAAATACCACTCCAATCTGGTCCTCGATGACGAATGGTTTTAGCCATTTCAAGGACCTGTGGTCTTAAAGTTTCACTTTCCTGTTTTATATCAAACGCACATACAATACCGCACATAACTTTCTTCTTTTATTATTAATTATAAAACAAATATGAGTTTAAACTTTCATATATTAAACATATAATGATTTATTGGTTTTTATTTAAAACAATATATAACATATTAAGGCATAATTGTAATAATTTATAAACGAAAACACACTAAAAACTATCAAATTGTAAATTTTAATATTTCCTTACGATATAATGCCCTGATTTAACTCTAATTTTGAGTACATAAAACACAAAACATATTATGAAAACAACACGACTATTTACAACTATTGCATTTGCATTTATGATGCTTGTATCATTTAACGTAGAAGCACAAAATTTTAGAGGTTTAGACAAAAGCCCTATGGATGCCACTTCATTAGGAAGAGGTGAAAAACAACTAGCCATAGTATACTATAGCAGACCTCAACTTAATGGAAGAACCGTAGGTAAAGAAATTGCACCTTATGGTAAAGTTTGGAGAACTGGAGCTAACGAAGCGACACAATTGGTTCTTAATGTAGACATGAAGTTAAACGGAACAACAATAAAAGCTGGTACGTATTCTATATTTACAATTCCAGGTGAAAAAGAATGGAAAATAATGATCAGCTCTGATACTAATAATTGGGGAGCATCTGGTTATAGTGACGATAATGTGGTAGCAAGTATTACTGTACCTGCAACAGAAGGAAAGGAATCTTTAGAAGCGTTTTCAATGGCTTTTGAAGCTATGGATGATGGCGCACACCTACACATGGGTTGGGATAAAGTGCGTGTCGCGGTGCCGTTTACAAAATAAAACGAAACCAGATATAACTAAAAACGCCTTGTTTACTCAAGGCGTTTATTATTAGGGTATATTTAAATACTTATGTGTTTGTAATGACACTTTCCACTTAGGGTTTGCCATTACGTAATCTACAATCTGTGGCATCATTTTATCACGCTTGCTCCACTCTGGTTGCAAATATAATATGCAATCTTTATTGACTTTCGCAGCTTGCTCTTCCGCAAATTTAAAATCGCTTTTATTATAAACAATACACTTCAGTTCGTGCGCTTTTGTGTAAACCTCTTCAGTAGGTAGTTTCATTTTTTTAGGAGATAAACAAATCCAATCCCATTGTCCAGTTAATTTATAAGCACCTGAAGTTTCAATATGTGTTTGTACACCTTTTTCCTTGAGCAGTGTTGTCAAAGGTTCCATATCCCACATTAAAGGTTCACCACCGGTTACAACAATAGTATCACTATACTTAATGGCATTCTCAACAATTTTATCTGTTTCCGCTGGCGGATGTAATTCTGCCAACCAGCTTTCCTTAACATCGCACCAATGACATCCTACATCACAACCGCCAATTCTAACAAAATATGCTGCTGTACCTTTATGATACCCTTCACCTTGAATAGTGTAGAATTCTTCCATTAAAGGCAATAAAAGACCTTTGTCAATCAATTCTTGTCGTTCTCTTCTTGTCATAGTCGGCAAAGATAATGCATTAGTTGGAAGTTGAAATTTATTTCACAGCAATCACATCAATCTCTATACTTGCTCCGCCTGCCAGCCCTGCTGCTGCAAATGTAGTGCGCGCAGGTTTCCTTGTAAAATAAGTCGTATACACTTCATTAAAACTTTTAAAATCATTAATACCCTTTAAAATCACGGTACATTTTACAACATGATCTAATGATAGATCATGATAAGCTAAAACGTCTTTTATATTCTCAATCACTTGTTTTGTTTCTTCTTTTATACCACCATTAACTAATTTGCCATTTTTATGGTCTTTGCCAATTTGCCCAGTTAGAAATAACAAACCTTCGGTTTCTACGGCATCACTAAATGGCACATTAGCTCTACTTAGTTCATGGGATTTGTGAAAGATGATTTCCGAATTTTCATTATCACAAGACTGAAAACTAATTAAAAGTAAAATGCAAAAAATTGAAAATATAGACTTCATCTTAATAGGTTTTAAACTTGACTAAAATTACATTATTTTTATACAAATTTTCTGACTGATGAAGAATAGAGATACTTTCTTTAAAGAAATCACTGAAGGCAACACTTTTAAAGGTGACTATATAACTTTAGGTGCTGGTATGCTTGATGGTGAAACAATAACCAATGCATATGTTAACGTACCGCTAAAAACCATGAACCGTCACGGACTAATTGCTGGTGCAACCGGAACCGGAAAAACAAAGACTTTACAAGTCTTAGCGGAGAATCTTTCCGAAAAAGGCATACCTGTATTGTTAATGGATATTAAAGGTGATTTAAGTGGTTTGGCAAAACCTAGTCCTGGTCACCCAAAAATTGATGAGCGCCACGAGAAAATAGGTTTACCATTTGAACCAAAACCTTTTCCAGTAGAAATATTAACACTTTCAGAACAAGATGGTGTTAGATTACGTGCCACAATTAGTGAGTTTGGTCCTGTTTTAATCTCAAGAATTCTTGATGTTACAGAAACACAAGCTGGTATTATCTCAGTGATATTTAAATATTGTGATGATAATAAGTTGCCATTGTTAGACTTAAAAGATTTTAAGAAAATTCTTCAGTATGCAACTGGTGATGGTAAAAAAGAATTTGAAGAATCTTATGGTAGAATTTCTAAAGCCTCTACAGGTGCTATTTTAAGAAAATTAATAGAAATAGAACAACAAGGCGGAGATTTGTTCTTTGGTGAAACATCCTTTGATACTCAAGACTTACTTCGAGTAGATGAAAATGGAAGAGGCTACATTAATATCATAAGATTAACGGACATCCAAGATAAGCCAAAGTTATTTTCAACATTTATGTTGAGTTTATTGGCTGAAATTTATTCAACTTTTCCTGAACAAGGAGACAGTGGTAGACCAGAACTAATTATGTTTATAGATGAAGCTCATTTAATTTTTAATGAAGCTTCGGATGCACTTTTAGATCAGATAGAAAGTATCGTTAAATTAATTCGTAGTAAAGGAGTTGGACTATATTTTGTAACTCAAAATCCGACTGATGTTCCTGAAGCAGTCTTAGGACAATTAGGATTAAAAGTACAACACGCGTTAAGAGCATTTACTGCTAAAGACAGAAAAGCCATAAAACTGACTGCACAGAATTATCCAGATACAGAATATTATGATACGGCAGAAACCCTGACGTCTCTGGGGATTGGTGAAGCATTAGTTTCGGCATTAGACGAAAAAGGTAAACCAACACCATTGGCTGCAACTATGATGCGCGCACCAATGAGTCGCATGGATATTT
Source organism: Winogradskyella sp. (assembly GCF_965656915.1). Lineage (GTDB taxonomy): Bacteria > Bacteroidota > Bacteroidia > Flavobacteriales > Flavobacteriaceae > Winogradskyella. The sequence continues at coordinate 33,929 of NZ_CBFHMI010000014.1, read as the reverse complement.
TAACAGAATCTGAACTTGGCAGCTTATTAGCTGAATCTAAATTAGCCAGAAAATATAACAAAGAAATTGATAGAGATAGTGCTTACGAAATGCTAAACAAAAAAATTAAGCAGGCTGAAGCAGAGGAAGCAAAACGTAAAGCTAAAGAAGAAAAAGAAGCTCTAAAAAAAGCCGAAACTAAAAGAAGAACCTCAACTACGAGAAGACGTAGAACCAGACAAAATCCTATCGTAAAGGTATTGTCGAGTCCAACAGTAATACGGAGTGTTTTAGGAATATTAACCAAAATGCTTAAATAGTTTTAACCTAAATCTTAACAATGAAAAATACGTTATATGTTGTACTTATATGTGCAATACTAATTACCGGTTGTGCAAAAAATAGTGTGCCAGACCCATTTTTGATTCAGAAAAACAATATTGGATTGCTTACGGATTCGACCACGGTTAAAGAACTAGATGCCATATTTACAAATGATTCTGTAGTGAGATATATCGCGGGTGATGAATTTACTGGATCTATAAATACGATTGAAGTTTATGAAAAAACAGGAAAAAAGCTACTGAATCTTTCACCTAAAGAAGCACTAGATTCAACTTCCGTAATTTCATCAGTTAGAATTATGGATCAGCGTTATAAAACCGAAAAAAACATTTCTACTTTGAGCACATTCAAAGACATTAATGAAGCGTATAAAATTTCTAAAATTGACAACCTTATTAATGCTATCGTAGTTTCAGTGAATGAAATTAATGCCTCTTTTACGATAGACAAAAAGGAATTACCAGCAAGTATGCGCTTTAAGATGGACATGACCATTGATCCATTACAAATTCCAGAAAAAGCTAAGATTAAGTATTTTATGATTCATTGGTAAAAGACCTATTATTGAATTTGTAATTATGAAAGAGAAAAAGAACCATACCATACAATCATCTCCATTCATCGTTCCCACTGATGACGGCAAAATCATTAAAGAACATTTTGGACTAGCAAGTGATGGCAATTCTAAAATTAGTATTGCTCATATGATAGCACCGCCTGGTTGGAGTGAACCATTTCAAACACCAGAATTTGATGAGTTTACCTTTATCATTAAAGGGAAAAAGCAATTTATCATAGATGATGAAACTATTGTTTTAGAGCCAGGACAATCTATAAAAATTGAAAAGAATACTAGGTTGCAATATTCTAATCCTTTTACAGAACCTTGTGAATATTTAGCTATTTGCACACCTGCATTTTCTATAGATTCTGTAAACAGAGAAGATATCTAATATGAGTAGTTTTGTTATAAAATCCATAGGTAATGTGTTGAATGCAACCAGTTTACTATCCGCTAATTATGCTTCTAAAAAAGCCTTAAGTTTATTTGCCTCACCAAGAAAAGGACGCTATACAGAGCTTCAGCGAAAACTAATAAATTCTGCTTATTTCGAAACTCTTAAATATGAAAACTTAGAAATTGCTACTTACCGCTGGGTTGGAAAAGGAAAAACAGTTTTATTAGCACATGGTTGGGAAAGTAATGCATCTCGTTGGGAGTATTTATTAAATGATTTAAAATCACAAGACTATAATATCATAGCTTTAGACGCACCAGCTCATGGTAGGTCTGACGGAAAACAGTTTAATGCCATACTTTACTCTAAATTTATAAATACTGTGGTACAAAAGTTTCAACCAGATGTTCTCATTGGACATTCTGTTGGCGGTATGGCAAGCGTATTTTGTATGTATAATCACGATTTATCATCAGTTAATAAAATGGTTTTATTAGGTGCTCCTGCCCATTTCACTGGTGTTTTTTCAAGATATAAAAGTATGATGGGTTATAATAATAGAATATCAAACGGATTGGATAAGATCGTTTTTGAACGATTTGGACAACCAGTTGACTATTTTTCTGCAGCAAACTTTACCAAATCTTTTAAAGCCAAAGGACTAATTATACACGACAAGAAGGATAAAATTATTCCTATTGAGGACGCTTTATTGTTTGCAAATCGTTATAAAAATTCTGAATTGATAATAACAGAGGGGTTTGGTCATAGTTTAAAAGATGCTTCTTTAACTCTACAAATAATTAATTTTATTAATCAATAAATCTTATCATGACTTGCAATAAAACATTACTGCTACTAAGTTTACTAGTATGTCTTAGCTGCGACTTTGTTGTCAAAGATTCTTCTATAAAGAAAACATATACTGACGTCATTAGTGTTGCAGCGATGAAAGATGTGATGTGGAAGGGTCAACTTCATGGAAAAATTAATCTTGATACAATTAAGAAAAAAAAAGGTCTTTATGGTCTTGGCCCTAATGCTTTTTTAGATGGTGAAATCCTTATTAATGATGGAGTCACCTATGTATCTCAAGTAACATCTGATTCCACTATGGTTGTTGAAAAAAATAATACCGTTGAAGCACCATTTTTTGTTTATGCCAATGTCAATGAATGGGAGCAAATAGCATTGCCAGACGCGATTAAAACTATAAAAGACTTAGAGCTATTTATAGATTCTAAAACTAAAGACAAAAAACGACCATTTGCTTTTAAATTAATTGGATCAATAGAAAATGGAATTATACACGTACAGAATTTACCTAAAGGGGTAAAAGTTTCATCACCAAAAGAGGCACATCAAGGGCAAGTCGATTATAACTTAGGATATGAAGAGGTTGAGATTATTGGTTTCTTTTCTACTGAGCATCAAGGTATTTTTACACATCACGATTCATATTTACACATGCATCTCATTACAAAAGATTTAGGTACAATGGGACATTTAGATGACGTATCTTTCGGAAAGATCACATTGTTTTTGCCAAAATCTTAACAAGAGTACTTACTAACTTTATTGTACTTTTACAGTATGTCAGAAAACTTAACACGTCTTAATAAATATCTCAGCGAAGCTGGTTACTGTTCCCGTCGTGAAGCCGATCGATTGATAGATGCTGGTCGTGTCACTATAAATGATGTGATACCAGAAATGGGTACTAAAGTGGCATCTGAAGATGTGGTAAAAGTTGATGGTGAAGTTATTGGTGAACGCAAACAAGATTTTGTGTATTTAGCTTTCAACAAACCTGTTGGTATTGTTTGTACCACAGATACACGTGTTGAAAAGGATAATATTATTGACTATATTAATTACCCTAAACGTATTTTTCCAATCGGCAGATTAGACAAACCTAGTGAAGGTTTAATTCTTTTAACTGATGATGGAGATATCGTCAATAAAATTTTAAGAGCTAGCAATAACCACGAAAAAGAATATGTCGTTACTGTAGATAGGCCTATTTCTCAAACCTTTGTTGAGCGTATGGCAGGTGGTATTTATATTGAAGAATTGGGTAAACGCACCAAAAAATGTAAAGTTAAAAAGATAGATAGATTTACATTTAGTATTATTCTAACTCAAGGTTTAAATCGTCAAATTAGACGCATGTGCGACTATCTCAATTATGACGTTAAAACATTAAAGCGTGTTCGCATAATGAATATTGAACTCGATACTCCTTTAGGACAGTATCGTGAGCTCACTAAAGAAGAATTTAAAACCTTAACGAATCTGATTAGTGATTCTAAGAAGACTTATGATCCAAAACATCAGCATCATCGCAAAAAAAAGAGATAAACTATGTCAAAACTTTCACCTTTTCACCTTGCAATTCCCGTTCATAATTTGGCAGAGTGTCGAAACTTTTACACTAATGTCTTACATTTTGAAGAAGGGCGTAGTAGTGATCATTGGGTTGATTACAATTTTTTTGGACATCAATTGGTTATACACTTTAAACCAAAATCTGAAGAAGAATTACACACCAATGCTGTAGATGGAAAGAATGTACCTGTTCCACATTTTGGAGTTATATTAGATTGGGAAATATTTCATCAATTTGCTGATCTACTAAAATCAAAAGGTATAACATTTATTATAGAACCTTATTTACGTTTTGAAGGTCAAATAGGCGAACAAGCCACTATGTTCTTTAAAGATCCTGCTGGCAATGCTTTAGAGTTTAAAGCATTTAAAGATATGTCTCAACTATTTGCTAAGTAGTTCTTTCTTCGCTTACAAATAAAAAAGGGTAAATAAATTATTAGAAATAGAGGAATTATAATGAGTTGCCCTACAAGGATATAAGTAGGCCATTCACCAAAATAATCGAGTAACGAGGCGGATTTGGGCTTTTCATTAAGATAAAAATAATTTGCATCTAGCAAATAGTTAAGAATTACCATTAATAAGACATAAACTTGAAGCGCAAAAAAGGATTTCCAGACGCTTTTTAATTTTGGTTTTAATCTAAACACAAAAATAAAATAGAATATTACCATTAGCAATCCAAGATGAACTGTCCAATATCTAAAGTAATCAAAGCTTGGAAAACCCATTGGAATATCTGGTGTAATGACGCCTTGTAGTGTTCCTCCAATAATCCAAAACAATAGAATCTCAAACATCCAGTATTTGCGATAATGCGTAAATATTGGAATAATTACAGCCATTAAGCTGCATAAATAAAGAGGTAGGTCTGTTTTAAAATTATAGGATTCAAAAATTATTCTGTAAACATGAAAGCAAATTATAGTTACCGATATTAAACAGGCAAAAACATGTATTACTTTTTCTTTCTGAGCATTAGATAAAAACTGATTTGAAAAACTAATACTTACAACACTAAATACTATTGCAATTACGATTGGTATAAGATGTTGTAAACTTCCTATCGAAACTGAATCAATAACGATAGTGAGCAATAACATCAACATATTATATACTATTAATTTTTGTTTCTATGCTGCTCTCTGGCTAGTAATGTATTCTTTAAGAGCATAGCAATAGTCATGGGTCCTACTCCACCTGGTACTGGTGTTATGAAGCTTGCTTTTTTACTTACGTTTTCAAAATCGACATCTCCTGTAATGTGATATCCTTTTTCAGAATCATCTGGCACACGCGTAATTCCTACATCAATAATTACGGCGTCGTCTTTTATCATTTCTGCCTTTAGAAAGTTTGGTATCCCTAATGCTGAAATAATAATATCAGCCTGAGATGTAATTTGAGTAATATTTTTAGTGTGACTATGGGTTAATGTTACTGTTGAATTTCCTGGAAAACCTTTACGCCCCATTAGAATACTCATTGGTCTACCAACAATATGAGAGCGGCCTATAATCACCGTGTGTTTGCCATCCGTTTCTACTCCATAACGGTCAATTAGTTCTAATATGCCAAATGGAGTAGCTGGAATAAAGGTTGACATATCTAGTGCCATTTTACCAAAATTGGCAGGATGAAAACCATCAACATCTTTATTAGGATCTACAGCCATTAATACTTTTTGTGTATTAATTTGACGCGGTAGAGGTAACTGAATTATAAAACCATCAATATCATCATTATTATTTAAATCTTGAATAGTATCTAGTAATTCTATCTCGCTCGTTGTATTAGACAATCTTACCATGGTAGATTCAAAACCAACACGCTCGCATGCTCTCACCTTGCTACCTACATAAGTTAAACTTGCTCCGTCATTACCAACAATAACAGCGGCTAGATGTGGAACCTTTTCTCCGTTAGCCTTCATTTTATCAACTTCGGCTTTTATCTCATCTTTAATATCTCTACTTGTCTTTCTACCGTCTAAAATTGTCATATTGTTGGTTGTATTTATATTATCTAAAGTTAAAGAACTATCGAGGCATATTCTTCATGGCCTGCATCATACGTTTTCCACCTCCACCTTGCATCATCTTCATCATTTTACTCATTTGTGTAAATTGTTTCAGCAACTGATTAACTTCTTGTACTGATGTACCAGAACCCTTACCAATACGCTTTTTACGACTAGAGTTTATTACTGATGGATTCGCACGTTCTTCTGGAGTCATAGAGTGAATGATAGCTTCAATTCCTTTAAAGGCATCATCGTCAATATCTATATCTTTCATCATTTTTCCAGCACCAGGAATCATTCCGATTAAATCCTTCATGTTACCCATCTTCTTAATCTGCTGAATCTGCTTTAAGAAATCATCGAATCCAAATTGATTTTTGGCAATTTTCTTTTGAAGTTTTCTAGCTTCCTCTTCATCAAATTGTTCTTGTGCACGCTCAACAAGTGAAACCACGTCACCCATTCCAAGAATACGATCTGCCATACGCGATGGATAGAAAACATCAATTGCTTCCATCTTTTCACCCGTACCAATAAACTTGATCGGTTTATTTACAACAGATTTAATTGAAATAGCCGCACCACCTCTGGTATCACCATCTAATTTAGTAAGGATTACACCATCAAAATTCAAGATATCATTAAAAGCTTTTGCTGTATTCACAGCATCCTGACCTGTCATTGAATCAACAACAAAAAGTGTTTCTTGTGGCTGAATAGCTTTATGGATATTAGAGATTTCGGTCATCATAGCTTCATCTACAGCTAAACGACCAGCAGTATCAATGATAACTACGTTATAACCGTTGGCCTTTGCATGTGCAATACCGGCTTGAGCTATTGCTACAGGATCATTATTGCCTTTATCACTATATACCTCTACGTTGATTTGGTCACCTACAACATGTAGCTGATCGATTGCTGCAGGACGGTAAACATCACAAGCTACTAATAATGGCTTTTTTGTTTTTTTATTTTTTAGATAATTCGCAAGTTTACCAGAAAATGTAGTCTTACCAGAACCTTGTAAACCTGACATTAAAATTATGCTTGGTGTTGCAGATAGGTTTATACCTTCTGCATCTCCACCCATGAGCTCGGTTAATTCGTCTTTTACGATTTTAACCATCAATTGCCCTGGCTGCAATGTTGTTAATACATTCTGACCAAGTGCTTTTTCTTTAACTCTATTAGTAAACTCTTTAGCAATTTTAAAGTTAACATCGGCATCTAAAAGCGCGCGTCTCACCTCTTTTAATGTCTCTGCAACATTAACCTCAGTTATACTTCCATGTCCTTTTAATACATGTAACGCTTTATCTAACTTATCACTTAAATTATTAAACATATGCTTTATACTTATTTACAAGTTGCAAATTTAATAATTTACCAGCGATTTTCGAATGGGAATGCTATAATTATAAAGCTATAAAATTGAATACATCACAAAAGAAAAGAGCTACTCTTAAAGAGTAACTCCTTTCATCAACTTAAACTTACTAAAAAATACTAACTTGTGTAAGCGGTTCGGCTATCAATCGCAGTTTTGTTCTAAGACTAATGTGTTGTTTTCTTTATGTAATTCTAATCGATTGTTTTCGCATTCTACTACCAACCAACTACCAGAAATGGCTTGGATGTCTGGACCAGCAACATTAGCAAATTCTATAACAACTCCATCATCTGATTGTGATGTACTGTAAGTTGCCGTTAGTGTTGTTTCACCATTAGACATAACTACCACCTGGCTATTTACTTCAAACTCTAATATCCAGTTAATGAGGTTATCATCTCCATTATAGCTTACTGGTATCCAAGTGCATTCTGCCAAGTAAGCATCAACATCTTGCTCTGTACAACCAGATGTATTGCAATCTTCTAGGAAGAGTCCCATTTCTAAAATTTCGAAAATATTTGGGTTAGAAATTAGTTCTATTCTCACATAAATTGTTTGAGGATTAGTTAAATTGGTATAAGATGTTACTTCCACTAATGGATTAGTACTACTTTCTGCATCTGTAAGCGTTAAATAATAATTAACCGCTATTGGATCATTAATTTCGCATTCTTCTATTTCATTTAGTCCTTCATATAGATTAAAAATTTCAAATCCATCATTGTTTTCATCACACAAAACAATATCTATTGTTTCGAGACATCCTAAATCTTGGGAACAATCTTCTGTATTTAGATAGATTGTAAATATTTCAAAATTGCCATTGGCCGTTTCTATTCTAAGATATACTTCTCCTGAAACTGACAGATATGATTCCGTGTTTGAGATGGCACCTAAAGCATTTTGCGCATCTACTTCACTTGTATGAAATGACGGATAATACTCATATTGACAATCTGTAAGACCAATGGTATCTGCACTTAAATTAAATTCAGCTTCACCAGCGTCGTTTGCACATTCTATCAATTCGTAATCGCCGAAGCACTCAAATACTTCATTAAAAACACAATCCTGATTTAATTCTAAGTAACTGTCATCATTGATTAAGTAAATATTGTCATCGTCACATTCTACAATCTCCCACAATCCATTTAAGACTTCTAAGCTATCTTCTAACGAGAATTCAATATACAGTTCTGAGCTAATAATCGTTACATCGTAAGTACCAATGACAGTTTCTGTATTGTCTTGGTTAGCCACTAAAACTTGTCCATTTTGAGAGAAATAGACGAATGTAGGAATTACTGAGTCTGATAAATCTGTCTCTAACAACCATGCGCACTCTAAAAGATTAGCATTTATTTCTGGTGCTGTACAATCTAAATCGTCTTCGCAATCTTGTTCTAACTCAATTGTAAAATCATCTCTCTCTATGACTAATTCGTCATCACCACATTCTATAATTAGCCATTCTCCACCTAAGTCGTCTTGTAGTGCTGTTAAATCGAAAAGATTTAAGATAATTCCTTGATCACTCACTGAAAGATTCCAGAAGCCTTCTATAACAGCATCACCTTCAGTGATAGATAAAGAACCATTCTCATTAAATTCAATCTCATAATCTACGAAGTCATTAAATTCGTCTTCTATATCCCAAGGACAGTCTGTTAACAGTTCTGCAATTCCGTCTTCAGAACAGTCATTTCCATCATCATCGTCATCATCACAGTCATCTTGAGCTGCCTCTATAGCTTCTGCTAATTCTTGGTTAGAATTAACTTCAACTGTTTCACCGTTAGCATACTCTAAAGTAACAGGATAGTTTAAGCTAACTATTAATGCATTATCATCGTCTTCTAATTCATCTAAGAACACATATAATTCTTGATCACTTTCAATTACAACAGTATCAATAAAATCAAACTCGTTATTAAATACTGAAAAAGAAATAGGGTATGCAAAATCTACACACTCTATCACTTCGTCATCATCATCCTCACATTGTTCAATAAAATCTTCTAGTTGCTCTTCATTTTCTATAACAACCTCTGTATAATCGCTAAAAATAATTGTTATTGGAAAAACGAAATCTAAAAAGTCTTCATCACCTTCTAGCTCTTCAAAAATATCTTCTAGTTGTTCTAAATCGGCTTGGGTTTCAATTACAATAATAATATCACTAACAACAATAGTAACAGGCAGCTCTACAGAAAAACAACTTGATTCATCCAAAATATTATCTGCCGCACCAAAATTGGCTGTAGCTCTACTCATTAAATCCGCAAGTGTAGAAGACGGTTCTAAAGTTTCCTGATTATCTGTATTATCGACTTCAATAGTTTCATCCTGGCAAGCCGTTAAACTAAATAGGGCAAAAAGGAATAGAAAAAATATATGTTTAAATTTACCAGTCATGATGTCGGTTTTTTGTCTGTTTAATTATATAACAATTACATCTTAAATTCTCCTACCAAAAACTTTAAAAAATTTATTTATAATTTGTGACCACATTAAAATTATGAGTAAACCTTTACAAGATAATATTTGTGACAATCATTTATTTGAGCGCTTCTACAAAAAGCATTCTAAGAATCTTCATGATTTTTTGTACTATAAATTTGGCGGACATCTTAACCCTGAAGATAAAGTACAAGAAGCTTTTATAAAATTATGGCAGAACTGTGCTAAGGTTTCAACAGATAAAGCAAAGAGTTTTCTCTTCACTACCGCTAATAATTTAATGTTAAACGCTGTTGCTCATCAAAAAGTAGTTTTAAAATATAAAGCCATTCCAAAAAAAACCGCAACTAATGAATCACCGGAATTTGTGTTGCAGGAAAAAGAATATCATATAAAATTACAGAAAGCCATTTCTAATTTAACGGAAGCACAACGTGTCGCATTTTTATTAAATAGAGTTGAAGGCAAACGCTTTAAAGAAATTGCAGAACTACTGAACATATCTACAAAAGCCGTAGAAAAACGCATATATGGTGCATTGAGAAAATTAAGACAGGATATCGATGAATTATAATTTTTATGTTAGTAGGTAGGGAATTTTCAATAATAGCTGTTATATACTTGAATAGGAATTATGAATAGAGAAGATTTAATAAAAAAATGGTTAGATAATAATCTAAATTCTGAAGAACAAAATGCTTTTGAGAACTTAGATGATTATAATGAACTCATTAAAATGAATAATGCCTTAAAAGGTTTTAAGGCACCTCATTTTGATGCTATTACCGCTTACAATAATTTAAGTTCAAAGTTAAACTCTAGTCCTAAAACTAAAAAACAATGGCTTAGACCATTGCTTAAAATAGCCGCTATATTAGCTTTAGGATTTAGTGTTTATTATTATTCTACAACGTTAGACACTAATTTTAATACTCAGATTGCTCAGCAGACTACAATTGAATTGCCTGATGAATCTGTTGTAGAATTAAATTCTAATTCCAGTCTGGTCTTTAATGAAAAAAGCTGGAACGAAAGCAGACAAGTTAAATTAGATGGAGAAGCTTTTTTTAAAGTAGCTAAAGGCAAAAAATTTGATGTCATTACAGAGGATGGAATAGTTAGTGTTTTAGGAACCCATTTTAATGTGAAGCAACGTAAAAATTATTTTGAAGTTACTTGTTATGAAGGTCTGGTAGCTGTTAGTTACAAGGATAAAACACAACAACTAAAGTCAGGAAACAATTTTAAAGTTATTGATGGGAAATATATTGCTAATGAAAAAGAAGATACTACACAACCATGGTGGCTTAAAGGTGAAAGTTATTTTAAAGTTACACCTTTAAAATATGTGATTTCTGAGCTACAGAATCAGTATGATGTTAAAATTAACACAGACCAAATTGATACATCGCGCCTTTTTACCGGAAGTTTTATTCATAATAATATAGATTTAGCGTTACAATCTGTTACAATACCATTAAATTTAACCTATAGTAAGTTAGATAAAACCATAATTCTAAAGCGTGAATAAACTATTACAGCGAATAGTTTTTTATATCATATTAGTTTGCTCTTTCAACCTTGTTTATAGTCAAAATCAAGAGGAACAACAGTCTCTAGCTGTTATTCTTACTCAGTTAGAAAACAGGTATAATGTTAAGTTTTCATTTGAACCTAAAACCATTGAAGATATTGAGATAATACCTCTCAAATCAGATTTAACACTTAATCAGGCAATTGATTTACTTAATACAATAACTGACTTAAAATTTAAAATACTGAGCGATAGATTCATTGCAATATCAGTAAACCCATTAAAAAGTGTACAAGAATTAGAAGAAGTTATTGTCACCAATTTCCTTACAAAAGGTATCTCAAAAACCATTAATGGTAAGGTAAATGTCAAAACGAATCAGTTTAATATTCTTCCTGGTTTAATAGAACCAGATGTATTACAAATTGTTCAGAATTTACCAGGTATAATCAGTGTAGATGAACGTATTTCTAATTTAAACATTAGAGGCGGAACTAACGATCAGAATCTTGTGCTTTACGAAGGTATACGCATGTATCAAACAGGTCATTTTTTTGGATTAATCTCCGCATTTAATCCATACCTAACACAAAATATAGATATTTCTAAAAATGGTACAAGCTCTAAATTTGGTGACGGAGTATCGAGTATATTAGCAATCAATAATTCAGATTATATTAACAATACTACAAAAGCAGGAATAGGAGGTAATCTGTTGAGTGTCGATGGATTTGCTAAAATTTCGTTATCTGAAAATAAAGAATTGCAGTTGTCGGCAAGGCGTTCTTATACAGATCTTATTGTTTCTACGACTTACGATTCTTATTTTGATCGCATATTTACAGATTCTGAACTCAATTCTGAAAACGACATAAATACATTATTATCCTTAGATGAAAGTTTTATATTCTATGATTTTAATGCTAAGTTTTTATATGATATCGATGACTCATCTAACCTACGAGTTAACCTTCTAAATATTTATAACAAGCTAGATTACGATCAAATTTTCACAAATTCACAAAACGATTTTCAAGAAAGCCAGAGCACAATTAATCAGGTTAGTTATGGAGCGAGTTTAACGTATTCTAAGATTTGGTCAAATGATTTCCAATCGTCTATACAAGCTTATTATTCTAATTATAATCTCGATGCTGAAAATAAGGATATCACTAACGCCCAGTTTTTAACACAAGAGAATAAAGTTGAAGATTATGGGATACGATTAGACTTAAATAAGACCATAAATAGTAATACCAAATTTAATAGTGGTTACCAGTTTAACGAAGTCGGAGTTACGAATTTTGAAGATGTTACCAATCCCAACTTTACTAGTCTGATCAAAGAAATTATTAGAACACACGCCATTTTTGGTGAAACTGAATATTATTCAAACTCTAGGAATACGTTTTTAAGATTAGGCGCACGAATAAGTTATTTTGAAAAGCTGAAAGAACTACGTATAGAACCAAGATTTTCATTTAATCAAAAAATATCTGACGCAATACGATTAGAAATCTTAAGTGAATTAAAGAGTCAATCGATTACTCAAATTATTGACTTACAACAAGACTTTTTTGGAATTGAAAAAAGGCGTTGGCAATTAGCTAACACTTCAGATGTACCATTAATTAGAAGTCAACAAGCATCTTTAGGACTGAGCTATAATAAGAATCAACTTTTAGTTTCCATAGAAGGTTATTATAAGAATATAGATAATATAACCGCAAGTAGTCAAGGGTTTCAAAATCAATTTCAGTTTGTCAATGATATAGGCGCTTATACGGTTAAAGGCATTGATTTTTTAGTCAATAAAAAGTTTCAAGATTTTAGCACGTGGTTAAGTTATACGTATAGCACAAACGATTACCAATTTGAAGAATTAAATTCTGGAAAAGCCTTCGCAAATACATTAGATTTAAGGCACGTCGCTAATGCCTCAATTACGTATAATATAAAAAGCTTAAAAGTTGCTTTAGGTTTTAATTGGCATTCAGGAAGACCTTATACAAAACCTCTAACAAATCAGAACTCTGATAATGCCGTAATTGATTATAACTCTCCAAATAGTTCTCGACTCAACGATTACTTTAGAACAGACATTTCAGCAATTTATGATTTTATTTTGTCTAGAGGAATTAAGGCGCAAGTGGGAGCTTCTTTATGGAATGTATTTAATCAAAATAATACTATAAACCGTTATTATACTTTCGATGCAGATGATAATATTATTCAAATAGACAACAGATCATTACGATTTACACCAAACTTTAGTTTTAGATTGAATTTTTAAGTCGGCTTGATTAAGTTCTTATAATTAGAAAAGTGCCTAAATCAATAAAGATAGAACTAGAACTTCAAAGGTGGGTTTCAAAATCTTAAATGACATACAGAATATTTAGTTTATGAGGTTCCGTTTTTACCTTTCTGTTTTTCCTTTTCTTTTCTTATACTATTCCTTATTTTTTCAATTGCGCTTTCAATAGATTTATCAGGTTCTATTAAATTATACTCTCCCCAAAAATCTGGGTCTGAAAAACCAGAAATAGCGTCTGTAATAATAACACTTGGTCTTAATCTATCTTTGTTTTTAATTTTTTTGTCTTTGATATTTATCTCCCAATCTGTAATAGCCATTTCACTAGCTAATGTATATACCTTATTAAAAATCTGACGTTTTTTATTGACTTTAAATTTTAAACTAAGATTAGAATAACTATAATACCACTTTCCGCCTCTAGCCTTATAATCTACACGGTAATTTGCTTCTAATGGATATACAATTATATCTCTTGGTTTTTTTCTAACCAGCAAATTCTTTGTTTTACTCTTATTACTTACATCTAAAGCATATTGAGCACTAACTAATGCTAAGGATTGCACATCAATGTATAACTTACCGGTATAATTATAATTAAGTCCACTATTCTTAGACCTAAAATTAACAACATAAACGTTTCTATTATTTATTGTTGAAGCATCACCAAAAGAAAAATCATAGCTACCTATAGATTCATCCGTAAAAATATACTCAGGATACTTCATTAAATCTAGATATATGGTTGAAAAAGGACCACCTTGTAATTTCACAGAAACCGTATCTAAACGTTTATAATCCCTACTTTTTCTCACTTTACCTAATTTTATAGCATCACGCTGAGAAGACGTATGTGGTTGTTTTAATATATTAACAACAGCCTCAGTTAATGAAACGTTTCTATTACTTCTTTTAATGGTCTCTCTATAAAATGCCGTCATGTAAACAGACTCATCTTGTAAATTCCTATACTTATCTTCAAAGACCTTTCTAACCAAACTTTCGGCATTCTTGTACGTCGTAATACTTACTTCAGAAAGTTCAGTAACCGCTTCATATAATTTAATCTTATTATTTTCCTTAGTCAATTCAGACAACGGTATGACCCTAGTGTTATAGCCTAAAAGGGTGAAAATAACTTTAGAATCTAAATATTTATTTGGAACCTTAAGAATAAATCCGCCTTCTGAATTAGTAATAGTATTGATGTTGGTTTCGATAATATTTAAACTAACGGCTTCTAAAGATTTGTTAGAGCGACCATCTACTACTTTACCTCTATACTCAGTAAAATCACTTTATCCTATTACAGACACTAAAAAAAACAGTGCAAATAAAAGTGAAAATGCACCGAAACCCGATTTTAATACAACACGTGTCATCATTTTTAGTTATTTAATAATGTGAATACGTAAAACCACTAGTAGTAAAGATACGCATTAACAGGTATTTTCTCAACTAAAATAACGTTAAAATAGAACCTTGAAAGAGAAGTACTGTTTGCTCTATTACATGCGCTCAGGCACATCAATTCCTAAAATTTCAAACCCATTCCTAATAGTCTGACCTACTGTTTTAGACAATGCTACTCTAAAATATTTATCCTCATATTTATCTGCTCCAAGAATTGATACATTTTGGTAGAATGAATTAAAATCTTTAGCCAAATCATAAATGTAGTTTGCAATTAATGCAGGACTGTGCTGTTCTGCAGCGTTTTGGATGACATCCGGAAATACTTCGAGTTGTTTTAGAAGTTGTTTTTCTTTTTCATGAAGTATAATATTTGATATCTCTGCATCAGTTCCTTCAGCTTTTCTCAATATAGATTGAATTCTTGCATAGGTATATTGTATAAATGGCCCTGTATTACCTTGAAAATCTATAGATTCTTTAGGGTCGAATAATATGCGTTTTTTAGGATCAACTTTTAAGATGTAATACTTTAATGCACCTAAACCTATGGTCTTGTACAGGGCTTTCTTTTCAGCTTCTGAGTACTCATCTAGTTTCCCTAATTCTTTTGAAATTTCCTCAGCCGTTCTAGCCATTTCCTGTATTAAATCATCCGCATCTACAACGGTTCCTTCTCTACTTTTCATTTTACCACTAGGTAAGTCTACCATACCATAACTTAAATGATATAAGTTTTTAGCCCAATCAAAACCAAGTTTTTTAAGAATTAAAAATAAAACCTTAAAATGATAATCTTGTTCGTTTCCAACGGTGTATACCATACCACCAACATCTGGATAATCTTTTATTCGTTGAATAGCCGTACCAATATCTTGTGTCATATAAACAGCAGTACCATCACTTCTAAGAACAATTTTTTCGTCTAATCCGTCATCCGTTAAATCGCACCAAACTGATCCATCTTCTTTTCTATAAAAAACATCAGTTTTTAAGCCTTCAACGATAAATTCCTTACCTAATAAATAGGTCTGACTTTCATAGTAGTATTTATCAAAATCAACACCAATTGCTTTGTAAGTCTGTTCAAAGCCTTCATATACCCAACCGTTCATTTTTTTCCATAGCGCAACAACATCAGCATCACCAGCTTCCCATTTTCTAAGCATGTCTTGGGCTTCTAACAAAATAGGCGCTGTCTTTTTTGCTTCTTCTTCAGTTTTGCCTTGAGCTATTAAATCCGAAATCTCTTCTTTATAAGCTTTGTCAAATTTCACGTAGTAATTTCCCACTAATTTATCGCCTTTTAGACCTGTAGAAATAGGTGTTTCTTCATTGCCGTATCGTTGCCAAGCTAGCATACTCTTACAAATATGAATTCCTCTATCGTTTATAATCTGTGTTTTGTACACCTTTTTACCAGAAGCCTTTAAAATCTCTGCAACACTGTAGCCTAACAATACATTTCTTACGTGTCCTAGGTGTAATGGTTTATTTGTATTTGGCGAAGAGTATTCTACCATTACAGCTTTATCATCCATTAAGTCAGAAAAGCCATATGTTTCATAGTCTTTTATATGCTTAAAAAAATTGACGTAATAAGAATCATCAATCTCTATGTTTAAAAATCCTTTAACGATATTGAAGCCTTTTACTAAATCTACATTGTCTTTTAAATACTGACCAATCTGTTCACCTATTACCAAAGGATTTCCCTTTATAACTCTTAACATAGGGAATACAACCACAGTTATATCACCTGCAAACTCTTTTCGAGTAGCTTGAAATTCTACAGTTTCCAGCTCTGACTTAAATAAGGCTTTTACAGCTGATTTTATGTGTAAGTCTAATGTATCTTGAAGCTTCATCTGCTTTTGTTGTTAGCATTTATAAACGGCAGCAAAGATAGCAGTTTTATTAATTTAATGCATTTAGCTACTCCTTATTTTAGAAACTTTAAATACCATTTAAGCAAACTCTACTTTAGAACTTAAATTATATTAAGCATAATTAAAAAGGCCTAATTTTAAATCTGATTTTGATCTAAAAATACTTCCAGCTCCACACCTATTTAACACTAACTAGTTGATTTTAAGACACTTTTATTAAATGTGCATTTCATCGATGAATAGGTAGTTTTTCTATGATTTATGCCGTTAATCGGAACTATCAATTTTGTATTTTTTCATATCTGTCACTTCATCTAATTTATCGGCATTAAAACCTAATAATTAGTGTATTTAAGCACATTATGTCATTTTTGAAAGGCTATTAATCAATGTCCCAAACGTTAATGAGGCTTAATTATCAAACATTAATCCAGTTGTTACTGTTAAGTGTTCGCTTACTTTTGTCATCCCTCTGTAAAAGTTATACGCACCCATGCATCGCAATTCGTATTAACGCTGCAAACAAATGAAACAGTTTATAACATTAGCTGCTTTGCTTGTATCGTTGTGTATCTATTCGCAAAACGAAAAGATAGACGATCTAACGGTACAGTTAGCATACCAACAGCAGGACTCCACAAAGGTGGACCTCTCGCTAATGCTTATAGACGAATTGTATAAAGTTGAGGACTACAAAAAAGCACTGTTATATATAAATCAAACATCTAAGCTTGCTGAAAATTTAAATTACACAAAGGGACTTGCCCAGAGTGCTTATTTTAGAGCTTTAATCTTCGCTAAACGTAACGACTATTTTAATGCCATAGATCACTATACTAAATCCAGAAAATTTTATTTAAGATTAAGTGACATACTTGGTGTTGCCAAAGTGAGTAATAGTATTGGGCTTTTAGAAATTAAACGCGGTAATTATAAAGTAGGTCTTCAAAATTCGTTATCTGCCATAGATATATTTGAAAAACAAGATCTTAAAGAAGAACTCAGTGCAGCTTATAACAACCTGGCAGAAGCCTATTTTAAAACTAATCAGGTAGACAAGGCAATAGACTTTAACTTTAAAGCTCTAGAAGTTAGAAAGAAGATAAATGACAGAAAAGGCATCATCGCTTCCACAAAAAATATTGCCGAGCTTTACTCCATAAGAAAAGAGCATAGAAGGGCTATTGATTATTATGAAAAAGTACTTGGTCTTTTAAATCCGAAAAATGATATAGATCTAAGAGGTGAAATTCTTCCAAAGTTAGGAACGGAATACCTAAGATTTAAAGAATATGAAAAGGCCGCAGAATATTTAGTTGAAGGTCTAAAATACAATAGAAAAGAAGGTAATGACGAAGGTCTTTTAAGGGCATTAAATGCAATTGGTAATCTAAACCTTCAAAAATACAATTTAAAGCTGGCTGAATTACAGTTAAATGAAGCGCATTCAATTGCTCAAAAAACTGATAATAAAACTGAATTATTAGAAAACTATAAATTACATATAGCTTTAGATTCTATAAGAGATAACTTTAAAAATGCATTCTTCTGGCAAAATAAATATTATGATTTAAAACAAGAATTAGCTCAAGTAGATGAACCTGTTTATCCTACCGATGTAGATCCTATTGATTTTAATAAAATTAATGATCCTATTATTCCTAAAATCAAGGAAACAGAAGATAACAGTTTATCAGGAGTCCTAAAAAAATGGCTCAATAAGCCATATGCTTTATATGGTACCACAGCAGCTTTAGCATTATTATTAACTTTTTTAATCTTTACCTTAATTAGAATTACAAAGTTAAAAAATACCATTGCTGAACAAAGAGAAAAATTGAATCAGGAACAAGTCCGAAATGAAGCGATACTTGAACAAACACATCATCTTGAAGAAGTAAATCAGGTTAAAGATAAATTGTTTTCAATAGTCTCGCACGATTTAAAAGATTCAATTTCTTCAATAAAAGCGTTCCTAGATCTTCTTAAAGAAGACAGTATTTCAAAAGACGAATTTTACGAACTAATACCAGAGCTAAGTGAAAATGCCAATAATGCATCTTCACTTTTATTCAATTTATTAAACTGGTCTAAATCGCAAATGCAAAATTTAGAACCTAAACCTAAAATGTTTAATATTCAGGATGTTTTTCAGTCTAAAATTGCACTCGTAGAGCAAAAGGTTGAAGACAAGAATATAGTTCTTATCGATGAGTCACAACGCGACTTTATTTATGCAGATCGTAGTATGATTGAAATTGTAATTCAAAACCTAATTACTAACGCCGTAAAATTTAGTAGAACAGGTGATGTTATAACAATAAGCAATCAAGATTTAAATGGTAAAGCATTAATATGTGTAGAAGATACTGGCGTAGGTATATCTAGAGACAACCTCGATAAACTCTTTAAGGCTAATAAAAACTTTACTACCGTTGGTACTAAAAATGAAAAAGGAACTGGTCTTGGTTTGACTATAGCTAAAGATTTAGTTGAACTTAATAATGGTAGAATTTGGGTAGAAAGCACCCAAGGTGTTGGAAGTAAATTCTTTATTGAACTTCCTAAAATTGCTCCACAATCATAATCAACTTTATCTATATTCAATTTCCGAATTATTGCTAAATGAAACAATTAATTCTGGTTTTAATTACGGATAAACAAAAGCAATACAGTCTGCAGTAGATACAGAACTGAAAGAATTATTTTCAATAATGTAAAAATCTTTTAGTTCCCAAATTCCGTCACAAGGAAATTCTTATTTTTTTAAAAGTAAATATAGCTTTCACAAGCTATTAGGCCTTAGGCAAAAACACTTCAGCCATCATACATCTGGCACTACCACCACCGCAGGTTTCTACGATTTCTAAACAACTTGAAAGTATCGGACAATGCTTTTCAATTCTATTAATTTGATCTTTTGTTAAGCTTTTGTGTGCTGCTTCGCTCATTACCAAGTAAAGTTGATTATTTGCGCCTTTTAGTTGCAGCATATTTCCTGCAAATTGATGCATTTGAACTTCTGTGATAGAAATAATCTCCTTTCCATCTTGTTTTAAATGTTTTACTACATTTTTTCGTTCTTTCTTATCATCTATAGTATCTAAACAAATTACAGAAAAGTCTTTAGCTAAACACATCATAACATTCGTATGATATATCGGCAATCGTTCCCCATTAACAGTTTGATTAGCGGTGAAAATGACTGGTGTATATTCAAAATCTTCACAAAACTCAATAAAGAGATCTTCATCTGCTCTAGGTGAAAGTGCACAATACGCCTTTCTATTTACCCTATCCATTATTATGCTTCCTGTGCCTTCTAAAAAGACTCCTTCGTGCTCTGCAGAAGTATAATCAACTATATTTTCAATTTTAAAACCTTCATTTTCAAGTCTTATAAAAACTTCATCTCTACGTTCGCGTCTCCGGTTTTCGGCGAACATAGGATACTTAGCAATATCTCCATTACTATGAAAACTTACCCAGTTATTTGGAAAAATTGAATCCGGCGTATCCATAAATTCATCATCACTCTCAACAATAACATTGATGCCAACCGCTCTTAACTTTTCAACAAAGACATCAAACTCTTGTTGAGCTTTTGCATTAATTTCAGTATTTCTTAGAGCTAAATCTTCTTGAAAATAATTGTTTACAGCAGTTTGTTCGTTCATTCTAAAATTTACTGGACGAATCATTAAAATTGTATCTGTTGTTTGTTGCATATTATAATTTTTGAGCATACGCAAAATTAGTCTTTTTTCATTTTCAAAAATAGCTTAGCGCAAGAATTTGTGAGTTAAAATCTGTATGTTTGACTTTAAAAAAATATACGCATGAAAAAATTTCTCTTATTATTTTTATTCATCTATTCCTGTTCGGATGAAAAAAAATCCAATGGTGTAAACACTAATTTTGACTTTGCCACTGTTTTTGAAAAAAGTGAAGGGCTGGAAACCGCGACTTATTTTGAAACGATACAATACTACACAGAATTAGCAAATAGTTATAATGAAATTACAATCCAGGCAATCGGTGAAACCGATTCAGGTAAACCATTACATATAGTAACATTAAATATGAAAAGTTCAGCTGATGATTTCGAGACCATTAGAAAAGACAATAGAATTTTATTTATAAATAATGGTATTCATCCAGGTGAATCTGATGGTATAGATGCTACGATGATGCTCTATAGAGATATCGTTGAAGGTAAAATTGAAGCACCAAAAAATACCGTTTTAGTTACAATACCTATTTATAATATTGGTGGAAGTCTAAATAGAAATTCTGGTACACGAACCAATCAAAATGGTCCAAAAGAATATGGTTTTAGAGGGAATGCCAGGAATTATGACTTAAATAGGGATTTTATAAAGTCAGATACAAAAAACGCAAGATCATTTGCACAAATATTTCATTTGGTACAACCAGATATCTTCATAGATAATCATGTAAGTAATGGTGCAGATTATCAGTATACTTTAACCCACTTATTTACACAGCATAATAAAATGGGTGGTCTATTGGGAAGTTTCATTCATGAGGAAGTTATGCCTAATCTTGAGGAAAAACTCGAAAAAAAGTCATGGGATATTACTCCATATGTAAATGTATTTAACAGAACACCAGATAGTGGTTTTTCTCAATTTATGGATTATCCTCGTTACTCAACTGGCTATACCACACTATTTAGCACCATCGGTATGATGGTAGAAACTCACATGCTTAAACCTTATAAACAACGTGTAGAAGGTACTTACGAATTAATGAAAAGTATGCTTGAAATAACCGAAGAGCAAGGTGATAAAATTGCCGAACTTAAAACATCACAAGCTAAAATATGGAGTGCCGGAAAATCTTATCCACTATCTTGGACAATAGATACTACAAAATCAACAGTACTACAATTCAAAGGTTATGAAGGTGAAATGATTCCTAGTGAATTAACAGGTGCAAAACGTTTAAAATATGATAGTTCGAAACCTTTTACAAAAGATGTGATGTATCAAAACTATTTTAAACCAACAGCAGAAGTTTTTATCCCAAAAGCCTATATTATTCCCCAAGGTTGGCATAATGTTTTGAACTTGCTAAAATTAAATAATGTTGAATTAAAACAGATTACAAAAGACACAGTATTTAAGGTAGAATCTTATAAAATTGAGGATTATCAGACCAGACAAAATGCTTACGAAGGTCATTATGTGCACTATAACACCAAAGTTAAGAGTACTGAAGAAAACCTAAAATTTCGGTCAGGTGATTACTTAGTAACTACAGATCAAAAAGCCATCCGTTATTTATTAGAAACCTTAGAACCTAGTGCACCAGATTCTTTTTTCAACTGGAACTTTTTCGATACAATTTTACAACAAAAAGAAGGATTTTCGCCTTATGTTTGGGAGGATAAAGCGCAACTACTTTTAAGGCAAAAACCAAAACTTCAAATAGAATACAATATAAAAATTAGCTACGATGAAGACTTTGCAAATAATTGGTATGCTCAGTTAGATTGGTTGCATAAAAACAGTAAAAACTACGAAGAAGCACATTTACAATATCCTATTTACAGGCTAAAATAAACTAAAAAGCCACCATTTTCACGGTGGCTTTGAAGCTTCAGTTTTTGTACTTAAGTTATTGCAGTACTTGAACTTTAGTGGTGAAGTTTCTAAATTCTGAGCTTAGTTGAACAATATAGGTCCCATTACTTAGTTTACTCATATCTAGTAGATGTGAATCACCAGATATCTTTGTAATTACTCCACTTTCTAGTCTTCTACCTTGAATATCAATGATAGAATAATTTAAAGTTTCATTCTCTAATAATACTGTTTTTACATATAATTCATTTTTTACCGGATTTGGATATACTGAAGTTTCAGTAGCTTCATCTAACATAGTCTTTTCAAAACTTTCATAATCATTATTTTGATTTACCCAGTTGTTCACATTATTTACATCAGGATTTTCTCCTCTGATATACCAGTTATTTCCAAAGAAACTACAAATAAATTGTGGTAGTACTAAATTTACTGCACCATGAACATCTAATGAGGCACATATATTTCCACCACCTTGTTGTAGTAATGGTAGTACATCAAATGCCATTGTAACACCTAACTGTACAATACTTAAATCTAATATTGACGGATCATATACTAGACTATGTATTCTAAAGAACCCTACGTGATCAACATTAAATTCTGGTGTAGCAGAAACTTGTAATATGGTCAGATTATAGGCATTGGTTAAAACAAATAATTGCTCATAACCATTAGGAATTATCGCTGGTTCATCTTGCGATGCCGTAACTGTTGCATGTCCTCCTTCTAAACACTGTATTGGCTGATATGAATACATTGTACCTACATGAGCCGTACATTCTTCAACTCCCTCTTCTACATGTACTGGTGCTCTTGCTACATCTAATGATGCGCATAAGCTTCCACCACCTTGTACTAATAAACTATTAACATCAAAGCCCGTTGTTACTCCTGGTAAAACGACACTTAAGTCTGTTCCTGTTGGCAGTACTAACGTATGTATCGTGTAGTTACCTGCTGTGCCTACTGTAAATTCTGGTGTACCTCCTACCTAGCGGATTACTAAGTTTTCTCCTTCTGTTAATACAAATAAGGTACTATAGCCTTCTGGCTGATTAGCATCTCCATTTGGTGTGGCTGAGATCATTGCCGATCCTCCTGATAACGTCACATTGCTTTCCGTTGCTGTCAATGTACCTGCATCTGGATTTGTAATATGTACTGGTGCTCCTGCTACATCTAATGACGCACATAACTCACCTCCACCTTGGATCAGTAAACCATTGACATCAAAACCTGTCGTTACTCCTAACTCTACAATACTTAAATCTAAGCCGTTTGGATATACTAACGTATGAATCGTATAATCTCCTCCTCCAACTACGGTGAACTCTGGCGCTTCTGTATTGACTTGCTCAATCACTAAGCCTTCACCTTGTATTAACACATATAATACCGAATAATCAGCTGGAACTACTGCATCTCCATTGGCATGGGCTGAAATCATTACTTCGCCTGTTGAGCATACTGATGT
Source organism: Winogradskyella sp. (assembly GCF_965656915.1). Taxonomy (GTDB): domain Bacteria; phylum Bacteroidota; class Bacteroidia; order Flavobacteriales; family Flavobacteriaceae; genus Winogradskyella. Next base: position 10,137 of record NZ_CBFHMI010000014.1, on the reverse strand, counting down.
TGCTGTTGCTGTTAATGTACCTGCATCTGCTGTGCATGATAGCTGATCTGTAATAGTGATGGTAATAGAAGTTTTATCACAAATATTCCCTCGAGCCAGATTTCTTCGATACAATCTCGCTGTTATACTGTATTTTCCTGCACCCAAATTCCACGCTGCGTTACCAGCAGGAAATGTGTAGGGTACAAAATTTTCAATAATTTGATAAGCTTGATTTGTTTCAAGATTTCTAACATTGTATTTTACCTTTGAGAATACCCTTGAACATTTGCATTAATGTAAAAGTTATCTGGTAAATCATTTAAAGCGTAAATACCATTATCCTCTATCACCATGCTTTCATGTTCATTAGAAAATTCAAAATTCTCGATATCACCACAAAATCGAGAATCTGTTTGAGAAAATCCTAATGTAAAAACACTCATTAATACAACAAGTAGGTTGATTTTCAGATTTGGGGTCCGGAAAAATAACTTGTTTTTCATTGCTTTTTTGTTTAATGCTTATTCGTTATGAATTAAACAAAAATCAATTTTAAAAGTTTCTACTAGTTAAAAATTAGAATTATTTTAACACCTATGATGATAAGCAGATAGCTTTAACACCTAAAAACTTAGACGAGTAGTTTTATATTAGCGTAGCTATTTTCAAGTGCCTTCTTAGAAGCTGCGTCATCTAACCACTGAACTTTTGTTATACCTTCACTTTGTTCAGGCTGCAGTTCCCCGTTAAAATCAGTTTTCATTTCAAACCAATAAGTCACTTTAATTTTGTGCTTACCGTTTCTTTTGAAGATATGATACGTTGTTTGTAATGCTTTGGTTATTGATAAGCCTTTGACACCTGTCTCTTCTTCTACCTCTCTAATTGCAGATTCTTCAATAGTTTCTTTACGCTCTCTTTTACCTTTAGGCAAATCCCATTTATTATTTCTATAAATAAATAGTATTTCGTTATTAGAATTATAGGTTTTTCCACCACCAGCAACGACATTGGGCAATAGTTTAAGAAATAGTTTTAACAATTTATCCTTATTACTATGCACTAAATGAACTCCCTCAAGACCTGTCGTATTAAGTAGCTTGATAACTTTACCAATATTTGCAGATTTCAAAAGAAACGTTTTAAAATTAGTCTCTTTTTCAATTTCCGTTGTTAATATTATGGGTTTATTGCCAACATAAATAGTGTACATGGATATGCTGTTTTCTATCTTACTATGTAAAAGTATTATTTTTTATTAGAATTCTTTTTATCTAAAATTTATTTTGTTTTAAAATAATTAAGCCTACAAAAATGATTAATTTTGCAATATGATTTTTAATAAAGAGACCGCGAAAAAAACTGCCGAAGTTTTATTGCAAATAAATGCCATAAAACTTCAACCAAATGAGCCTTTTACATGGGCTTCTGGATGGAAATCACCAATTTATTGCGATAATAGAATCGTTTTGTCTTATCCTTTAATCAGAAATTATATTAGGGAAACCATGGCAAAGCATATTGAAGACAAATATGGTAAACCAGATGTTATTGCAGGAGTTGCAACAGGTGCCATCGGAATTGGTGCCTTAGTCGCAGAATATTTAAATCTACCCTTTATCTATGTAAGACCTGAAGCTAAAAAACATGGACGCCAGAATCAGATTGAAGGATACGTTGAAAAAGGGCAAACTGTTGTAGTAGTAGAAGATTTAATAAGTACTGGAAAAAGTAGTCTTAATGCTGTCAACGCTTTGAATAAAGCTGAAGTTAACGTAAAAGGCATGGTAGCAATATTCTCATATGGTTTTGAGGTTGCTAAGGAGAACTTTAAAACTGCACATGTAGAATTGAATACGCTAAGTAATTACGAAAATTTGTTAGAACAAGCCTTAGACACTAATTATATCACAGCAAAGCAACAAGATATTTTAGCAAATTGGAATGCAGATCCAAGCAATTGGAACACAATTTGATATCCATATACCATAAATTTTAATTATGAATTTAGAATCACCTAAAGTAACTATAAATAAATCTCCAGAAGACACATTTAATTTTTTATCTGATATAAAAAATTTTGAAAGCTTAATGCCTGAAAATATAAGCAAATTTGAAGTCTTGGAACATGACAAATTTTTATTCGCTCTTAAAGGTATGCCAGAAATAATTCTTAAAAAGAAAGAAGAAATTCCGTTTAATAAGATTGTTTTGGGAGCTGCAGGTGGTAAATTAGACTTTTCGTTAACAGCAGATATTACGAGGGCTCAAGAAGACAAAAGCGATGTTCAACTAACGTTTGAAGGTGAGTTTAATGCTATGATGGCGATGATGATAAAAGGACCTATTAGTAAGTTTATTGAAACATTAGCTACTAATATGACAACGGCTATTTAATACAATAAAGTCACTTCTTTAAACTCAAAGGTTCTAATGATATCATCTTCAGTCCAGACTCTTAATTGTCCTTGTTCTGAAATTCCATTTATAATACCCGAAAATATATTGTTTGAGGGTATTTGAAATGTCGATGGCTTATCCTTTCTAAACAGAAAATTTTCATATTGAGATTTTATGTTATCAAAGTCTTTGTCCTCCAACAATTTAAAATAGGATTGAAAATTATTTAGAATTTTCGTCAACACCTCATCTTTGGCATAAGTAATACCAGTAAGGTTTTTCATAGATGATGCTGAAGGTAAACTTTCAAAATTTTTCTGATTTATATTTAGTCCAAATCCAATAACTGTACCTTGAAGCTGATTATTCTTTATGACATTTTCAATCAAAATTCCGCATAACTTCTTATTTGCTGACAAAATGTCGTTAGGCCATTTAATGCTTAATTGTGGAATTCTAAGTGCTTTTAATGCATCATAAATGGCTAAGGAGACAACCATACTAATATAAAACTGTTCTTCGGTTTTTAAAAAAGATACTTTCTTAAAGACACTAGCTGTAAGGTTTTTACCATAATCGGCTTTCCAAACTGTACCCATTTGCCCTCTTCCTTGCGTCTGTAATTCTGTTACAACCACGGTAAAATCTTTAGGGAAGCCAGCAGATGTCATCGCCTTAAGGTAGGAATTGGTGGAGTCAATGGCATCAAGTTTGATTATAAACATTAAAAACAGTTTTATTTTATAGTTTTCTTATGACTATTACAGCCTACAAGAACTAAAAAAATAATAACTTTGCATAAAATTAATTCAATTTAATGACGAAAGAAAATACGAGTGCAGACCAACTTATTACGATAATAATAGGAGGTATTGAAGAGGTTAAAGGAAAAGAAATTACAATATTAGACTTAAGGGAAATAGAAAATACGGTTTGCGATTATTTTATTATTTGTGAAGGTACTTCTAATACACAAGTAAATGCAATCGTCAATTCCATTCAGAAACAAGTTAGTAAAACCACAAAAGATAAACCTTGGCATATTGAAGGTACAGAGAATGCCGAATGGGTATTAATGGATTATGTTAACGTGGTAGTACATGTGTTTCAAAAACATATCAGAGAGTACTATGATATTGAAAGTCTTTGGGGAGACGCTAAAACCACGCAAATAGAAACAAGTTATTAAAAAAGAGAAAGGCTACTAATGGCAAAAGACAATAAAAATTTAAATAAAAAACCGAAAATGAATCCGTATTGGATATACGGAGTTATCATTGCTGTATTTTTATCAATCCAATTATTTTCAGGAGGATTCGGTGGATCAACAGGCACTCAAACTACACCATCTCAATTTTTAGATTATTTGAGTAAAGGAGACGTAGAAAAAGTTGTAATTGTTAATAAAAGAGAGGCTAGAGTTTATTTAACAAAAGAGGCTCAGCAACAAGAGGTTCACAAAAACACGAAACCTCAAACCATATTACCAACCGTATCTGCTGTGCCTAATTATAAATTTGAATTTGGTGATCTTCAAAATTTTGAAAAAGATATAAGACAGATAAAAGAAGAAAACAATTTAAACACAGAAGTAAAGTATGATACTGAACAAAATGTTTGGGGAGATTTTCTACTAACTTTACTACCTTTTGTTTTAATAATAGGCGTCTGGATATTTATAATGAGACGTATGTCATCTGGTGGTGGTGGCGGTGCTGGTGGACAGATTTTCAATATAGGAAAATCCAAAGCCAAATTGTTTGACGAAAAAAGCGATACTAAAACATCTTTTAAAGATGTAGCAGGTCTTGAAGGTGCAAAAGAAGAAGTACAGGAAATTGTAGATTTTTTAAAGTACCCAGAAAAATATACCGCTTTAGGAGGTAAAATTCCTAAAGGTGCTTTACTTGTAGGACCTCCAGGTACAGGTAAAACATTATTAGCAAAAGCGGTAGCTGGTGAAGCCAAAGTCCCTTTCTTTTCATTATCTGGATCAGATTTTGTTGAAATGTTTGTTGGTGTAGGTGCATCTCGTGTTAGAGATTTATTTAAACAGGCAAAAGAGAAGTCACCGTCAATAATTTTTATTGATGAAATTGATGCTATTGGTAGAGCTAGAGGAAAAAATAATTTCTCAGGATCGAATGATGAGCGAGAAAACACGCTAAATCAATTACTAACCGAAATGGATGGTTTTGGAACTAACACCAATGTAATTGTATTAGCTGCGACTAACAGAGCCGATGTTTTAGATAAAGCATTGATGCGTGCAGGCAGATTTGACAGACAGATATATGTAGATCTTCCTGACGTTAGGGAACGAAAAGAAATTTTTGAAGTTCATCTAAGACCTCTTAAAAAAGAAGAAACCTTAGATGTAGATTTCTTAGCTAAACAGACACCTGGTTTTTCTGGTGCTGATATTGCAAACGTTTGTAACGAAGCCGCTTTAATTGCCGCAAGAAAAGGTAAAAAAGCTGTAAACAAACAAGACTTTTTAGACGCAGTTGATAGAATCATTGGTGGTTTAGAAAAGAAAAACAAAATTATTACTCCAGAAGAGAAAAGAGCTGTAGCATTTCATGAAGCTGGTCATGCAACGATTAGTTGGATGTTGGAACACGCTGCACCATTAGTAAAAGTAACAATAGTCCCTAGAGGTCGTTCTTTAGGTGCTGCTTGGTACTTGCCAGAAGAACGACTTATTGTCCGTCCAGAACAAATGTTAGATGAAATGTGTGCTGCCTTAGGAGGTAGAGCTGCCGAAAAAGTGATTTTTGATAAAATATCAACAGGAGCACTTAGTGATCTTGAAAAGGTGACCAAACAAGCTAAGGCTATGGTAACTATTTATGGACTTAGCGATAAAGTTGGAAATCTTACGTATTATGATTCTTCTGGGCAATCTGAATATGGTTTCACAAAGCCTTACAGTGAACAAACTGCAGAACTTATTGATAAAGAGATCTCAAATATTATTGAAGAACAATATGCCAGAGCAATAAAGCTTTTAGAAGAGAATAAAGATAAACTCACAGAACTAGCAGAAGTTTTATTAGAAAAAGAAGTTATCTTTAAAGACAATCTAGAAAAAATATTCGGAAAGCGCGCATTTGAGAAAGATCAAATTACCACTGAGGAAGAAGAATAACCACTCATAGAATTATATAAAAAACTTAAATTGACCATATGTTAATTTAAGTTTTTTTATATTTACAACAGACACAAACATTAGGATTAATAGCAACTATTGGATGAGCTTATTTCGTAAATTCTTCGGTAAAAAATCTGATCAAACCGAAGAAAACATACCAAATCAAGAGCGTGGCAAATATATGCCAGAAGTCAAGTTGCCTGCAGATGAAAGATTTACGATAAATTTCAAGGCCAATGGTGGTAAATTTCTTTACTGTGAAAATATGGAAGAAGTTAAAGATAGTTTTAATTCTATATTAAATGAAAACAAGTGGCATAACGATAAGGTCTTCATTATTGATGATCGCTTAATTGATTTATTCAAAGATTTTGAGCTTAATAGTACCAAAAAAATATCTGAAAGCTCTTACTTTTTATCTACTTGTGAATATTTAATCTCAGATGATGGTTCATTATTAATATCATCAAATCAAATAGCTGAAAAAAAATTAATAGAACTACCTGATAATTTTATTATCTACGCAACCACAAGTCAATTTGTAGAAAACATAGGAGAAGGTCTAAAAGGTATAAAAGAAAAGAGCAAAACAACAATACCTACTAACATTACTACGATTAAGCATTTTAAAACTGCTGACGACAAAGACTTTCTAACTTATGGAAGTAGTGCTAAAAACTTATATTTACTACTACTAGAAGATTTGTAATGAAAGAGTTATTCATAAGAGCCATTTCTGGTGCTATTTATGTTCTATTACTCATAGGTTCTCTGTATGTGCAAGAAGGCTCAGTAATATTACTTGCCATATTTGGACTCTTAAGTCTGGTAGAATTGAGTAAACTCATAAAACTAAAATCCCTCATTCAGTATATTATATTCTTCATTCTATACTTTGGATTTTGGTATATCTGCCTTCTTCGAGATAAGCTTAATGGCAGTGACGAGGCTATTCAAATACTATTAGTGGTCACAATTTTTGTGAATTTAATTTTAATAAAGGATCTATTTACCGAAAAAAGATTTCCTCTTTTTCAATCTAAAAGTTATATAATCACGACGTTTTACTTAACGAGTGGATTTATATTCATGTTATTAATTGCCAACTACAAAAACAACTTTACTCCATTATTGCTACTTGGCGGTTTTATTTTAGTTTGGATTAATGATAGTGCTGCTTATTTAGTAGGTAAAAACTTTGGAAAGCAGAAGTTATTCCCCAGTATTTCCCCAAAGAAAACTGTCGAAGGATTTTTAGGTGGATTATTTTTTGCTTGTGTATCTAGTTATTTTATTGCTAAGTACACAGAAACATTCGGTTTTACAAGTTGGCTTATTTTAGCGATTATTGTTAGTGTATTAGGAACCTTAGGAGATTTAATAGAGTCTAAATTTAAACGACAAGCTGGTGTTAAAGATAGTGGAGTTATAATGCCAGGACATGGTGGGCTGTTAGATAGATTAGATAGTCTTATCTTTGCATCACCATTTATTTATTTGTTTTTAAGAATTATAAACTATGTTTCATAAAGAAGGTCATAAAATCATTTTTTTTACGCTGGTAATCGTTGTCGGATCATTTTTTCTCATAGATGAATTTATATTTAATGAATGGTTGCGTAAAGGATTGATGATTGTAATATTAATTTTCTTTATTTTAATTCTCCAATTTTTTAGAAATCCAAAACGCTTTACACACCAGAATGAAAAACAAGCTTTGTCACCAGTAGATGGTAAAGTTGTGGTGATTGAAGAAGTTTTTGAAAAAGAAGTTTTTAAGGATAAACGTATTCAGGTTTCGGTATTTATGTCACCAATAAATGTGCATGTTACTCGATTTCCTATAAGTGGGAATATTACGTACAGCAAATACCATCCAGGCAAATATTTAGTAGCATGGCACCCTAAAGCGAGTGAAGAAAATGAGCGGACTACAGTAGTTGTAGAAAATAATGGTTTTGGTAAAGTACTATATAGACAGATTGCAGGCGCACTTGCCAAACGTATTGTAAATTATGCCAAAGTGAGTACTACTGCTGTCCAGGGCATGGACTCTGGTTTTATAAAATTTGGCTCGCGAGTAGATTTATTTTTACCTTTAGATGCTGAAATTAAAGTAGAACTCAATCAAAAAGTTCGTGGTGGTGAAAGCATCATTGCCGAAATGAAATGACATCTGAAGAATTAAATATAGAATTTGAAGCAGCTGTAGAGCGTGTAAACGATCACAAGGAACCTTTCCCTGCTGATTTTTTATTAAGGCTATACGCCTATTACAAAAAAGCTACCAACGATTATGGAAGACCAAGTAGTCGTAAACCAATAATCAATGCTTTTAAGACTAATGCGCTTTTTCAAGTTCAGAATATAAGTGAGGATGAAGCTAAACAAGAATATATCAACTTAGTGAATAATTATTTCTTATATAGAGAATAATTTCCATGAGCGAATATCTTATTTATCAAATTTTGGTAAATTGACACCGTTTTTTAAAAGTACAATTCCCATAGCTAATAACCACAACACCTTAATATGAAAGAGTGGTTTATAGATTTCGAAATTATCTGGAATAGCTAAAATAACTCCCATTGCGGCGAGACCTAAAAGAGCAGTGAACCAACCTAACCATTTGCTAACGATCTTCCACTTTATAAAAGCATATCCTAATAACACTAATCCAACACCAGAAAAGATTCGACCAAACCTTATGAAACAGGTCACATACTGATTCGTAAATAAAATATCATGCATAAATATTTCTATTTCGGCAGTGGTTTTACCAACAGTTTCACCTACTCCCCAAGCACCAAAATTGTAGAAATATGCGTTTGCAATAGCCAATGTAAATGTGCCAATAATCACCATACCAGCACCTGGTAAAATAAGTACTCTATAAGGTTTTCTAGCTGTCACAGAAACCAATGCAAATAAAGATATTCCCATTGTTACCCAACCAAAAATATGAATACGGTACATCCAAATCCATGTCCACACATTTTCACTAATAGCCTCAAAATCTGCCGCTACAATATATTCTCCTATATGATGCGGAGATAAAGCCCAGCCAAACCACAATAATGCCGCTGACAAAATAAAAGCCCAACCAGTGAACTTTGTTTCATAGTTTTTTTGAATACTGTCCATATTAAATTTTTTACGAATAGTACAATGTAATATCGTTGTTATCGATTCTTTGTAACTTTTGTTACACTTAGTATTTCTTGTAAATGCTTAACTTAACAGATTGTTTAACTTTTTGTATTCAAAAAAAATGAATCAAAATCATAGGTTGATCATTGAACGATTAACAGCTCTATGGGCACTCAATGAATGCGGTTTAGGTGGTTTTATGCATGCTTTCAGCTCTCCATTTACAGGAATAATAGTAGGAGGTGTTTCTATATTATTGATTAGTTTAATTGCCTTCTATGCTAAAGATATTCGTACGTCGTTAATAAAGGCTTTAAGCATCGTATTATTAGTAAAGCTAAGCGTAAGTCCTCATTCTCCTATTACGGCATATTTGGCCGTTTCTTTTCAAGCATTCTTGGGAATTGGCTTATATAGTTTATTTAAAGTAAATCCGTTTACTGTAATATTACTTGGAATGTTAACCTTTTTAGAATCAGCCCTCCAAAAACTATTTACTCTTACCATAATATATGGTCAATCTCTTTGGAAAGCTGTTGATGTCTATTCAGAATGGATAAACAATAAATTAAGTTTCATTAGCATAAATTTATCCACAACAAACTTACTTGTAATCTATATTAGTTTTTATACAATTTCAGGGCTTCTAGTTGGTATTTTAATTTTAAAGATTATTCACCTTATACAATTAGTGGAAGTACCAAAACTTAATCCAATGACCATAACACCTGGAGACGTAGCAAATAAAAAAAATAGATCAATAATTAAATCAAAGCAACTTCTGTTTTGGAGTATCACACTAGTAATGATTTTACTACCCCTACTTTATTTTAAGAAGGAATATGATGGCTGGGAAACAGGTTTATACCTAGTCTCAAGGAGCATTCTTATTATTGGTTTATGGTATTTGGTACTTGGTCCATTACTAGTAAAAGGATTAAACAAAATCTTATCTAGACGTCAGTCAGAATATCAATCAGATCTACAACAGACATTATTATTATTACCACATCTTAGATCAATAGTGTATTATGCCTGGCAAGACAGTAGCTCCTACAAGGGACTGAATCGAATGCAACATTTTTTAGCAAAAAGCATAGTTTTTAGTGTTCACTTCAATCCCTCAAAAGGATGATTTACATATTCTCTGATAATATCGAAACAGGAAAAAGCACTACTCTATTCAATTGGACTAAAGGTAGAAAAGATGTGTATGGTGTTTTAACACCTAGAAACGATAAAGGACATCGCTACATGCTAAATGTAAAGACAAAAAAAATAACTCCTTTACAAGCCAAATCTATGGACATGCAAACTATCGCAGTAGGGCGATATCATTTTTTGAAATCTGCTTTTGAAATTGCAAATACGATTATTACAAATGCAGCATATGAAGAAAAGAACGGCTATATAATTATTGATGAATTGGGAAAACTAGAGTTAATCTCTAA
>NZ_CBFHMI010000013.1:3458-59475 GCF_965656915.1 Winogradskyella sp. | reverse complement strand
GCTATTTGAGGAATAGCTTTAGCTAATTGTACTAAAAATTTTTGAATATAAACTTCACTCTCTGAGGCAGTATTGTTCATTTGTTTTGGCAAGCCTACCACAAATTTATCTACATTTTCTTCTAAAACATAGTTCTTTAAAAAATCAATAAGCGTCTTAGTATCTACTGTTGTTAGACCAGAGGCAATAATTTGCATCTCATCTGTTACAGCTAATCCAGTGCGTTTGGTTCCGTAGTCTATTGCTAATATTCTTCCCATTGTTACAAAGATAAGGCAATAAAAAAAATTGCTCCTTAATAAAAAGAAACGTTTTCAAAATTAGTCAATCAATTAAAATTTAATTATAATTTCCATCTAAAAGTAAATCAAAGTTATAACCAATAGTAAGACCCTTTATACTTAGTAACGTCACATTTTTTTTTGAAAAAGGTTTTCTGTGTCAGTAATTATAAAAGTATCTTTGAGCATAACTTATAATTACTACCATGAAACAACTACAATCTATTATAGAAAATGCTTGGGATGACCGTTCTCAATTACAAAATGAAACGACTATAAGTGCAATTCGCAATGTTATAGATCTGTTAGACCAAGGCAAACTAAGAGTTGCAGAACCTATTGAAGGTGGCTGGCAAGTTAATGCGTGGGTAAAAAAAGCTGTTGTACTTTATTTCCCTATTCAGAAAATGGAAACTCTAGAAGCTGGTATTTTTGAGTACCATGATAAAATGCCCTTAAAACGCGACTATGCAGCCAAAGGCATACGTGTGGTTCCTAATGCTGTAGCCCGACATGGAGCTTATATTTCTGCTGGTACTATTTTAATGCCAAGTTATGTAAATATAGGTGCTTACGTAGATGAAGGCACCATGGTAGATACTTGGGCAACTGTTGGTAGTTGTGCTCAGATTGGCAAACATGTGCATCTGTCTGGTGGTGTTGGTATTGGCGGTGTTTTAGAGCCATTACAAGCTGCACCTGTAATTATTGAGGATGGCGCTTTTATTGGTAGTCGTTGCATAGTTGTTGAAGGTGTACGTGTAGAAAAAGGAGCGGTTTTAGGTGCTAATGTTGTATTAACCATGAGTACTAAAATTATTGATGTTACCGGTGACGAGCCTGTTGAAACAAAAGGTATAGTAACAGCAAGATCTGTAGTTATACCTGGTAGTTACACCAAAAAATTTAAGGCTGGTGAGTTTCAAGTACCTTGTGCACTAATTATAGGAAAGCGTAAAGAAAGTACCGATAAAAAAACATCTTTAAATGATGCGCTACGCGAATATAATGTCGCTGTATAATTAACTAAATAACTTAGAAGATTGAAAGTTTTAATCATTCAACAAAAAATGATAGGTGACGTTTTAGCTTCAAGCATTTTGTTTCAAGCTATTAAGCGTAAATATCCAAATTCAGAATTACATTACGTAATTAACACCCATACCTACCCTGTTGTTGAAGGTAATCCGTTTATTGATAAATTTCATTTTTTTACCCCAGCGCACGAAAACAGTAAACAAAAATTATGGCAATTTTTAAATACCATTCGCCAAGAAAATTTTAATGTTGTTATAGATGCTTACTCAAAACTATCGAGTAATTTGATGGCTTTTCGATCTAAAGCAAAACAGAAAATATCTATAGATAAAGGTCATAATGCCTTAATCTATAACCATCGGTTTAAAAACAAGCAAAACGCAGATACCAATGCTGGTTTAGCAATTGAAAACAGATTACAATTATTAAAACCCTTAAACATAGACCCTGCTGTAATTATAAAACCTAAAATTTATCTTACAGATTCTGAAAAAAATGAAGCAGGTCATTTTTTAGAGATGCACAATATACACTTAGACAAGCCTTTATTTATGATTGGTGTTTTAGGAAGTAGTCTAAACAAAACCTATCCTTTTAGTTATATTGCTAAAACAATAGACACCATTGTTTCTAATAAGCCTGGGGCTCAGATTTTGTTTAATTATATACCAAAACAAGAAGCTGAAGCAAAAGCAATTTTAGACTTATGCTTACCAGAAACAAAACAGCATATATTTTTTAAAGTTTTTGGCAAAAGCCTAAGAAGTTTCTTAGCTATGACATCACATTGTAATGCATTAATTGGAAATGAAGGTGGAGCTATAAATATGGCAAAAGCATTAAATATACCTACATTTACCATATTTTCCCCATGGATCAAAAAAGAAGCATGGAATATGTTTGATGATGGTAAATACAATATATCTGTTCACCTTAGAGATTATAAACCAAAGAGCTATTTAAATATTAAGCATCCTAAAGTATTAAAGTCTAAAGCTTCAGAATTATATATAGACTTTAAGCCTTCGTATTTTGAAACTGATTTGATCCGTTTTTTAAATCAATTTTAAACCTTTGTAACTCAAAATAATTCAAATTACAGAAACACCTAAGTCTTCTGTATACCAAAATCTGTCCACGTTAAATTTTCTTTCTTAACCTTGGCTCTAATTGCTAAATTTCTATCTAAGGATTCTTGAGTTTTATAACCTCGTGCATGGTCTAAGTGTAAGCAAATGGCCTTGTAACGAATTTGTTTGGTTTTAATAGTATTATTTATAAGTCGCTCGCCCAATTCTCTATCTGGCCCGCCATACTGCATACGCTCATCATAGCCATTTATAGCAATTAAATCGGCTTTCCATACAGAAGAATTACAATTATTAAAGGTAGCACCAGTTGGTGTTACAACATCTAAAAATTTAGCTAAACCATCTTTAACCGATAATTTTAAAGTATTCTTACTACCCAATTCTCCTTTTGACTTTAACCATTTAACATTAAAACAATTATGAGATTTAATGTCTTGTTCTGAAATAGTTTCACTTAAAACCATATTTAATTTACAATAGCCCCCGGATAAAAAATAGCCTTTTTCTGCAAGTTTTGCATGCGTTTCTACAAAGTCTTTGCGAGGAATACAATCACCATCTGTAAATAAAATATAATCGTTTTGCGCCATTACTATAGACTCGTTTAAAATTTTTTGCCTTCTATACCCTTTATCTTCATGCCAAGCATGCGTTATTTTTACGGGGTAATCTGCCTTAAAATGGTCAATTACTAATTTGGTTTCATTAGTAGAACCATCATCTGCAATTATAATATCAAAGTTAGCATAAGTCTGTACGCTATAGCCGTAAAGCACCTTCTCTAACCAATCAATTTTGTTATACGTTGCAATGATAACTGTGATACTAGGTAATGACATGTATTATTTTTATTTAATACCAAATTTGGTATAAGTTAATTTATTCTGTTTTGTTTCTTTTCTAATATTCTGGTTTAGCTGTTGCGATTCTTCATTTTTATAAGGCCTTTCATGGTGTAAATGTACACAAATGGTACTGTAACGTACTTGCAAAAATGTAATCCCATTATTTACCATACGCTCACCTAACTCCCTATCTTCTCCTCCATATTGCATGCGCTCATCAAAACCATTAACCTTTAAAATATCTGCTTTATAGCAAGACACATTCATACCATCAAAGGTAGCTTTTGTTGGGGTGAGCGTATTTAAAACTTTAGCTTTAATTTTTGATGTTGTTAATTTATTAAGCTTAAAACTTTTAGGTTGCCCTTGTGCCACCAACCATTTTTTATTAAAACACTCTTGTGTGGTTATAATAGATTTTGTTATTTGATCTGAGATTGTTTTAGTTAGCTTAAAATACCCTCCAGATAAGGCATGGTTTGGTGCATTTAATTTTAAATGGGTTGCAACAAAATCTTGCCTTGCAATACAATCACCATCAGTAAATATTAAATACTCGGTACTTGAAGCCCCTATAGCTTTATTTAAAATTTTGGTTTTCTGAAAACCATCATCTTTTTGCCAAACATGTTTTACAACAAGATTTGTTTCTACGGTAAACGCATCAATTACCGCCTTAGTCTGTTCATTAGAGCCATCATCTGCTATAATAATCTCAAAACCACTTTCTGTCTGTATGTTGTAACTATGCAACACCAAACTAAGCCAGTTAGGCTTATTATAAGTGCTAATTATTACAGATGCTTTTGGCTTTACTTCCATAAGTACAAAAATACTATTTTTACAGCTGTCAAAAATAAGACTATGCTAAAACTCTCTGGAGTCATTATAACTTTTAATGAAGAACGTAATATTGAACGCTGTTTACAGTCTTTAAAAACTATTGTTGATGAGATTGTAGTGGTAGATTCGTTCTCTACAGACCAAACGAAAGCCATTTGTAGTCGCTACAATGTAACATTTATTGAGCAAGAATTTTTAGGCTACATAGAACAAAAGAATTTTGCGCTTCAACAAGCCAAGTACAACCATGTGGTATCTTTAGATGGTGATGAAGCCTTATCTAAAACACTTCAAAAATCAATAGTAAATCTAAAAACTAATTGGATATTTGACGGTTACTATGCTAATCGTTTTAATAATTTTTGTGGGCAATGGATAAAACATTCCGATTGGTATCCCAATAAAAAACTTCGTGTCTTTGACCGAAGAAAGGCTGAGTGGCAAGGTATAAATCCACACGACCATGTTGAAATGCGCGATAAAACTATTAAAACTGGACATTTAAAAGGAGATATTTTACATAGAACCTATCAAACCTATTCTGAGTTTAATAAAAAAACAGAATATTTTTCGACTATTGCCGCAAAGGCTTATTTGGATAAAGGTAAAAAAGCTCCGCTTTGGAAGCTTATTTGGAATCCGAGTTGGGCTTTTTTTAAAGCTTATTTTTTAAGACTTGGCTTTTTAGATGGTTATAATGGCTATGTTATTTGCAAAGGCACTGCTAAAATCACCTATTTGAAATATTCAAAATTACGCCAACTTTACAAGAAGGTTTAATTGCCTTTCTTCCAAAATTTAAGTTTGTTTTTTATCCGACGTCTTCTCCAGTAGCGCCTTTGAAAATTCTGTGTATTATTCCACATTAAGTTAAATACTTCGGCATAAGGCTTATCACAGCATTTTGAATACTCATCGCTCATGACCTTTATAATGGATTTGTGCGTTGTGAGTTTTGCAAAATTTTTAATACGCTCCTCTAAATCCATAGCCTTAAACTCCATCCTATTCAAATCTACTAAATAGAACTTGTAATCATCACCTACTCTATTAATTAACGTGTTTCCTGGGGAATGGTCTAAAAACTTGACCCTTTTTTCATGAAGTTGATAGGTAAATCTTGTGAATGCACGTAAGATTTTTTCGTGCTCAGGGTAATCAAAATTTGTGGTGAGTTCTCTATAAGTTAAATCACAGTCTAGTTGCTCAGAAATATAATAACTTTTCTTAAATAAGAGTGGTGTCTTATATTCGTAAAAAGCTATGGGTTGTGGCGTTCCGATATCTAAACCAAAAAGTTTATTTGCATATAGAAAAGAGCGCTCCGCTTTACTTTTTCTAAAAAATCGATAAGCAATCTGATTTATAAAATTCGGGATTCGAAATGACTTAACATTAAGCGTTTTGTCTTCAAGCTTAAAGAGCTTTAATGAATTACGTTCCTGATTCCCAAAGTCTTCACCTTTAGTATCAAAGTTAGTTATGATATCGTCTAAAAACGCTTCGTGTTGCTTAAAACTGTTATGTATTTGCTTGGTTCTATTCACCTAAATATTTATCAATTCCGTTGTCGCACCAAATTAACTTATTAATTTGTGTGTTTGACTGGATGTCGTCATTTATATTTAAACCTGCCCTTGAGGCGGTTTTATGCCAAATGTGAAATACAATGCCTCTAAATTTTAAGCGCTTGCCATGGACTTTATTATGCATCATTCTAAGAACAAGTTCCGTATCATCTCTTCCCCATCCTACCATATCTTCGTTATAGCCATTTACGGCAATAAAGTCTTTTTTCCAATAAGACATATTGCAACCCCTCAATTTTTTAGACATCAAAGGTTCTCGCTTATAGCGCTTTGCTAGTAGAGGTAAATACAAACTACGCGCTCGCTTTTTTAAGCCTTTAGATAAAAACGAAAAGGTAAATGTCTTGGTTTTTAAAATTTCCGGAACGACATTTGGTTTTAAATTGACGCGCGACCCAAACAAATAGGTATCGGTTTCAATTGCAGCGATATGATCTTCAATAAATTTGCGGTGCATAATACAATCACCATCTATTTGAATAATATAATCGCCTTTAGCCAAGGCAATAGCCTTATTTAAAATGACCTCTTTAGTAGAGCCAATATCTTCATGCCATACATGCTTTAAAGGTACCGATAGCTCTTTTTTAAAACGTTCTATAAGTAGCCTTGTATCATCAGTAGAGCCATCATCTGCAATGATGACCTCATCTGGCAACTGCGATTGATTTTTCAAACTGATCAGAACCAATTCTAAAGCTTCTGGCCAATTATAAGTTGGTATGACTAAACTTGTGGCTATATTCATGCCTAATTTGCAACAATTAAAGGCAAAAATAGTCATATTTTTGTATTCTAATCTGTAATCGTAAATGAAATCTAAAGGACTCTTTGCCATAACTTCCGTTTATCATATCCTTTTATCTATACTATTAATTGAAGAACGAAAACTAAAAAACAATATTCTTGTTATTGTAGAAATTACCCCAGATATAGATACCTTAATAGAGGGCTTAAAAAGAACCGAATGGTTTGATGATGTTTTTTTAATGGCGGGCCGAAAACAGCAAAAAAAGTTAGCCGGAAAATTAAATTACACGGTAAACCGAAAAAAAATAGTACCACTTCTTGATGCTACTAATACTAAATTAAAGGCCTTAGAAAATGGCGCATCTGATCATGATATTTACATCTGTTCACCAGATTCTGCTAAAAATTATTTTATATATAAGTATAAAGACCATAATAAATTTATGATTGAAGATGGCCTTAAAACCTATGTAAAATCTGCCCCAAGTACTTTGGAAAAACTCACGGGTCTTTTAGTAAATCGTCCTTTGGTAAATGGCTTTGATAAACGTATAACAAAAGTTTTTGCAACCACACCGAGTGAACTTCCAAAAGAACTTAAAGTGAAAGCAGAACAATTAAACTGGAAAAACACCCTCACTAATCTCAGTGCAGACAAACTCAAAGCTCTATCAACGGTATTTTTAAGTGCAGTAGATTTTGGTGATCAAAACGTGTTTCCTAAAGGCAAAACTAAAAGTATCATTATTACCCAAACCCTAAACGAAGACGGTATTATTGAGCACGAATCCGAAAAAATAGCGATTTGTAAAGATTTTGTAAGCCAAGCTAACACCTATATTATTTATATAAAACCACATCCACGAGAACGCACAGATTATGCTGAAATTTTTAAAAGCGATGAACGCGTTGTGGTGCTGCCAAAATTGTTCCCTGCAGAATTACTAAACACGCATCCTCATCTAAAATTTAAAAAAGCATTTACGGCATTTTCTACGGCTATTGATCATTTAGAACAAGTGGAAGAAAAGATAAAACTTGGTCGCGATTTCTTCAAAAAATAGATTCTAAAAACATTGTCTTAAATTTACCGTAAATAAAATCAATTATGCAGCTACTCAATCTTATTGGTAGAACCAACCAATTATTTGAAAACGATATCAAATCACATCAAGACACATTAAAATCTGTGGTGTCAGCATCAAGATTTTTAGTTATTGGTGGTGCTGGGTCTATTGGGCAAGCCGTCACAAAAGAAATTTTTAAACGCCAGCCGCTTAAGCTTCATGTGGTAGATATTAGCGAAAATAATTTGGTAGAATTGGTAAGAGATATCAGAAGTTCGTTTGGTTATATCAGTGGTGATTTTAAAACCTTTGCGCTAGATATTAGTTCTGTAGAATACGATGCCTTTATTGCTTCTGATGGAAATTACGATTATGTACTTAACCTCTCAGCACTAAAACATGTGCGTAGCGAAAAAGATCCATTTACATTAATGCGCATGATTGATGTTAATATTTTTAATACTGACAAAACCATTCAGCAATCCATAGACTGCGGTGTTAAAAAATACTTTTGCGTATCAACAGACAAAGCCGCTAACCCAGTGAACATGATGGGAGCCTCCAAGCGTATTATGGAGCTGTTTTTAATGCGAAAAAGTAAAGATATCAGCATTTCTACAGCGCGTTTTGCAAATGTCGCTTTTTCAGATGGCTCATTACTTCATGGTTTTGATCAACGCATCAAAAAACAACAACCTATAGTGGCACCAAATGATATTAAGCGCTATTTTGTTATTCCAAAAGAATCCGGAGAACTCTGTTTAATGTCTTGCATTTTTGGCGAAAATAGAGATATATTTTTCCCTAAATTAAGTGAGGATTTGCACCTCATCAGCTTTGCAGATATTGCTATTAAATATGTAAAATCTCTCGGTTATGAACCTCACTTATGTACCGACGAAGATGAAGCGCGCAGCTTGGCTAAAACCTTACCTAAAGAGGGAAAATGGCCGTGTTTATTCACCCAAAGTGATACAACAGGCGAAAAAGATTTTGAAGAGTTTTTTACCGAAAACGAAACCTTAGATATGAATCGTTTTGAAGCCTTAGGTATTATTAAAAACAATCTCGATACTGAAAATGAAGACCTTCTAAATGAATTTACAGAAACCATAGCCAAATTAAAATCCCAAAAAACTTGGACCAAAGAAGACCTAACTGCTCTGTTTTTTAAAATGATTCCCGATTTCGGACATAAAGAAACCGGTATATATTTAGACCATAAAATGTAATTGATGCCTAAAGAAATTATAGCTTTTATTAGAGACCTATATAAAACGGATGATTTTATTCCGTTGCACGAACCACGTTTTAGAGGAAACGAAAAAAAATACGTTAATGAATGTATTGACTCTACCTTTGTTTCTAGTGTTGGTAAATTTGTGGATCAGTTTGAAGCATCTGTGGCAAAATTTACAGGTGCAAAATATGCCATTGCCACGGTTAACGGAACGGCAGCCCTACATATTGGCTTAGTATTGGCAGATGTGAAAGCCAATGACGAAGTTATTACACAGCCACTCACCTTTGTGGCGACAGCTAATGCCATTAGCTACTGCAAAGCACATGCTGTTTTTATAGATGTGGATAGTGATACCATGGGTTTATCTCCAGAAAAACTCAGTACTTTTTTAAACAAAAACACAGAAATCATCAATGGGCAATGCGTTAACAAAATTACTAAACGCATCATAAAAGCAGTAGTACCCATGCATACATTTGGTTTACCTGCAAGAATTGACGACATTGTCGCCATTTGTAACAAACATCATATCCATGTTGTTGAGGATGCTGCTGAATCTTTAGGAAGTTATTATAAGAATCAGCATACGGGAACATTTGGTGTAGTTGGAACCTTAAGTTTTAACGGCAATAAAACCATCACTACAGGTGGTGGTGGCATGTTAATTACCAACGATGAAGCCTTGGCCTTAAAAGCTAAACACATCACCACAACAGCGAAAGTACCACATCCATGGGATTATCACCATGATATGCTCGCCTATAATTATAGATTGCCAAATCTTAATGCCGCTTTAGGGTGTGCTCAAATGGAATCCTTACCAGAATTTCTTAAAAGCAAACAAGACCTAGCTCAAACATATCGTGGTTTTTTCAAAACATATTCGGCAATCAATTTTATAGATCCTATTACCAATAGTTCTGCTAATTTTTGGCTAAACGCCATACAGTTCGACTCATTAAATGATCGAAATGAATTTCTGAAAACAACTAATAAAAATGGCGTAATGACAAGGCCTATTTGGAAACTCATGAATTCGCTACCTATGTATGATGCCGTACAGTGCGGAAATTTGGATAATGCTTCTTCATTAGAAAATAGAATTGTAAATTTACCAAGTAGTGTTATTTAAACCACCTAAAATGATTCCCACCTACATTGTTGGCTCTGCTGGTGCAGCAAAAGAAATTTTCTATTTAATTAAAACGATTAATAAAGTCAAGTCTACTTTTAATTTTAAAGGTTTTATTGGTTTAAATCCGGAATTAAAAAGCTTAAGGCTTGGTTCTGAAACGTTCGATATTTTTGATGAAGCTGAGTTTCTTATGACTCAGAAAGGCCATTGTAATATTGTCTTTGGCATCGCCTTTCCAGAGGTTTTAAAATCAGTTATTCAGAAATACAAACACCATAACCATTTCCATTTTCCAAATATAATTCATCCTCAAATCGAATTAGATGAATCGGTTACATTGGGACAAGGAAATAGTATTGCCGAGGCATCTGTGTTTACTGTCGATATTTCTATCGGCGATTTTAACTTAATTAATAGAGGTGTGCATTTGGGGCACGATGTTACCATCGGTAGCGCTAATGTATTTAATCCATGTGCTGTTATTTCTGGTGGTGTTAACATCAAAAATTATAATTTAATCGGTAGCAGCGCTACGGTTTTGCAATATTTAAGTATAGCCTCTAATTCTAAAATTGGCGCAGGCTCTTTGGTTACCAAAGACATACTAGAAACGATGACAGTAATTGGTGTACCAGCTAAACCCTTAAAAAAATGAATAACACATTAATAATCGCTGAGGCTGGAGTGAATCATAACGGAGACCTGAATATTGCAAAAAAATTGATAGATGCAGCTGCCACTGCAGGCGTGGATTATGTGAAATTTCAAACGTTTAAATCTGATAAATTAGTCAGTAAAAATGCTCAAAAAGCAAACTATCAAAAAGAAAATACAGGAGACGCAAATGAATCACAGCTCAAAATGCTTCAAAAACTAGAATTAAGTGAAGCCAATCATTTAGAACTGATAGCCTATTGTAAAACTAAAAATATTAAGTTTTTATCTACAGCATTTGATTTAGACAGTATTGAGTTTTTGAATAAACTTGACATCGATTTGTTTAAAGTGCCTTCAGGTGAAATCACAAATTATCCTTATTTAGAAAAGATTGGAAGCTTAGGCAAACCTGTTATCATTTCTACCGGAATGGCTACCATAGATGAAATCGGACAAGCCATGTCCATCGTCATAAAAAATGGAACATCAAGGCATAAAATAACGGTTTTACATTGCAATACAGAATACCCAACACCAATGCACGATGTTAACTTAAACGCCATGCAAACCATTGCAGAAACCTACAGTGTAAAAATAGGTTATTCAGATCATACTTTAGGCATCGAAGTTCCTATTGCAGCTGTAGCTTTGGGTGCAAGAGTTATTGAAAAACATTTCACTTTAGACAAAACACTACCAGGCCCAGATCATAAGGCATCTTTAGAGCCTAACGAACTTAAAGCCATGGTAAAAGCGATACGACATATTGAAGATGCCTTAGGAGATTTTGAAAAAGAACCGACACCAAGCGAACTTAAGAATAAAGCTATTGCTAGAAAAAGTATCGTAGCCAGCAAATCCATTTCAAAAGGAGAGCTTCTAACCGAAAATAATATTACCACCAAACGACCAGGACATGGAATTTCTGCGATGGAATGGCCTAATATCATAGGCACAAAAGCTAAAAAAGATTACCTTGAAGATGATTTAATATGAAGAAAACCATTGCCATTGTAACAGGAACACGCGCTGAATACGGACTTTTAAAACCTTTGATAAAAGCGATTCATGAAGCTGATAATTTCAATTTGCAATTATTGGTAACTGGTATGCATCTTTCTGAAAAATATGGTAATACCATTAACGAAATCGAAGCCGATGGTTTTCCCATTACTTCAAAAATTGACAGCCATTTAGATGGTGATTCGGACATCGCCATTTCTAACGCTGTTGCCGATACAATAAAAGGTTTTGCTCAAGTTCTGAATCAATTAAATCCAGATTTAATGATGGTTTTAGGGGATCGTTCCGAAATTTTTGCGGCCGCAACTGCTGCAACCATAAAGGGAGTGCCCATAGCGCACATTCATGGCGGCGAAACTACCGAAGGTGCTTATGATGAGGCTTTTAGACATGGTATTACCAAAATGAGTCACTGGCATTTTACGTCTACTGAAGTTTATAAAAACCGTGTTATTCAATTAGGGGAGCAACCGCAACGTGTTTTTAATGTTGGTGCCATAGGTCTCGATAGTATTGCAAAACTTCAATTACTGAGTAAAACTGAATTTGAAAGCGCAATTAATTTTAAATTGAATAAACGAAATGTGCTGATTACCTTTCACCCAGTAACTTTAGAACACAATACATCTCAGACTCAATTTGCGGCACTACTCTCTGCTTTAGACCAACTAGAGGAGGTTACACTAATTTTCACCAAACCAAATTCCGATAAGGACGGAGCTATCATCAGGTCTCAAATAGATGTCTATGTAGCGGACCACGCACACAAGGCTATTGCCTTCGACTCTTTGGGCCAAAAACGTTATCTTTCTGCTTTGCAGTTTATGGATGTAGTGGTTGGTAAATCATCTAGTGGCATTATTGAAGTGCCTTTATTTAAAATTCCCACCATTAATATTGGCGACCGTCAGAAAGGTCGGTTAATGCCAAAAAGTATTATTAATTGCCTACCGAAAGAAACGGACATTAAAAATGCATTAAACAAAGCCTTTACAACTGAATTTTTAGAATCTATTACAGACTTAAAAAGTGATTACGGTACTGGCACTGCCACAAATCAAATAATGGCTATACTCAATTCAGAACCATGGCCTCAAATTAAAAAATCATTTTTCGACCTAAATTAAAACAGATGTCGCAGCAGTATTTAATTCATCATAAATCTACTATTAAAGAAGCCTTAATTGAACTCGATAAATCCCTTGGAAAATCGCTGTTTCTCATAGATGATAGTAACAAAGTTCTTGCAAGTATATCAGATGGCGATATTAGACGTGCTTTAATTAAAGGACATAATATTTCAGAACCTGCACTTGCTATAGCTCGTAAAAATTTTAAATTTATACAACAAAATACCACTCAAAAGGAAGAGTTAGAACAATTTAGAGCCCATAAAATTACGCTTATTCCGATTCTAAATTCTAAGATGGAATTGGTTAAAATTGTTGATATTTCAAAGATCAAGGCCATGTTACCTTTAGATGCCGTTATTATGGCTGGGGGAAAAGGTGCACGATTAATGCCATTGACTAAGCATACTCCAAAACCGCTTCTAAAGATTGGAGACAAACCTATTATAGAATACAATACAGACCGACTAGCATCTTATGGTATACGTACAATTAATATCACTGTCAATTATCTGAGTGAACAAATAGTAGATTATTTTAAGGTGAATAATAAGCACCAAATAGACTTTAATTATATTGAAGAAGACCGACCTCTTGGGACTATCGGAGCCCTTAAATTGATTAAGAACTTTGACAATGATTATATCCTATTGATGAATTCTGATTTACTTACCAATGCCGATTTTGAAGATGTTTTCAATAATTTTCTACTTAAAGAAGGAGATGCTTTGGTTGCTACAATTCCATACAAAGTAAACATCCCCTATGGCGTGATAGAAACAAAAGCAGGCTATGTGACCAATATAAAGGAGAAACCTTCTTATACCTATTATTCAAATGCAGGTATCTATATTTTCAAAAAGGAGTGTTTAGATTTTGTACCAAAGAATACTTTTTTCAATGCCACGGATTTAATAGAAACATTATTAGAAAAAAATAAGAAAATCATCAATTATCCTATCCTAACCTATTGGTTGGATATAGGCAAACATGAAGATTTTGAAAAAGCACAAGAAGACATAAAACACTTAACATTGTAATATGAATTTTTTAGTTGTAATTACTGCTCGAGGCGGAAGCAAAGGTATTCCTAAAAAAAATATTAAACTCCTAGATGGGAAACCGTTAATTCAATATAGCATTGCTATTGCAAAAGCAATTGCAGACAAAAAGGATATTTGTTTTTCTAGCGATAGCGACGAAATCATTTCAGTAGCATCTGATCTGGGCTTAGACATTACCTTTAAAAGACCTGATGAATTGGCCACGGACTCAGCCAATTCTCAAGATGTTATTTTGCATGCTCTAGAACACTACGAAAAACTCAATAACACGAGTTATGATGCCATTGTACTTCTTCAGCCAACATCTCCATTTAGAACGTTAAAGCAAGTAAGGGAATGCATGGAATTGTATGATAACACAATAGATATGGTTGTTTCGGCCAAGCTCGCTTCAGCCAATCCTTACTATAATTTATATGAAGAGGATAATGGTTTTCTAAAACCATCTAAGGAAGGGAATTTTACAAGACGACAAGATTGCCCAGATGTATGGGAATTCAACGGAGCCATTTATGTCATCAACTCAAAGGCATTGAGAGCTCAAAAAATGAAAGCTTTTAGTAAGGTGAAAAAGTACATCATGTCGGAAGAAACTTCACTCGATATAGACACACCTTTAGATTGGAAAATTGCCGAATTTCACCTACAAGATTCCAAATAGTTAAAAGACTATAAAAAGCGTGCGTTACATTTTAAAAGAATAACCACATATCGTATCTTTGCACAGTTAAAAACACGGCTACTTTTATTTTATAATTTAAGATTCCGTGGTTTAAAAATCTTATGAATTACAAGCAAGCTTTAAAGCATCATATTTTCGATGTCATATCCCAATCTGCTCAACAACTTAAT
The DNA here is from genome assembly GCF_965656915.1 of Winogradskyella sp. Taxonomy (GTDB): domain Bacteria; phylum Bacteroidota; class Bacteroidia; order Flavobacteriales; family Flavobacteriaceae; genus Winogradskyella. The sequence goes on along the minus strand of NZ_CBFHMI010000013.1, from coordinate 44,867 downwards.
GTAGACTGCTTCGTGATTGGTGGTTTTGTTCGAGATTATTTACTAGAAAGAGGAGATGCAAAAGATATCGATGTGGTTGCTGTGGGAAGTGGTATTCAATTAGCCCAACAAGTCGCAAAAAATTTACCAAACCATCCTAAGGTTCAAATATTCAAAACTTACGGTACAGCAATGCTCAAACATGAAGATATTGAGATTGAATTTGTTGGTGCCCGTAAGGAAAGTTATAACGAAGATAGTAGAAATCCTTTTGTAGAAAATGGTACGCTGGAAGACGACCAAAATAGACGTGATTTTACTATAAATGCCCTTGCACTCAGTTTAAACAGCTCTAACTATGCAGAGTTATTAGATCCTTTTAATGGTATAGAAGATCTAGATAAGGGAATTATTCGTACTCCTTTAGATCCAGATATTACTTACAGTGATGATCCACTGCGTATGCTAAGAGCTATAAGGTTCGCAACGCAACTTAACTTTACAATAGAAAATGCTTCTTTAAAAGCTATTTCAGATAATAAAGAACGTATTGAGATAATTACCAAAGAACGTATTGTTGTTGAATTACATAAAATACTTCAAAGTAAAACCCCATCAATTGGGTTTAAATTATTAGAACAAACAGGGCTATTAGATTATATATTACCAGAACTCACAGCATTAAAAGGCATTGATGAAATTGAAGGGCAAAAACATAAAGACAATTTCTACCATACCCTAGAGGTTGTAGATAATATTGCTAAAACTACAGATAACTTATGGTTACGTTGGGCAGCATTATTACACGATATTGGTAAAGCACCAACTAAGAAATTTCATAAAAAAATTGGTTGGACGTTTCATGGACACGAGTTTGTAGGTTCAAAAATGGTTTACAAATTATTTAAGCGCCTAAAAATGCCTTTGAATGATAAAATGAAATTTGTTCAGAAAATGGTATTTATGAGTTCTAGACCAATAGTCTTAGCCACAGATGTCACGGATTCTGCCGTAAGGCGTTTGGTTTTTGATGCAGGTGAATATGTAGATGATTTAATGACACTTTGTGAAGCGGATATCACCACTAAAAACCCAAAGAAGTTTAAAAAGTATCATCACAATTTTAAAATTGTAAGAGATAAAATTATAGAAGTTGAAGAACGTGATCATGTTCGTAATTTCCAACCACCAGTCAGTGGAGAAGAGATTATGGAAGCATTTAACCTTAAGCCTTCGCGAGAAATCGGAATTATTAAAGAGGCTATTAAAGAAGCTATCTTAGAAGGTGACATACCAAATGAGCATGATGCTGCTATTCAACTCATGTTAGAAAAAGGAAAAGCATTAGGTCTCAAAACTACTGAATAATGATAAAGCTCGTAAGGACAAATTCTGAAAACGACGATTTTATCAATTTAGTAAAACAGCTTGATGCCTATTTAAAAATTACAGATGGAGATGAACACGATTTTTATAATCAGTTCAATTCTATAGATGTTATTCGCCATGTCATTGTAGCCTATCTAAAGGATAAGCCTGTTGGTTGTGGTGCATTTAAAAAACACGATGACAACGCTGTTGAAATAAAGCGTATGTACACCATAGCAGATGCGAGAGGATTAGGCGTGGCAACAGAAATATTAAAAGAACTAGAAAATTGGACTAAAGAACTAGGATTTGCATCTTGTATTTTAGAAACAGGAATAAGACAAATAGAATCTGTTCAGTTTTACAAAAAGAATTCTTATAAAGTTATTGCCAACTATGGCCAATACATAGGTGTTGAAAATAGTGTTTGTTTTAAAAAAATTGTTGAAAATGAAAAAGGATAATAAAGCAGTTATTTATTGGTTGCTTACAGGTTGTACATTAATTTTTATAATGGTAATTGTAGGTGGTATTACAAGGCTTACACATTCTGGCTTGTCAATATCAAATTACAAATTAATATCTGGTGTAGTTCCTCCAACCAATGAAATTGAATGGAATGAAGCTTTTCAACTTTACAAACAATACCCAGAATATCAGAAATTAAATTTTAATATGTCTCTTGAAGAATTCAAGGATATATATTTCTGGGAGTGGATACACAGAGTCATCGGTCGTTTTATAGGCTTGGTGTTTATCATTCCGTTTTTATATTTCTTAATTAGAAAACAATTGACCAAACCTACCATAAAAAAAGCAGTCATATTACTATGCCTGGGCGGTTTCCAGGGCTTTTTAGGTTGGTATATGGTAAAAAGTGGATTAGTAGATAGACCAGATGTTAGCCATTACAGATTGGCAGCTCATCTTACTACAGCATTCTTAACATTTGCTTATACATTTTGGGTAGCTTTAGACTTAATCTTTCCGAATAAAAAAGCTGTCAACACTAAACTTAGAAACTTTATTAAAATTGGTTTAGTGGTCTTGGTTATTCAAATTATTTATGGAGCTTTTGTAGCTGGTTTAGATGCAGGCTGGATTCACAACCACTGGCCTTTTATGAATGAAGGTAAACTTATCCACCAAACTGCTTACAATGAATTGAGCCCAACTTACCTCAACTTTATTGAAGGTAAAAGTGGTGTACAGTTTATTCACAGAACACTTGCTTATGTGGTTGTAGGTTTTATTCTTGCCATTTGGTACAAAGCAAAAAAAACAGAAATTACAATACTACAACGCAATGGAATTAATGGCTTAATAGCTATGGTTGGTGTTCAATTTCTTTTAGGAGTATTAACGCTTATTTACGCTGTACCTGTTTGGCTTGGTGTGGTGCATCAAGTAGGTGCTTTTATATTATTAAGTTTTATGGTATTTACATTACATCGTTTTAGTAAATAATAATCATATTTATCTTAAATTTGCAGCATGATATATAGATTTAGAGTCATATTAGATAACGATACAGAAGATGATGTTTTCCGCGATTTAGAAATTCGTGAAACAGATACAATGGAAGATCTTCACAATATCATTACACAGTCTTTCGGATTCGACGGAATGGAAATGGCATCATTTTATGTCAGTGACGACGAGTGGAATCAGGGTGAAGAAATCGCTATGTTTGATGTGAGTGAAGCTGGTAACAAAGTAAAAATGATGAGTACCACAATAATAAAAGATATGGTACATGAGGCATCTACAAAATTAATCTATGTCTATGACTTTATGAATATGTGGACTTTCTATGTGGAATTGGCTGAAATTGTAGAAGAAGCAGAAGGCACTGACTATCCTAATCTTATGTTTGTTCATGGGCAAATTCCAGACGAAGCTCCAGAAAAAACATTTGAAGCTGAATCAGACGATGCTTTTGATGAGTTTGAAGATGAAGTAGATGTCGATGATTATACCGACTTAGATTTTGATGAAAACTGGAACTAAAACTGTTTACCGTTTGGTAGTTACGTTTTCATAATTACGTTTTACAAAGTCTAATATATTCTTAACGATTTCGCCCATCGATTTACTTTGTCTAAAATTCTTATCGAGCGAGTAATTATAGATTTCCTCTTTTAATTGATCCCTATACTTATTTATAGATATTTCATCGGACTGCATACAATCTAACAAGGCATTTATTCTGGTTTTGTTACTTATCATACGCTTAGCAACAATAGAACGTTCTTCTAGTTTATACTGCTCTATTGACTCCTCCTGTATTTTGCTCTGAACCATCTGTACCATCTTATAATTCTCTTTAAAAAACTGAGGCATATAAATTTTTAAATTTCCTTCATAAGATTGTTGGTCAAAATCAATCGCTCTAATCTTAAAAACAACCTGGTCAAAATCATGTATGGGTACAATAACATAATTATAAGATCGCATATCTCCCAAAAGTCTAATAGTACAACGTTCATTGAACTTTATAAACTCTTTAGCTATTTGAGCTTTTTCAGAATCTGTACGTTCGTCTAAACTATTTTTAATAAACTCATCACCAGGAATACCAGCAATATGCTCTTCAATTAAGGTGTCTTTACAAACCAAAAAATTGAGATTATGAGGAGATAGCATATGCTCTAACTCCAAACCATAAATCCTCGAAGCATCGGCCTTCTTAACATAGAAATACGTGTAGTTGTCGTTTAGTATGTTTCTAACTTTTATTCTGAAGGGTTTTGAATTACCAAACGTGCAATAATCTATAGCATCAACATTTAGATATTTTAAAATCCAATCACCACCATCTGAAACCAAATCAGAATAGACCTTTTTTAAGCTAAAATCTATTTCATCTCTGTCAGAATCACTGTAATACACTCTTATCCAAAGTGTATCTTCATCGTTGTCATCATAAACAACAATAGAGCCTTGAAACCTTAATAAATCTGAATAAACAATAGGTAAATCTATATTTCTATTATAAGATTCTAAATACGCATCTAACTTATCAGATACCGGATAAGTGGGTTTCTTTTTCGATATTTTAATATCATCTGCCATCGTCTAAATTTAATCTTTTATTTTATTAAATTGTAACAAATAAATCCTTCAATCGTCTTACCTACATAACCAATCTTTGCTAAGTAAATATTAGCATATAAAAATCAATCATTTTGGAGCCAATCCTTACAATCAACAATCTTACAAAAAAATTCGGTTATGTTACCGCAGTAAAAGACTTAAGCTTTACCATAAATAAGGGAAATGTTTACGGTATTTTAGGACCTAATGGTAGTGGAAAATCAACGACTCTAGGCGTAGTCTTAAACGTAGTCAACAAAACTAATGGAGATTTTCACTGGTTTGATGGCAACACCACAACACACGACGCCTTAAAACAAGTTGGCGCTATCATTGAGCGGCCAAACTTTTATCCTTACATGTCAGCAGAACAAAATCTAAAATTAGTATGCCGAATTAAAGGTGTTGATCACAGTAAAATTGCAGAAAAGCTGGAAGTCGTTGGATTATTAGATAGAAAAGATCATAAATTCAAAACCTATTCTTTAGGTATGAAACAGCGTTTGGCAATTGCTTCTGCACTGCTGAATGATCCTGAAATTTTAATTTTAGACGAACCTACAAATGGATTAGATCCACAAGGTATTCATCAAATTCGCCAAATCATTAAAGATATTGCAAAAGATGGTACTACTATTTTGTTAGCCTCTCACCTACTCGATGAAGTTGAAAAAGTATGCTCACATGTCGTTGTGCTTCGAAAGGGTGAAAAATTATACTCTGGTCGTGTAGATGAAATGATTAGTAGTCACGGTTTTTTTGAATTAAAAAGTGAAAAACACGATAACCTCATTAAACTACTTAACGAGCATTCTAATTTTGGTAAAGTAAAAGTTGAAGGAGATCTCATAACGGCATTCTTAAACGAACCTATGTCAGCTTCAGAATTTAATAAACTGATGTTTGAAAAGGGCATTTTACTATCGCATTTAGTAAAACGAAAAGAAAGTTTAGAAGAGCAATTCTTGCAATTAACAGATACTATAGAAAACAATCAAAAAACAGCATAAGCCCTAAAAGGTAAATGCAAAACCAATCAACATATGTTACGTCTCATTAAATTAGAATTACAAAAACTATGGCTAAATAAAGTTAGTCGTATCTTAATTCTTGTATCATTTATATTACCATTCACAGTACTAGTCTTATCATCCATAAAAATCAACTTTTTTGGACTTTTTACTCTGGAATTGGGTGAATTAGGCATCTTTAACTTTCCAATAATATGGCATATTACCACCTTTTTTGCATCGTACTTTAAATTCTTCTTTGCCATAGTTGTGGTAAGTATGATTGGTAATGAATACAGTAATAAAACATTAAAACAGAATTTAATAGATGGATTGAGTAAGAAAGAATTTATATTATCAAAATTCTATACCATTGCATTCTTTTCGCTTTGTGCTACGGTATTAATAGGTACTGCATCTTTCTTTATTGGGTTATATTATTCAAGCTATACAGAAGCTTCAATAATTTTTAGAGAGGTAGAATTTTTATTGGCGTATTTCGTAAAACTATTAGGTTTTTTTAGTCTTTGTCTATTCTTTGGTATGTTATTAAAACGTTCAGCTTTTGCTTTAGGGTTTTTAGTCATGACATGGTTCATAGAAGGCATCATTTACTTATTAATGGAATGGCGTATAGGTGGAGATCTTCCTGATAAAATCTACAATTTTTTTCCTATACAATCCATGTATAAACTTATAGATCAACCCATTCAGCGAATAGCCATGACCAAATTCCCTGAAAAAACAGATTTAGCTTATGACTATGCCGTACATTGGTACGAAGTTGCAGTGGTATTAGGTTGGACAGCCCTTTTCATCTTTTTATCGTATCGATTATTAAAAAAGAGAGATTTATAATATCTTTGATAGCTATTGCTATGACCTCTTTAATGCTATGACTGAGACAAATTGCGTTCTACTTGTTATATAGTATTGAAGCGTCTATACAATGCACAAAGATGATATGAAAAAGATAGGTTTTGTAATTCTCTCATTATTAATTAGCACCATTGCTTTTGGGCAAAATGAAGCATCCTATTGGTATTTTGGACAAAATGCCGGACTGCGTTTTGATGCTGAATCTGGTAATGTGACTGCCGTAACAGATGGACAGCTCAATACCTTAGAGGGCTGTACGACAATTTCAGATTTAGAAGGTAATTTATTGTTTTATTCTGACGGAAGTACCGTCTGGAATAGAAATCATCAGGTTATGCTTAATGGAACTGGGCTAAGAGGAGACGACTCTAGTACCTCGTCTGGATTAATTGTTCCAAAACCTCAAGACCCAGACTTCTATTATATTTTTACTGTAGATGAACCTCATCATGATAATACATCAAACTTTCCTAATTCATCAGCAAATGATGGCATTAACGATGGGTTAATGTACTCAAGAGTAAATATTTTAGATGATGGCGGACTTGGTGCTATTGACGCCGTTGAAAAAAATGTGCCATTAGTAACTTATAACACAACTGATGCATTACAATCTGAACTAAAGTGTTCAGAAAAAATTACAGCTGTAAAAGCAGATGACTGTACTTCGTTTTGGATCATAACGCATTTTGTTGACACATTTTATGCTTTTAAAATAGACGAAAATGGAGTGAGCTCTACACCAGTAACGTCTACTGTTGGACCAATAATACCGGCAGAAGGTTACAGACGTAATGCTCTTGGATATTTAAAAGCATCGCCAGATGGAAGTAAATTAATCTCTGCAAATTTTGGTGAATCTACAATACCAGCTGGTGACGCTGGTGGTGGTATTTACTTATTTGACTTTGATAATGATACAGGTATTGTATCGAACAGTATAGAGCTTTATAGTGCTCAAAATAATGATAGTCCATACGGAGTAGAATTCTCTGCAGAAAACAGAAAAGCCTATGCTACAATTGGTATTGGTACTGGAGGTAATGGAGCAAGTCAAGTCGTACAATGGGATTTGGAGAGTACTGATATACCAAATTCAATACAAGTTATTCACACATCCAATAACTTAAGCGCTGGCGCTTTACAATTGGGAATAGATCGTCGTATTTACAGAGCACAAGTGGATTTTAGTAATTTCGCAAATACAGGAAGATATCTTGGCGTTATTAATAATCCTGAGCTGAATGGTACAGCAGCAGATTATGATGAGCAAGGAGTCCTTGTTGATATAGGTGGATTGAATCAAAATTTAAGCCGTATTGGCTTACCTCCATTTATTCAATCGCTCTTCAATTCACAAACTGATATTATAAGAAATGGTATCAGTACCACAGAATTACGATTATGTTCAGGAGATAGTTATACTTTAATAGCAGATGATATTGCTGGTGCCGATTATATCTGGTCATTTGAAGGTACGCCTTTAGCTGAAACAACAAATGAGTTACTAGTAGATACACCAGGTTTCTACGAAGTTTTTATTGAGCCAAATAATGGTGATTGCCCAATTGAAGGTAATGCCGTTGTGGGTATATTCCCGATTCCAGTTGCAAATGAACCAACTGATATAAGCGTATGTGATGATTTTGGTAACGACGGAGTATTTGCTTTCGATTTTACAAATAAAGATCCTGAAGCGCTTTTAGGACAAGATGCTGCACAGAATAATGTACGCTATTTCGCCTCATTAGACGATGCTAATAATCTTGAAAATGAATTAACCTTTCCATATGAAAATGTTAGCAATCCACAAACCATATATGTTCGTGTAGATAATGTTGATAATACAAATTGTTTTGACATAAATTCATTTGAAGTTGAAGTATTTAATACTCCACAAATTGTACAATTAAATACTATTGAATTTTGTGATAACGAAGGTGATGCTATGGATGGCTTTGCCACTATAGAACTTGGAGATTTAATTCCTACAATTCGTGGTGCACAAGATGAGAACGAAACATCAGTTACTTTTCATCCAACTGAATTAGACGCAGAAAATAACACTTCTCAATTAGCACTCTCGTACAGCAATACAAATGCATTTAACGAGGTTATTTTCGTTCGAATAGAAAATACATCAAATACAAATTGTTACAGTATTGATAGTTTTGAAGTCATAATTAATGATGCGCCTGTTGCCAATGACGTTTCAATTCTTCAATGTGATGAAGATGGTATACCTGAAGGTTTTACAATTTTTAATATTTCTCAAATCATTGATGACATCACTGGCGGAGCACCAAATTCGGAAGTTGAGTTTTATCTTTCACAATCTGACGCAGAATTACAAGAAAATGCTATAGATGCTAATGCTTTTGAGAATTTCTTTAATCCGCAAAATATTATTGCAAGAGTGGAGAATACAGTTACTGACTGTGTGAGTTATAGCAATGTGTCATTAGAAGTGAGTACAACTTCATCTAATAATGCGAGCTTGTCTGCTTGTGATGATGATGGTAACGAAGATGGCTTTACGACGTTTAATTTATCAGACACCAATGCCATTGTTCTCGCTGGTGCACCTGCAGGTTTAGTTCTTCAGTATTATGAAACTTATAATGATGCACTTGTAGAAACTAATCCTCTTGGAACAACGTTCACAAATACAGTACCATATAATCAAACCATTTATGCTCGTGTTGAGAATTCTAATGCCTGCTATGGTATAAGTGAAATTGATCTTACTGTTTATGAGCTACCTAATATCGAAACTGAATTTGAAACACTTTACTGCCTGAACTTTTTTCCTGAAGTCATTGTATTAGATGGTGGAGTACTAACGGATTCGCCTAACAACTATTCATATTCCTGGTCTACAGGAGAAGATACAGCAATAATTGAAGTCAATGCACCAGGAACATATACTGTTAGAGTTACTAATACGAATGGGTGTTTTAAAGACAGAGTAATAACTGTTCTTCCTTCTAATATCGCTACGATAACAGATATTGAAGTTATTGATGCTACCCAAAATAATACGATTACTGTTTTTGTAAATGGTGAAGGAGATTACGAATATGCTTTAGATGATATAAATGGTCCATATCAAGATGGTAATACGTTTAGTAACGTTGAACCTGGATTATACACAGTCTATGTGAGAGATAAAAACAATTGTGGTATTTCTGAAGATTTAGTATCAGTCATTGGATTTCCTAAAGTTTTTACACCGAATGATGATAATGCAAATGATTATTGGCAAGTCTATGGCATCACGGACCAATTTCAACCCAATACATCAATTTATATTTTCGATCGTTATGGTAAACTCTTAGTTGAGCTTGATCCTCTTGGTCCTGGTTGGGATGGCATATATAATGGAAACAAAATGCCTACTAGTGATTATTGGTTTAGAGTTAAACTTCAAGATGGCAGAATGTTTACGAGTCATTTCACCTTGAAACGATAGGATAAAATTCTTAACTTAGTTTCATTAAACTATAAAATTTGAAAAGCATACACCACATACTTTCTATTCTACTCTTTGGTGTATCAATACCACTGGTGGCACAAGACATAGAATTGTTTCAACAATTTAATGGACGCTATGATTATACTGCTATTGGTAATACCTTAAATACTTTAGAAAATGGTCCTGGAGTCACCTGTGAGATACTTACAGCATCTTCCGCATCTTTAAATTTAGATTCAGACCAGACCATAGTTGCCGCTTATCTATACTGGGCTGGTTCTGGCACAGGCGATTTTAATATAAGACTCAATAATACTCCACTTATTGCAGAACGTACTTTTAGTGACGCACTAGACTTTACAAGGGTGTTTTTTGCGGCGTTTGCAGATGTTACAGATATTGTTTTAACTGAAGGAAGTACAACGTATACGGTTTCAGATTTTGACTTAACTAATATTATTTCACCCTTCTGTCCTACCGGAACCAACTTCGGTGGCTGGGCTATGACCATAATTTATGAAGACGATAACCTTCCTCTAAATCAATTAAATGTATATGATGGTTTACAGAGTGTACCAGAGTTTTTGTCTATCACTTTAGACAACTTAAATGTATTAGATAATGAAGATGCAAAAATCGGATTTGTGGCTTGGGAAGGAGATAGAGCATTAGCAGTAAATGAGCAACTTACCATTAACGGAAATGTCATCAGTAATCCGCCATTAAATCCTGCAAATAATGCTTTTAATGGCACAAATTCATTTACAGGAGACACCAATCTTTACAATATGGATATTGATGTGTACAATATCCAAGACAATATTAGTATTGGTGATACTTCGGCGACAATTTCACTTACTTCTGGTCAGGATTATGTGATGATAAACAATATCATAACCGTTTTAAACAGTCAGTTACCAGATGCTACAATTTTTATTGATCAGGACTTTGTAAGATGTGGTAGTCAGGATGTAGAATTTACATATATAGTCAGTAATACAAATAGTACAGATACATTACCAGCAAACACACCAATTGCTTTTTATGCAGATGGCATTTTAGTTGGCCAAACGAATACGGCAAATCCTATTCCAATTAATGGAAGTGAAACTGGTTCTATTACAGTAACCATCCCTGAAGATATTGGACTATTTGTGAACATTGTTGCAAGTGTAGATGATGATGGTACAATGACGAGTACAGTTACAGAAATTAATGAAGATAACAATCTTGATAATTTAACCATACAATTACTTCTTATACCAGATATAGTTACGTTACCAGGGTTAATTGGTTGTAATGAGGGCTTTGAAACCTCAACTTATAATTTATTCGAAGCTACTGAAACTTTAAATGCTGTAGAAGAAAACATTTCATTTTATCTTTCAATCGAAGATTTAGAAAATGAACAAAATAACATATTAATCCCTTCTAATTATAATAATTTAGAAAGTCCAGAAACTATTTATGTTAGATTAGAAAGTCCTCCTTGTTATGAGATCTTTGAATTTGAGTTGACCATAGAAAATTGTCCTCCTACAATTCCTGAGGGTTTTTCACCAAATGACGACACAAAAAACGATTGGTTTAATATTCAAGGCTTATATAATATTTTCACTGAACATGAGTTGGAAATTTATAATCGCTATGGTGATATTATTTTTGTTGGAGATAATACTAAACCATGGGATGGTACCATTAATAGAGGATTAAATAACCATGGTAGTTTAGTTACAATCGGTACTTATTATTACATTTTAAATCTCAATGATTCTAACTATAGACAAAAGGTAGGTTGGGTGTACGTAAATTATTAAAAATGTTAAGGTTTTAGTTCGTTCATCTTATTTTTTTGCAGTCTCAAAAGACTTGTTTTAACTTTAAGGCACTCACATATTTTTGTACTTATTTCCCTCTTATATTATTATTATTCTATTTTCACAATAGCCTCGTGTTTTTGATGAATTAGGTTAAAGGTAATTTATATCATAAACGCATTAATATTGAGTTTCAGGTTAAGAAACATTTTATGTTGAGGCTTAAATATTTTGAGAATTCAATTTGGGAGAAGGTCTCGTAATGAGGCCTTTTTAGTTATTATTGTAGTCTAATTCCTAATATTTGTTAACTTTTTAGGTATTTCGTCGACTTTTTTTGTATTTCACCTTGTTTGTGTCTACTTTTCACCTTCATAAAATATAAGTTAGTGTTTGCCTCAAATCTACACTAACCTATGCTTTCAGACTTAACCGTAACTTATGAATTATATAAAACAGTCCCTCTGCCTAATTCTTTGCTTTATTTGTAGCTGTATTTATGCGCAACAAATAACAGTAGATAATAATGTAACACCACAAGATTTAGTTGAAAACACACTTATACAAGGATGTGCAGAAGTTTCAAATATTTCATCTCCATCTAACGGTGGTAATGTTGGCCTTGGAAGTTTTGGTTATTTTGAACGTGGATTATCAAACTTTCCTTTTGAAAATGGAATTGTACTTACAACAGGTGACGCTAATTCAGCGGGTAATGGACAGAATACAGCTATACTAAACGATGGTGATGACAGCTGGACCAAAGATGCAGATCTTGAATCCGCATTAGGAATTTCAGGAACATTAAATGCGACCTCCTTAGAATTCGATTTTATTTCTATATCTAACACTATACAATTCAATTATATTTTAGCTTCTGAAGAATACTTTGGTAATTTCCCTTGTCAATATTCAGATGGCTTTGCGTTTTTAATTAGAGAAGCAGGCACAAATAATCCATATACAAATATTGCTATTGTGCCAGGCACATCAACACCTGTAAACACCAATACTGTTCACGATGAAATCGTTGGATTTTGTCAAGCCTCAAACGAATCATTCTTTGAAGGTTACAACGTTGGTGACACCAATTATAACGGAAGAACGACAGTACTTACGGCAGTAGCTTCAATTCAACCGAATGTACAATATCAAATAAAACTTATCATTGCAGATCAAACCGATGAAAACTATGATTCTGCTGTATTTATTGAAGGTAATAGTTTTAATGCGACAGTAGACTTAGGTGAAGATTTTTCAACTTGTGCCAGTGACGTTTTATTAAATGGAGATATTCAAAATCCACAAGCTACCTATACTTGGTTATTAAATGGTGTTATAATTTCAGGAGAAACTCAACCTACATATACCGCAATACAATCAGGAAACTATAGAGTAGTTGCTGAAATTCCATTAAATGGTGGAATCTGTTTAATTGAAGACGATATTAATATTAACCTTAGTTCCACCCAATCCTCAGACCCAATCTCAGATTTCGAGATTTGCGATGATTTAAGTAATGGTGGCATTGAAACTTTTGATTTATCTATTAAAGATGCTGAAGTATTAGCTTCTGTACCAGCGTCATCATATACTATTTCTTATCACTATACTAGCACAGCTGCACAAAACAGCTTTAACCCCATTACCAGCCCAATACAAAATACAACTAACCCACAAGTTGTCCATGTAAGAATAGAAGATACAACCAATGGTTGTCTTGCATTTTCTACAATAAACTTAGTTGTTAATGCATTACCAAATATAGTTGACCCAAGCCCATTAGACATTTGTGACGATCAAACGGCAGATGGGTTTACTACAATAGATTTAAGCGTTAAAGACGATGAGATTACTAATGGACAAGCCAATACGATAGTGACTTATCATAGTACAGTTACAGATGCAGCAAATGGAGCTAATGCTTTGCCAATGCCTTATGTAAATACAAATTCTAACGAGCAGGTTTTTGTACGTGTACAAAATTCACAAACAGGATGTGTAAGTACAACAACGTTAGATATTAACGTTTTAGATAATCCAGTTATAAATACTAATGACCATTACATTGATGCCTGCGATGCAGATCATGATGGTTTTGCAGATTTTGATTTGACTAGCGTAATACCAGACGTTTTACAAGGCTTTACAAATGTCACTGTAACATTCCATGAGACTAATGAAGATGCTCTTTCTGGTGCAAATCCTATAGTTAACGAAACCAACTACAGCAACATAAATATCAATGAACAAATTGTCTTCATTAGAGTTGAGAGTAGTACAACAGGCTGCGCTTCTGTTACACCTATTGAACTTCACACCAACTTATTACTTAGTGGTACAACCACAAGAGATATTTCAATTTGTGATTTAAACAACGATGGTTCAGAAGAATTCAACTTTGGAATAATTGCAACTGATTTTATACATAATATACCCGACGTCGCTATTGAGTTTTACGAAACACCTGAAGATAGAGATAATCAATTAAATGCCATAGACCAATCGACACCTTATATACCATTGAGTAACCCTCAGACTATTTATATCGGACTATTTAATTCTACATGTTATGATGTAGATGAATTTGAAATATCGATTAATGCTATACAAGAGTTCCCTGCTATAAATGATCAAACAGTTTGTGATGAAGATCAAGATGGATTTACTAATTTGAGATTAGCTGAATTTAACAGTTTAGTTACTGCTGAACAAACTGGTTTCCAAGTTCGATATTTTTTGACAGAAGATGATGCCTCGAATAATACCAATGCATTAAACCCTTATTCGTATCAAAATACATCTAATCCATTTACGGTTTTCACGCGAGTTACATCAAATCAAACAGGTTGTGCTTCAAATATTAATTCTTTTGAAATTCTAGTTTTACCTGCACCAGAAGCTACTGCACCAGCAGATATAATAATTTGTGATGATGACCAAGATGGTTTCTATAATATCAACTTACTAGATGTAATTACAGATATTGTTTCTAATACGAATAATAGAATTATCAGTTTTTATAATTCTCTATCTGATGCCGAAAACAACATAAATGCTATCACAAATGAAAGCAACTATAATGCGCAAACCGAAACTGTATATTTGCGTATTGAGAATTCAAATACGGGTTGCTATTCAATTCAAACTTTAAAAATAATTATAAATACAATACCAATTTTATCAACAATAAGTGACTATAATTATACAATCTGTGAGGATAATAGTGATGGTATAGCTGAATTTTTATTTAATACGAAAGATGCTGAAATTCTAAATGGTCAGTCGGGAAAACAAGTTTTATATTATACGAATCAAAATGATGCTGATAATCGTGTAAATGAAATTAATAAAGATATCGAATACCAAAATATTAGTAATCCACAAACGATATTCGTAAGAGTTGAAAATCTTACCGATGAAAATTGCTACAATACATCAAATTTTGAGATTGAGGTAGGTTCAAATCCTTTATATAATACACCGTCAGATTGGTTTATGTGTGATAGTAGTAATAATGACGGAATTGAAATATTCGACCTAAATACCAAAATTGATGAAATATCTAGTGGTATTGATGATAACCTTACAATTACATTTTATACATCTCAATATAATGCCGAAAATGGTATAAATCCAATCTCATCTGAATTTACGAATACTGTAAATCCACAACAAATTTTTGTCCAAATAGACAATGGTAATATTTGTAAATCTATTACTTCATTTGAAGTCAACGTTATCCAACTACCAGAAGTGAATGCATCTATCCCACTTGTTACATGTGATACCGACTATGACGGTCTGACTGAAGTTAATTTAACTCTTGCTGAATTTGACATTATAGGTGTAAGACAAGATGATATTCAAATTTCTTACTTTGAAAATATAGATGATTTAGAATCAAACATTAACAATATTAGTAATCCTGATAGTTTTAATAATATTACTAATCCTCAAATGGTATATATTAAAATAACTAACACAAATTATAATTGTTATGTTTCCGCTAGATTAGATATTATAGTTAATGCACCGCCTGTGATTAATGATTTCCAGACCTATAACATTTGCGAAAATGAAACTAATAGTTTCGATTTAAATGAAATTAACGAATCTCTCATGGACGAAAGCTTCAATGTATTATTTACCTATTACACTAGTCTAGCAGATGCCGAAAACAGCACAAATGCACTAGACACTAACTACACGTATTCAACTAATAATGACACACTTTTTGCTCGTGTAGAATTTAGTACAACACATTGTTTTACAATTTATGAATTTAACTTAAATGTCAATCCTTTACCAGTTGCGAATCAACCTGAAGATGTAATGATCTGTGATGATGATTTTGACGGTCTGTATGAATTCGATCTTACACAACATAATACATCTATCCTTGGAGGACAGAATCCATCACAATTCACAATTACATACTATAATACAGAGTCAGATGCAAATGAGGGACTATCAAATATTGATACAACATACATGGCGTTTGACGGTGAAGTTATTTATGCAAGAATTGAAAACAATACTACTGGCTGTTATGATATAACACAATTCATGACGCTTATTAACCCCTTGCCAATTATTGATTTAGAGGATCAGGTCATTTGTTTAGATAATTTACCACTACTAGTTTCTGCAAATACCAATAATCCTACAGATAGCTATTTGTGGTCTACTGGTGAAATCACACCAGAAATTGAAATTACAGAAACAGGAACATATTGGGTAACGGTTACAACCGAGTTTGGTTGTGAAAACACTAGAGTATTTGGTGTCTCAGAGTCAGAGTCAGCAATTATTGAAGCTACAGAAATTGTTGACTTCTCAGACCCAAATAATATCACGGTAACAATTAGTGGTAGTGGTGACTATTTATATCAACTGGATGATGGGGAACCACAAGAATCTAACTTTTTTAACGATGTTGCTATGGGCTATCATACCATAACTATTATAGATGTTAATGGTTGTGCAGAAGTTACCAAAGAAGTATTAGTTATAGACATCCCTAAACATATGACACCTAATAACGATGGCCAATTCGATACATGGCATATCATAGGTGTAGAAACCTTACCTGGCACCATAATTCACATATTTGATCGTTATGGAAAACTTGTAAAACAATTAGGATCTAATACACCTGGTTGGGATGGCACCTATAAAGGAACCAAAATGCCTGCTAGTGACTATTGGTTCGTGGCAGAAGTTAAACAAGGAGGTATCGCATTTGAAGTAAAAGGTCACTTTACCATACGTCGCTAAAAACAACTTACACTTCGAAAATAATATAAGAAGTAAGAGAATTAACATCTTTTTTTATAAGTTTTTCTACCTTTATAAAAAAAGCTAGATGAATAAGAAAGGGATTTATTTATCTCCATTCTTTTTTGCACTTACATATTTTATGTTTGCGCAACAAATAATTACAGACAATTCACAACAACCAACAGAACTCATAGAGAGTTTAGTTGGCGAAAACTGTGTGAGTGTATCTAACATTTCATCTAATAGTAATGGCAACGCTAATAATATTATTAGCTATGGGTCTTTTGATAAAGACACGTCAAATTTCCCTTTGCAAAGCGGCATTATTCTCTCTACAGGTAGCGTCACTTCTGCTGGAAATTCTTTAGTTGTTGAAGATTTAAGTGATGGTACAATAGAATGGGAAACAGACTCAGATATTCTGGATGTTTTAGGTTTAGATCAAACCTTAAATGCTACTTCTATTGAGTTTGATTTTGTTTCTGCATATAACTTTGTGGCATTTAAATATCTATTTGCCTCAGATGAATACCAACAAGAATACCCTTGTAATTTCAAAGATATATTTGCCATTCTTATAAAAAGGGCTGGTACTAATGACCCTTATACTAATATCGCACTTGTTCCAAATACTTCTGCAGAAATTAGCACAAATACAATACATCTAGATATAAGCGGATTCTGTCCTGCAGAAAACGAAAACTATTTTCAGGGTTATAATATAGGAAGTACAAATTTTAATGGTCATAGTACAATATTAACAGCTAACTCTGAGGTAATTCCTGGTGAAACCTATCATATAAAGTTTGTCATAGCAGATCATATAGACGAGCGTTTTGATTCTGCCGTATTTATTGAAGCCGATAGCTTCGGTAGAGCAATAGATCTTGGACCAGACCAAGCCATTTGTGGAAATGATTTAACATTAAACGCCGATATAGACAATCCATTAGCCAGTTATGCTTGGTTTTTAAATGGAACACAAATTCCTGGGGAGAATAATACCACTTTACAAGTAAATCAATCAGGTACTTATACCGTAGAAGTTACCATACCTATACCTGGCGGAACCTGTGTATTAACTGATACTGTAGATATTGAGATTATTCCCTTTCAATCAGCTAGTGCTATTGAAAACATTTCTATTTGCGACCCTCAACCAAGTGATGGATTTTATAATTTTGATTTTCCATTATTAAAAAATGATGAAATCTTTGAAAGCCTTCCTTCAACTAACTACAATATTAGCTATCATTTAAGTGAAGATGAAGCTTTAAATAACAATAATCCTATTGTAGGTCTGTACCAAAATACTGAACCTACAGAAACTATCTATGTTAGAGTTGAAAGTCTTAGTGGTGACTGTTTACAAATAGGGAGTTTTGAAATTTCAATTTACGATTCGCCCAATACTCTAGAAGTAACAATTGACGTTTGTGATGGCGTATTAAATGACGGAGGAATAACTGTCGAAAATTTTAGCGATTTTGATTTTGAAGTTGCTAATTATGAATTTAATAGAACTGTAACATACCATTTAACTGAAGTTGATGCTATTAATTCGGAAAACGCCATAACACAAAATTCAGAGATTGATGTTGAGCCTCCATTTATTTTTGCTAGAGTTGTTGATGATTTTGAAGGCTGCTTTTCTATTGTCAAGTTGTTTTTTGAATACCAAAGTTCTCCTGAATTAGATATTGATAGATTTGTTGTTAATACCTGTTTAGATCCAGATCTTTTTATATTTTCTCAAGAAGACTCAACCACATACAACTATGAAACACTCGTAGAAACTTATCTTATTAGTGATTACATGGCTGCTGTAGAAGAAATGTATCCAGGATTAACTATAAGATTAGTTACGTTAATTGCCTCTGTACCACCATCAATTACAACTAGTAACCCTATAGCCTCTGTTACTGTTGGAGTTTCATCAGGAGACTATTGTGAAATCTTTATGCCATTAGAAATACACAAAAATGTATTATATAATATTTTAGGTGAAGAAAAAACAGTGTTTAGATGCGATAACTCTAGCAATGACGGTATCGTTGATGTTGATTTAAACGAACTTTCTGAAGAATTATCTGAAGACTATGCATATTTCGATTTAACATTTTACGAAACTGAAACTGATAGAAATAACAATATAAACCCTCTAGATCCAAACACATTATATACAATAGATACACCTACTAAAGATTTATTTATAGCATCAAACTATAAAAATGAATGTTTTCATAATTCTAAAGTAACGATAGAACTTGTTGGTGCTCCCATATTACCACCACAAACTGCTGAAGCTTGTGGTAACTATAATGCTGAAACAAATACCACAACCATTCAATTAACTCCATTTAAATATCAAATAATTCAAGGGTTAAATGGCTCATTTAATATAGATTTCTTTGCTACACAAGAAGATGCTGAGAACAATGAAAACACTATTGAAAGCTACAACGCTACAGGCAATAACGCTCAGGTTTTTGTTGGAGTTATTAATAATAATACAGGTTGTTATAGTGTAACAACTTTAGATTTAGA
The DNA here is from genome assembly GCF_965656915.1 of Winogradskyella sp. Lineage (GTDB taxonomy): Bacteria > Bacteroidota > Bacteroidia > Flavobacteriales > Flavobacteriaceae > Winogradskyella. Next base: position 25,413 of record NZ_CBFHMI010000013.1, on the reverse strand, counting down.
GATTATTGACAACTTGGATATTGCAACTCCAAACCCAATTATAGCATGTTCAGAAAATGAAGAAGGTTTTGCTACTGTTAATTTAGAAAGTGTCCCAACACAAATACCATTAGATTTAAGTAATTACGATATTACTTTTTATGAAACTTTAAATAACGCATTAGGAGATCGTTTTCCTATTGTAAACCCAAATAGCTATTTTACAGAAACTCAAGAAGTTTTTATAAGAATACAACGCATTGGCTTAGAGTGTTTTTCTGTAATAAGTTTTGAAGTATTAGTTTTCGATAGTCCACAGTTAGGCGAAATACCAGATTTTATTAACTGCGTTTCTAATTTTAATAGTTCTGCAGACTTTTTCTTTATTAATAAAGACCCTGAAATTTTAAACGGACAAGAAGGCATGGAAGTTTTTTATTTTGAAAACGAAACCGATGCTATTAACAACGACAATCCTATCGATAAAACATTAGCTTATCAAAACACTTCCAATCCTCAAACAATATTTGTTAGGTTAGAAAATGAAGAAGAAAATAGTTGCTTTACAGTAGCACCTATACAGATTGAAGTTAGACAAGCACCTATTTTTAATGATCCAACAGATGTTTTTGAATGCGATATAAATAATAATGGTTTAGCTAGTACAGATTTGAGTGAAAAAATTACAGAAATTGGCTTAGGAAGTACTACAAATTTAGAGATTACCTTTCATTTAACTCCTCTAAATGCACAATTAGGTACCAACCAAATACCGTTAAACTTTACAGCCACCAGTAATCCACAATTAATTTATACACGCATTTTAAATCCAAATTCTGGGTGCTTCAGTATTAGAACATTTAATGTCAATACACTTTCACTTCCTGAAGTAAATTATGGACAATCACTTATAACATGTGGTAATAATTATGATTCATCTTTGGAATGGGATTTAACAGACATAGAACTAATAATTTTAGAGGGAAGACAGTACAGCATAGAATTTACATATTTTGAATCTGAGGAAGATCTATTAGGAGATACTAACGCTATTTCTAATCCTGAAACTTATACTAATATATCAAGTCCACAAACCTTGTACGTAAGAGTTAGAAACAATACTACAGAATGTTTCGTGTCAGTACCATTTGAGCTTATCATAAATAATCCACCACTAATCAACGAGTTTGAAGTATTTAATATCTGTGATAATGAAAATAATACTGTAAATCTGTTAGATGTTAATACCCTATTATTAGACAACACCTTTAACATACTAGTAAGCTATTATGCAACAGAAGCCGATGCCGAAGCTGATGAAAATCAACTAAATACAGATTACATTTATTCAAATATTTCAGAAATTTTATTCGCAAGAGTTGAATATAGCACAACACGTTGCTATGCTGTTTATCCTTTTTTACTAAATATCAATCATTTACCCATCGCAAATCAGCCAGAAGACATTATTCTCTGCGATGATGATTATGACGGTAATCTAATAATAGACCTCAGTCAACAAAATGCTGAAGTATTAAACAATCAAAACCCTAATGATTACACTGTGACTTATTATCACTCTGAAGTGAATGCTACAGAATCCACAAATCCATTGAGCACAGACTACAATGCATTTAATGGTGAAACCATATTTGTAAGAGTTGAGCATAATAACACCAATTGTTATGCAATTACTCAATTTATAGTTGTCATTAATCCTATTCCTTTTATAGATATTGAGGACCAAGTGATTTGTTCTGGTAATTTACCTCTTGTTGTTTCTGCCGAAACTAATAGCCCTACAGATACTTACCTGTGGTCTACTAATTCAACAGCTTCAGAAATTGAAATTACTTCGACTGGTATGTACTCCGTTACTGTTATTAATGAATTCGGCTGCCAAAGCATAAGTACTTTTAATGTTGCTGAATCAGAATCTGCGGTTATTGATGTCGTTGAAACCGTTGATTTTTCAGACCCAAATAATATTACCATAACTGTTAATGGTATTGGTGATTATTTATACCAGCTTAATGACTTACCATTTCAAGCCTCTAATGTGTTCGTTAATGTACCAATTGGTTATAATACCATTACAATCATAGACCAAAATGGTTGTGACCAAATAACAAGAGAAGTCTTAGTCATAGATACACCAAAGCATTTGACACCTAATAATGATGGTGATTTTGATACCTGGCATATCACAGGTGTAGAAACAATACCAGACACTATGATTCACATTTTTGACCGATATGGAAAGCTATTGAAACAAATTGGTTCAGATTCTCCTGGATGGGACGGCACATTCAATGGTAATAAAATGCCTGCTGGTGACTATTGGTATGTCGCAAAAGTGATACATAACGGTGAAACCTTCCAGATAAAAGGACATTTTGCTTTAAAACGTTAATTTTTAATTGTCTTAAGGTGTTACACATTTCAAAATCAGACTAATTTAAGTAGCTTTTTGTATCTTTATCTCAAAAAAGGGAGGTTAAGCACTTACCTTAATGCTATTATTTTTTTTACAACTATATGAAAAAGAAAAGTATATATATATTTCTCTTCTTTCTTGTGCATATAATTTATTTAGATGCACAACAAATAGTTACGGATAATTCTTTACAACCTCAACAACTTATCGAGAATTTAATAGGCGATAATTGTGTTGAAGCGTCAAATATTACATCGAGCATTAATGGAGAGGTCAACAATATAGTCAGTTATGGTTTGTTTAATAGAGGTACATCCAATTTTCCATTAGCCAACGGATTAGTTCTATCTACAGGTAATGTAACTTCTGCAGGTAATGGTTTAATACCACAATCTTTAAGTGATGGGGAGTTAGATTGGACAACTGATCAAGACATTCTAAATGTTCTGGGTATTGATCAAACCTTAAATGCAACATCTGTAGAATTCGATTTTATTTCCGCAAATAATTTTGTAGCCTTTAAATACCTTTTTGCATCAGACGAATATCAGCAGGAATACCCATGTGATTTTAGAGATGTTTTTGCGATACTAATTAAACCGACTGGAAGTACGGATCCGTATGTAAATATAGCATTGATTCCAGATACAGCTACTGTGGTGAGTACAAACACTATTCGCCCAGATATCAATGGATTCTGTGCTGCTCAAAACGAAAACTTCTTTCAAGGTTATGGATCTGGAGATACTAATTTTAATGGTAGAACAACGGTTATGACGGCCAATGCAGCTGTAGTTCCTGGTAATTCATATCATGTAAAATTCGTTATTGCAGACCACATTGACGAACGCTTTGATTCAGCCGTATTTATAGAAGCAGACAGTTTTGGTGGTGCTATTGATTTAGGCCCAGATCAATCCGTTTGTGGTAATGCTTTAGATTTAGATCCTAACATTAGCAACACTGCAGCAACCTATACTTGGTCTCTTAATGGTAATGTACTTGCAGGTGAAAACAACCCAACATTACAAGTTTCTGAAAGTGGAACTTACGATGTAGAAGTTACTATACCTATTTCAGGTGGTACATGTACCCTTTCTGATACTATCGAAGTTGAAGTTCAGGGATTTCAACCAGCAGCACTTATTGATGATATTATAGAATGTGATCCTGCACCAAGCGATGGTATTACAGATTTTGATTTTACGCAAAAAAATGATGAAATCTATAATAATCTACCTTCAACAGATTATATGATAAGCTACCACTTATCTCTTGAAGATGCCGAGAATAATGATAATCCAATTGTTGGTATCTATCAAAACACAGAACTCCTAGAAACTATTTATGTAAGAATTGAGAGTCAGGACGACAGTTGTCTTCAAGTCGGGTGGTTTGATATTATTATTAAAGCAGCACCAAATACTTTAGAAATTGATCCTGTGATTATTTGTGATCAGATTTATATCCCATACATTTCTGCAACAGTCGATTTTGATTTTTATGATTTTAGAGTTGCCAATTTTGAATTCAACAGAACAGTAACGTTTCATTTCACAGAAGAAGAAGCTGAAAATGGAGAAAATGCTATACCATCTCCTTATCCAAGCCCTTCTGAGACACAAGTATTATATGCCCGTGTTGTAGACGATTTTAATGGATGCCATTCCACTGTGCCATTTACGTTAGAATTTAACCAAAGTCCTTTTATTGGTAATGACAATTACATTCTCAACAAATGTATACCTGTAGAGTCAGATTATGACTCGTCAGTAGTAGCTTTTAATCTTAACGAAGCCATAGATCTGGTTAGGGATTTTATTCCAGATCCTAGAGTTAATTTTTATCCAACTGCAGAAGATGCCTTAGCAGTTCAAAATGGTTTTCTATTTGCAGACGAACCTATTTTTGCTGTCTCAGCTCCTTTAACTACCATATATATGTCAGTAGCAGAAATAGGAGGTTATTGTACTTCAGTAGTACCATTAGAATTGCATAAAAATATTGCTTACAATATTTTAGGAGAGCAAACTGATGTGAATCGCTGTGACGATATGTCTGCCGATGGTATAATCGATTTTGATCTTAATGAAGTTACAGAAGAACTTATTGGCGGCTATGCAGATTTATCCATAGTATATTACCTAACTGAAGATGACCAATTAAATGGTGTTAATCCTATAAATACAAATATTCCACTTACTGTTGATACACCATCAAGAGATCTTTATGTAAGGACACAATACAAAAACGAATGTGAAAACGTTACAAAGGTTACACTCAATGTCAACCCACCGACCATTGTACAACCGAGAACTGCTGATGCCTGTGGTAATTTCAATGCTATTGATGGCACAACAACCATAGACTTAAGTTACTATGTCGATATTATGGAACAAGGAGTACCTTTTGCTCAGGTTAGGTTTTATGAGACTTTTGAAGATGCTGAAAATAGTGAAAACGAAATAACGAGCACCTATAATATTCCCGGTAACACTCAAACGTTTTACACAAGAGTTGCAAATGGTGTTACAGATTGTTATGATATAACAACACTGGATATAACAGTTGTAGAAAGTTTGAATTTCATCACACCAGAGGACTTAATCATATGTGATAACGATCAAGATGGATTCTCCATTGTCAATCTGGAAAGTATACTACCACAATTATCCAGCGACTTAAGTGAATTTACAATCACCTATTACGAAAGTTATGAGTTCGCGGTACAAGAACGCGACCCAATTGAAAATCCGACAAATTACAACACAGATTCTGGCGAAGTATTTATTAGATTAGAGCGTGAAAATTTAAATTGTTTAGCCATTATTGGTTTTGAAATTTTGATTTATGATAATCCTGTTTTAAATGAAATCTCTGATTTTTTAAATTGCCAATTAAATATTGGAAATTCCGCTAATTTCATCCTTGAAGATAAAGACGACGAGATTTTAAACGGCCAAACAGGTATGGAAGTATTTTATTTTGAAACTGAAGCAGATGCATTAAACGGTTCTAACCCAATTGACAAAACTGTGGCCTATCAAAACACCTCTAATCCACAAACCATTTATGTAAGATTGGAAAACGAAGAGCAATTAGGATGCTTTGGTGTCGCACCAATGCAGATTGAAGTAAGACAAGCTCCTATTTTTAATGAACCTACAGATATACCTGTCTGTGGTACTAATGGCAACGGTCCTTATATCGTAGATTTAAATGAAAAAATAAGCGAGATATCTAGTGGTAGCCCTCAAGATCTAGGCATAACGTTTCATAATACACCATTGAATGCAGATCTTGGCGCAAACCCAGTAGCACTCACCTATACAAGCACAAGTAATCCAGAGTTACTTTATGCCAGAATTGTTAATAATGCATCTGGTTGTTATAATGTAACAACCTTCTCTATAAATATTCTCGACTTACCAGATGTTAATTTTGGACAATCATTAACAGTTTGTGGAAATAATTTTGAAACTGATTTAGAATGGGATTTAACTGAAATAGAATTGGATATTCTAGATGGAAGACAATTCAATGTTGAATTTTTATACTACAGAAGTGAAATTGATGCTGAGAATGAATCCAATCCAATTTTAAATCCGGAAGCTTATTTCAACATCAATTATCCAGAAACCATTTATGCTAAAGTAAGCAATGTCGCTACTGGCTGCTACATTATAGTTCCATTCGATTTAAATATAAATCTTCCACCAGAAATAAATGATTTTGAAGTTTATAATGTCTGCGATAATGCAAGCAGTACTATTAATTTCGAAGGCATTAACTTAACCTTATTAGACAATACGTTTAACAAAATAGTGACATATCATGCAACTGAAGCTGACGCTGAATCTAATGAGAATGCCCTTGAATTAAACTATACCTATACAAATACTGTAGAAACATTATTTGCTAGAGTTTCATTTAGTACTACACAATGTTATGTGGTTTATCCTTTTGTTTTAAATGTTAATCCTTTACCAATTGCAAATCAGCCTGCTGATATTATTAATTGTGATGATGATTATGATGGAATTTTAGGAGTTGATCTTAATCAGCAAGATGCAGAAATCCTCAACGGACAAAATCCAGATGATTTTACTGTCACATATTATAATTCTGAAAATGAAGCAATTGAAAATACTAATGCGTTAGAATCTAATTATTTCGCAATAGATGGAGAAATCATCTTCGTTCGTGTAGAAAATAATACGACAGGTTGTTTTGATATCACTCAATTTTCAATAATTATAAATGATAATCCATATATCGACATTGAAGATCAAGTGATTTGTTTAAATGACACACCATTAATTGTATCTGCCGAAACTAATAATCCATCAGACTCTTATTTGTGGTCAACAAATGCAATAACTCCCGAAATTGAAATCACTAGTGTAGGTACGTATTCAGTCACTATTACCAATGAATTTGGTTGTGAAACAACAAGTACATTTAATGTTACAGAATCTGAATCTGCAGACATAGATGTGGTTGAAACTATAGATTTTTCTGACCCTAATAATATTACGGTAACAGTTTCAGGAATTGGCAACTATCTATATCAGTTAAATGATTTACCATTTCAAGATTCGAATATATTTTTCAATGTTCCTATTGGCTATAATACATTAACCATTAAAGATCAAAATGGATGTGGACGTATCACTAAAGAAGTTTTAGTTATAGACACTCCAAAACATATGTCACCCAATAACGATGGTGATTTTGACACATGGCATATAACAGGAGTGGAAACTTTACCTGGTACAATCATTCATATTTTTGACCGCTATGGTAAGCTTCTGAAAACTCTTAAACACAATACAGCTGGTTGGGATGGCACCTATAATGGTAACCTTATGCCTACCGGTGATTATTGGTTTGTTGCTGATGTGTTTAAAGACGGAGAAAACTTTCAAGTTAAAGGGCATTTTGCCTTAAAACGTTAATAAGAGATTAACACATTCTTTAACACCTTAATTAATCCTTGACTTGGCGCAATGCGTATCTTTGCATTCCTTTAAAAAAGAAAATGAAAAAGTCACTCTCATTTTTTATTATGCTTTTATCCTTCCTGAGTTATTCTCAGAATATTATAGTGGATAATCAAACCTATTCTGCCCAAGAATTAATTGAGAATATCTTAATAGATAGCAATTGTATTGAAAATGTGGTTGTAACAAATGTTGTTGGTGGAAATTTTAATGGGACAGATCAGAGTTATGGCTATTTTGATGCAACTGGAACCACTTTCCCATTTCAAAGTGGTATTGTCATGAGCACTGGCAGACTAAATAATGTTCCAGGACCCAATAATAGTTTAAGTGATGATGACGCATCAAATTGGTTAGGAGATGATGATTTAGAATTCGCCCTTGAGGAAACAGGCACTTTAAATGCGACTATACTTGAATTCGATTTTACCTCAGCAGCCTCACAAGTAAGTTTTAGATACATTTTTGCTTCAGAGGAATATCAAGAAAACAATCCAAATAGCTGTCAATATTCAGATTTATTTGGTTTTTTAATTAAACCTGCAGTTGGCCAAAATCAATATGAAAACATTGCACTGGTACCAGACACTAGTACACCAGTAAAAGCAACTACTGTTACGCCTGGTGTTCCCGGAACTTGCCCACCACAACACGAAACCTATTTTGGTAATTATAACGACGTCAATTCACCCATTAATTTCAATGGGCAAACTGCTGTATTAACAGCAACTGCTAATATTGTTCCTAATGAAACCTATCATGTAAAATTAGTCATAGCCGACGAGCAAAACTATAGATATGATTCTGCTGTGTTCCTAGAAGCAGGAAGTTTTCAATTATCTACAGATTTAGGACCAAATAGGCTTATCGCTACAGGTAATGCCCTTTGCGAAGGTGAAACTTTAGAATTAAACACGCAGCAACTTGGACCTTGGGTTGGATACAACTGGTATAGAAATGGTGATTTAGTACAATCAACACCAGAAAATTGCTTCAACTGTGGTTTTTATTTTGTTACTGATCCAGGAACGTATACGGTTAAAGCAACACTTGCAGGCGATTGTATCTCTTATGGAGAAGTGGTCATTGAATATGCGCCAATTCCCACAGTCCAAAATTCAGTTTTGGTTGAGTGCGATGTCAATCAGGATGGATTAACAACGTACAATCTTTTTGATGCAGAAGTAGATATAACCAACAATAATAACTCTTCAATAGTTGCTAACTTTTTTATTACTGAAGCAGATGCTATTGCAAATACAAATCCAATAACAACGGCAACAAGTTTTGAAAATTCAACTCCATTCCAAGTCGTTTATGCACGAGTCATAAACCCTTCTAATTGCGCGAGTATAGCTAAACTAGAATTACAAACGTCTAATAATATTCTTACAATTCCAGATTTAGAAGCCTGTGATGGAGATATACTAGATGGATTTGCAAGTTTTACGCTTAGTGATATAGAAGCTTCAATTATTAATCAAATTCCAACAGGTGATGAAGTGAGTTATTATGAAACTGAAGCTGATGCCTTCAGTGAATTAAATGCATTACCTAATAATTTTGTAAATACGAGTATAGATTCACAAACTATATATGTAAAGATTCGAAGCAATAATCAGTGTTTTAGTATTAGTACAGCAAATCTTAATGTTTTATATACACCAGTTTTAGAAGCTGATAAAACGGTAATTTATTGTCTTAATTCATTTCCTGAAACCATCACTATTTATGGAGAGGTACTTAATGATGCAAACAACAATTATTACTACGAATGGTATTATAATGGTGTCTTAACCAATGTAAATACGTTATTTAATGAGATTAACGAAATTGGTACGTACACCGTTATAGTTACCGACCCAAATGGATGTTCATCTAGCAGAACCATTACCGTAAATCCATCTGAAACTGCTGTGATTGAAAGTGTAGCTGTTGAAGGTATATCACCAAATAATACAGTGGGCATAAATGTTTCTGGGAATGGTGTTTATGAATTCGCAATAGATGAGAGTGATGGATTATATCAAGAAAGTAATATTTTCACCAACGTTTCCGAAGGATTTCACACTATTTATGTAAGAGATAGAAATGGTTGTGGTCTTATTGAAGAAACAATTTCTGTTCTTGGATTTCCAAAATACTTTACACCCAATGGTGATACTGTTAATGACACCTGGAAAGTTTTAGGTTTCAGCTCACAATTAAACCAATTAGCATATATACGTATATTTGATCGTTACGGAAAACTAATAACACAATTAAGCAATCAAGCAACTGCTTGGGACGGAAATCTTAATGGTAGAAAATTACCGAGTAATGATTATTGGTTTGTCGCAAAATTTATAGACGGAAAAATATATACAGGGCATTTTGCCTTAAAGCGTTAATTGAAAACTGATATACTTTATCGTAACTTTGCATCATGCGTTTTAAAATAAAATCAGAGTTTAAACCTACAGGAGATCAACCAGAAGCCATAAAGCAACTTGCTAATGGCATTAATCAAGATGAAAGATATCAAACGCTTCTGGGCGTTACAGGTTCAGGTAAAACTTTTACTGTTGCTAACGTTATACAAGAAGTACAACGTCCTACTCTAGTACTTGCCCATAACAAAACATTAGCAGCTCAATTATACTCTGAGTTTAAACAGTTCTTTCCTGATAATGCGGTTGAGTATTTTGTATCCTATTATGATTATTACCAACCTGAAGCTTATATACCAGTTTCTGGTGTTTACATAGAAAAAGATTTATCTATAAATGAAGAGATTGAAAAGATGCGATTAAGTACAACCTCTTCCCTACTTTCTGGTAGACGTGATGTGCTCGTTGTTGCTTCTGTATCTTGTCTATATGGTATTGGAAATCCAGTCGAGTTTCAAAAAAATGTAATCACTATTGAGCGCGATCAGGTTATTTCTCGGACAAAATTATTACATCAATTAGTACAAAGTTTATATTCCAGAACTGAAGCCGATTTTAAAAATGGAAACTTCAGAATTAAAGGTGATACTGTTGATGTCTTCCCTGGATACTCAGATAATGCTTTTCGTATTCATTTTTTCGGAGATGAAATTGAAGAAATTGAAGCTTTTGATGCACATACTAATGAAATAATAGAACGCTATGATCGATTAAACATCTATCCTGCAAATATGTTTGTAACCTCACCTGATGTACTTAATGGTGCGATAAAAGACATCCAGGATGATTTGGTAAAGCAACACGATTATTTCAAAGATATCGGAAAACATCTTGAAGCCAAACGGTTAAAAGAACGTACTGAATTTGATCTAGAAATGATCAGAGAACTTGGCTATTGTTCTGGTATTGAGAACTATTCGAGATACTTAGATGGACGAGCACCAGGCACAAGGCCTTTCTGTTTGTTAGATTATTTTCCGGATGATTATTTAATGGTTGTAGATGAAAGCCATGTTACCATTTCTCAAGTTCACGCCATGTATGGTGGTGACAGAAGTAGAAAAGAGAATCTGGTAGAATATGGCTTTAGATTACCTGCTGCTATGGATAACAGACCTTTGAAGTTTGAAGAATTTGAAGCACTACAAAATCAGGTCATATACGTAAGTGCAACTCCTGCTGATTACGAAATGCAAAAAACAGATGGTGTTTATGTGGAGCAAGTGATTAGACCAACAGGTTTACTAGACCCAATAATAGAGGTTCGTCCGAGTTTAAATCAAATTGATGACTTAATTGAAGAAATTCAAGATCGCGTTGAAAAGGATGAACGCACGTTGGTGACGACATTAACCAAACGAATGGCAGAAGAACTGGTAAAATACCTAACCAGAATTTCAACTCGATGTAGATATATTCATAGCGATGTAGATACTTTAGAACGTGTAGAAATTATGCAAGATCTACGTAAAGGTATATTTGACGTGCTGGTTGGAGTCAATCTTTTGAGAGAAGGATTAGACTTACCTGAAGTTTCGTTGGTAGCGATACTAGATGCCGATAAAGAAGGGTTTTTGAGATCTAATCGGTCCTTAACGCAAACGGTTGGTAGAGCTGCAAGAAATTTAAATGGAAAGGCTATTATGTATGCCGATAAAATTACCAATAGTATGCAAAAAACTATTGATGAAACTAATTACCGTCGCGAAAAGCAAATTGCATACAATACAGAGAATAACATAATACCTAAGGCATTAAATAAGAGTTTAGATAGTGCACTTGCCAAAAACTCAGTAAGTACTTACCGTACAGAGTTAGAAGCTAAACTAGCTGCAGAGCCAGAAAGCGAATATTTAACAAAAAGTCAACTAGAGAAAAAGATACGAGATAAGCGTAAGCAAATGGAACAAGCAGCAAAAGCTTTGGACTTTATGGAGGCTGCAAGATTCAGAGATGAAATTACAGCGTACCAAAGTAAACTTGAAAAATTAAAAGTAAAGTAATAGAAATTGCTGCGTCCTTCGATCTAGTAATGACAGGTTCTTATAACTGCAATACTTCAACGGCACCTGAATATTAGTTATACTGAACTTTAAAAATATCTATCAAAAAGTCTGGTGGCACAACTTTATTAGGAAAACTATCCATTAAATCTAGAACTCTGTTAATAGACTCATGGCTTAAGCCCATACGTAAACCAAAATTATGGATTTTAACCAATTGTTTTGGTGAAACCTTATGATCTAAATTCATTAAAAGAACTAATCTATGAAACTGAACAATACGTTCACTATGTGTCTTTAGATGCACATATGTTACAGGATGTCTAAAAAGATATTCAAAATCTTCTTTAGAAATATCTAATTGTTTCGCAATACTAAATAAAAAGCTATATTCAATGGCTTTAATACTTTCATCTGTTTGAGCAAATGCAATCATCTCGGATAATAGGCTCAATTTTTCAGCACGGTTAATCATGTCTATAAGGGAATTATTTATAATGTAAAGTTAATAAGGTGTATTATTTTATTGTCGTTGATATAATGTATCTTGTCGAAAAATTAAATGTCCTTAGTCGAGTTTTTTAAACGTTTGTCATTCTAAGACACCAATAATAGCATGAGATTCAAGCATATTCTTCTAATTTTTACGCTCTTTTTCTTAGTTAGTTTACAGTCTCAAAGCACTGCTTCTAAACAGGTTACCACTTTTTCGATTGAAGCTCCACAATTAGATTCTGTAAAAAAAATATGGGTTTATCTACCGAAAAGTTATCAACATTCTGAAAAACGCTATCCAGTCGTATACATGCATGATGCACAAAATTTGTTTGATGATAGCACCTCATATGCTGGAGAATGGAAAATTGATGAGTACATGGATACTTTAGAAAGTACTGAAAGTATAATAATAGGTATTGAACATGGTAATAAAAAACGAATAGATGAATTAACACCTTACAGTCATAAAACCTATGGCGATGGTGATGGTGAATTTTACTTAAGGTTTATAAAAAATACGCTTAAACCTCATATAGATGTTACTTATAGAACCCTAAGCGATGCTGATAGCACAACTATCTTTGGTTCTTCTCTTGGTGGACTAATTTCATTCTATGCGGTTATAAAATATCCTAAAACCTTTGGAAAAGCAGGTGTTTTTTCACCTGCGTTTTGGATTAATCCAGAAATTTTTGAGCTGGTCAAGACCAATCCTATTAGTGAAAACGTAAAATTTTATTTTTTAGCTGGAACCGATGAAGGGGAAACTATGATTCCAAAACTTAATAACATGATATCCTTGTTAAAATCTAAAGGATTAAACGATAACCAAATAGACGCACAAATTATTGAAGGAGGACAGCACAACGAGCAATTTTGGGCAGAACATTTTGGTAAAGCCTACCAGTGGCTATTTAATTAAAAAATACTAGTATGACAAATAACGATATATTTAAAAAACTAAGAGTAGCGCATAAATTGCGTGATGAGGACATTGTAAAAATATTAGCCTTGGTAGACTTTAGGATTTCAAAAAGTGAACTAAACGCCTTTTTTCGAAAGGAGGACCATCCAAAATACATGGAATGTGGAGATCAAATTTTAAGGAATTTCCTTAATGGATTAATTATTCATTTAAGAGGTCCAATGCCAAAAAAAGAAAACACAGATAAACAAAAAAAGAGCAACAATTAATGTTGCTCTTTTTATTTTACATAAGATAGATTCTAATTAGTTTCAACCATCTTGATTGGAACCTTAAATGATCTATTTAAACCAATCGCATCCTTAGATAACTTCTTGTAGTTTAATCGGTTTTTAATATACCTCTCAACTGCTTTGTTATCGGTTGATACAGAAATCACAACCATTTCATCATTTTCATTAATGATTAGATCAACAACAGCATTAACATCTTTAGTCAATTGAAAATCTGGGTTTTTCAATAAATCACCAACGGCTTCAGTTAAAGTGCTTGGTTGAGCTTCTTCGATCGGGTTTGTACTTGCTGCAAGTACACTACTAAACGCAATTGCTACGACTAGTACTAACATTTTTAATGTCTTCATAATTATTTGTTTTTATAAGATTGATACTTAATAGACTTTTAAAATTATGAATGGTTACACTTGTTAACATTGTTTAACGTTGATTAGCAGATAATTAACATAAAAAAAAAGCGCCTTTATAAAAAGGCGCATTAAATTTATTTTAAATAAGTTCTATTTCTAAGAAAGTACATTCTGAACTTTATCAGCTGCTTCTTGGAATTCTGTAGCACTTAGTACATCTAAACCAGAGTTGTCAATAAGTTCTTTTGCAATATCAGCATTAGTACCTTGTAAACGTACAATAATAGGAACATTAATGTTACCCATATTCGTATAAGCATCAATTACACCCTGTGCTACTCTATCACAACGTACAATACCACCAAAAATGTTTATTAAGATAGCTTTTACAGCAGGGTCTTTTAAGATGATCTTAAAAGCGGCTTCTACTCTTGCAGCATCCGCTGTACCACCAACATCTAAAAAGTTAGCTGGCTCACCACCTGCTTGTTTAATTAAATCCATAGTAGCCATTGCTAAACCAGCACCATTAACCATACAACCAACATTTCCATCTAAGTCAACATAGTTTAGACCTAATTCACCAGCTTCAACTTCAATAGGATTTTCTTCACGCTTATCTCTTAATGCTGCTAAATCTTTATGTCTGAATAAGGCATTACCATCTAAAGTTACTTTAGAATCTACTGCCATTATTTTATCATCACTTGTTTTTAAAACAGGATTGATTTCAAATAATGAGGCATCTGACTTTACATACGCCGTATATAGCGCAGACACGAATTTTGTCATTTCTTTAAATGCTGTACCAGATAAGCCTAAGTTAAACGCTACACGACGTGCTTGAAAACCTAAAAGTCCTAATGCAGGGTCTATTTCTTCAGTAAATATTAAGTGAGGAGTTTCTTCGGCAACAGTTTCAATATCCATACCACCTTCAGTAGAATACATAATCATATTTTTACCTGTACCTCTATTTAAAAGAACAGACATGTAATATTCTTCTGGCTTATTATCACCTGGATAATAAACATCCTCAGCAACTAATACCTGGTGCACCTTTTTACCTTCTGCTGAAGTTTGAGGTGTTACTAAGTTCATACCAATGATTTGTCCAGCGATGTCTTTAACTTCATCTAAGTTCTTAGCAAGCTTAACTCCACCACCTTTACCACGTCCACCAGCGTGAACCTGAGCTTTAATGACATGCCATCCTGTACCAGTGTCTTCCGTTAGTTTTTTTGCTGCTGCAACAGCTTCATCAGCAGTTTGAGCAACAATACCACGTTGAATACGTACTCCAAAACTGCTTAATAATTCTTTTCCTTGATATTCGTGTAAATTCATTTAGTCTGAAATTTATTTCGACTGCAAAAATACGGATACGCTTACTTTAAACCAATATTTTTTCTTGTGATTTTTTCCAATTACCATTGGTTCTTATAATTAATTCTTATTTAGATTTTTAATTATTGAAAAGGCATTGTCTACAATGTCGTCTTCAACCACAATAGTAAACTCGTTTGTGGTTGATATCACCTCATACAGCGACACATTTTGTAACGCCAATCTTTTAAGTATTTGATAATAAAGCCCAGCGACTTTAGTATTATTCTTTGGCAGAAGTAAGCTAATTGCGGATAAATTCTCTTTTATTTCAAGACATTTTTCAGATTTAAAACTATCTAAAACATCCGCTTTTTCACTACTTGAAATTATGATATTACTTTCTAAGATGCCTCTTGTGAATGTATAAAAAATATGATTTTTATCCTTTATCTTATTTAAAATATCTGCTTGACTGTGAATTAATGTATCAGAATTCCTGAAGGTAAAATCACTTAAATTAGACCTTAAGGTAATATCTCCCAACTGCCCTAACAAGACTTCAATCTTATAATAAGGCCTACTTACAGTTAATTTGTCTTTATAGCGACGTAATGCCATCATAATAGATCCTGTCTTTACTGTTTTGCCCAATTGCTGTGACACTTGTTGCTGTAAATGCTCAGCTAAAGCTGAATAATTGATTATTTCTTTAGAAAGCGCATCTTCTAAAAATGGTTGTTGTAGTACTATGGATTCAACACATGCTGCAACAGTTTTCATTTTGTTAATTATTTAACTTATTGTGTAAATTTAGTAAAAAAACATATAAATAATTATTTAAAAATAAGCTAAAGTATAAGTTTGACGACTTAAAATAAATGAATTGCTGCATGCTATGAATACTAAAACCCTATTACAAATTGCCCAAGATTTCGGAAGTCCTGTTTATGCATACGATGGAGATACTATTATTTCACAATATAAAAGACTCACAAAAGCATTCAGTAATGTAAAGCATCTTAAAATCAATTATGCGGTAAAGGCACTTTCTAATCTTTCAATTCTTAAGCTATTTAATTCATTAGATTCAGGATTAGATACGGTTTCTATTCAAGAAGTACAATTGGGCTTAAAGGCAGGTTTTAAACCAGAGGATATTATTTATACCCCTAATGGTGTATCATTACAAGAGATAGAGACTGTAGCTAAACTTGGTGTGCAAATAAACATAGATAACCTTTCAATATTAGAACAATTTGGTTCTAAACATCCTAATATACCTGTTTGCATTAGAATAAATCCGCATGTTATGGCAGGTGGTAATACAAATATATCCGTAGGCCATATTGATAGTAAGTTTGGTATATCTATTCACCAAATACCATTATTACTGAGAATCGTAGAAAACACCAATATGACAATCAATGGCATACACATGCATACTGGTAGTGATATATTAGATATTGATGTTTTTCTATATGCAAGCGAAATCTTGTTTGAAACCGCCACAAATTTTAAAAATTTAGAGTTCATTGATTTTGGTTCTGGATTTAAGGTGCCTTATAAATCAGGCGACATAGAAACGAATATTGAAGAACTGGGTAAAAAATTGTCTAAACGATTCAATCAGTTCTGTAAAGACTATGGTAAAGACTTAACACTTGCCTTTGAACCTGGTAAATTTTTAGTGAGCGAAGCTGGAGTGTTTTTAGCTAAAGTTAATGTCGTAAAACAAACCACTTCTACTGTTTTTGCGCAAATTGATTCTGGCTTTAATCACCTCATAAGACCTATGCTCTATGGCTCTCAACATGAAATTATAAATATTGTAAACCCAAAAGGGAGAGAACGCTTTTATTCCGTTGTTGGTTATATCTGTGAAACAGACACGTTTGCTAATAACAGACGTATCAATGAAATTAATGAAGGTGATATTCTATGCTTTAAAAATGCAGGTGCGTATTGTTTTACCATGGCAAGTAACTATAATTCACGCTACAGACCTGCAGAAGTATTGATTTATAAAGGCAAAACACATCTTATTAGAAAGCGCGAAACAATGGATGATATATTCCGTAATCAGGTATCAATTTCATTCTAATTTATTTTCAATAGGCTTTCATCACTATTGAATTTTTTAGTATCTAATATATTTTCTAAAGAAAATTCACTATTTTTTAGTACTATATATGCTTAATTTTCAGCGTTTTAATAAGAATTAAATTGCGTTTACCACCCTAACTCAACGTGTTCTAATCTTCACTAAATTTATAATTTCAATTGTAAATTTTTATGTTTTGGTTGCTATTAATTAATCAACTAAATCAATTTACATTATGAGAAAATTATGTTTTCTATTACTTATTGTGCCATTCTTTTTAATGGGACAAGATGATGATTCTAGTAACATCGTTAATGTTACTCACATTACAGTTAAAATGGGCCATGAGGCTCAATTCGCAGAAGGTATTGACAAATACAAAAAATGCTATGAAGAAAATAATGGTGAAGGTACATGGAACTTTTGGAGACGCGTACAAGGCTCTAACTCTGTTTATGCGGTAACCGACTCTATGGAAAATTGGGCAGAAATGGATGATGACAGTGATGAGGCGAGTAATAACTGCAGAAGCTTATTTCCTGAGCACATATTACCTCATATGGAAAGTATGGATTATATGATCACAGAAACGATGCCTGACATTAGTAACGATTCCAATGAATCAAAAGACAAAGTCTGGGTTACCTATTTTAGAGTTAATAGTTCGGCAGATTTTATGGAAGTTATAAAAGCGGTGTCTGGAGAAATAAAAAAAGCTGAAGGTGACGAACGTGCCTATTGGTATACTGTTGTTGGAGGTTCTGAAGATTCTGCCGAGTTTATGGTAGCTTGGCCATTTGACAACTACGCTGATCTTGATAAAGATATGGATGGAGTCTGGAAAGTTTACGAAAATGCTCATGGAGCTGAAAAAACTGCAGAAATGCGTAAAAAGTTTAATGAAGCTATTGATGGTTCTTGGGCATTTATGTATGACAAAAGTGACACCATGTCTAAAACCGATTAACATAGTTATTTAATTCTTATTAAATTAGTAATGATAAAAAATAAAGCGTTGCGATGTGCAGCGCTTTTTTTATACCTTTATTTAATGCTAAACTATAACTATAACATGGGCTCACAGACCAATAGTTATAACTCAAATAGAATATATGTCGGGATTTGATATTGTTATGGTAATTGCCGTTATACTTTTTGCACGTTTAGGTGTGCGACTAGTGACACGGTATATTCAGATGAAACGTGAAGAAAAACATGAAGACAAATAACTTATAAAAAAAATTGATAAGAATTTTGAAACAGATGATTAACCTTTAGTTTGTTTCAATGGTGTATTAATCCAGTATGTGTCTACATCTAATTTTGTATTATTTATTCTGGAAGAAAACAAAGGCTCAGTCTTATACAGAAAAATAAGATCATCTTCAGGTTGTTTAGTTTTAAAAACCTCTTGAGTAAATAATTCCCTAAACTGATAACCAATGAGTTTAGATTCTTTGTTTATTACCGCTCCAGAAATATCTTTCACGCGTTTGAGCTTATAACTAAAGTCTTCAGATCTTATGTTTTCGGTATCCACGCCACTTCCTGCAGACCAACCAATAACATCTATTTTTAGAATTTTCTCATCCTCTAATTCAATGGAATTTATGATAAGCTTCGTATTATCATACCGCAATCTAAAATTACTTTTTCGTTTAATCGTCTTTTCATCTATAGGCTTATTAAAAGTGATGTAAAACTTTTTATTTCTGGTATTAAAGTAGAAATCTTCGACTTTAAACGGATTAGGTTCTTTAATTATAAACCTATTATTAAAGGTCATATAGTTTAAATACATCTTTTCACCAATAGCTTTATATTCAATATTTACTTCGAACAACGTTGTTTTTCGGTTCGTTGTAATACGACTTGCACTATTACCAAATGGGTTACCACGATTAGAATTTCTGCCCTTATCTAGCATTCTATATTCTAATTTATGTATGGCATAATTGGTTTTAGAAATATATATAGTGCCTTGCCCAATATATTTGGCACCTTCATCTCCTTTAGATACAAATCTTATTTCATATAAGGGAATGTCATCCGCATAGACGACTTTCATTAATTTAAAATCATGGTTCTCTATAAAATTATCTTTAAACACATAAATAAAAGAGAAACTCGATTTATCAAAATTTCTAATTGGATTATGGATATTTAATATCTCTAATTCATTTTGAATATTAGTTCCTAGTTTGGCAGAATTGTATCTATCTAACAATTTAGATTTCCCATAGATTGAATTTAATAATTGTTTGTCTTGATAGAATTCAGTATTTAAATCATAGGAATACAATGCTGATTTATTACTCTCATTTTCATATTTATCCGTATTAAAACCAGCATCAAAATTTTCAATTATAGCCTCATTTAAATTATAATAGTTATTGTTTACAACCTGATAATCTCTGTAGTAAGTGATGTATGAATGCGGAGTATAAGGATAATTTGTAGGTATTCTGCCTATTGCATTTCTGATAATTGTTTCGGCAGATTCTGATCTTGTACGTCCTGAATTACTTTTTGCCGTAATTAATACTTCACCCAACTCCTCTACTCTAGGTTTTAAATAAATAATATTTATTTCATTTTCCTTAAGCGTATTTGCTTCTAATCGCAAGGTCTTATAACCTATTGAAGATATAATTACAGCCTTATTTTGCGTTTTATAATCTAATGGTAATCTAAATCCTCCGTCTTCGCCTGCAATGACTCCATTCTGAACATTTTCAAATCTAACGGTCGCGTAGGCTACAGGATAATTCGCTTCAGCATCTAACACCTTACACAACAAGTCATTAGAATTTTGAGCAGATAATACTCCACAAATAAAAAATACTATTATTAAAAGACTAGTTCTCATAAATGATTTGCTATAATAAATATTGTAAAATTAAATGTCTAGATTTCTCTATAAAATGTTAAACCATTGCCATACAAATCATAAAATGCAAACTCTTCAGTTCCCCAAGGTGTCTTTTTTAAGAATGTGTTATCATGAAACACCTTATTAGAGTTGTATTCGTCAAACAATTCACTGATGTTTTCAACATATATTCTTAACATTGGTCTGTCTAAGCCAGCAACCCATTCTTTCTCATCGTGCCATTGCAAATGAATCTCTACATGGTCTCTTCTAACACCAGCATAGCCGTGAGCATCAATCGTATCTGTAAAACCCAATTTGAAGCCTAAGTTGTTTACATAATACGCAACCGCTTTAGATACATCTATTACAGGTAAAACAGGATGAATTTGTTTTAATATGCCTGGCATAGTTTTTAGATTTTTTATCTTTACTAATGTAACAATTTAATTAAAACTGACTCTTTATCTATATGAAAAGAATACTTCTATTTTTAGTTCTTATTTGCATCTCTCAGCAATTTTATGGACAAAAATTAAAGCGCGCTAAGACAGTAGAAAATGATTCTGTTTATGTAGATTTCATCAATCCTTTTTATGCACCTGTAGAATTAAAAATTACCGCATTAGACTCTACAAAATCATTTATAAGAGTTAACTCTTTTGGCGTATTAAAACAAGGTGACACCCTAAAAAATGTCTTAGTTTTACCGTTATACAAAGTAAAAGACACCGCAAAGATTGACTCCAAAAACTACATTGCTTTAAAGGGTACGTTTGGTGACCCAAAAAGTAATATAGATTTAGACTACAGATACACATTACCATATCCAAGAGGAAAAAAATATAAGATAATACAATCCTTTGGTGGGAAATTTTCACATAATAAACCTCATTCGCGTTATGCCTTGGATATAGGAACGTAAATAGGAGACACTATTACTGCTGCAAGACCTGGGATTGTCATGTTCATTAAAGAAGATTCTGATGAACATTGTAGAACTTATAAATGCGCAGATAAAGGCAATAAGATAATCATTTTGCATGATGATGGCAGTATGGCACATTATGTTCATTTAGATTTTGAAGGAGCTGTTGTAGATGTTGGAGACAAAGTGGTTTTAAATCAACCCATAGGAATTTCAGGAATGACAGGTTTTACAACCATTCCTCACCTACACTTCGTTATATTTAAAGCAGGTGGTATTTCTATACCTTTTAAGTTTAAAGGTCAGAGAACAAAAAAATTAAAACAAGGACGTTATTATTTAAGACGACATTGAGTTATTCACTTACCGTACCAGAGAAATGATTGACCTTAGGATTAATTGGATTTCCTGTAGTACGTCTATTTATCACAATCTGCCCACTATGCCATATAGCATCAGCTATTGGACCATTAACCTGATTCCAAAATGGTATCTCACGTTCACCAAAAATAATTTTGAATTGTGATATATCTTCACTTTTGCGCAAAATATCTGCCGCAGTTTTTAAGTTCGTTAAAGTTTTTACTCGAAGTTCCTCATAGGACCAATTTTCTTCAACTTTTGCGTTTGGCTGCTTAAGCGTAGAATTTACAATAATTTTAGACAAATCATAAATATGTTTAATGGTTTCTTTTGTAGATCTTCCTTCTTCATTAGCCCGATACATTAAGTCTTTTTTTGAAAGACTATCAGTTGCCCAATAGAAACGAAAGCCTAAAGCATCGATCATACGAGCAGCCATTGT
>NZ_CBFHMI010000013.1:313-3358 GCF_965656915.1 Winogradskyella sp. | reverse complement strand
CCGGCTGTAAACTCTTCAGGATACCCAGGGATTTCATAGTAAGGAAGTTCAATATTTTCTTGAGCTGAACTAAAACTGAGGGTAATCAATGCGATTATTAAACTAAATCTTTTCATAAATTATATTTTCTTTAACTCAAGTTACGCTTACTTTTCACTATTTTAAAATAAAGGATTAAAATGAAAAAGAAAAACTATATGTCTTACAGAACACTAGCTGATATGCACTATGATGGTGTTTACTTTAATGAACAATTACTCGCTATAAAAAAGAAAAAAGATTTACAGTTAGAAAAATTAAAAAATAAATTTTAATTGATTAATACCTGTATATCCCTTTCTATATTATCACTGAAGCCAAAATATTCTTTAACAATTACGCCATTTTTATCTACTAAATAGTACTTTGGAAATGAATTCACTTCAAACGTGTCGTGTATAGATGCATCTTCAAAATAATTACTAAATGTCACTTTCTTTTTATCTAATAACTCGATTGCTTTATCTTTATCTTCAGTAGATATACCATACACAACTAAGTCTTCAGAATAGGTCTTCTTTAATTCTTCGACATCTGGAAACGCCTTTATACACCAACCACACCAAGTTTCCCAGAAATCTAATAACACAATTTTAGAATTATCTATTGATACCTTTTTACCTGTTCTTAACTCTGTTAAATTTGTGATTGGCAATTTCTTTCCTAATACAATTGAAGGAACATCTTCTTCTGGCATTAATAAGGTATACTCTTTGATTTTATCTTTATAATTTTCTAATGAGCTACTTGTATTTTCATTTATTTTAATATCAGAAAATATTAAGTCTGTTGTCGATTTCTCTCCTTGCACTAAGGATGAACTTTTTATTTTCACAGGAATAAAATCGGCATTTAACTCTACCATTTTTATGCGGTTAGTCACTAAGTATGTGGTATCATCAGGAAATGTATACTTTATGGTATAATTTTCATCAGATTTTACTAATTCACGTGACTGGTACTCATCATCCAAACCAAAAAATGAAGTCGCTACCATTTGACCACCAGGACTTCCCATATAATAAAAGCCACCTTTACCCAACTCGTACATCATCTCTTTCTGGTCTAGCGTAAATGTTTTTCCCTGATCATAAATACTTATTACCGGGACATCATCTCGCTTGCCATAAAAGGAAAAACCAAAAATGGTATCTTCAGTTCGCTTTTCTAAGTGTGCAAAACCTTTATTATCCCATACAGCACCACCTTGAGAGAATGTATCAACACGTCTTATGTTGTATGACAGTTTATCAATTGATTCTACTTTTTCTGAATATTTAGTAAGCACCTCTTCTAAGGTGATGTCTTTTTTCTCTTGACAAGAGAATAAAAACACAAAGACTATTCCGATGTAAAAGCAATATATTTTCATAGCATTAATCCTTAATTTCAGTCTCGTTGCTTATCGTTTCTGTGCCATATTTATCTATTAAAAACACTAGTGCTGTCATTGTTGCTGCTCCCAATTCGAGCTCACGTTTATTGACATGCTCGAAAGTATCATTTGCTGCATGATGATGGTCAAAATAGCGTTGAGAATCTGGTCTGAGTCCTGCTAAGACTATATCATCATTTTTTAAAGGACCTATATCTGCGCCACTGCCTCCTTTTTCAAAATAATGAATTAAATAGGGTTTAAATAGAGGTCTCCATGCATCAATTTTAGAGAACATTAAGTCACTACAATCAAAACTAAATCCTCTTGGCGTAAATCCACCAGCATCACTTTCTAAAGCGAAGATGTGTTTTTCATTTTTTTGCTTTGCCACTTCTGCATATTTTCTACCACCGCGTAAGCCATTTTCTTCATTCATAAACAATACAACTCTAATGCTTCTTTTAGGCTTAATACCACTTTCTACTAAAAGTCGTAAAACATCCATAGACTGTACTACACCTGCTCCATCATCATGAGCACCATCTCCTAAATCCCATGAATCTAAATGACCACCAACAACAATATATTCATTAGGAAACTTGCTACCTGTAATTTCTCCTATAACATTAAACGACTGTACATCATCGAATTGCTGACAACTCATTTCAAGGTAGAACTCAAGATTATTATCTTTCTTTAAAGCTTTGCTGAGTTTTTCTGCATCATTAGTGCTTATCGCAGCAGATGGAATACGTTGGTCTACGGGTAAATCTCCGTAACCCATACTTCCTGTATGCGGATAATCATCTAATCGAGAACTTAACGACCGTACAATAGTACCAACAGCACCATATTTAGCAGCTTCTGCAGCACCACGATAACGCTCTACAGAGCAACCACCATAGGCTTGAAAGGTATTCACCAATTCCTGTTTCCAAGATCTGTTTATAAATACTATTTTTCCTTTTATATTCTTTTCGCCTAGTTTTTCTAAATCCTTATAAGTAGCTACTTCAACAACTTTAGCTTTTACCCCATCATTCGGTGTGGCTACCGAACCACCTAAAGCGCAAATATTAACATTATTATGAGTCCCTAAAGATTTAAAATAGGCTTTTTCTTTTTGACCTCTCACCCATTTAGGTACCATTACAGGTTGTAGCCAAACTTTATCTAATCCTAGTTTTTCTAATTCTGCCTTAGTATAGTTTACTGCTAATTCTGCGTCGGTTGAACCAGATAAACGTCCACCAATGGTATTAGACAAATAGTCTAACCAAGCATAACTCTGACCATTTGTTAATGACGTTTTATAAATAGTACTGAGTACATCTTCGTCTGATTGCGCATTAACATTCCAAGACAAGGCTAAGATACCAATAAGACAAATTCTTAAAATCGAAGTGAAATATTTATTCATTTTCTAATTGTTGTTTATACATATTAATGTTTGCTTTTTCCTTAGCAGGTAATTCTGGTTCTTTAATATCTGTGTATTCTTTTAAGGTGTCATATAAAACACGTGCTACTAAATATCTTGCTGTGGGTTTATCATCTGCAGGTATATTGAACCATGGAGCATGCTCTTTTGAAGTTCTATTTAAAGCGTCATCGTAACATTTTTGATA
>NZ_CBFHMI010000013.1:0-303 GCF_965656915.1 Winogradskyella sp. | reverse complement strand
TCCGAAGAAAATTTCCAGTGTTTGTTCGGTTTATTTAATCTTCTTAATAGTCTGTTTTTCTGTTCATCCTTTGATATGTTTAGAAAGAATTTAAACAAAATAGTACCATTATCAGCTATATGTTTTTCGAAATTATTTATTTCCTCAAAGCGTCGATCCCAAAAGGCATCAGTGACATCATCTACACTCTTAATATCTGGCATATTTTCATACATTAAGTAATTAGGATGTACACGCGTTACCAGAACATTTTCGTAATGTGTTCTGTTAAAAACCCCAAACTTTCCTCTTGCTGGCAGTGCT
>NZ_CBFHMI010000012.1:0-63151 GCF_965656915.1 Winogradskyella sp. | reverse complement strand
CTTTATTGTACATGTCTTTCATATATAACAATGAGTAGTCTAAATCACACCCTTCCCAAAAAGGATAACAATTTGCTAAAATAATATCGCATGCTTCTGTGATTGCAGGTCTCTCTTCGAATTCGTAGTACGCATCTACATAGCCTACAGGAATATCTAAATCTTTAATTGAAGCTTTTACAAAGTATATCTTATCTAAAAGCTCTCCTTCTGTTAAATCACCTCTATACATTACCTCATTTCCTACGGCAGCGATATCAACAACACCTTGATGGCACAAACTAATCAAGCCCTCTAATTCTCTTTCATTAATTTCTGGATCATTACCTAACCATGCTCCAACAAGCGTTTTGATACCCATTTCTTTAGCGATTTTTGGTATCAGTTCATTACCATCAGTACAAGAAAAAGAACGAATCCAATTTGTATATGGTTTTATTATTTCTAATCTACGACGTATTTGTTTTTCGGATAATTGGTCTCCCGGCTCTTGCCCTTCTTCGTAAGGACTAGAACAAAGACCATGAATACCAGATTTTAATGATTTTTTAAATAGATCTTTTAAATCATCTATTGACATCCCAGCATAGTCCATGGATGCTAACGCAAAAAATTTTTCTTCTCTACGAGACATAATTTACACTTACATTTTAGATGTATTTAAGTTTCTCATCTTTATCCCATAAACCCCAATAAGCACCAACATCGCCTTCATCTCCTGTTTTCCAAGATTCGTCAAAAGAAGAAAAATAGAATATTGGTATCTCGTTTTCTTTGGTCCAGTTTACCGTGTCGATAAAGTACTTCATTGCAGCAGCAACATCAGCAATAGCACCTTTGTAACTCCCTCCTTCACTTGGCCAACCTGTTTCTGTAATAATGATTGGTTTTCCCTGCGCTGCATCAACAACTTGACCATACATAGCCTGCATATGACCTAATGAATACTCAATAGGACAGCCTTCCCAAAACGGATATAAATTTGCTAAAACAACATCTGTATTTTCTACCAATTCAGGGTGACGTGAAAACTCATAATAGGCATCTACATAACCTACAGGTATATCTAATCCTTCTAAAGCATCTTTTACTCGTTTTATGTAACCCAACAATTCTTCAAGTGTTAAGTCATTACGATATAAGACTTCATTACCTACTGCAGCCACATCTACATTCCCAGCTTTAGCCAGGGCAATTAATCCTTCAATTTCTTTTTCATTATCCTGCATATCATCACTTAACCAAGCACCTACCAATGTTTTAAAACCCTGCTTTTTAGCCGCCACAGGAACATGCTCATTACCTTCAATACACGAAAAAGAACGTATTGCTTTAACATACGGTTTTAAGATACTAACTCTGCGCTCAACTTGTTCAAAACTAATATCATCACCAGGATTTTGACCATCTTCATACATACTAAAACATATACCATGAAAACCATCATCGAGTGTTTTACGCCATAAGTTTTTTAATTCCTCTTTTGAAAATTTTGATACATCTATACCTTGCGTTGCAATTTGCTTGTAGCCTTTATATTTATAATATGATTCTTCTCTGTAAGACATTTACTTTTTAATTTAATTTTTATAATTCTCCTCTTCTCTTAACTAATTCTTCTTTTATTTTTCTAGCTCTGTCTTCATTTAAACTATATTTCCACATGACAAGCATTGCTAGAGCTGCTGTTGATGCAGGCACAATTATATCTGCTATTCTAAGACGTGTCATAGTTTCTGTTGCTTGTTCTGCAATGTTTTGATCAAAGCCAACAATTTTTAATATAACACCACTTAAAATAATGGCTAAAGCCTGGCCTAACTTTACCATCCACCAATAAATTGCTCCAAAAGTCCCTTCTTTTCTTGGCATACCGTTTTCTAGTTCGTCTAAATCACAAACATCAGCAGTCATACTCATCATTAGGGTAAATAGTCCTCCCATTCCGAATGCGAATAATGGTATAGGCAAAAATATTAACCATGGAATCCCATTACTGGTATCTATACTAAACCATGACATACCTGCACTTTCTAAATATGGGTTTAAAAAATCAAAAATTGAGGCCACACCACCAGTTAAACTTTGTCCTAAAGATGTTTCGTTAAAGCTATCATTAAGTTGAACATCAAATCCCCACCATTTTAGAATATATCCAATAATTGATAAAAATGTAGAAATTAAAAAAGCATTTCTCTTCCCCCATTTTGTAGCCATTTTAGATATAATCGGTATCACAATGAATGCTGTTATAATAGCATTAAGTGTATTAAACCATGCTGGCCAGGTGCCAGCAAGTTCCCAACTTCCTTTATTCATATAAAATACAATAATGAATACAGAGAAAGCTGCAACTAACTGAAATCCGTTGAATACTAAAAATGTTGCACCACAAAGTTTCATGAATGGTTTATTCTTGGACACTTGTTTAATAGCTGCCCACAAATCCTTCATGTTGGATGCTAAAGTTTTAAAATTAATCTCCTTTCTATTCTCCATGTGTGAAGAATCCATACCTCTGCAGAAAAATGCAGGTAAAACGCCGAATAAAATACATACACCACCTACAATTACTGCCATTGTTCTTACTCCTTGAGCAGGATTATCAAAAGTATTAACATCAGGAATTATTACATATAACCAAGGTACAATCATCCAAGCGATTTGCCCCATAGAATTGGCCAAGCTCATTAACCTTGTTCTCTCATTGTAATCCGATGTCATTTCGTATCCTAATCCTACAAGCGGAGTTGCAAACATGGTATTTCCCACAAGGAATAGGATTTGTAATATCATTACATACCAAAAATTAAATGTTTGAGAAGCATTTTCATCTAATTGCCACATTAAAATAAACAGTATTCCACTAATTATTGCACCAGCAAAAATGTATGGTCTTCTTCTTCCAAAACGCGATTTAGTATTATCTGATATAAAGCCCATAACTGGGTCAGTTAAGGCATCAAATATTCTGGGCAAGCCACCTAAAAGTCCCGCCCAAACTGGATCCATTCCAAAGGCTGTTAAAATAAATACTTGTAAATAGACTCCTAGTACTCCTGGTAAAAGATTAAGCACAAAGTGACCAGCACCAAATGCTGCTTTTTGCCCAACAGGCACTCTATCTTTAGCTGCAGTTTTAATTTCTGACATGATTAGATTTATTTGTTAGTTGGTATTATTAATGTTTGAATAGCTTGTCCGCTTATTCTTATATGTTTTGTTTCATCCTTTAGGGATAATAAAAAATCCTTAGGTACCTTTCCTTCATTAAAAATCACGACAGCAATAGAACTGTCTGGATTTTTGCATGCTGTAACCATTAAATCATCATCTGTTTTATCCACGTCAATTACTTCTGCTCCAGGTCTTATATATTTACTGAAATGTGCTATCGTATAATACAATGGTGTAAAATAAACCTCATCTGCGTCCGGATCTACAATTACTGGTGCAATACACCAATTTTTGAACCAGTTAGGCCCACCTTCTCTATCTAAAACCATATTCCAATCAACCCAACCGTCTACCCAGTTATTTAAACATCCAATAATATCTCGTGCATAGCGATTAACTGGTGCATATTTTGGGTGTAAATGTTTGTCTTTTTCTGGTGCCCAAGTCCAACCCCAATCAGTAGCTTCTTTTTTCCAATACCATGCGTCATCTTTCCATACAGGGATTTCTGCGTCTACACAAGCTTCTGACTGAATTAAATATTTATTTGGTGCTTTTTGATGAGCATATTGTAATTCTTCAGGAAAAACTTCAAAAGTACTAGCATACCAATGAATAGCTGTACCATCAAAGTATTTTGATGTTTCTTCGTTTTCAAATTGAGAATCTACCCATTCTTTTAAATGCTCTCTATTTTGATCATAGCCTAAAATTTTTAAATCCCCTTTTCCATCTGCTTCTAACTTAGGACCTAAATGATTCATAACAAAGTTTGTCATTTCATCAGGTGAATAATGCATGCTTTCCCAATTGTTGCCATTTCCTAATGGTTCATTTTCAACTGTAAAGCCCCAAATATCAATACCTTCAGCTTTATAGGCATCTACATATTTAGAAAAGAATAATGCCCAAGTATCATAATACTCAGGTAATAACTTTCCTCCTACCCATTCTTTATTATCTTTCATCCAGGGAGAAGCGGTCCAAGGCGAACCAAATATTTTAAAACCGTCTTTTGATGCAGCCATAGCATCTTTAATAAATGGAATTAAATCATCTTTATCTTCTTCAATTGTAAAATGTTCTAATTCTGTGTCTCCTTTAACCGGTGCATAAGAATACTGGTCTAATGAAAAATCACATGAATTCATGTGTGTTCTGGTTAATGAATAAGCAGCTCCAGATTCACTAAAGTAAGCTTCAATAATTTTCGCTCTGTTTTTCTTACTCAACTTATTTAATAAATATGCTGAAGATTCTGTAAACGCTCCTCCAAATCCTGTAATCGTCTGGTATTTCTTTTCTGGATTCAACTTAATTGTAGACGTATTTTCTGAAACCGTAAAGTCTGTTACAAGTGTTAACCTATTTCCACTAGCTGATGTTTCAAACACCTCTACCTTTAACTGTTCTTGTTTATCAGTGCAACTCATAATTAATAAGACTAAGAAAAAAGTCGAAAAATAGTTACTTAGTTTCATGTTGTTTATATTTTGATATACTCATATTTATTCCTTTACAGGTGGCACCAAAACATCCTTCATCATTGCTTCCTTATCACCATTATAGGTTTTAGTTATCTCATTTCCATTTCTCGTTAAACCATTAAATGTTCCTTTATCAACTTCATCCCATAGCACATACTTTGCTTTTCCATCTACTTTAAACAATCCAAAGCGCTTTTCAGAATTCCCTGAATTTTCTCCACCCTTCCAAGGTTCGTCAAATCCTTCAAAATAAAAACAAGACAATCCGGCATCATTAGTCCAATCGCGCATGTGCTTGTAATAAAGTGCTTCTTTGTACTCATCACATGCTTTAGATCCGTCTTCGCCATAATGGCCATCTGAAAAACTTGCCCATCCTGTTTCACCAATATGTATTGGTTTATTTACGCCGAGACTTTCCATATAATTTTTCACATTATGGTACTGTGTCATCGCATATTCTTTTGCTCTTATCATAGATGCATCGATCTTTTCTAAATCCGTCATACCCTCTGTGGCAAATGGCTTTTGCCAGAATTCAGGTTGATAATGTGTATCGTGCATAGGATAAGTATGCATTGAAATAAAATCAACGGCCTTTATTAGTTTATTTAAGTCTTCTACATGGTATTCTTCACCACCACCTCCCCAAGAAGCAAAATTATCTGAACTTGTTATCCATAAATCTTTTGGTAGCTTAGCTTCTTTTTTTAATTCTTGAAGGTAATTAACCCATTTTAAAATAATATTCGGCTCAACATAATAGCTTGCAGCCCACTTAACCATCGCCTCGTTACCGACTGCAATTATTTTTATAATATCTGGATATTTATTAGCAAGAGCTACAGCTCGTTCAATTTCTGCTGGATTTTCTTCATTTTCTTGGCTGTGAATCGGGTCTCCGTCTCCGGAATAAAATGAATTTTTACAGTCAACCCACGCACCTAACATAACGTACATTTCAAATTTAGAGTCTTCTTTTTTCATTTCACTTATAACTTTTACCAGATTTGCGGCTTGTGGCTTAAGTAATTTATAGGTACGAATTAGCTTTACTCCCATTGCCGAAAGTAATTTCATATCCTCTTTAAGTTCTTCTTCTGTTGGCTCGATGCTATGATCTGCATATCTGTAGCCACCATAAGACATAGCTAAGTACTCTGGATTACCCAAAATATCCTCTGCTGTTAATTGACTTTTTGTTTGCATCTGCTTTTTTGATTTGGAATTTTGGTTACAGGACAAAATAAAAATCGACACAATTACTGTTATAAAAATATGTTTACTTAATTTCATGTTTTAGTCTTTATATTTTCTTTTATCTCTTTTTGTTCAGCAGTCCAAACTGTCTTTGTATGCCTTTCTAATTGCAATAAGGCTTCTTATCTACTTGCTAATATCTCATACTCTAAAGGCGGAACTAATGCATCTTTTAAGAGTTCTTTTTTATCACCGTTATACGTTTTTTTTATAAGGTTTCCATCTCTAGTTAAGCCTTCAAAAACACCTTGGTCTACCAAATCCCATATCGGATATTTTGCTTTTCCATCTATTGTAAATAAACCAAAATGATTTTCAGATCCGCTAGCATTTTGTGCATCCTTCCATTGTTCATTGAAAGCTTCAAAATAAAAACAAGTAATACCAGCTCTGTTTGTCCAGCGCCTCATCAGTTTATAGTATAGTCCTTGTTTATATTCATCTGTAGCTCTTGATCCATTTGGTCCATAATGACCATTAGAAATAGTTGCCCAACCAGCTTCTCCAATATGAATTGGTTTATCAACACCTAAGCTTTTAACATAGTTAAATACGGCTTCATATTGCCGTTGAGAAAACCGAACAGAGCGCTCCATAGTCATTTCAATTTTCGTTGTATTTGGCATATGCTTGTGCGCATCAGGTACCGCCCAGAATTCTGGATGATAATGAGAATTATGATATGGATAGGTATGCATAGATATATAATCAACAGACTCAATTAACTTTTCTAAATCCTCCACATGATATTGACTATCACCACCTCCCCAGGATGAAAAATCATCTGAACTTGTTATCCATAAATCTTTACAAAGTTTATTCTCTTTCTTCAAATTCTGTAAATGATTCACCCATTTTAAAATAACTTGAGGTTTTACATAATATGAAGTTGCCCATTTTACCATAGCTTCATTACCAACAGCTATAATTTTGACTATGTCTGGATATTCATTAGCTAATGCAACTGCTCTTTTAATCTCACCTGCATTGTTTGGGCTTTCAACATCATGATTTGGTTCCTTATCTGTCCATGCGTTCAAGCAATCTATCCATGCACCTAGCATAACATACATTTCGAAATTAGAATCTTCTTTTTTAAGTTCCTTTATGGCTTTTAAAATATTAGAAGCATGAGGTAACTTAGGCTGTACATTGTAAGTTCTAATCACCCTAATACCCATTGCAAATAAGATTTTTAAATCCTCTTTCAACTGCGGCACAGTAGGTTGAATTTCTCTAGTTTTTTCGCGATAACCTCCATAAGATATGGCTTGATAATCTGGATTTCCTAATATATCTTTAGCTGTCACTGCTCTCTTTAATTTGGGTTAAAGTCTTATTGACTTATTATTGTTTTTATTGCTATGCATCATGAACATTGGGTTTACTCACTTACTCATGATGCTTTATTATTTTAAATACGAATCCTTAATATGAACTTTCACAAATTCAATATCTCCAGATCGACTGAAAATAGCTTCACTTGTAGATTTATCGAGACCAAGCGTACTGTATGTCTTAGTTGACCCATCTCTATAAATAGCTTCTGCTTTATTATCCTTAGCTACACAGTAGATCACAGGAACTTGGCAGAACGTAAATACTAATTCATTAGTTTCTATTTCTAATTCAGACTGATTTCCATCTACCGTTATATAGTTAAAAACTTTTGAATCACTAAGGAATTCATCTTTACGCAACATAGCAGGATTAAATACTAATTGTCCATCCTTAATAAAAACACCAAGTTCTCCAAAACGGCTAAGAATATCTTCCTTTACCTGTCCTGTCATTCCCGGTTGTTGAGCACCTTTTCCTGCTGGAGTATGCGAGTAAGGGTCAGTTGGAAATGCGCCATATAATTCAGGAGATTTATGTACACCTATACCTTCGTTTATCTCGTAATAGTGTTCTAATAATCTACCAATGACCTCGTCACTTTCATCTTCTTCAATAGCTTTTTGACAACACTCCATAACTGCCAAGAGCAACTTAGATACCATGTGCCAATATATAGAACCTAGTCCTTCATAACCATAAAAAGTACCTGATCTACCTGTGAAGGCCTTATGATTAAAAATATCTTCAAAAATTTGAAAGATTTTGTTTAGTTCCTCTTTTGCTAAAGTCTCGTAAGTAATCCCATTTAAACCCTCTAATCCTTCTTTTAAATCATTAGCGTTCTTAAAGTTACCGTTGAAATGATACTCACCGTTAACATCTTTTTCTATGATTTGAGCATTACCATCTGAAATTAATTTTTGCAATAATTCTGACTCATTAACTGCATTTGATGGAATAGTATTTCTATCCATAAAACCTTTAAGGTTTTTAAAAGGGTAAAGAATATAGCTGTATTGATCTTCTCTAAATAATTTACTATGTTTTAATCCATCTAAAACTTCTAGATTTTCTTTAGAACTTAAATGACCAGAACTCAACACAGCAACCTGACCCTCTAACATTTCCTCTAAATATGAGATGCTCACTTCATTATCCTTAACTGTCATTAGGTTGTAGGCATGAAACAAATTGTCATTTCTTTTGTTGGCATCAATTGAATGCTCTAAATGCTTAAGTGCTGATTTAGTAAACGATTTAACATGATCTAGATCTAAGTTAGATTTTTGACCTGAAAACGACTTATTATAAACAGATTCTCTATATAAACTACCTGCTTTACCAAGTTCATCAAGAATTTTTTTCCTTGTAGCATTATCAATTGGTCGGTCTAATTTATTTTCATTTTGTTCCAAAGTTTCTTTTACAGATTTAAAAAACCTGGCGAGCTCTTCGGATACTTCAACACTTTTGGTTTCTGCATTTTCAAAGACATTTTCAAAGAATTTTAAAAATCGTCTTAAATAATTTAGGGTTACCATAGAAACACCATTACCAACTAATGCATTGTTGGCATCATTCCATTCAGGTCGTTGCGTATTCATCCAAATACCACCTTCTGGAATGAAATTGGAAAGCTTTGCCAAAGTTGAAGCGAGTATTTTTTCTATAAAATTAGCCCTAACTATATTTCCATTTTTATATCTAAGTAATGCACCATCTGCACCAATTTGATCTCTTCGTTCTCTAATGCTATGATCAGATTTCTCATCAAACTCTATAGTGTCTTTTGGGTTTTTTAATAAATCTTGATACTTTTTTATTCTGTATGGTACGTCAGCATAAACGAAAAGTTCTTTATTAAAGTAACCTTCCAAACTTCCAGGTTTGTAATCTTCGATAAACTCTAAAAACTTAAGAAGATATATGATTTGATGATCTCCCCAATATCCAATATAAGACCATGGGTCGTCTGGCTCAATGGTTTCCCAATCAAATCCACCTTTTGTAACTCGGTATGGATTATAACCATCAAAAGTTGTAGCATTTAAAAACTTATAAATCATACTTTCAATGAACTCTGGATAAGAGCATGCTAATGCCTCCCAATTCTGAAATATATCACGCCAATTCCCTTCATAATCTAATATTTTAGAGCCATCTACTTCATCTCTTGTGTTAATAGAAAACTTATTCCAAGGTCTACTTGGGTCACCATGCCTTCTACTAAATTTTAATGGCATGTACTCTAAACACAAACGTTTAAAATCTTTATCTGAACTACTATTTGCAACTTCCTTAAGTTTCTCTAAAGTGAATTTCTCTGGTAATGATTCAATAATCTCAATATTAGCCTGAGCCACTTCAGTATTGGCATTGAATAAATACTTTTTTAAATCCCACTGTTCTATGGTATACCCATCATCAAAAACACCTCCACGCATGATGTTAAAAAGTGTATTTGAAAAATGTCTTGTATCCTTAAAATTATCTGATGTTAACTGCAAACCGTCCGAAGATGCATTTAGTCTAATTAATTTCTCTGTACCTAAGGAAATGTTTTTGTTAAGATCTTTCATCAATAGATTAGTATTTTCTTTTATCTTATTCGAAATTTCAACTATACCTGAGTGGTCTTGATTAACGTTCGCCACTATAACCCAATCAGTAGAATTTCTTGGCAATACATCAGCTTTCGAGTTAACAAAATAAGCTCCTTTTTCCGCTTTGACATCAGTTTCTTGTTGTACGTTTTCAAAACTTCTGAAACTATCTAATTGCAGTGAGGACAATAAATATGTTGGATTCTCAAACCCTAATGACCAGGCAATATTTGCCTTTAAAGCCTCACTTGGCTCTGCTTTATCTACAATGATAGCACTTAAAGCAAAAATACCAAGACCAGAATCTTCGATCAGTTCAGTGCGTTTATAGGCATCTACTAAATTACTACTTGCATTTTGTAATGCACTACTGACTCCATAGGGTAAACAGTTTTGAATACCGTCTAAGATATTTACTTCTATTTCTTGTTCTGAATTATTAATGAATTTAGATTTTTTCACAAATCCAAATAAGTTACTTGAACACCATTGGTATCTGAAAACAACATTTAAATCGATATTCTCTTCTTCAAAAATGACAGAATTTCCGTAAACGCTTTTATATAAGTTTCTTTTGACTTTATATCTATCCTGAAATCTAATTGAAAAAGGTTCCCAGATATACTTCTGACCATTCTTTTTAATTTGAAAAATAGATTTTGAACCTGTTATCTCGGAAGATTCGGTAATCTTATCATCTGAGTAATACGGAAATAATGCATATTCAGCGTTTTTTCTTCCAGCAGTAAGTCCACCATTACTTGAAATAAACATCCAGTGATTAGAATCACTGACAATGCTCATAAAAAACGGTCGCATTTTATCACTATTAGAAATCTTAAAGTAAGCTTCGTTACCTATTGAGACTTGCTCTAATTTTACTTTTTTATTTTGTGTACTATTATTTTTCAAAGAATTAGGGTAATTTGTCATTAGAAATTTTCTAAATACTATTTGTTTAGATAGTGGACAAAAAGGTCATGATTTCAAATTCTTGACCTAAAAGTCTTAGTGATTATTAATCATTAATCAGCAGAATACACTCGAATGTAATCAACAAGCATTTCTTGAGGAAATACCGTTTGAGCATTTGGTGAGCCAACGTAATTTCCACCAACAGCTACATTTAAGATGATAAAGAACTCATCATCAAAAACCCATTCACCAGGAACATCACTTCGGCGTATTTGATTATATAGCACATCATCTACATAGTAATTGATGTAATCTTCAGACCATTCAATTCCAAATACGTGGAAACCAGTATCAAAACGATCGCCATCTAATTCAAATGCTTTGGT
This sequence comes from Winogradskyella sp., assembly GCF_965656915.1. Lineage (GTDB taxonomy): Bacteria > Bacteroidota > Bacteroidia > Flavobacteriales > Flavobacteriaceae > Winogradskyella. The sequence continues at coordinate 51,982 of NZ_CBFHMI010000012.1, read as the reverse complement.
AACAGCATTACCTGCGGAGTAGCCAGGACCATGAACACTACCGTTTATTATGGTAGGCTCCTGACCTCTGTTCTCCATAATGTCAATTTCCCCAATTTGCGGCCAGATTTCTGTTCCTTCATTATCGTCGCCTAACATCCAAAACGCTGGCCAAAGCCCTTGTCCCCATGGCAATTGAATTCTTGCTTCAAATCGTCCATATTTTTGTTGAAATTTTCCTTTGGTTTGGATCCTCGCTGAAGTATATGCTGAACCTTCAAACGACTCTTGGCGAGCAGTTATTTTTAACATACCATCTTCAATGACTACATTTTCAGGTCTATCAGTGTAATTTTGTAACTCATTATTCCCCCAGCCAGGTAGCCCAATATCTGAGCCATTTCCTAAGTCATAATTCCAAATATTAGGATCAAGTGATCCTGCGGTATCAAATTCTTGAGCTAAAGTAATATTATTAAAAGTGGTTACTTGCTGTGTTTCATCTGAATCACATCCAAAAAACATGGCTACAGATAACATTACAAATAAACTCGAGTTAAAATGATTTCTTTTTTTTATTATTCTCTTTATCATAATATCGTTATTTTATTTTTTATAATTCTAGTTAAGAACCTGTATATCATCAAAATAGTAGGTTGACCCGTCACCTGGTAAATCCACAACGAACTCAAAAAATACTACTATTCTAACAAAATCTGGAGATGTATCTAAACTACTAAAATCCCATTCTAATTCTTCCCATTCGTTATTAGTAGTCGTTGTTGCATCGAGTTCTATACCTGCTGAATTATCTTGATTTTCTAATCTAACACGTATTGGAATACCAGATTTTGGAGACCACACCTTCATTCGAAGTTTTTGTGATGTAGAAAAATCTATTGCAGCATCTAAATTTAATGCTGTACCAGCAAAAAACTGCGCACCAGGTGTTTTTGTAGACCTCATAACTGTGGCAGTAGGGTTAATTCCTGATTGATCTGGATTTGCTTCAACAGCAGAATCTGCACCTTCAAAGCCTGCAAAGTCATAGGTTAAACTAGATTCAAAACCTATAGGTAATTCAACTTGTGTTGCACCAGAGTCATCTACATTAGGGGTTGGATCAACCACTTCTTTATAGTAATAAATATTATCTACGTATATATTAGATATTGTTGCGTCAGACACAAAGAACAGAAGTCCTAATTGATCTCTTATACTTAAGCCGTTAAATTCACCAAGAGGAATATCAAAACTTACCCATTCATTTGATATTAAATCAGAGGCAGCAATAGTTCTAGTACCTGAAATTTCATTAGCTGTTTGTACACCATTAAGTATTTCTAATCTGATAAAATCGTTAGAATCAATGGCTTCTTGAACATTAATATCTACATGAAGATGCGTCATTTGGGTGGCATTAACAGGCGCTACATTTAAGAATGTCCCAACACCAACAAAATTTAAATCAGTATAATTAATAACTTGATTTCCTCCAATATTTAATGGTGGTGCACCTCCTTGAGTTGTTTGAAAAGGAGCAAAGAATCCATTGTAATAATCAACAGGAACATTGTCATAGGCATCACTAAATAGTGAAATGACATTTTCAGGAGCTCTATCTGGAGTTGGCGCCTGAGTAAATTCTCCTAAAGACTCTAAGGTTAAAGAACCTTCTACATCTAATCCTGCCAGTTCTGCTGTAATAATAGCATCGCCACTACCAACAATAGACACTTGACCTGAATCATCTACTTGAGCAGTCAATACATTTGATGAACTAAAATCAAAATAAGCAGGTGCAGGCACTACTGTAACGTCCTGTCCATTTTCTAAATTGAACGTTTCCTGGAGACCGCTAATTGTTCTGCTCGAACCAATAAAGGTTTGCTCAACAAGATCTTGCCCTTCTAACATTGCTGGTCTTGGTTGTGCTACAGTACCTGTATTTTCAAATTTGATTTCGTCTAACCAAAGTATATATCCTGAACCACCAGTACCTTGAGTTCCTGCTGCATACCAGAACATTCCTCTCTCTTCTGTTAATTTTGAAGCATCTGGAATTGGAATGGTGTATTTTGCCCAGTTTGTACCAATGCTCACATTATTAAGGGTCACTTGGTGCTTGTTTTGAATAAAGTCTTGACCAAAACCAAATGCATCTACACTTACTCCTTGTGATGCTTTGGCCCAAAAGGTGAGCGCATCATATCCTGTTAAATCTCTACCAGAACCATCAACTCTAAGTATAGCTCCTGCATAATTACCTGAAGGATCATTTGCATTAGGCACATCTATGCGATAGGATGCAGAACTCTCATAGCCTTCTTCGTTATCAACTGAAAAGGCATCAAACTTTGAATCGCCAAAAGGCTTATAAAAGTCTGTACCCATACCAACAAAATTGTCTGTAAATATTTCACCAACACTTGAGAAGGTTGACTCATCAGAAGGATCTGGATTTAAATCTCTCTCGCATCCTAAAGCCAGAGCTAAAACTGCACCTGCCAAGAATACTTTATTTAATTTTATAATTCTTATATTTTTCATCATTTGCTATTTTTATTTGCCAATATTGATATGTACGTATGTTCTAATTTCCCATTCTGAGCCATCAGGGAATCCAACAGGACTCAATGGTGGATCTTCAAATTCAGGTGCTTGTAGAGGTGCATATCGTGGTGAAAATCTATCTAGCGAACGCCATGTTCCTCTTATTCCTATTGTTGTACTTGGCAGCACATACCAGTCTGGTTTTCCTAAAGATGTTGATATATCTAACATAAGTTGTAATGGAAACGTTAAGTTGAAATCTCTATGATAATCAAAAGGTCCCCAATCATTAACTTTTAAATGTGTTTCTAATTTCATTTTTCTGTAAATAGCTCTTATATCTCCACCAAAGCGTTTTACTAACCTCTGGCTATCACCATTAGCTTGTCCATTTCCATAATAAAAGTTACCAATTATACCTAAATCAGATGATACTTTAGAAACCATTCTTGAATGTACTTCCCATAAATCTTCTGCTGGTGCAGAATTTGGAAATGCAAAGAATGTACGATCAGCCTGAAAACCGATATGAGCGTCTTGTGCAGTAGGATATCTACGATATACAAAACCTAAATTCATTGCAAATTTAGCATCCTCAGATCTATCATTATCCCATTGATACATCCATGTGCCAGGTGTAGGATCATATGTAAATAAAATTTCACCAGCGGTCATTTCTCTATTACCGCCTCTTACCGCAAAAGGATCATCAATAAAATTTCTCAATCGTCCAGGAGCACCAACACCGTTTGGCATTGGATCTACTAGAGGTTTTTGCCACATAAAATTCGGTGCAATCTGAAAATTATCAAATGAATATGTAAGACCAGTTAAAAAGTTACTTACATTACCGCTTCCGCTATCTCTTAATCTCCAACCAGTGAATGTTTGTGTTGCATCTGCACCACCATTAGCGACAAGACCCATAACCGCTCCTTGTGCATACCAATTAAATTTACCACCTTCATAAGTTAATTTTGCTTTACCTCCCCAATTATCGTCGCTTCTAATTTCATCGTCATAAACTACTCCATTCTCAAAATATTGAAATGTACTACCATTTAAAGGGCTTCCTCCCCAAATACCACCAAGTGTAACACCAAATTTTCCAAGTTCTCGTTCTACAACTAAGGTAGCTCTTTCTGTTGGCCATGGTGGAATTACACCACTTCGTAGTTGGTTTTGATCTAATTCTCTTCGTCCATTAGAGTCAAATGTTACGTCAGTTTCCAAATCTCTATGATAGATACCAGTAACATCAAATTTACCAACCTTTCGATGATATTTTAATAGTGCTGTTGGATTTGCTCCCCACCATAATTGTGGTCCAAATGCTGCTTTTAATCCTTCTAGAGATCCTTTTCCGTCTATTTCTAATCCTAAAATTTCACCACCATAAATATCTAAATTAGGTCCATAATTAGCTTCAGGATAAAGACCAAAGAAGTCTCCCTCGTATTGCCAGTGATAATGACCAGTTCTGTAAAAACCTCTTAAATCAAAATCCTTAGCGTTCCATTCAAATTCTGCCTGATAAACATTTACTCTATTAACATCATTTTCAACAACTTGTTGATTATTATTATCTAAAGATATTACTGGTCGTGCTCTATTTTCATAGAAAATTTCATTAATAGGGTTTTCTGCAACTTTTCCAATTACATTAAAGGTTGCAGTAGCTCTTACATTAGGAGCAGGATTTCCTTCTACACCAATAAAATAAGATTGCATATGATCAAAACCTAATTGATTAGGGTAACTATTAGAATCTGGATCAGGATTATCTGGTGTCGTTATTAAACTACCACCTGTGTTGAATGTTGTAAAATTTGCAGTTAATCGACTAAGTCTAATTTTTTGTACATCATTTCCTCCTAAAGCGGCTTTATCGCCTCTTGCTCTAAGTACATGATCCATTAATTGGATATTAGTAAAATGATTCGTTACGAAATCTGCTGTCACTCCTTCGCCATACGGATTAAGAGTATGAGCCTCCTTTAATGCATAATAGGCTGCTCTTGGATACAGTTGATATAAACCACGCTCATTTGTAGGTCCTTTTGCACAAATCCCAAACCACTCTTCATTCATATTATTTTGTCCTGGCGCTAAATCAATTGAATAACCACCATTTGCCCATGATGCATTATTATCGTGAACATCAGCATTCTCTCTGTCATCAAAACCAAATTTCCACCATCCATCACTAAATTGAAACGTGAATCCACCAATTGAAATTCCTGTTTTACCAAGACCAGCTGCATGCTGATAAATCTCTTTCCAGTTTTGCACCATATAGTATGCTTGAGCTTTTTGATCTTCTCTGTTTTCTTTAGCATTAAAAGCGTCAGCACCAAATTCAGTAAACATCAAAGGCATGTCTAATTTCTCTTTTACGACATCGAACATATCTGTAAAGGATGCACCTCTATACGTGTTTGTACCATAAATATCGACATCTTTACACTCCTCTGCAATAATATCTATGAAAAGTACATCGCCATTACAAATTGCAACTGGATGAGAAGAATCAATAGCTTTCATTGCTTTTGCTGCCTCATTCATTAACTTATACATTGGTCTTCCACGCTTTTCACCAATGAATTTCTTTTCTTCATCATCATCTGGAAAATCTTCAGTTTCGGCACCTTGCCAAAACAGACCATAGTTATTCTCGTTGCCTAAGAGGTACATTAATAAACCAGGAGTGTCTTTATATTCACTAACCAGATTATTAACCTCACTCATAAGAAAGTCTTGAGTAAACTGATCATCATAAATTGTGACTGGAGTCCAAACTCCATTTAATGTAAGTCCATATCTACCAAATGAATGATTAAGCATCGTGTAAATACCATAATTCTCGTATATATACTGAATCCATCGTGCAGGGACACCAGTATATTGACGAATTACATTTACTCCCATATTTTTTAGAAGTGACATTTCAGTATCTAATCCTGCTTTGATTATATCATCAGATTTTTTCCAGAAATTTGCATCGATAGTATTTGTACCAATTGGAATATAATCCCAATTCATACCATTAATAATAAAGTCTTCTCCATTAACCACTAACTTCATTCCATCGGCATTTTTAACAACCGATACTTTATCAGCTTGAGCATATGAAACCGTAGAGATCAATAAGAAAACAACGAGTTTTAGAAAATTTTTTCTCATAATTTATTAATTTGAGTTTATTTAAAGTTGTATAAATGCTGATTTACATCTATTAATTAAAATAAAGGTTAGTTCGTTAACTAACCTTTTGCTATTCTATTCTTCTGATCTATTAATTAAAATAAAGGTTAGTTCGTTAACTAACCTTTTGCTATTCTATTCTTCTGCGATTAAGATAAAACCCCAATCGAACTCTCCATTACCATCTGTAGATCTCAAAATCATTTCGTTTGCAGACCTCGACTCTATAATATATGTATGATCACCTCCAATATAATATCCAAGAAATCCAATTCCTGTCAAATTTAAGGTCTCATTTCCGGCAGGTGCAGTAATGAACCATTGTTCTTGATAGGTTTCATAGGGGTAATTTTCAATATCAGCACCATTTACGTTACCTGTGCCTTGACCATTAAGTTCTTCGATTAAACCAGCCCTACCAAACACTTCACCATCCTCACCTACGTCATGTGTAAATGTTCCATCTACATTGAAGGTATAGCGATCGTCATACATACCAACACCAACCTTATCGTTGGGATTTGCTCCATAAAACTCATTGAGTATCCCTCCTACAGGACCAAGACCAAAATGACCCGGAGTATCATTTGCAATTCGCCAAGTTCGAGAACTATCGTTTGTTAACATAGTAATCAATTCTGCAGGTGGCTCATATAATGATAAAACTTGAATATCGATAGTTTCTACAGTTGACACTCCACCTGGACCAAAAGCTATAGCAGTAATCGAATAGGTGTTTTCTCCCAGTACTGCAAAATTGTAAGTCTGTTCTCCACTTGAAGCAACAGACACAGCACCATTATAGATGAATTGATAATATATTGCGTCATCTGCAGTAGCATTGAGTTGAACTCTTCCACTACCTAGTCCTGGTGCTTCAGATGGACTATCGTTTTCATCAATTATACCATCATTATTTGTGTCATCGAGATATGTCACTTCAATATTAAGATTTGAAGGCATAGTCAATTCACCAAAAGAAGCATCATCTTCTTGACAACTTATCATAAATACACTTATGACAGCTACAGTTATATATTTTAAATAATTTTTCATTTTATAAGACTTATATTTTAACTAATGTATATCTCCAAAAAATTGTAGCGTTAATAAAAACCTCTACCACCATTCTGGTATTACTATCTGTAATTTCTACCACATTATATGTTATACTGGCTGGAGCATTTGCAGGGTCACTTATTTCTGCTCCATTGATAGCTTTAGGAAGACCTAAGTATGCCCCAACGCCATTAAGTGTTAGCGTGTTAGCGTTACTATCGTAAGTGTATGTTGCCGGATTAGAACCGTCATGTGGTGCTACTGGTGCACCACAAGAATCACTTCCGCCTTGCCATCCTTCGATCCAGGTTTCAGCACCTAGAATATTATTAAATGATCCATCTGAATTAAAAACATACTGATCATCGAAATAACAAGCTCTATCAGTTGCACATCCGTTACCAGAATTACAATCAAAATAAACGGCACCTCCTTCTCCAACTAGAAAACCTTCATTTTCAGACATTACCCAAGTCCCTTCTATAGGAGAAGGATCTGATACTTTCTCTAAAGTATATCTCCAAAAGATTGTGGCATTGATAAATACTTCTAACACCATTCTTGTATTGTCGTCTGTAAGCTCAACAACATTGTATGTAATACTTTCTGGAGCATCAGCTGGATTACTTATCTCAGCTCCATTTATAGCTTTCGGTAAACCGATATATGCTCCTACTCCATTAAGAGTGATAGTACTTGCATCAGTATTAAAGGAATATGTCGCTGGGTTAGACCCATCATGTGGTGCTACAGGTGTGCCACAAGAGTCACCTCCGCCTTGCCAGCCTTCAATCCAAGTTTCTGCACCTAAATCATTTGTAAATGCACCATCTGAACTAAAAACATAAAGATCATCGAAATAACAAGCTCGATCTGAAGCACAACTATTACCTGAATTACAATCAAAATAAACCGCTCCTCCTTCTCCTACTAAAAATCCTTCATCCTCTGACATTTTCCAAGTTCCTGCGATTGGTGAGTCACCAAAAACCTCAGTAACCACGAAATTCTCTTCAATATATTGAGCTGGTTCACTTGCAGCACTAAATGCCGTCACAGTTATAGTATAAGTACCAGACTGCTGATACTCATATGTAATTTCTTCACCTATTGGTGCAGAAACAACATCATCATCTCCTTCCAATTCGCCAAAATCAACTTGATAACTAATTCCAAAATCTGCCGTAGCATTTACATTAACGGTATTTGACAGAATACCGTCATTTTGTATAGTTACCGCTAAATTTTGAGGTGATATATAAATGACATCAATAGACCTCTCTATTTCGGTTGTTAGTCCATTAATTGCTATAGCCGTTGCAATAATAGTAAAATTACCTTCGGCATAAATATGATCTGCGCTTTCTGTAGGGTTAACGTTTTCAGGCTCTGAGCCATCACCAAAATCAATAGTATAAAGCGTTGCTCCAATTGCCGTAGGCGTTATGGTAATTAAACCTGTATTATCTTGAGTTGCCCCAAACTGTATGTCAAATTCTGAAGGAGCTTCAACGCTATCTAGGTAAAAGGTGTCTCTTTCATCCTCTTCACAACCTATAAAGGCTATAAAAAGTAAACTAACTAAAATTAATTTTATATTTTTCATGTCTAATTTTTTTAATATCCTGGATTTTGGTCCCATTGGTTTCCTGCTAGCTGTATTTCTACCAAAGGAATTGGGAATAATTCATGTTTACCACTTTGAAACCCATCAATTTCTGCAGCAGCTCTACCTGTTCTTACTAAATCGAAAAAATGATGTCCTTCACCAACTAATTCTACACGTCTTTCTTGGTAAATAGCATCAGTTAGTGCAGCACCTGTTGCACTTACATTATTATCTGAATTACCAAATGCACGTTCTCTAACCCTGTTAAGGTAATTTTGCGCTCTAGTATCACTAATCCCTCCTCTATTTAAAGCCTCCGCTGCCATCAATAGGACGTCTGCAAAACGTATGGCTCTGTAATTGTTTGGATTAGTTAAATTTGCATCTCCTGTATTTAAATCTCCTTGTCTAGAGATGTATTTTCTGTTATAATAACCTGTATGCTCAAACCCTTCTGTGTAAGTCGCCCCTGTATCTGCAGCCCAAGCTTCTATATCTAAAATCGCTGTTTCTAATCTGTTATCTCCATCTTCAAACTCATCAACAACCTCTTGCGTTGGCACATTAAAACTAAAACCTGACTCAAATACGGGTCCGTTATAGGTTCTTATTCCATTAAAACCAACTGCTACATTTCCTTCACTACACTGCAAGCAACCAAAACCTGCTCCTTCTATATCTGTATATTGTACTTCGAAAACCGATTCTATATTGTTTTCATTATCGTTTTCGAACATTGTACTATAGTCTGTAAGTAAATCGTATGGTCCATTGTCTATTAAATCTTCTAAAACCGTAGCTGACTCGCCAAACTTTTCCTGATATAAATAAACTTTTCCCAGAAGTGCCTGAGCTGCGCCTTTTGTTACTCTACCCGTTTGTGCCTGTACATAAGGTAAGTTATCTGTAGCAAATATTAAGTCAGCTTCAATTTGTTCATATATTTCGGCTTTTGGTGTTCTATCTATAGAGAATTGATCACCAAACTGTAATCTTCTATCAACCACAAATGGTACATCACCAAACCACTTTACAAGCTCAAAATAATAATAAGCTCTCAAAAATCGAGCTTGAGCTAAAACACCTTCTTTACCTGGAAAATCAGTTTTATCCTGAAATTCCATAATATAATTTGCTCTGTTAACACCTGCATACATCCAACTCCATATATCTCTTAGTTGCTGGTTTATTGGTGTATGAATCATATCATCTATTTCTTGAATACCAGGAACATCATTTGCATTCTCGCCACCTGCCAAAGTATTATCTGAAGCAATTTCGCCGAGCATAACATTTAAATAAGTTGATTGTAATAAATCATAAGCCGCAATTAGTGCTTGCTGGTAATCTTCTTCAGAATTAAAATAATCTTCAGAGTTTTCGTTATTTGATTTTACATCTACAAAATCATCACTACAAGAAGCCATGATAAACAATGTAATAAATATGTATTTGATTTTTAAATTTTTCATGGTCTTATTAAAATTTTAAATTCATTCCTAATAAATATGTTCTTGGATTAGGATAAAATCCATAATCAATTCCTCCTCCAATAGGTTCACCAGTAGAGGCTGTTGGATCGTATCCGCTATATTCTGTCAATGTAAACAAGTTACTTGCAGAAATATAAAATCTCAGTTTACTTAATCCCCATTTTTCTGCAGTTTCTTGAGACAATGAGTACCCTAGTTGTACATTTTGTAATCTTACAAAAGAACCATCTTCGACATAAAAATCTGAGAACAACGTATTATTTGTAGCTCCAGTAGTAACTCTAGGGAAGCTATTACTTGTTCCTTCTCCTCTCCATCTATTTAAGTACTGAACTGTTCTATTAGTTAGAGGTAAGTTTCTTTCGTAATTTCTAACGATATCATTTCCTAATGATGCGAATGCATAAGCACCAAAATCAAAATTCTTATAATCAAAAGTAAGATTAAGACCCATTGTCGCATCTGGTATAGGATCACCGATATTTGTTCTATCATCATCATCAATTACTCCATCTCCATTAATATCTACAAAAATAAGATCACCTGGTTGTGTATTATTGTTTAATATTGGGGAACTATCTACTTGCGCTTGGTTTTGAAAAATTCCATTAGTTTTAAAACCTCTAAAGTATCCTATTGGTTGCCCTGCTTCCATTCTTGCCGGTGCATCTTGTCCAATACCAAACGCTCCTCCTGGTATAAAATCACCAGAGTCACTTACCGAGATTACATTATTGTCTATGGTTGTTATGTTATACTTAATGCTTAGTCTGGCATCATTACCAAATTGTTCTGTATAACCAATTGAGAATTCCCATCCTTTATTTTCTACGATACCAGCATTAATAAATGGTGAACCAGAAGCTGGGGCACTTGCTCCTAAGATACCTGAAACTGGTGGAGCAACAAGCAAGTCTTCTGTGCGTCTTTTAAAATAATCTACTGTAATATCAAATCTGTTATCCCAGAAGCGCATGTCTACACCAAAATCTAAAGTTTTTTGTTTTTCCCATTTTATTTCTGGGTTGGCAATTGCACCAGGTGTAGTACCAAAGGTTAAAATATCATTAAACACATAAGCCCCTTCACCATCTAGTACAGATACAAATCTAAAATCTCCAATTCTATCATTTCCTAAAATACCATACGATGCTCTAAACTTCAAAAAGTTAAGAAATGTACTATTTTCTAAAAACGCTTCGTCTGAAGCAATCCAGCCTAGTGATCCTGAAGGGAAATATCCGAATTTATTTTCCGGACCAAACTTACTTGAACCATCACGTCTTATAACGGCAGACAGTAAATATTTACCATCAAAATCGTATTGAAGTCTTGCAAAATAAGACAATAGTCTGGCATCAAAACGTGTATCTACATTTGGAAATAAATTTTGAATGACATCAGCATTTTCTACCCTTGCATCACCTACATAATTGCTTGGTAATCCTTGACCCACAAATCCTGAAAAGCTACCTGTACTTTTAAATACAGATGTACCTAATAGTACATTAACATTATGTAAATCATTAAAGCTATTTTCATATTTTATAAAGGCATCGAACGTATAATCTCTGAAGAAATTTTTTGTCTCTACCACACTATTTCTTTCTAATAAGTCAAAAACCTTATCGACCGTACCTCGTATACCGTAATCTGCTAGTGGAGAAAATGTTCTTCCCTTCACTTGTGCGTAGTTAAACTGATAGCTTGCCTGAGCTGTAAAATGCTCTAAAAAGTTATATGATAAATTAATGTTACCGTTTAATTTATCTACCAATCCTCTATTGAAGGTATTGCGAATCTGAGCATTTGGATTCACGACTTCAAAACCGAGATTATTAGCAGCATCATTTGGTCCAAGGTTTGGAGCCATATTTATTGCATTAAAAAGAACAGAACCAATACCTGTTTCCGGAAGTGTCCTTCTTACTGTATGTGTCCAGGTTATACCTGCACTTAACTTAAAATTATCCAAGAAATCTAAACTGTAACTACCTCTTTTGGTTAATCTGGAAAATTTAGCCTTGTTTCCTCCTACAATTCCATCTTGAGTTAAGAAAGAACTTCCGTAGGCATATGTAGACTTTTCACCACCTCCTTTTAAGGTAATAGCATTGCTAAAAATCGGTGCATTTTCAAATACTTGCCCTTGCCAATCAGTTCCTTTACCTAAGCCAGACACATCTGGGTATGGAAGTGGATCTCCATTAGCTGCAGACGCTTCATTCAGCAAAAGCGCATACTCTGTGGCATTTAATAACGGTAACTCTCTTGTAGTTTCCTGCACACCACCATATACATTATATTCTACTGTTAATGGCATACTTTTTCTACCAGATTTTGTTGTGATTAATATGACTCCGTTCGCAGCTCTAACACCATATATACCAGCAGTTGCATCCTTTAAAACATTAACAGTTTCAATATCATTAGGGTTAATTACACTAAGATCTTCCACAACTGTACCATCTACTAATATTAACGGTCTATTATCACCATTAGTAGAAATACCACGAATACTGATAGTCGATGCCGCACCTGGTGAACCTGAGTTTGACACTATATTAACACCAGCAACTTGCCCTTGTAAAGCTTGCTCAATTCGTGTTGGCTTTAACGTTTCAATAGTCTCACTTGATACTACCGAGACAGCGCCAGTAAGTTCCTTTTTAGTTTGGGTTCCATACCCAATAACAACAACCTCACTCAATGATTCCGCATCTTCTTGCAGCATTATATTTAAAGGTTGATTATTAATCACTGTTACTTCTTGAGTTTGAAAACCAATATAAGAAATAACTAATACTGAATTTAAAGGCACGTCGTTTAAGGTGAAATTACCATCGAAATCTGTCGATGCACCTCGAGAAGTATTCTTTAAAATTACATTAACACCTGGCAATGGTTGACCAGAAGATGCTTCTGTAACCGTTCCAGTAACATTTACATTTTGCCCATAAGAAACCAAACTAAAAATGAAGGTTGCGAGCAAGAGAAGTTTAATTTTCATAATAAGTTGCTTTGTTAATGCAACTTAAAAATAAAGATTAAAGAATCCCTAAAATTTGACTATACAAAAAACATACATTTTAAAAAATAAAGACATATTTTATTGAATTCGCATTATAAATAGCTTCTTTACTGCAATTCATGAATGATAACAAAATATTAACCTTCCCTTAACTTTTATGTTAAAATCACAGCGCGTATAGGAAATGTATAGGTAGTTTTTATGCTTGTATAGGTATTACAACTCAATTATGTAGTTTGATAAGCTCTGATTATGCTCTAATCCCATTTTTTTACGCAAACGATATCGCTTTACTTCCACACTTTTATGAGAAATATTAAGTAAAGGAGCTATTTCTTTTGACGATAAATTTAATCTTAAATACGCACACAATCTTAAGTCGTTTGGTGTTATAGATGGGTGTAAATTTTTAACCCGTTTCATAAAGTCCTTATCCACATTATTAAAAGCCTCTTCAAAGAGCTTCCAATCACTTGTGTTATTAAGGCTGGTATTAATTAATCTTATAACATCTTTAACTTCAGTCATAGACCTACTTTTTGTCAATTCTACCTTAATAACATTCAACAACTCATTCCTTTTCACAATATTCATGGTAGCCATTCCGAGTTCTCGATTCTTATTTTCAATATCCAACTTCAGGTTGTTATTTTTAAATTCGACTATTTGTCTTTCACTCTCTAGCTGCTCCAATTCTAGTTCTCTTTCCTTGTCAACAATTAATTTTTGTTTTTGTCTTTTATAATATCTCTTATTAAAAAAGTGAATAAAGTACATTATACAAATTCCTGACAGGATGTAAATCGCAATGGCTAAAGGCTTTAAATACCAAGGTTTTTCTATTGTAAAATCATAAGAGATGGTATTGTTAGACAAAACTCCATTAGATTTTGCTCTCGCTTTAAACACATAATCTCCATGTGGTAAATTCTCAAATAACACCTCAGGATTTGTTGACCAATCACTCCAATCATTATAAATCCCTGTTAACCTGTATTGATAAAGTGTAGAGGTAAGTTTATTATAATTAGCAACACTATATTTAAACTGTATGTTGTTTTCTTTATGGGCTAATTCCACAGATTTAGATAAATCCACCGGTATTAATTTACTTTGTAACGAACCATATGCAATAGTATTTAAAGCTATGTTTCCAGAATCTAATTCTAATTTATTTAAATCTATAATTATATAACCATCTGTTGTACCTATCAAATAATTATCATCGTCTGAATAAAGAATGTTTTCGTAGCCCGATTTTGTCTTGCTGAGTTCACCGGAAACAGGTATAGAATTAATTAAGGGTTTATCAGACAATTTACCTGGTTCTATGTTGAAAATCTCATTAATTGAAAAACCCCATAATCTATTACCTATTTTATCACTAATTAATTTACCTGATAAATACTTATCATCACTGATTAAATCACTTAAAATACTATCTTTTACAAATGAGTTTCTATTTTCTTTATATCGGAATATACCATCTTTAAATCCATATATAATTTCATCATTATACTTACAAAGACTTGATTTAATGCCCTTATCTACAGATAATTTTTCATATTTCTCAACCCTATTGAACTCATCATCTAAAAATAATTTATAAACGCCTTTATGCTCATGACTAACCAAAATTTCATGTGCGTCTGACAATTCAACAAAACGTGAAGAAATATCAAAACCTTGTATTTTATTTCTATAACTCCACTTATTATTCTTTTGTTCTAACACAGTTAATCCTTTATAATTACCCTGTAACAGCAAATTTGGATATCCTTCTATAGTTTTTATTGACCACGTTCCTTTTGCAGCAGCAATCAATTCGACATTTTTATTATCTTCTATTATAAAAGTACCATTATCGTGTCCACAGAAAAGCGTATCATCAAAATTCTCTAAAGTCCATACCTGTCCCTCAGTTCCTTCTATAAACCTAAAATTAGAATTAGGGTCTAATGATTTATAAAACAACCCTTGATTCGTTCCTATGTAGAGAAATCCATTTTTCTTTGCTGAAGCATATACTGTTCCTAAAACACCTTGTTTATCCTTGTAAACCCGATATGGTGAATTTAAATTTACGGTATTTAATCCGTCATCTAAACCGAGCCAAATATTACCAAAACTATCTTCCTTTAAGGAAAGTACTGTGTTATTGGTTAAACCCATTTTCTGATCTATTCTCAATACAATATTTCCATTTTTATCCAATTGAATGATACCGTTGGAAATAGTTCCTATTAAAAAACTTCCATCAGCCAATTTGATACTGCTATAAGCGCTAACTTTAGTCAGCAACTGGTCTGCAGTTATAGCCCATTTAGTAATCAAATTATTCTGATACAAATAAAATCCATGATTCTTGGTTTGTAATAACAAATTATCATCTTTACTATAAATCCCAACTAGCTCTTTATTTTGAATTTCCGAAGAATTGATTATTAGTTTTTCCTGACCAGCTTTTATTTTATAAATTCCGTCATTATCCTTTTGAAAAAAAATCGTTTCATTGACCTTAAAAATCTTAGTCAATCTGGTTTCCGAATTGATTATCTGAAAACTTTCATCTCTAGTATTATAAATATAGATTCGCTCCAAAGATTGGAAAAGTACATACCCTTCAATATTGATTATACCCCAAAACTCCTCATCTTCTTTAACTGTAAATTTTTTATTTTTAGAAAGTGAAGTGTAGGTCAGATTTCCAAAGTTATCTTCTATCCAATACCCAAAATCCATATAACCTCCGGTGTAAATCTTATCTGCTACAACGTTAATAGATCTCAAAATACCTTCATTAGGAGATTTAAATAAACTCCAAGAAGCACCATCATATTCTAATAAGCCTTTATTATTAGCTATATACATAAATCCATTTTCAGCCTGATCTATAGACCAATTTTGATTTTCTGCATTGTAATCCTGAGGTGTAAATATTTGTATTGGAGGAATTTCTTGTGCCCAGGCTAATGTCACAAAAATGAAAAAAAGGAGAAATAATTTTTTTCTAATTAAAGCCATTGGTGATTATCTTAAATTAACATGTTAAAATAAAAAGATATTACCTTAACATCGATGTTAAGGTACTAATATAGGTAAATAAAAGGATTAATTACGGTAATGTAGTGTTGCCGAATTATAACTTTAGAATAAATTCTAGTTTCTGTATAAAAATTATAAAACTAAAAAAGCCGAAACTTTCGTTTCGGCTTTTCGTATGTACACTCAATTGACCTGTTCTCGAACCAAACCATCCATATATTCAAAAAATTAGCTGAGCAAAATTCGGATTAAAATCTAAATCGAAAACAAAAAAATATTCCCAAGGATAAAAAATTATTCTTGGGAATAAAAAGTACTGAAGGCGGGACTTGAACCCGCACGGCCATAATGGCCATTGGATTTTAAGTCCAACGTGTCTACCAATTCCACCACTTCAGCATCAAGATTACATACTGTAATCTATATTGGTATATTTTGTATAGAGCGAAAGACGGGATTTGAACCCGCGACCCTCACCTTGGCAAGGTGATGCTCTACCCCTGAGCTACTTTCGCGTAGTCTTTTTAAAGAACGATTTCGCTATAAAAGCGGATGCAAATTTAAAATATTTCTTAGAAATGCAAAGGCTTTTTTAAAAATAAATCAATTTTATTTTAAGCCTGTTTTTTCTTTACCAGCATACGCTTTATTTCATTAAGCTTCATTAAAGCTTCAACTGGTGTTAACGTATCAATATCTGTATGTAAAATTTCGTCTTTTATTTCTTCTAACAATGGATCGTCTAGGTTAAAGAAACTTAATTGCATATCATCCCTAAGGGATTTAACCTTATCAGTTAATTCCTCACTAGAATGAGACTTCTCTAACTTTGATAAAATTTTATTTGCACGTCGTATAACTTGCTGAGGCATTCCAGCCATTTTTGCAACGTGTATTCCAAAACTATGCTCACTTCCGCCTTCAACTAATTTACGAACAAATAGAACGTTGTCTTTCAACTCTTTTACCGAAACATTGAAATTCTTAATTCTGCCAAAAGTCTCAGACATTTCATTTAATTCATGATAATGCGTGGCAAAAAGTGTCTTTGGACGTGCAGGATGTTCGTGTAAATATTCACTGATGGCCCAAGCAATAGAAATACCATCATAAGTACTTGTTCCACGACCAATTTCATCTAACAAGACTAAACTACGTTCTGATATATTATTAAGAATTGAAGCTGTTTCATTCATCTCTACCATGAATGTAGATTCTCCCATTGAGATATTATCACTGGCACCAACACGTGTAAATATTTTATCTACAAGTCCAATTTTAGCTTCTCTGGCAGGTACAAAACTACCAATTTGCGCTAGTAAAACGATTAACGCAGTTTGTCTTAATATAGCTGACTTACCCGACATATTAGGCCCTGTTATCATTATGATTTGTTGTGATTCTCTATCGAGATAAACGTCATTTGCAATATATGTTTCACCAATTGGTAATTGTTTTTCAATAACCGGATGACGACCTTCTTTAATCTCTAGGTCACAGCTATCATCAATTTTAGGATAATAGTATTTATTAGACTTTGCCAAAGTTGCAAATCCACAAAGACAATCCAATTGTCCTATCAGTTGCGCATTCTGTTGCACCTTAACAATAAATTGATGCATCCACAGCACTAATTCTGAAAACAGTTGTTGCTCAATAGCTAAAATACGCTCTTCAGCACCAAGTATTTTTGCTTCGTATTCTTTGAGTTCCTCTGTGATATATCGCTCTGCATTGACTAAAGTTTGCTTTCTAATCCACTCTTCCGGAACCTTATCTTTATGGGAATTACGCACCTCTATGTAATACCCAAATACATTGTTTGACGCTATCTTTAAAGAGGTGATTCCTGTACGTTCACTTTCGCGTTGCAACATTCCATCCAAATAATCCTTTCCTGATTTTGATAAACCTCTCAGTTCATCTAATTCCTGAGAAAAACCATTAGCAATTGTATTTCCTTTAAGGACATTAACAGGTGCTTCTTCATTTAAGGTCTCCTTAATCTTTTCTCGAAGCAAATCGCAATTATTAAGATTTTCGCCAATAACTTTTAACGCATCATTGTCACAAGCTTCTGCCATTGATTTTATAGAAACAATAGCTTCTAAAGAATTTTTAAGCTGAATCACTTCTCTCGGACTCACCTTGGTTGTAGCTATTTTAGAAATTAAACGTTCGATATCACCAATGTGTTTAATTTGTCCTTGTATCTTTTGAAGTACGGTTTCTTTATCCAATAAATACTGAACAACTTTGTGTCGCTGTTTTATTTTATCGGCATGTTTTAAAGGCAAGGCAAGCCAACGCTTCAACGTACGACCACCCATTGCAGAAATGGTCTTATCAATAACATTGATAAGTGTAACAGCATTGGCATTGGTAGAGTGATACAGTTCTAAATTTCGGATGGTAAATTTATCCATCCAGACATAATCATCAGTGGCTATGCGAGAAATTGTTGTTATATGCTCTAGCTTATTGTGGCATGTTTCACCTAAGTAATGCAACACCACACCAGAAGCTATAATACCTTCATATAAATCTTCAATCCCAAAGCCCTTTAATGTCTTGGTGTTGAAATGCTTGGTTAATGTTTCATGCGCATAATCCGCCTGAAACACCCAGTCTTCCAAATAAAAGGTGTGAAAATCATTTCCAAAAGTTTCGGTAAATTCTTTTCGGCATTGCTTAGAGATTAAGACTTCACTTGGATTAAAGTTCTGAAGTAATTTATCTACGTATTCAGTATCTCCAAGTGACGTTAAAAACTCACCTGTAGAAATGTCTAAAAAGGAAACGCCAATGTACTTTTTATCAAAATAAACAGCACATAAAAAATTATTAGATTTTGAATGTAATATATCATCATTGAATGCTACACCAGGCGTAACTAATTCAGTAACTCCCCGTTTTACAATCTTCTTAGTTTGCTTTGGGTCTTCTAACTGATCGCAAATAGCCACACGCTCACCAGCTCTCACCAATTTTGGCAAATACGTATTTAATGAATGGTGTGGAAAACCCGCCAGTTCAGTTTCGCTTTCACTACCAGCACCGCGTTTGGTGAGTATTATATCTAAAATCTTTGAAGCTTTTACAGCATCACTACCAAAGGTTTCATAGAAATCACCAACTCTAAACAACAACAATGCATCAGGATATTTAATCTTGATGGCATTATATTGCTTCATCAGTGGTGTTTCTTTTTTTGCCTTTTTAGCCAAGAGATTTATGTATTTTTGTTAAAACTATAAGGATGCTAATTTAGCCAAATACCACTGTTTTATAAAAGAAAAATAAATTAAGTTATCTACAAAAAGACCGAGATTTCAACATGCGAAAGCTAAAAAACGAAGAATTAGAACGATTAGACATTTCAGAATTTAAAGAAGCTGAAAAGTCACCCATTATAATAATTCTTGATAATATTAGAAGTTTAAACAACATTGGCTCAGTCTTTAGAACGAGTGACGCCTTCTTGATTGAAAAGATTTACCTCTGTGGTATTACGGCACAACCACCACATAACGATATCCGTAAAACTGCTCTTGGCAGTACAAAAACTGTGGATTGGGAATACTATGAAAACACATTGGACGTCATTGACAATTTGAAATCTAAAGACGTGCAAATCTGCTCGATTGAGCAAGCCGAAAATGCAACGATGCTCAATAATTTTAAACCTCAACCTGATACTAAATATGCTTTTGTGTTTGGCAATGAAGTAAAAGGTGTTGCCCAAGATGTTGTTGATGCGAGTGATGTTATTATTGAAATTCCACAATATGGCACTAAGCATTCGTTGAATATTTCGGTGAGTTGTGGTGTTGTTGTTTGGGATGTGTTCTCTAAACTTCAATAAAATACTAAAGTGAAAAAAACCAATACACCTTGGCCAACTAAAGCTGTAATGCAACAGATTTACAAGAATCATCTTTGGGGAGGAAACGAGTTTGATTTTTATTCTGGCGAAGGCTCTCACAATTCTAGAATTGTGAATTCTTATACAAAAGTGGTAGCTGACTTCTTAAAATCACACAATAGTTCTTTAACGGTTTGTGATTTAGGTTGTGGTGACTTTAATATTGGTAAACATTTAACTTCTTTTACTAAAAAGTATATTGCCGTAGATATTGTAGAAGATCTTGTTGAAAGAAACAGATCAAAATTCAAAGCTGATAATTTAGAATTTCAGTGTTCCGATATTTCAAAAGATGAGCTTCCTAAAGCAGATTGCATTATTTTAAGACAGGTACTACAGCATTTGTCGAATACTGAAATAAAACGTATTGTCGATAAGCTTTCAAATTATAAATACATTATTCTTACTGAGCATCTTCCTGAGGGTGACTTTACACCAAATAAAGATAAAATTGCAAGTCAGGGAATTCGTCTAAAACAAAATAGTGGAGTTGATTTATTAGCTGAGCCATTTAATTTAGCCATTGATAAAGTTAATGTACTAAACGAATTTGTTTTGGATAATGAAAAAGGGAGAATTACTACTTTACTTTATGCGAATACTATGAGATCCTGAAACAAGTTCAAGAATGACAAATTACTTATCATTTATCTCATTCAATAACCACAAATAATCTTCACGGTTCTTTACAAAATCACGATCTGAAATATCAATGATTTTGAGATTTAATTCGGTTTGATTTCTTAAGAAACTTAGATAACCTGAGTTTATTTTTTCGAGATAGTCATCTTGAATTTCCTTCTCGTACTTACGCCCGCGTTTTTTAATATTCGCTTGCAATCGTTCTGTATTCTGATATAGATAGACATATAGATCTGGTCTGGCAATATCTTTATATACTTGATAAAACAATTTTCGGTACAATCTAAACTCATCCTCTGGTAAAGTAACCTTAGAGAATATGAGCGATTTATGCACATCGTAATCACTGACCATAAAATCCTTAAATAAGTCTAGTTGTGATAAATCGTCACTTATTTGCTGATAACGATCAGCTAAAAAAGACATTTCCAAGGTAAAGGCATAGCGTTCTGGCTCCTTATAAAACTTTGGTAAAAATGGATTATCTGCAAAACGTTCTAAAATTAATTTTGCGTTAAAATCATTCGAAATCTTAGTCACTAAACTCGTTTTCCCTGCACCAATATTCCCTTCTATGGCTATAAAATTATAGTCACTGAAGCCATAAATCCTTTTAGGATTTTTTAGCCATATTTTAATCGGTTCAATTTCAGAATCGTCATTACATTCCTCAAACAAATCCGATACTGTTTTATTTAGTTTTGGATGTTCAATATCTTTGGCTATATCATATAACGGCCTTAATACAAATTTGCGTTTGTGCATTTCAGGGTGAGGAATAACAATATCCTTTTCGTCAATAATCTCACCCTCGTAAAACAAAATATCTAAATCGATTTCACGCGACTCATATCTCTTAGATGTTGATTTCTTTCGACCTAAAGTCTTCTCAATAATCTGAAGTTGGCTCATCAACTTCTTTGGTTTAAAATCTGTTTCAACTTTAATACATGCGTTAAGAAAATCATCACCATCAAATCCTAAAGCTGGCGTCTCGTATACTTTTGAAATCTTTTGTATAGTGCCTATTTTAGCAAAAATTAGATCAATAGCAGACTGCAAATTTTGCAATTTGTTGCCTTTATTACTTCCTAGAGCGATGTATACTTTTTTTGCCTTTGTCATTGAAAGCTCAAAATAACTAAAACAATTTTTAATAGATTATCTTTACCTAAACAATTTATCGACAAATTTAAATGCAACTAAAAGACAAGCTTTTAGCACAGCGTATCTATCTGTTTTTAGGTGCGCTTTTTATAACCTCACTTGTAGTTTCAAACTTAATTTTTCAGAAGTTTTTTTATTGGTACCCTGTAGATATCGAAATTTTTGGGAGTAACCTTTTCGAAATTTCTGTTGGTATTTTACCCTATCCTATCACCTTTTTAATTACAGATTTAATTAGTGAGATTTATGGCAGAAAACGTGCAAACGATGTTGTTCTAGCTGGTATTTTTGCCTCCTTGTTTTCTGTAGCTATTATATTAGTTGCCGATGCTGTGCCGGCTTTAGACAATTCACCCTTATCTGATGAAACTTTTAAATTTGTCTTTAGTAAAACTATCATTGCAGTAGGCTCTAGCATGTTTGCCTATTTATTTGCACAATTTATTGATATTAAAATTTATCATTTTTGGAAAAACTTAACTCAAGGAAAACATCTGTGGCTACGAAATAATTTCTCTACTTGGGTTTCTCAGTTTATAGATACCTTATCAATAATTAGCCTTTTATGTTATTTTGAAGTTTTACCTTGGTCTAGCTTTAAAGGCCTTTTAATAAGTGGATTGCTTTTTAAAGTTTTAGTTGCCTTTTTTGACACACCTTTTCTTTATCTTGGTGTGTATCTATTTAGAAGACGTTTTAAGCTAAAAGTAAATGAGGAATTAAATTTATTGTAAGGGTACTAAAAACACTAAAATCTTCTTAAACTTTATACATAAAGCAACTATTCTAAAGAATTTTGCGTAATTATAATATAATCTACAACTATATGAAGAAAATTTTCAAAATAGTTGGTGTCATCGTACTCCTTTTTATTGTCATACTTATTGCAATACCTTTTGTTTTAGAATCTAAAATAGACACCATAGTACAGAATTATGCCGATGAAAATTTAGATGCTGACTTAAGCTTTGATGATATTAGCTTAAGCCTTATTAGTAGTTTCCCTAAAGCTGAAGTTAGTGTAGTAAACCTAAAAATATCAAATAGGGCACCTTTTAAAGATGAAACTTTAGCAACAGCTAAGGCTATATCTTTTGAAATGGCTATAGGTCAATTATTAAATAGTGCTCAAGAGCCTTTAGCGGTGAATGAAATTATTGCTGATGAATTGCTTTTAACTTTAAAAACAAATAAAAACGGTTCCGTAAATTATGATATTGTAAAAGAAAAAAACTCAAACTCAACACCAACAGATACTACTGTAAGTGAATTTAGTTTTGACATAGAACATTACGAGCTAAATAATAGTGCTTTTACCTACATTGATGAAGCATCTAATACAACATTTTATGCCACTGAAATTAATCATTTTGGAAATGGGATTTTCTCTGGTGAACGTTCTGAGTTAGTTACAGAAACCGAAGCTAAAATCAGCTTAAGTATCGATAGTACATCCTATTTAATAAATAATAGTATAAAACTAAATGCGCTCATTGATCTCGATTTAGAACAGAACAAATACACGTTTAAAGAAAATAAAGGCTTTATAAATGCGTTGCCGTTAGAGTTTAACGGTTATGTGCAGATGGTAGAAAATGGTCAACAATTAGATATCACTTTTAAAAATCCTGAATCTACATTTAAAGACTTTTTAGCCGTTATTCCTCAAACCTATGCTAAAAATATTGAAGACGTAGAAACCACTGGTAATTTCACGGTAGAAGGCAAAATTAAAGGTCTAGTTTCTGAAGAAACGATTCCTATGCTTGACATTACTATGCGATCAGACAATGCGTCATTTAAATATCCTGATTTACCAAAGCGTGTTGATAATATTAAAATTGATGCTTCAATAAAAAACACAACAGGAAAAGCAGATGATACTTATTTGGACATAAATACACTAGATTTTAAAATAGATGAAGATATCTTTAAGTCTGAAGCCCATATAAGGAACTTAACTGGTAATATGTTGGTTAATGCCAACTTAGATGGCGTACTGAACCTAGCTAACATAACTAAAGCCTATCCTATTGAATTAGAAAATCAACTCAGTGGTATTCTAAAAGGAAAATTGAATACTAATTTTGACATGAATGCCATTGAAACTAATGCGTATCAACGCATTAAAAATAATGGTAGTGTTTCAATTTTGGACTTTATCTTTTCATCGGAAGATATTGTTAATCCAATTCAAATTAGTAATGCAGATCTGACATTTCAGCCAGGTGTTGTCAACTTAAATAGTTTTAGAGCAATTACGGGGAAAAGCGATCTCTACGCAACTGGTAGAATAAACAATTTACTAGGCTTTTTATTAAGTGATAAAAAATTACAGGGAGATTTTAAAGTAACGTCAGACAATTTTGTATTTTCCGATTTTATGGTTCAAGATGAGTCGTTTAGAGAATCTTCAAACAAGACCACATCAGACACTGAATCTTTAAAAATTCCTAATTTTATGGATTGCGTAATTTATGCCAATGCGCAAAATGTAGTGTATGATAATTTAAACTTAAAAAACGTTAGCGGAAAGCTTCGTATTAAAAATCAAAATGCAAATTTAAGTGAAATGACCACAGACTTGTTTGGTGGTAAATTAGGAATTAATGGTAATGTTTCTACAAAGGAAGCTAAACCTAAATTCGATATGCAATTGGCCATGAAACAGTTTAATATTTCCCAGTCTTTTAAAGATTTAGAAATGCTTAAAGGGCTGGCACCTATAGCTAAGGTTATTCAAGGTAAATTAAATTCAACTATAGATGTAAGTGGTTTACTAGATGAAAATTTCTCACCAGACTTAAGCACTATATCAGGTAATGCCATTGCAGAAATCTTGACGTCTAATATTGATGTTTCAAAAAGTCCATTACTTTCTAGTTTAGATAGTAAGTTAAATTTTATTGATTTCGATCAACTTGAAAAAGACATTACCACTAAGTTGAGTTTTGAAAACGGACAGGTTTCAGTGAAACCGTTCACTATAAGTTATAAAGATGTCCCAATAGAAGTTTCAGGATCGCATGGTTTTAATAAAAGTATGAGTTACAATGCTACGCTTATAGTACCTGCAAAATATTTAGGTAGTGAAGTGAATAGGTTAATTGGACAAATCAATGACCCTAGAGTTAACAAAATGACTATACCTGTAACGGCAAATATTAGCGGTACTTTTTCTAGCCCTAATATTACCACCGATTTAACAAGTGGTATTTCAAATTTAACTAATCAGCTGGTTGAGATTCAGAAACAAAAACTAATTGGCAAAGGGAAAGACAAATTAAATGAGCTTTTAGGCGGTGCTTTGGGTGGAAATTCTAATACTACTAAAACCGATTCTACGACTACAAAAACTGATAGCACAAAAACAAGCACTACTGAAGATAAAGTTAAAGAAGGTGTGAAGGACGTTCTAGGTAATATTTTTGGAAATAAGAAAAATAAAAATAACAACAAAGTTCAAGATTCAACCAAAAGTGACTGATTTTTACGTAAAAGCCACATATTTCTCCCAATTTTTGTTAATTATTGGTCTTTTTTTTTGGATATATGGAATATTAAGTTATGTTGTGGGTTGACGAATTTTAAATTATATACATGAGGCAATTAAAAATCACCAAGCAGGTAACCAACAGAGAAGACAAATCTTTAGACAAGTATTTACAAGACATAAGTAAAATTCCTTTGATTACTGCAGATGAAGAAGTAGAATTAGCGCAACGAATTAAGAAAGGTGATCAAGAAGCTTTAGACAAATTAACAACTGCTAACTTAAGGTTTGTTGTTTCCGTGGCAAAACAATACCAAAATCAAGGTTTAAAACTTCCGGATTTAATAAATGAAGGAAATGCAGGATTGGTTAAAGCAGCAAAACGATTTGATGAAACCAGAGGATTTAAATTTATTTCTTATGCTGTATGGTGGATAAGACAAGCTATTCTACAAGCATTGGCGGAGCAATCTCGTATTGTACGCTTACCACTTAATAAAATTGGTACTATAAATAAGATAAACAAAACGTTTTCTCATTTAGAGCAAATTCACCAAAGACCTCCTAATGCTGAAGAAATTGCAAGAGAGTTAGATATAAGTGTTAGAGAAGTAAAGCAATCAATGAAGAATTCTGGTCGTCATTTATCAATGGATGCACCATTAAAAGACGGAGAAAACTTTAGCTTATATGATGTTGTAAGTGAAAGTGAATCGCCAAGACCAGATAAAAGTTTAATGAAAGCGTCATTAAATACTGAAATTAATCGTGCATTAGAAACCTTAACACAAAAGGAAAGTGATGTAATACGTTTGAATTTTGGGATTGGAGATCAACCACCTATGACCTTAGAAGAAATAGGTAGTATTTATGACTTAACACGTGAACGTGTAAGACAAATAAGAGAAAAAGGAATCAGAAGATTACGTCACGCAAGTAAGAGTAAAATTCTAAAGACTTATTTGGGTTAAAAAAACTGATTTAAATATTACATTTATTTTTTATTTTCAAATAGTTGGCATATATTTGCCGACCATTTGCAAGAATTAGATAACAAAAAAATATCGATAGATGATTAAAATCGAAATAAAAGAAGGAGAAAATATAGAACGTGCTCTTAAACGTTATAAGCGTAAACACAGAAATGTACAGATTATGCAAAACCTAAGGGAATCTCGTTATTTCACTAAGCCATCTGTTAAGAGAAGAAGAGAAATCCAAAAGGCTCAATATATTCAGGGCTTAAGAGATCAAGAAAATATATAGGTAATTAATTAAAATTATCTAACAAAAAAAGAGCAACCAATGGGTTGCTCTTTTTTTGTGCAAATAAATTTGCTCTACCTGAATTTTTCTTTTTCAATTGGAATTTCAAGGGGTTCTATTGGTCTGTCTTCGTAAAAATGCTCGAAGGTCTTATCTGTTGTATAATTATCTCTTAATACTTCGTATACCATGATTACAACGAACACTTGGCCAATAACAGTTAAATAAAACACCCAATTAAACGGAAAGTTTAAAGAGCACATTATGGTAATAGTTACCAGTAAGACTGTGGTAATTGCGATATAAACAAATGGTGATATTTTCACTTTCTTTTTTTGTTTAAAAATAATTAATTTTTATTAAACAAAATAAACTTTAACGCTATCCTAACAATCTACATAGCTATTTCAACCACCAACCCTTCATTAGCTCTAATATTGAATACAGTATTATCTTCAAAAATTAAATACTGTCCTTTAATACCAACCAGCTTACCTTGATACTTAATGGATTTATTAAGATTTAGACTCTTCGGTTTTTCAGGATACTGTTCTACAGGAAAATGGAGGTGTGTTTCAGAATTATTGTCAATAAAATAATCCTTTGCTTCTTCTGGAATATAGTTTTTTAGTTTACTGCGCCACTCTGTTAAATCTTCATCCTTTACATCATTCTTTAGCATATTACGCCAATTGGTTTTATCAGCGACATAATCTTTTAATGCTACTTCGGTAATACCAGCCAAATAGCGGTTAGGTACTTCTACAATTTCAATGGCTTCATGTGCGCCTTGATCTATCCAGCGTGTTGGCACCTGACTTTTTCTGGTAACACCAACCTTTACGTTGCTAGAGTTAGCTAAATAGACAATATGCGGCTGCAGTTGCACATTCTTTTCGTATTCTAAGTCTCTATCCTCTTTTCCCAAGTGTGCAGTACTTAATTCTGGGCGCATTATCCAATCACCGGCCATGGGCTTGTCAAAAAAGCACGTTCTGCAAAAGCCTTGTCTGTAAATTGGTCTATCTAGACCACAGCCTAAACATTGATGCTCAATAAGTTTGATACTTACAGTTTTATTAATTAACTGATTTACATTAATGAAGTCATTATTAAATACCAAATAGTACTGAATTGGTTCTAAAAATTCAGTTTGCATTTTAGTTAGGACACCTGTGTAAACCATAAAAGAATTTTAGTATTTTTAGCATTAATTAGTAGCGTAAAGATAGCCAATCCATGCCAATTCGTATTGTAAATTCTATTGCTTCTTGGTTTTTAAAAAAACGATTCCATCAAATCGAATTATTTTTAAAATACCCAAATGAAGTACAAAACGAATTGCTTTTTAGTATATTAAAATTAGCCAGGGATACTGAGGTTGGTAAAAAATATGATTTTGCATCAATTAGAACATATAAAGATTTTAGCCAAAGAATTCCTATTGTTACTTATGAAGATATCCAATCTCAAATAGAGCGTTCGCGCAGTGGAGAACAGAATATATTTTGGCCAAGACCCATTAAATGGTTCGCTAAATCTAGCGGAACAACCAATGCAAAAAGCAAATTCATTCCTGTGAGTACCGACTCTCTAGAAGATTGTCACTATGCCGCTAGCAAGGATTTGTTGTGTATGTACCTTAACAATAATGAAAACGCACAGTTATTTACAGGTAAAAGCTTACGGTTAGGTGGTAGTAAAGAACTTTATAAAGAAAACGGAACTGTTTTTGGTGATCTAAGTGCCATACTTATTGACAACATGCCTTTTTGGGCAGAATTTAGTAGTACACCAAGTAGCAGAGTGTCTTTAATGAGTGAGTGGGAGACTAAAATGGCTGCTATTGTAGATGAGACAACAAAAGAAAATGTCACTAGTCTGGCTGGAGTACCTTCTTGGATGTTAGTGCTGTTAAATAATATCCTAGAAAAAACCGGTAAGGATAATATTTTTGAAATATGGCCGAATCTCGAAGTTTACTTTCATGGTGGTGTTAGTTTTAACCCTTATATAGATCAGTATCGAGCAATTCTATCAAAAAAACAATTTAAGTATTACGAGATATATAATGCGTCAGAAGGTTTCTTTGCTATACAAGATCAAAATTACTCTGGAGATTTATTACTAATGTTAGACTATGGTATTTTCTACGAATTTATCCCTATGGATACTTACGGAACGAGTGAGCAGAAAGTAATACCATTAAGCGATGTAGAACTAAACAAAAATTATGCCCTTATAATTACAACAAATGCCGGACTTTGGAGATATAAAATAGGAGACACAATACGATTTGTTAGTTTAAGTCCTCACCGTATCAAAGTAACAGGAAGAACCAAACACCACATAAATGCCTTTGGTGAAGAATTAATCATTGAAAATGCTGAAGATGCGTTAAAGAAAGTTTGTAAACGTACCGCATCTGAAATCGTAGATTACACAGCTGCGCCTATTTTTATGCAAGGCAAGGGAAAAGGTGCTCATGAATGGATCATAGAGTTTAAAACTCCACCAGAAAATATGTCTTATTTTGAAGAATTATTTGACAATGCCTTAAAAGCTTTGAACTCAGATTATGAAGCTAAACGTTATAATAATATGACATTGAATAAACCTAAAATTCATAGTGCAAGACCTCATTTATTTTATGATTGGTTCAAAGAAAATGATAAGCTTGGAGGTCAACACAAAGTGCCTCGTTTATCCAATTCCAGAGAATACATAGATGAATTACTTCGCTTAAATAAGGTATAATTTCATCGAATAAATCAACAATTTCTTCTTACTAAACGGAGAAATACCCGTTCATATCTAAAAAAATATCCAATTCTGAGCATAGATATCTTTAGGTAGCAATTTGCTATTGCTATTGCTATTGCTATTGCTATTGCTATTAATCCATTATCCCTACGTTATGAAATCTACTACGCATGTGCTATTCTCGGCACTAATGTTTTGCTCCCTACTTTTTACTGGCTCAACAAAACACAAAAACAATCCAAAAATCGATGACTTAAATAAAAGTGGATATGCTTTTACTGTTAATGTCGCAAAAATTAACTCGAAGTATTCTGAAATCGCAAGTGCTGTCTTTAGAAATAGGCTTGTCATTGTCTCTTCTAAAAAAATCGGTGGCCTAGGCAACGGCATAGACAAACATACCAATGAGCCTTATACAGATTTATTCTGAGCAGGCTTCAAAGCTTATGGAAAACTTTCTCAACCCATTTTATTTAGTAGAATACTAAATACTAAAGCCAATGAAGGTAAAGTGGCATTTTCACCAGATGAGCATACCATTTATTATACTCGTCGCCAAAGAGACCAAGCCAACTATAAATTGTATATGGCACATTTAGAAAAAGACTCCTATGGTAAATGGATAAATAAAATTGAATTAGCGATTAGCAATGATGATTATTCTGTTGAAAATCCTCACGTTTCTGCTGATGGTCAATATTTATACTTTTCATCTGACATGAAAGACGGTTTTGGTGGTTTTGATATTTACAAGGCTAAAATATATACAGATGGCAGTCTTGGACAACCTATTAACCTTGGAGCATCAATCAATACTCCAAAAAACGAAAAATATCCGCACATATCGAAAGATAAGAAAGAATTTTATTTCTCTTCTACTGGTCACAATAGTATAGGTGGCTACGATATTTTTATATCAAATACTTATAATGATGAGTACTCTAAGCCAAGAAACTTAGGCTTATCTATAAATTCTAAACATGATGAAATTGCGTTTTTATTAATTGACGATAAAACTGGAGTATTTTCTTCAAATAAGAGTAGTGAAACTAATAGCTACAATTTATTTCATTTTAAATCTGAAATTATCTATCAGGATTTAGAAGGTGTTGTTACAGATGAAGATGGCAAAATTTTACCAAATTCAACGGTATTATTGTTAGACAATTTAGGCAATGAAATTGAGCGCCAAACTATAGGTGATGATGCTTCATATAGTTTTAGAATAAAGGCATTTAAAAACTATCAATTAAAAGTATTAAAAGATGGATTTAATGATTATGTTTTGCAATTTAAATCTGAAGAAGCAAATACTGATATGGCATTTAAAGCCATTTTAAAATTATCTTCTAAAATCAGCTATAGTAAGAGACGATAAAAAACCTTTTAACGAAAAAAATGACATACCTTATTTGTTTAACGAGAATAAAAGCGGCTTTAACCAAAAAACAGATAGAATTAGATTTACTTTAAAATAAGCTTATAAATTAGTAGTAAATAAATATGCTAAACAAAACAAAATATCCCTTATTATATATAAAAATATTGCAAGCAATATTATATTAATCAATCCCTAACTAATAAAAAACCACAAT
Organism: Winogradskyella sp.; assembly: GCF_965656915.1. Taxonomy (GTDB): domain Bacteria; phylum Bacteroidota; class Bacteroidia; order Flavobacteriales; family Flavobacteriaceae; genus Winogradskyella. Next base: position 21,158 of record NZ_CBFHMI010000012.1, on the reverse strand, counting down.
CTCAAATATTGAAATTGTGGTTTTGTTTTATAATCTTATTTTATATTTAAGACACTGCTTTGAGTTTTTTCAAAGTAGATTTACTTAACCTATTCTCAGCGTAAGCTTTAGTAACATTAAGTTTTGTTTCACCAGAGCCAGGCATATCAAACATCGCTTCTGTTAAGATCTCTTCACAAAGCGAGCGTAAACCACGCGCACCAAGTTTATATTCAATAGCTTTTTCTACAATATAATTTAGCGCACCATCGGTGATACTGAAATTTACTTCATCCATAGCAAACAGTTTCTTGTACTGTTTTATAATAGCATTTTTCGGCTCAGTTAAGATAGCTCGTAACGTATTTGCATCTAACGGATCCATATGGGTTAGCACAGGCAAACGACCAATAATTTCTGGGATAAGTCCAAAGTCTTTTAAATCCTTTGGGATAATGTATTGTAAAATGTTATCATCATCTACATTATCATCTTTTACAGAACTATATCCAATAGCTTGCATATTTAATCGCTTAGTAATAACGCGCTCTATACCATCAAAAGCTCCACCAGCAATAAACAAAATATGCTCTGTATTAACTTCTATAAATTTTTGATCTGGATGCTTTCTACCTCCCTTAGGTGGTACATTAACAACAGTGCCTTCCAAAAGCTTTAACAATGCTTGTTGCACACCTTCACCCGAAACATCTCTGGTAATTGATGGGTTATCACTTTTACGCGCTATTTTATCTATCTCATCAATAAATACAATACCACGTTGCGCTTTTTCTAAATTATAATCTGCAGCCTGCAATAGTCGAGTTAGTATACTTTCTACATCTTCACCTACATATCCTGCTTCTGTAAGCACTGTTGCATCAACAATAGCCAAGGGCACATTTAGCATTCTTGCTATAGTCTTAGCCATTAAAGTTTTACCAGTACCAGTTTGCCCAACCATAATGATATTACTTTTTTGTATCTCAATATCATCATCAGATGGTGGCTGTAGTAAACGCTTATAGTGATTGTAAACCGCTACAGACATCACACGCTTTGTGTACTCTTGTCCTATTATATATTCGTCTAAGAAGGCTTTAATCTCCTTAGGCATTCTCAGCATTAATTCGGCACTAAGCTCTGTATTACCACTTTGCTTAGATTCTTCTATTACAATACCATGTGCTTGCTCAATACAACGATCACAAATATGCGCATCTAATCCTGCAATAAGCAAATTAGTTTCTGGCTTTTTCCTTCCACAAAAGGAACATTCTAATTCTTCTTTTGCCATAATTTTAATTCTAGTTAGTAATGGTTAGTCGAACGTTTTTTTAATTACTTGCGTTCTAAAACCTCATCAATCATTCCGTAATCTAATGCTTCACTGGATCTCATCCAGTAATCTCTATCTGAATCTTTTTCAACTTGCTCATAAGACTTACCTGAATGACTAGATATTATATTGTAAAGTTCTTCTTTAACCTTAATCGTTTCACGTACTGCAATTTCCATATCAGACACTTGCCCTTGTGTACCACTCATTGGTTGGTGAATCATTACACGTGAATGTTTTAACGCAGATCGTTTTCCTTTTTCACCCGCACATAATAATACAGCTGCCATGGATGCTGCTATACCCGTACAAATGGTAGCTACATCTGGTTTTATGAATTGCATGGTATCATAGATACCTAAACCAGCATATACACTACCACCTGGTGAATTGATATAAATCTGTACATCTTTTGAAGCATCAACGCTTTGTAAGAATAATAATTGTGCTTGTATAATATTCGCTACCTGATCGTTAACACCAGTTCCTAAAAAAATGATGCGATCCATCATTAAACGCGAAAACACATCCATTGCTACCGCATTCATTTGGCGTTCCTCAATAATATTTGGTGTAAGATTTGTAGGATACATACTTGTAATAATCTTATCGTAATGCATGCTACTAACACCTTGATCTTTAGTTGCGAACTTTTCAAATTCTTTTCCGTAGTTCATATATTTCTTATTTGTTTTTTGATTAAAAAAAAAGCGTAAAACCTATCAGTTCTACGCCTTAAAGATACTAATTTATTCAATACCCGTTAACTGTAGAATTCTTTAACAAAATCATCATATGTGATTTCTTTTGTCTTAAGATTTGCTTCAGTTTTATACAAGTTCAATAATTTTTGACTCATTAATTGTTCTGATAAGCGCTTAACTTCATCTTGATTTGATAAAATACGAGCAGCTATATCTTCCATTTCTTTTTCTGAAGGATTCATCTGACCAAATTGTGCCATTTGTCCTTTTATCATTTCCATAGCATATGCTTTTAAATCCTCAAACTGAACTTGTAAGTTATTTTCTTGAATTAATTTACCCTCTATAAGTTGGTAACGCATACTATTTTCAGACTTTTCGTATTCTTCTTTTGCCTGATCTTCTGTCATTGGTTCCTCACCTGCCGTTTGCATCCATTTCTGAAGAAACTCTGCTGGCAAATCGAACTTGGTGCTTTCTACTAAATATTCTGTTACATCATTCAACAATTTCTGATCACTTTGCTGTGTGAATTGTTTTTCAGAATCTTCCTTAATTTTCTCTTTTAATTCAGTTACAGAAGTCACTTGTTTAGGTCCAAATAACTTATCGAATAAATCTTGGTCTAAGTCAGCCAACTCTCTCTCATTTATTTCTGATACCTCAAAATCAACATTAATATCTAATCCGTGAGCATCATCATGAGGTACTTTTAAAAAGCTCATCAAATCATGATCGTCATTAAAAAGACTTTTTGTTTTTAAAGTAATTACATCACCTACTTTAGCTCCGATAAATTTCTTAGAATTTGTTTTTCCTTTTAATTTGTCCAAAGTAATTGTAGCAACATTCTCAATACCTTTTTCTTCATTGGTGAACTTTCCTGTAATCTCAGAATCTTTTGTAACTTCAGTTTGAGAAACTAATTTTCCATATTGCTTTTGGATATGCTCTATCTGATTATTAATCATTTTATCATCTGCAACGATGTTATAATGCGTTATTGCTTTTTTACTTTTTAGTTTCACATCGAATTCTGGTGATAAACCTAACTCAAACTCAAATGTGAATGCATCTGAATCCCAATCTAAATCATCTTGAGGTTTTGGCAGAGGATTTCCTAAAACATCTAGTTGTTCTTCAACTAAGTACTTTCCTAATGCATCTTGAAGTAATTTATTTACTTCATCTACCAACACTGCTTTTCCGTATTGCTTTTTTACCATTCCCATTGGTACATGTCCTTTTCTAAAACCAGGAATGTTTGCAGATTTTCGGTAATCTGTTAAGATTTTTTCAACTTTATCGCTGTAGTCTTCTTTTGCGATATCCACTTTTACAACTGCATTTAATGCGTCGATGTCTTCTCTTGTAATGTTCATTATTATTGAAACTAAAATTGGGCTGCAAAAATACAATATTTTTTACAACCCAACAATAGTTTTAAGCGTTTGATTTAGAGTTACTTTTTATCTGTTTTAACAAAAGAATGTAGCAATGATTGTAAGATACTAAGTAAGATGCTAAATAGTACCGCTGTCCATAGACCATCTACTCTAAAACCATCTACGAGTTTATCTGCCAAAAGTATTATTATAGCATTAATGATGAATAAAAACAAGCCTAAGGTAATTATGGTTACAGGTAGTGTTAAGATGACCAAAATTGGCTTAACCAAAACATTCAAAATAGATATAACAACAGCTACAATAATAGCCGTTAAATAAGTGTCGACAAAAACACCATTTAGCACTTTGGCTAAAAACACTACTGCAATAGCATTTAAAAGAAGTTTAATGAGCGTATTCATTTGAATGAATTTTTAATAATTAACTTCTTTAAAATTATAGAAAATAAAGTTCTGTATAGTGCTAATAACAAAAAACTTTACTGAACCTGAAAAACAATAGGTATAGAGAATGGAAAAACCACTGGATTTCCTCTGAAATATCCTGGCGCTTCCAGTCTAGGCATCATCTCCATAATACGTTTGGTTTCAATTCTTAACCTAGGATGTGGCGCTCTTATTTGAACTAAACCAACATAACCATCTTTATCAACTTTAAAAGACACGTATATTCTTTGACGTCCAGTTAAACCAGTATCTGCAGCTATATCTGTATCAAAATTATTAACAATGAATTGGGCAATATTCTGGTTCATACATTTCTTTCTGGCTATATTTCCAAAAACTTCGCTACAACCAGGAAAAACAGGTATTTTTTCTAGGACACCATCAGTGACTTTCGTAGGTGTTAAATCTATATCTTCTTTTTTAGTTTTTATCTTCTTTATCTTTTTTCCTTTATTAGTTATACTTTATCCAGGTTTTTACAAATTCGTCATCATCGTAGTGTCCTTTCCAGACTAAATTACCATTCTCATCATAACGTTTTTCTTCACCCTTCTTTTTTTCATTAAGAATTATTCCTTTTACTTTTAGCTGCGCATTTTTATAAAACTCTTCGTACACGCCATTCCTGTAGCCATTTTCATAACTGACACTCCATTTTACATTACCATTATCATAATATTGTTTCCATTTTCCGTAAAGATTAAAATCTTTATAGTTTGCTTCGACTTTTAATACACTATCTTCTGTAAACTCTTTATAATAGCCGCTTTTATAAGCGCGCTCAAAGAAAAGTTTACCACATTTAAAATAATTTCTTTGAATATGAATGTCTGCCTCTTTCTCAATTTTACTTTTTAATGTACCGTCTTCATAATATGATATTTCAGGTATGTCTTTTTTGCCTTCTGTAAATGTTGAAATATTTGCAATCTGCCCATTTTTATGGTAACGAATCCATTCACCAACAGCTTTGCCATCTTTATTTTGGCCTTCCACCATTAATTCACCTGAATCGTGATAGTCCTTATATGGACCATCATTTGGCTTGAATTGAGCATGTGATAATTGAACACTTATAATTAACACAAAAAGTCTTATGGCATATTTCATTTTAAACAAGATTGATTTTTTTAGGAATGTAAATTAAACGAATTTTATTACAGCATCATAAAATTCTTTAGGATTTTCGGCGTGCAACCAATGCCCTGCTTTAGAAATGGTAATTATCTTAGAGTTTGGGAAATGGCGTTTTATAATGGCTTCATCAGAATTACCTATGTATTCTGACTTATCGCCTCGTAAAAATAAGGTGTCTTTTTTAAAAATTGAATGTATCGGCAAAGCTTCACCAACTTCAGAAACATTTTCTTTTAAGGTTTCTAAATTAATTCTCAGACCCAATTCACCTTTATGTATCCAGTATAGATTTTTTAATAAAAATTGTCTTGTGCCATTATCTGGCACATAAGATTCTAAGACCTGATCAGCTTCTAATCTGGTTTTAACATAGGTGAAGTCTAATTGACTTAACCCTTCTAAAATAGCATCATGATGCACAGGGTAGTAACGCGGGGAAATATCGGCAACAATAAGTTTTGAAAGGTACTCAGGATATTTTGAAGCAAATAACATCGCTGTTTTTCCACCCATAGAATGGCCAAGAAGTGTAATTTGAGATAAATTATGATAATCGCAATACGCTTTTAAATCTTCTGCCATAAGATCATAATCAAAATCATCGGAATGAAAGCTTCTTCCATGATTCCGCTGATCTACCAAGTGCATTTCAAAATTAGACTTAGAAAATTTTCTGGCGAGGGTTTTCCAATTATCTCCCATGCCTAAAAATCCGTGAAGAATTACAAATGGTTCACCTTCACCAAAAATATTAGCGTGTAAAATCATTTTAAACGACTTAGGTACATTTGTATAACGTTCTCTACTCCTAGATATAGACTCTCAGCTATTAAAGCATGGCCAATTGAAACCTCTAATAAACCTGTGATATTTTGTTTAAAGAATTTGATATTGTCCAATGATAAATCATGTCCTGCATTAATACCAAGCTGTAAAGTAGTTGCCAAACCAGCACATTCCATATATGGTTTAATAGCATCTTTATTGCCTAAACCATATTGATGAGCGTAAGCTTCTGTGTATAACTCTATTCTGTCTGTACCTGTTTCTTTTGCGCCTTCGATCTGATGCAGGTCAGGATCTACAAAAATTGATGTTCGTATACCATTGTTTTTAAATTCTTTAATAACCTCAACCAAAAAGTCTTTATGTTTTATTGTATCCCAACCAGCATTAGATGTAATTGCATCAATAGAATCTGGTACTAAAGTCACCTGAGTAGGTTTTATATCTAAGACCATGTCCACAAATTTGGGTATTGGATTACCTTCAATATTATATTCTGTGTAGACTTCTGATTTTAAATCATAGGCATCTTGATAACGAATGTGACGCTCATCTGGTCTGGGATGAATTGTAACACCCTGGGCACCGAATTGCTGCACATCTTGTGCAAATTTCACAACATTTGGCACATCGCCACCTCTACTATTTCGTAGTGTTGCAATCTTATTAATATTAACACTTAATTTGGTCATTTTGTTAATTTTTGAATCACAAAAATACAAAGTAGAACACGCAAATTGTGGTTATTTTTGATTAATTTGCAGCATAATTAAAGTACCATTATGCAACTACAGGATTTTGTAATAAATGACATAAAACCTCTAAATAATAATGATAAAATTAGCGATTTACAATTGCTTTTTAATCAACTCACATACTCTCATATTCCTATACAAAACAATGGAGTGTATTTAGGTTGCATTTCTGAAACTGATGCCCATTGTTTTGATGGTGCAATTTCTATTAGTGACTGTAACTATGCCATTGAAGGCTTCTATGTAAGACCAACAACAAATTGGTTAGATGTATTAGAAGCATTTGCACAGAATGACTCTAATATTATGCCTATACTAGATAAGAACAATAGATATATTGGATATTATGAGCTTAATGATGTTATTCATTTATTTAATGAAACACCATTTTTTGCAGAACCAGGTGGTATCTTAGTAGTTGAGAAAGGTATTAATGACTATTCCTTTAGTGAAATCAGCCAGATTGTAGAATCTAATGATGCTAAGTTATTTGGTGCATTTATTTCTAAAATGGATGGTAATTTAGTACGGATTACGATTAAAGTAGGCAATGCCAGTCTCAATGAAATTATTCAAACCTTTAGAAGATACAGTTATAATATTGTCTCAGGTCATGAGGAAGACTCCTACATTGAAAGCTTAAAAGAGCGTTCAAAATATTTAGACAAATACCTAAAAATGTAACGGATGAAGATAGCTGTATACGGACAAAGCTTCACAAAGGAAACTACTCAAAAGGCATTTGATATTATTCTTAACGGGCTTAATCGAGCTAAGCTTGACGTCTATGTAGAATCTAAATTTCTAAAACATCTAAATGTTGAAACTCAGAATGGTGTCGTATTAAAAAAATTCAATATACTAGATAAAAGTTTTGATCTTCTTGTAAGTATTGGTGGCGATGGTACTATATTAAGGGCAATAACTTATGTTAGAGATTTAGGTATTCCTATCGTAGGTATAAATACCGGTCGATTAGGTTTCTTGGCAACTATTCAGACAGAAGAAATAGAGGCTGCTCTATCACAACTTTTTAATGGCAATTATAAGGTTTCAGAACGCTCATTACTCAGTGTAGAAACTCATCCGATAAACGAAGACGTTACTGAAACCAACTTCGCTCTAAATGAAATTGCAGTAAGTAGAAAAAATACGACGTCTATGATCACTGTAGAAACTCACTTAAATGATGAGTATTTAACATCTTATTGGGCAGATGGATTAATACTTTCGACACCAACAGGATCTACAGGGTATTCGTTAAGTTGTGGCGGACCAGTGATAACTCCAGAAGCTAAGAATTTTGTTTTAACACCAATAGCACCTCATAATCTTAGTGCTCGACCATTAGTTATCCCAGATAATACTAAAGTTACGCTAAAGATTGACGGAAGAGAAGATCGGTTTTTAATGTCTCTAGATTCAAGAATAGTTACTTTAGCAAATACCACTAGAGTGATTATTAAAAAAGCCGACTTTGTAATTAAAATGGTAGAATTACTCGACGAAACTTTTTTAAATACACTCCGAAAAAAATTACTTTGGGGAGAAGATCGACGTAATTAGACAATAAATGCTTGTAAAATCTGTTTATCTGTAAGACTATTTATTTCAAATTGTCATAGGCTAATCATAATTGTTATATTTGCAAACTTTGTAAAATTTATGAGATATTTATTTCTAATTTTAATTAACATTTTCACCATTCAAATGATTGATGCTCAAATCTATGAAGTTGGCATCTTTGCTGGTGGTAGTAATTTTATTGGAGATGTGGGAGCTACAAATTATATCTCGCCAAATCAGCCTGCAATAGGTGGTATTTTTAAATGGAATAGAAGTGCTAGACACTCCTTTAGGGCTTCAGTGATTTTTTCAGAAATTGAAGGACTAGATAGCAAGTCAGACGACCCAAGACGTCAACAAAGAGATTACAGTTTTTCTAATAGTTTATTAGAAATCTCCGCGGGTATGGAATTTACTTTTATGGAATTTGATCTTCATACCGTTGGAATAAAGGGAACACCTTATTTATACTCAGGTATTACATTTACAAAACACGATAATTACTATTTTTCTAATACTGGAGTCTTAACTTCAGAGGATACCAGCAGTTGGGCCTATGGTATTCCTATGGTCCTAGGTTACAAAACAAATATTACAAATCATTTGGTTCTAGCTGCAGAAATAGGTGCCAGATATACATTTTCTGATGAATTAGATGGTAGTGTTCCTGAAGCTAAGAGCCTAGAACCTCTGAGTTTTGGAAACACAAACAGTAATGATTGGTATGTATTCTCAGGATTTACATTAACTTACACCTTTGGCAGAAGACCTTGCTATTGCAATTTTTAAATGAGTCTAACAGAACAAATAAATAAAGACAAATTACCTAACCATATTGCTATAATTATGGATGGTAACGGTCGTTGGGCTAAGCAAAAAGGTTTGATGCGTGTTATTGGTCACGAAAATGGGACTAAATCTGTTAGAGAAACTGTAGAAGCAAGTGCAGAATTAGGTGTTAAAAACCTCACGCTTTACGCCTTCTCTACCGAAAACTGGAATAGACCTAAACTTGAAGTTCAAACCTTAATGAAGCTATTAGTAAAGTCTTTAAAAAAAGAAATAAAAACGCTTCATGACAACAATATTAAACTTGCAGCTATTGGTTGTTTAAGAGATCTACCTAAGAAGGCTCATCAAGAACTATTAGATGTGATAGAAAAAACAAAAAATAATACGAATATGACATTAACTTTAGCTCTAAGCTATGGCTCTCGTGAAGAAATTGTTAATGTTATTAAAGAATTATCAGTTAAAGTTAAAAATAATATAATTTCTCCCGAAAGTATTGATGAATCAATTATAAATAAGCATCTTTACACGCAAAATTTACCAGATGTTGACTTGCTTATTCGCACAAGCGGTGAACAACGAATTAGTAATTTTTTGCTTTGGCAAATTGCCTACGCAGAATTATATTTTACAGATATTTTATGGCCAGATTTTAAAAAAGAAAATCTGTACGAAGCAATCATAAACTATCAAAACAGAGAACGAAGATTTGGAAAAACAAGCGAACAACTTACCTCCTAGGGCAGCACATAAAACTTTTATCAAGGTTATTTTTACAGCATTACTATTTATATTTTCATTTAGTGCTAATGCTCAAGTAGATGGTGGTGAAACGTATCTAATAAATGAAATTACCGTTACAGGCAATACTAATTTTAGCCCTCAGACTATTATTGCATATTCTAAACTAAGAAAAGGTGATGAAATCGAAATAGGTGGAGAAAAAATAGCAAACGCTGTTAAGACCTTATGGAAATCCAATTTATTTAGTAGTATTGACATATATGTTATTAATATTAATAGCGACACTGCAGACTTAGAAATCAATCTTATTGACCTACCCGAGCTTAAAGATCTAACCATAGAAGGGGTTAGAAAAGGTAAAAAAGAAGAGATTATAAATGAAAACAATCTTCAAACCGGTCAAAAAGTAACTGAAAACCTTTTAGCAACCACTAGAAATTTTCTAACTAATAAGTACAAAAAGAAAGGTTTTATAAATACTAAAGTTAATATTGTAACCTCTCAAGTAATTGACTCAGTTGAAAAGGAGCGTGTAAATATGCTCATTAAGATCGATAAGGGCGAAAAAGTAAAAATTAAGAAAATAAATTTTGTAGGTAACGAAAAACTAAAGGACAAAAAGCTTCGTAAAGCGATGAAGAACACCAAGCAAATAAATATTCTTAGACTTCTTAAACGTTCTAAATTTATTGAAGAAGATTATAAAGCAGATTTAGTCAGCGTTGTAGACAAATACAAAGAAAATGGTTATAGAGACGCTAGGATTATTTCTGATTCTATTATTTATAATAACGATAAAACCATTAGCCTTAATATAGAAGTAGAAGAAGGTGAGAAATATACATTTGGTAAAATTTCATTTGTTGGTAATACGATCTATACAGATAAGCAATTGTCGAGCATACTTAAAATTAAAGAAGGAGATACCTATAACGGTGTAGAATTGAGAGAACGAATTGCCAACCAACAAAATCCTGATGCAAACGACTTAACTAATGCTTATCAGAACTTTGGTTATATGTTCTCAACTATAAACCCTGTAGAAGTTAGTGCAGACGGTAACGTCATAGATATGGAAATCCGTATCTCTGAAGGTAAGCCTGCATACTTTAACAATGTAACTGTTGTTGGTAATGATGTTACGAATGACCACGTTATTTACAGAGAAATAAGAACACGTCCAGGAGAATTATACAGCAAAGCTAAAATTATTAGAACCATTAGAGAACTTGGACAATTAGGCTTTTTTGATGCACAGCAAATTGCACCAAATATTAAGAATCCCAATCCAGTAGACGGCACATTAGACGTTGAGTACTCTGTAGTAGAACAAGGATCTAGCCAGATACAGCTACAAGGTGGTTATGGTGGTGGTGGATTCATTGGTACTCTAGGATTATCGTTTAATAACTTTGCTATTAAGGATATTTTTAACAAAGAGGCTTACAAACCAGTACCTAGAGGAGATGGACAAAGTTTGGCATTGAGATTACAAGCCAGTCAGTTTTTTCAAACCTATAGCTTCTCGTTTAGTGAACCTTGGTTTGGTGGTAAAAAACCTTTCCAGGTATCAACATCATTATCTTACTCAAGACAATTCTTATTTGACCAAAGAACTAGAAGAGCAGATAAAAGTAGAAGTTTTAATATTATTGGATTAACGTTTGGTGCTTCAACCAGATTAACAGAACCTGATGATTTCTTTGTACTATCTCAGGCCATTAGTTACCAAAATTATAGTCTGAACAATTATAATACCGGATTATTCACATTCGGTAATGGTACGTCTAACAACTTATCTTATACCATAGGACTAAGCAGAAATAACTTGTATACAGATCCAATTTTCCCAACAGGTGGGTCAAGTTTTACAGCAACTGCTAAGTTTTCTTTCCCATATTCATTAGTAAATGGTGTAGACTATGAAGGTCTTAAGGACGAAAGAGATGGTTTAGACCCGACAGATCCAGATGATTTTGCACGAATTGGAGAAATTGATCAGGAACGTTTTAGATGGTTAGAATTCTATAAAATTAAATTTAAAGTAGATTGGTATACTGAGCTAGCTAAAAAATTAGTTTTACGTCCTAGTATGGAATTTGGTTTTCTTGGTGCTTATAATAATAATAGAGGAGTCATTCCTTTTGAACGTTTCTTCCTTGGAGGAGACGGTCTAGGTAACTTTGCCTTAGATGGTAGAGAGATTATTCAGTTACGTGGATATCCAAATCAATCATTATCACAAGTAGATGGTGGTTCTATATATAATAAATTCTCATTAGAATTACGTTATCCAATTACATTAGGAGCTCAAGCAAAAATATATGCTTTGTCCTTTTTAGAGGCAGGTGCATCTGTAAATAGTTTTAAAGATTTCAATCCTTTTAACTTAAACAGATCTGCAGGTTTAGGACTTAGAATATTTATGCCAGCTTTTGGATTATTGGGTATTGACTTCGGTCACGGATTTGATCCTGTACCTGGAACAACTGGTGCAAATGGATGGGAAACTCACTTCATAATAGGTCAGCAATTTTAAGTTTGGCACGATATTTTCTAATAGCTAAGTAAGGATTTCATCATGGTGTTAAAATTTTTAAGAATATATTTCGTTAATTTGAAGTAATGTAAGGTCAAAACAAAGTAACATTTGGTTTTACCATTAAAATGTCTAAAAAAATAAAAACATAAAACGATGAAATTTAAAGTTCTTTTTTTACTGGCAATTATAAGTCTGATGAGCTTTAGCGTGAATGCACAACGTGGTGTTAGGATAGGCTATATTGATACAGAATACATTTTACAAAATGTACCAGAGTATCAAGAAGCTTCTACACAGTTAGATAAAAAAGTGCTGCAATGGAAGTCTGAAATTGAAAAACGATTAAATGAAATTGAGCAAAAGAAAAAGGAGTTAGAAAATGAAAGTGTGCTTTTAACTAAAGAATTATACGAAGAGCGTATGGAAGATATTTCTTTTGAAGAAGCAGAAGTTTTAGACTATCAACAAAAACGATTTGGTCCAAATGGTGATTTAATGATTCAAAAGCGTCAACTGATTGAACCAATTCAAGATCAAATATTTGCTGCAGTACAGCAAATCGCAGAAACCAAAAAATTTGATTTTGTATTTGATAAATCCGCAGATGTTGTGATGTTATACTCAGCAGAACGCTATGACATTAGTGAGCAAGTACTTAGAACTATCACAAGAACGTCCAGACGTAATCAAGCTAAAAGCAAAAAAGAGCGAAAAGAATTAGAAGAGGAAGATGTTGTACCTGAGGTGAGTAATGAGTTAGATGAGCGTAAGAGAGCGTTAGAAGAAAGAAAGGCAAAACGAGAAGCAGAATTAACAGCAAAACGCGCAGAACGCGAAAAAGCTTTAGAAGAACGCAGGAAGAAACAGCAAGAATTGAGAGATGCCAAGAGACGCGAAGCTGAAGAACGTCGTCAAAGAGTAATTGATGCACGTAATAAAAGATCTGAAACCACTGAAGATGCTGCAAAAGAAACTGAAGAAAAGAAAACAACAGCTAAGGATAGTACAGCTAAAGAAAAAAAGACAATAAAAACAGACAGTACAAAGGTTAAAAAAACAGTGAAAAAAGATTCAACTGCGTCGAAAAAACCGAAGACTGCCGCAGAGATTTTAGAAGAGAGACGTCAACAAAAATTAAAAGATAGAGAAGCCAGAAGAAAAGCTTTAGAAGCCAGAAAAAAGAAAATATTAGAAGAGAGAAAAAAGGCACGTGAAGAACGTGAAAAAAACGTAAAGAAAAACGATTCAATAGCAAAAGCAAAATCTAACGAATCAGAAGAAGGAGAAGATAATTAATAACACGTAATACAATTAAAAACAAATGAAACATTTAAAAACTTTATTATTTGCAGCAGCATTATTTATTGGAGCTACAAGTTTTACGGCTGCCCAAAGCAAAGTTGCACATATTAATACTCAGGAGTTAATCAAAGCTATGCCAGAGTATAAAGCGGCACAAGCTGAGATTGAAAAACTTGGACAGACTTATCAAGCAACTATACAGGAATCTCTTAAGGAGCTAGATGCAAAACTAAAGCAATATAATGCTGAAGCAAAAGGACAGACTCAAGAAGAAAACCAAAGACGTATGGAAGAGGTTGAAGGTATAAAGCAAAGCCTTGGTCAATATCAAGAAGAAGCTCAAAAAGATATTCAACAAAAGGAATTTGAGTTTTTAAAACCAATAACAGAAAAAGCAAAGGCCGCTATAGACAAGGTAGCTAAAGCTCAAGGATTTGAATATGTTCTGGAAGAGTCAACACTAGTTGTAGCATTAGGGAAAGATCTCTTAGCAGATGTAAAAGCCGAATTAGGCATATAATAATTCTAGAAAAATAATAATTAGAAAGTCGCTTAGTTATAAGCGACTTTTTACTTTTGTAATAATGAGTAATAAACCAATTGGTATTTTTGATTCTGGTATTGGAGGCACATCAATCTTTAAAGAGATTAATTCACTTATGCCTAATGAAAACATTATCTATTTAGCAGATAGTAAGAATGCACCTTATGGTAGTAAGTCTAAAGAAGACATCATTCAGTTTAGCATTAAAAACACGGAGTTACTACTAAGTAAAGGCTGTAAACTTATAGTGGTAGCTTGTAATACAGCAACCACTAATGCTATATCATATTTAAGAACTACTTACAAGGTTCCGTTTATTGGAATTGAACCTGCTATAAAACCTGCAGCATTAAATACAAAAAACAAGGTGGTTGGTATTTTAGCAACAAAAGGCACACTAAGCAGTCAATTATTTCATAAAACTACAGATCTGTACACTAAAGGCATACTTGTTGTAGAACAGGTTGGTGAAGGCCTTGTGCCGTTAATTGAATCTGGTGATTTAGATTCTAAAGAACTGGAAGCTCTCCTAAAAATCTACCTTGAGCCAATGATAACTGCGAATATTGATTATTTGGTACTAGGTTGCACACACTACCCTTATCTTATACCAATGCTATCAAGATTATTGCCAAATGATGTAAAAATCATTGATTCAGGCTTAGCGGTAGCAAAACAAACCAAAGCTATCTTATCTACTCATCAATTGTTTAACACAAATTCGTCAAAAGGTAATATCAAACTCTTTACCAACGGCAATATAGAAGTATTAAACGCTGTTTTAGACAATCAATTTGAAACATCTTTTTTAGACTTTTAGTAAGGTTTTCTAAAATACAAGTACTAAAGCCTCATGAAGTTAATATTTGTTTACAATGCTAATTCTGGAAAAATAAATGCACTATTTGATGCTGGGTACAAATTATTTAATGCGTCTACCTATCCATGCAGTTTATGTGCTTTAACCTACGATACGTTTACTGAAAATACTACGTGGAAGGCTTTTAGAAAATCTATAGATACTGATATGGAGTTTTTACATAAGGATGAATTTGAAGCTAAAAATCCAAATGTAAAAGTTGATTACCCAACAGTTTTAAAACAGAAAGATAAAATTATATCAATAGTTTTAAATAACGAAAAACTTAATACTATTAAAACAGTAAATGAGTTAATTGAAATTATTAAGACCAGTCTTTAAACCAACCAGAATATTTCACATAGTTATTAGCTATTCGATCTATTTCTCCTGAAATCAGTTCCTGACTAATATCTTTTACTTTTTTGGCCGGTACACCTGCATAAATACTTCCAGATGCTACCACTGTATTTTTAGTCACAACAGCTCCAGCAGCAATAATACTATTGCTTTCTATAACACAGTCGTCCATAATGATACTACCCATTCCTATAAGTACATTATCTTGTATAGTACAACCATGTACAATGGCATTATGACCGATTGACACATTATTACCTATTGCAGTTGGTGATTTTTGATAGGTTGCATGGATAACTGCTCCATCTTGTACATTCACTTTATTACCCATTTTTATAAAATGCACATCTCCTCGTATTACTGCATTAAACCAAACACTGCAATTACTACCCATAATCACTTCTCCTACTATAGTTGCGTTCTCTGCAACAAAACAATCTTCTGGTATTTGGGGATGTATTCCTTTAACTGGTTTTATTACTGGCATATTTATCTATTTAAAATAAGAAAGTAAATCAGACTTTTTAGAGGCAGATACAATAATCTCTTTACCGTTACTCAAAATTACACTTCCTCCTTTACCTTTAACATATTTCACAACTTCGTTTACGTTGACCAAGTAGCTTTTATGTACTCTGGCAAAATTGGAGTCTTTTAGACTTTCTTCTATATACTTCAAAGTTTTACTAACCAGCTTTTTTTTATTATTGTTAAGGTAAATCTCTGTGTAGTTATCATCTGCTTTGCAGTACATGATATTATTGGTTTCTATAATCTCAAAACCATTTTGCTGAGGTATGGTAATTTTACCATTTACTGAATTTGTTTTTGGCACTAAAACCTGATCTTGCAAAGCATCTTCTTTAGTTTTAATTTCAGTAACGTAATCTACAGCTTTTATCAATTCGTCTATTGAAATGGGTTTCATTAAATAGTAAGAGGCATGTGCATTTAAGGCTTCAATGGCATAATGATTATAAGCTGTCACAAAAATGGTTTCAAAATCTATATGACCAACTTTGTCTAATAAATCAAAAGCATTGCCATACGGCATCTCT
The DNA here is from genome assembly GCF_965656915.1 of Winogradskyella sp. Lineage (GTDB taxonomy): Bacteria > Bacteroidota > Bacteroidia > Flavobacteriales > Flavobacteriaceae > Winogradskyella. The sequence goes on along the minus strand of NZ_CBFHMI010000012.1, from coordinate 4,836 downwards.
ACGTCTAAAAAGACTACATCTAAGTCATTATTCCTTATTAAAACCAAAGCATCTTCTACATTTGCAGCTTCGCCTACAATTGAAATGTTTGGACAATACTTGGTGAGGTAGTTTCTTAGAATCTCTCTACTGGTTTCTTCGTCTTCTACTATAATGCTTTTTAATTTCATGCTTAATCTTTTTTTAATGTTACAACGACTTTGGTACCTGCATCTTGCAACTCCTGAAAATCTTGAATCGTAACATCTACCTTGTCCTTGTACATTTCATTTAAAATGGCTACACGCTTCTTAATATTATTCATGCCTTTAGAGTTTTGTTTCTTCTGATTGGCTGTTTTCAAGGCTTTAGAACGCTCTCTTCCAATTCCATCATCAGTAATAGTAATCGTTATTTCATTTTTAGATTTTGGTTGTATAGCAATCTTTAAATGACCTTTATCCGATTTATAACGTAATCCATGCCACACTGCATTTTCTATATACGGCTGCAGTAACATTGGTGGAATCTGATAGTCCTCAACATTAATGTCTTTATCTACCTCAATGGCATAGTCAAACTTATCTTTAAATCTAAAGTGTTCTAATTTAGTATATAGATCTAAAAGTTCAATTTCTTTTTTCAGTGGTATAAAATCTTCTTCGCTATTCTCTAAAACAGATCGCATTAAATGCGAAAAGTCTGAGAGATATTTGTTAGCTGTACGCTCATCGTTTATTGCAATAAAACTATTGACAGAATTTAAAGCATTAAAAATAAAATGAGGATTCATTTGACTTCTTAAAGATTTTAATGCTAGCAGATTATTAGCCAAACGCTGTTGTTTAATGTATTTAAACATTAAATATCCAGTGATTAATAATAACACTAAACCACCTGCGAGAGAGTAAATAATGAGTTGTTGTCTTTTATTACGTTCTTGTGTTAATTCGTATTTACTTTGAGATAGTGCTCTATCGCTTTCTAAAGAGGTTATTCTATTTTGTTGCTCAGCTAAGTTGCGACTAAAGCGTGCTACCTGAGATAACTCCTGTTCTTTTTTAGCATATAATTCGTCGACAATATTCTTGTAATTATCTACCATTGCCAATCCTTCTTTAGTATCACCAGTTCTAAAAAGCGCTTCAGATAATTTACGTGTTGCATCTTTTCCTACGACAAGATCTCCCCTTTCTACTGCTTCCTTTCTACTCTCTTCTAGATATGGTATGGCATCATCATTCCTATTTTGTAGAATAAGAGCATTACCGATTTTATAATTTTGTTTTTGAGATGTTATAGGACTTTCATTAGGAATTATAGAATCCTTTTCAATATCTACAATATCTTCTAAAGCTTGTTTTCTTAATTCTATCTCACTTTCATAATCCTGATTTTCACTATTAAACTCAGCCACCTTAATCTTCTCTTCTACAGCGCGCTTTTTATTTTCTTTTTCGGCCAAGTTTAATGAATTACTAAAGTAATCTTTCGCCTTGCTCTTTTCACCTTTAATATTATATGCCTGAGCAATTTTAGAGTTCAAATCTGTAACCTTAGGTGAAATTAAATGTCTTTTCGCAACCTTTAAGCCTTCTTCGTACGATGCAATTGCTTGTGTTAAGTTTTCCGTATTTATATATACATCTCCAAAACCTTCATAATAGGTTGTTTTCTGATAATTTGATAAGGTTTTTTCATCTATACTCTTGTAAGTTGAAATACTTTTTTGATAATCTCCATTCTTATTAAACGCTTCGGCTAATTTTAGCTTTGCTGAATTAGTTTCAGCATTCTGTATACTTATTTTAAAAGCAGAAATAGCCAAATCATATTGTTTCCAGTGCATATAAATATCACCAAGCAACTCGTGTGCTTCAGCACTTTGACCTGACGAAACACCAACATCTAAGGCATCGCCAACAAACATTAAACTCTTTTCAGCATCTTTCTTTAAATAAATATCTGCAGAATCTATCATTTGGTTAAACCGTTGTATAGCACCATCTAATCTTGTCTTCCTTGAGTAAGGTTTGTTTTCTGTAGTCACTTCAATGATGATTCTTTCACCACTTTCTATGGTATAAAATACAGTCTCAAAATCTCTATGACTTACTGTTAGCTCATCACCCACTTTGGCTCTTATGGTAAACTTTCCATCTTTATTTGTAGTTGTGTAGGTACCATTATTGACTTCAATCTCTACTTTCTCAACCGGAACCCTTGTATTTTGTATATACACAGAACCTCTTATGGTAAAAACAACCTCTTCGTTAGACTCTTCTTTGGCATTATTCTGAGCCATCATAAATAGTCCAAAAAAACCTATAAGGAAAGATAAAATATATGATTTGTTGAGTTTCAATTGTTTCGTTTAAAAATACCTGGACTAAACATACATACTTTATTTGGTTTCAAAAAATAGGCTAATCAGAATTTGAGTTAAATGATGATCAAAATTTACAACTTTACTCATTTATTATAAGTCTTCACTCATTGAAAAAGAACCGTTACTCATTATGGTTTTTTATTAAAGGTTTTTCCACTGAGCTTTACAGTGTTAATCAAAAAACTAGAAATTATGAAACAGATAATTAAAACATCATGCCTTACATTTTGCCTTACACTATTAATGGCATGTAATGCAAACACGAAAACAAATCAAAAAGATTTAGCAATTTCAAAAACCATTATTAAAACAAAACTAAAAGACGAAAAACCAGAAATTAAAGTAGCACTATTATTAGACACCTCTAATAGCATGGATGGTCTTATTGACCAGGCAAAAGCACAATTATGGCAAATTGTAAACGAATTGTCTTATGCTAAATGTGAAGGGGAAAATCCAGATTTAAAGATTGCACTTTACGAATATGGCAATGATAATCTCAATGCAGAAGAAGGCTATCTAAGACAGGTCTTAGGATTTAGTGATGACTTAGATGAAATATCAAAATCCTTATTCTCTCTAACAACTAACGGTGGGGAAGAGTATTGTGGTAAAGTGATTAAAACTGCTTTAAATCAACTTGAATGGGGAGAAAATAAAGAGGACTTAAAATTTATTTTTATAGCAGGAAATGAACCTTATTCACAAGGTAGAGTTAGTTATAAAGATGCATCAAAGTTAGCGCATCAAAATGATGTTACCGTAAATACAATCTTCTGTGGTGACTACAATACTGGTATTTCTACTTTCTGGAAAGATGGTGCAGATTTAACTCATGGAAATTATATGGCAATTAATCATAACCAAGCAACAGTTCATATTGCGTCACCATATGATGACAAAATTTTAGAGCTAAATAAAAAATTAAATAAGACATATGTAGCCTATGGAAAAAAAGGGAGAGCTAAGTTAGAATTACAAGCAGAACAAGATTCTAATGCAAGAGGGTACAATAAAGCCAATGCATTAAATAGAACTGTTAGTAAAAGTTCTCGACTTTATAAAAATAGTTCCTGGGATTTAGTAGATGCTGAAGAAGAAAAAAGCTTCTCATACGACAATTTAAAAGACAATCAATTACCTGAAGAATTAAAAGGTAAATCAAAAGATGAAATTAAATCATACATTGATAAAAAAAGAAAAGAGCGTGAACAACTGCAAAAAGAAATTGCAGAGTTAAATATAAAACGCCGAGGTTATGTTGCTAATAGATCTAATGAAACAAACAACGGATTAGAAAATGCTTTGCTTAAGGCAATCAAAGAACAAGCAAAGCAAAAAAATTATAGATGGGAATAATTCTAAATCAAAAAAGGCTCAATTTTCATTGAGCCTTTTTTATTAGTTTACTGCAGGACAGTTACATTCATATTTCTCTCGTCTACAATTAAAGTTATACCCTAGAGTAATCTGATGAAAACCACCCGTATTAAAGTTTACAGTGTTGGCTTGATACGAATATGTGTATGCAAACACAAAACTGTTATAATCTACACCAATGAAAGGTGTGAAATATTGTGATTTTTGACTGCTTACACCACCACCATCAACAAACTCTGCTCCGTCTAAGCTTCGTCTATATGACAATCCTCCCCAAACCTTTCCAAAATCCATTTCTCTATAGACTTTAGCATTAATATCAATTGAAGATTCTTCGGTTGCATCTCTATACATATACATTATAGATGGCTCATAGCTCCAATCACTTCCGTATTTACTAAAGGTATATCCAGTAGAAAATAAATAAGTTCTTAAATTATCAAATTCAAATCCCTGATCGTTGAAATTAATTCCTTCATTTTTTAAGATATTCTTAGCCGTAAAATGGGCATAGAAATCAATAAAATTATATGAGAATCCAAAATCTATATTAAAATTTGTTGCACTTTGTTCTATTCCCGCTATTAAATCATCAAATTCCCCTGGTGCTAAGAAATCTGATTCGTCTAATTTGTATTGTAAAAAACCAGCACTTAGTCCAAATGACAGCATATTTAAATCAATCTCATTTCTAGAGAACATAAGATGATATGCAAATGTTGCATATCCTCCAACTGTTGAATGATATCCATTAGAATCGTTAAACAACACTCCGCCAAGAGCCACTGGTGAATCACCTAATCTACCATTCATACTTAAGGTTTGCAAACTTGGTGCATCATCAATACCAAACCATTGTTGTCTGGCTGTTAATCTCACCTTCGCACAATTAGCAACACCTGCCATTGACGGATGAATTAAGTAATAATTATCAGTTAAGTAATCTGAATATATTGGAATACCTTCTTGAGCAAAACTTAAATTTGTCATTAAGGCTATAAATACTACTAAACAATACTTTTTCAATCTCATAGTTTTTTATCGTTTCAAGGTAAAATGGGCTTTAAATTCTTTACGTTTACCGGTTA